>NZ_CP017754.1:1878850-2505133 GCF_001854325.1 Cupriavidus malaysiensis
TGGCCGTGCTGTTGGCCCCCGCGGCGACGCTGGAGTTCGCGGCGGTCGAGCTGTTGCCCAACGCCACCGACGACGAGTCGGCGCTGGCTCCCGTGCCTTGCGCTACCTGGGCTTGGGCCGAGATCGACGCGAAAAGCGTCAGCGCGGCCAGCGCCAGAGACGTGCGGCGCAGGGTGGAAGGGGAAAATGCAAACATCATGTGTAGGTCTCCTCAAGGTTGGTGGTTGGAACGACGGACAGCGGGTGAAACGAGATGCAGCGATCGGGTGGCTAGAACCAGGACGACGGGATGGCGATGCGGCCTTGGACGCCCACGAAGCCGTAGATGCCGGCACGCTTGACGTTCGGCACGGCGATGAGGTTCACGCCCCACTTGTGGTCGTGCTCGTAGGAGAGCAGGAGGCCGGCGGCGGGCATGAAGCCTCGAGGCTTCTGCGTGTTCTCGGTGCGATACCGGGTGGATTGGAATCCGCGAACGGGGTCGGTGATCGTGTAAGGCACTTGGACGGTCGTGTCTTCGAGGTAGCCGCTCACCACACCGGCGACCGGGCCCAGGTTCACGCGATCCTTCGACGTGATGTCGAACTGAAAGGGCGTGTAGCCAGCGAGGAAGAACGTGCTGTTGCGCCAGATCGAGTTGTGGTACTGGCCGACCATGATCCGGAACACGTCGTTTCCGGCCTCCAGACCCAATCCGAGGTTGTTTTCATTGAAGTGGTAATCCTTCACGGCCTGACGGTCGAAGTGGTACGCGTGCAGGTTCGCGTCGACGTACACGTGCCACTCCTTCGAACCGGTTGCGTTGAACGACACGCGCGGGTAGAGGGTCGGCGTCTGGGCCACGGGCTCCTGCACGTAGCTCACCACCGCGTCCTGCGGCTGACCGGCGCTGTCGGCGACGTTGCGTTCCGCATCGCTCTGGGCGAAGGCGGGCAGGGCTTCCAGCCCGGTGAGCATGGCCATGGCCAGCGCGTTGAGCTGCTTGAGGCGGTACTTGGTCTTACGCGTCACAGTTCTCCTCCCTCGACGATCCAGGGGCCTCTCCACGGGCCCGACCTCCTTGTACTTAGCGGGTCATGGCCGCGTGTCAATACCTTCTGGCGAAGAATCCAACACGTGCCGGGGCACGGGTTAACCGTTCGTCTGAGGATGGAAAAAACTTTGTAAATCCGGGGCTTGTATGGCGCTTTTGCTGTTGACCGGTCTGGTGATCCTGCTAGGTTGAAAAGTGAAGGACCTCAAAACCACCGCGCCAACGATGCGCACCCGGAGATCCCCGATGACTACCCGCAACGGATACACCCCAGAAGGCATGTACGACTTCTCGATCCAGCCGGACGAGGAGCTGAAAGCGATGATCGGCAAGCCGATCGAGGCGCTCGTCGAGATGCTCGAAGCGATCTTGGTGATGCTCACGATGAAGTTGCAGCGCGAGACCATCGCGTTGCAGGCGGAGCAGATCCGTCAGCTCCAGCAGCGGCAGGCCTGGGTCACCGCGAAGCTGGTGCGGGTCCGCAAGCTCGAAGCCGACGGCGTGACGATCGTGCCGCGCGACGTGCTGACCACCGAACCGCAAACCCTGGACGTCGAGGGGCGGCGGATCGACGGTGGGCGGCGCAAGTTCAGCATGGCGGACGTGCGGGCCAGCCGTGGTCCCCGCATCGACCCGGTGGAGCGGTCGACCGAACCCCGGAGCCCGGCACCGCAGATCACGATCCCCAGCGCGTGCAGCCTGGGCAACCGTCTGGACACGCGCTCGACCATGGCGCGCTTCGAACCCACGTCGCGGGCCAGCACCCTGGCTTACGACACGGACAACGGGGTGGAGGCTTACCGTCCCCGTTCACGGTTCAGCCCGCGCTGAACCACCACGGGCCCCGCGCTCTGGGGCCCTTCACCCACCGTCGCCAACAACACGACAAGGAGGCGATCACCACTGCACTTGGAGGACCGATTGAACCCCTCGCTGAAACCCATTGCCCACCGCCTGGTGGCGCTCACCGCAGCCTGCCTTGCTGCACTCGCGCTTTGCCCCAGTCCGCTCAAGGCCGTGCCAGGGCACATCCATGAACCGGCGGCCATCGCGATTCCCCAACCCGCATCCTTGGTCGACGTCCCGTCGGCCTTTGACGAACCCGCGCCCGTGTTCGACGCTTCGCCGCGGCTGACCCGTTTCACCCGCATGCCCGAGCGCATGGTGGGCGCGTTCTGGCCCACGGTGGCTGGGGTGGCGCAGGTGGTCGTGCCGCGACCGGTGTTCCGCGTGACGGAGCAGCAGCTCCTGGCGGTGGCGCCCACGATCAACCCGGACGCGTTGCACCTGGCGATGCGGGCGATGGAATGCGCAGCGAAGCACTACGGGGACAAGGACCGCCTGGTGGTGATCGACTACTCGTTGCCGAGCACCGCCCGGCGCCTCTGGGTCTTCGACCTGCGCAACGGCAAGCTCCTGTGGAACGAGTACGTCCTGCACGGGCGCGGATCCGGCGCGGGGCTCTACGCGCGGTCCTTCTCGAACCAGCCCGACAGCGAGCAGTCCAGCCTGGGCCTGTTCGAGCTGGGCAGTCCGTTCAAGAGCCAGTTCGGCCCGGCGATGAGCATGGTGGGGCTGGAGAAGGGCATCAACGACCACGCGGTGGAGCGGGGCATCTGGTTGCACGGCACGGACTACGTGAACGACGAGCGGGCGGCCACAGGCCACGTGTCGCAGTCTGAGGGGTGCGCGGCGGTGCAGCGGGGCGTGATCGTCCCGATGATCGACAGCCTGAAGAAGGGGGCCTACCTGTTCTCGTTTTACCCCGACAAGAAGTGGCAGCAGGCGTCCGGGTTCCTGACGGGGAAGCTCTGCTGATCGGGGCTCTTGCCGCCACGATTCGACCTGCTACGTTGGAATCGACCACCACCCAGAACCGGAGGATCTGATGACCACCACCCGCAAGACCCCTCGCAGGAGCGCCACACTCCGCATGCAGCCGGTGCTGCACGACGCCGTGACGGCGGTTGCGCGTCAGCACAACCAGAGCCTGAACGAGCTGCTCGTGAAGGTCCTGTCGGACCATCCCGAGGTGCGGTGGTGGGTGGCGTTCAACGAGGCCGCGCCCGGCACGCAGCCCCACCAGGCGCAACGGCTGGCCCAGTTGCACGTGGACATCGACCGGATCCTGGGGAGCGTGCGATGAGCATGTGGACCGCGAAGCAGGAGGAGGCCCTGGCCACGATCGTGGCCAGCCTGGTGGCCGAGAAGGTGGAGGAGCCGGCGGTGGTGGACGGGCTCGACGCGGTGTACCCGGCGCTGACGGTAACGGTGGGCGTCACGCTCAACGGCCGGCACCACACGATTCAGGCGACGGAGCAGCCGGGCGAGGGCTGGTGGGCCATGTTCGCCCGGCATGGGCGCCTGGACGCTCTGCAGACGTCGATTGACACCGGGCCGGCTTGGGAGGCCTTGAAGCAGCAGATCGGGGACGACGTGTTCGGCGGGGAACTGATGGCGTTCGAGGACATTTTCTTCGCGCAGGACGTGCGCAACGCGATCGAGGCCCTGGCCAGCGAGGCGGCGTTCGAGCACCACCAGCGGCATCACGTGGCGCGGGTGCACTCGGTGAAGCAGGAGATGGACGCTGCACGCTGGCAGTGACGGCAGGACCAGGCGGGGAATGGGAAAAGGGGCCGATGGCCCCGTTTGCATGTGCTGGTGGAACGATCAGCGGTTGGTGTTCTCGCCGGCGTCCCGCGCGTCGTGCTCAGCACGCGCGTTCGCGAGGTTCTGGCGGAAGCGCTGGGCCAGGCTCTGCCCGCCGAACAGCGAGCTGGGGGTGTTGCGAAACACCGCGACGAGGACGGCGAGCAGGACGACGATGGCGATGGCGTAAAGCATGGATGTTCCTCCCTGGGTGGTGCCCACCGGATGGCGAGCGATGGTCAAGAACTAGCAGCATTTCGAGGCGCGTAAAGTCCGTGCCCTGGCACGGTTTGGATCACGCGGACCGTTCGGGATCGGTGGTGCCCTTGGTCTCTGACGCAGAAGGGTCTCCAGGACGACTGGACCTGTATGCAGCCATCACGTTCAGCGTCTGCTGCATCCGGGCGCGGTCTTCGGGCGGTGCCTCGTTCCACACGCGCTCGCAGTGCCGCGGCCAGTCACCGCCGTCGCTGTAATCCCAGGCGTACGGGGCCTTCTCCTCCCCGGTTTTGACCCGCTCCATCCGGGCCAGCAGGGTCTCCAGGTCGCACAACGGGATCACGGCCCCTGTGTACGGTTCGGGGACCTGGCCGCGGTAGGCGTCCACGGACGACCAGGCGAGGATGAAGCGGCGATGCAGCACGCCCATGGTCCAGCGGAAGGTGACCATGTACGGCTTGCGGAGCTTGCGCAGGAGCCAACCGTCCTTGCGCTGGGCATCCAGGATCCGGAGCTGCTCGACCTGCCAGCGCACGTCGTCCAGGGACGACACGGTGTGGGGCGCGAAGTCCGGGCAGTGAACCTGAAACGAACCCTCGGCCCGCTCGTCCCGGGTGCTTACGATGACCATCCCGGCCACACGCGGGATGCGAAGGGCGTCCCGCTCGCGGCCCATCACCAGCTTCACGCAGGCGTCCGGGTAGGGGTAGCGTCCCTCTTCGCAGTTCGACACGTCGTTGATGGTCTGGGCGTCCATGCGCTCTCCTGGGATCAGGGGTGGATCAGCAGTCTTTCAGACCGAAGCCCGGGGTCCACGGCGTGCCGTCGATCCGGTCCATGGTCCGGGTGTCGTAGGCCTTCACCACGCCGTCGTCCGGGTCGTAGTCATAGGTCACCAGGTCGAAGACCTTGGTGGTCGCAGCGGACTTCGCCAGGCTGGCCGCGTCGGCAGCGCTGCGGCGACGCAGGGCGGCATTCACCACGGCGAGGAACAGCTTCGGGGAGACGTTGATCGCCTTGGCCTGGACCACGATGAAGCCGCGCATCAGCGCGAGGTGCTCTGGCTTGTCGGAGGTGATCAGGGCCAGCGCGGTGATCGGCGAACCGCCGGGGACCGGGACACGTACGCCCCGGGACACGAGGTTGCGGTAGTGGTCGATCGCACGGTCGATGGCCTCCTTCTGGCGCTCAGGGGCAGGCACAGCAGCGGTGGTGGCCGGGACGGTGGCGGGCAGGTTGTCGGGGATGAGGATCAGGTCGTTCATGATGCGGTCCGTGGGTGGTCGGGGTCGATCGTGGCGTAAGGGTTGGGTCGGTTGGGGAGGTTCGTTCGGATGTGCCAGGGCACATCTTTCTGTACCTCCTACTTTTAACCTAGCAGGACCTATTGGCTCGTCAAGAGTCATAGCCCATGTACGACGGACCAGCGCAACTATTTTTGAGGGGGACGAGGCGGCGCTCACCACCCGGGAAAACACCAGCGGGAAAGGCGGTGCCTCCGGCCCAGGACGCGAGCGAATCGACGTGCCCTGGCACAGGGGCGTCAGCAACGGGAAAGGGGCCGCTAGGCCCCCGGGGTGTTGATGCGTGGTCGACGCGCGATGCTGTTGCGCGGGTCCTGCCACCACCGTCAGTCCGTGGAGCGGGCCTGGCGTGCGGCGTTGAACGAGGCGATCGTGGCGCGCAGGCGCTGACCGGCTTCCGCCTGGGTGTACGTCGGGCGCGCCGGGCGGATCAGGTAGGAGGGCTGAGCCTCCTGGTCCAGCTCGGGCGGCAGCGGGCGCGAGGCGTTGCGACGGGTGCCCAGCACGAGGCCGAGGTACGCGGCGCCGATGACGCCGGCGACGATCAGCAGCGGGATGCCGGCCTGGACGAACAGGACGTCGAGCATGTCGATAACGGGGTTGGTCAGGGTGTGCACGGTGGTCTCCTCCGGTGTGCGGGGCCGCGGGATGCGGCCCGTGGGTTGAACAACAAAACGGTGATGCGTCTGGATCAGTGGGGCATGGGGTGAATGGCCATCAGCACGTTCCGGTGCAGCGTGACCAGCGATGCGGCGAGGCGGTCCGTCGCGGGCCAGGTCTTGGCGCAGATCCCCTTGTAGACGTCGATCTGGCGCAGCTCGGCCTGGATCCGCGCGTGCGCGGCATCGCGGCGTGCCTGGACCGTCGGCATGGTGGCCATCACCGACATCACGAGCTGCTCGTGGTTCATCGGCAGGTTCGCCAGCGGCGGATTGAAACGCGACAGCCAGTTGCGCAGGTTCGCATCGGGCTGCTTTTCCGCGTCGGCCTGGGTCGGCAACGGGGTGCGGGTCGGGTCGAGCAACGACGACGGCAGCGGCACCACGGCCAGGCGGAGGCACGCGTCGCGGGACACCAGCGCCGGGTTGGTGGCCACCGCCTGGGCGACGATCTGCTCCGGCGTGGCGGGGGCAGGAGCGGCGGGACGACGGTGGAGGAACTTGGTCACGCCGACGGTGGCGGCGAACAGCAGGCACAGGCCGGCGAGGAGGGCAGCGCCCTGTTGGACACGAGGATCGAGCTTCATCAGTTCAAGGTCTCCCGGATGGCATTTTTCGGGTTGGCGAAGAACACATCGGCATGGGTGAACAGCCCAGGGGAGCACAGGTTCACGTGACCACCGAGCACCGTCTGCTGGAGACCTTCCGGGTCGAACTGGTTGTAGACGGGCTGAACGGCGCCGTCGCACTTGTAACCGCCCTCGATCCACCAGTGGCCCCAGCAGATCACGATGACCGCCAGGCAGAGCGCAACGAGCAGCCCCACCAGCGAAAGCCCGCCGACGAGGACGAACCGATTCCGACGGCCCCGTTTCACGTCCTGCTCGAGCTTCCAGATGTCGTTCTTCGTAAAGTCCAACGGGTCCATTTGTTCCGTGCGGCCTTCACGACGAGCCTTGGTGAAGGCATCCATCCTGTCGATCATCCATTGGAGGTTGTTTTCACGGACGTGCTGGCGCTTGTGGAAACGCCAAAACTCCAAACCGATGACGAGCGCCACGAAGAGCAACCCGGCCATCACGATCGGCACGAGGTCGGCCGTTCCCTGCGGGTCAAGCAGCGACGAATAAAACTTCGGCGTCGCCCAGTACGCGAAGCCCGGAAGGGTGGTGCTCAGCATGAGGTCTCCTCCTCGATGGTGCCCGCGTAGCGCGTCGGGCCATGGTCTACACTTAGCAGGATAAAGGGCCGTGTCAAGCCGTGCCCTGGCACGGAAAAGCCCGGACGGATCCGAGCTTTGGTTCAGGTCAGGCGGCGGTGCGTTCCGGGTCGTTGGACGCCGCCATGGCCTGCCGGCGCTCCAGCTCGTCGTAGAGCGTCTGGATGCCCTGCAACCCCGCAAACATACGGATCTGCTTGACCGAGAGCTTGCCGATGGTGTCGCAGAGGTCACGACGCGGCACCCCACCACGCTTCACGTTGATCATGCCCACGTAGCGGTGGTTCAGCAGGGGCCAATCGTCCGAGGGGAACAGTTCGACCACGTCGCCGTTCGGGTCGGGCACATAACTGTTTTCCCCAACCTTGTGCTTCACATAGAACCGCGGGGGCTTGTAGTCGTCGTGCTCGACGGCACCGCCCATGAACTTCCAGCTCAGCGCCCCCGCAACGCGCCGGGCCAGGCCCGAGGCGAGGGCGCCCGTGCCCCGCACAACCTCCCACAGGTTGGTGGTCACCGCGCCCACGGAGAACATCAGCGCGAGCTTGGCGAGCGACGCCGGCAGCCGGCCGGACCGGTCCTTCGGGTTGTGCAGGGCGTCACGATCCGCCTTCGTCAGAAGGACGTCCGTCGGCCGACTCAGGTCGTAGCGCAGGCGCTTGAGCATGGCCAGCCGCTGACCCGGGTTCAGCTCCGGCTTGCCGATCCTCGCGGCCTCTCGAGCCCCCTGGTGGGCGCGCTGGAAGTCGTTCGACGTGATGTCCCTGAGCGCACCCGACAGGTAGTAGTTGTAGTCGTGCACGCGCTGACGCATCAGGCGATCATTGGCCCACCCATGGCTCGCCGGCGAGGACTTCATGCTGCACCAGGAGATGAAGTTGCTCAGGAACGCCCGCGCGGAGTCCTCGCCCAGGCGAGCGTAGAACGCATCGACCGTCTGGGACGCGAACACGCACCGCAGGCCCAGCGAGCGCGCGGTGGACAGCAGCTCGCCTTCGTCCGCATGGCTGCCCTTGCCCAGAAGGATCTGGGCTTCGTCGATCATGCACAGCAGCGACCGCTGCTCGGGCCACTTGGCCTGCCAGTCGACCACGCTCCCGCGTTCCTTGACCGCGTTGAACACGCGCTTCTTGGCCAGCATGGTGATGATCTTGCCGGCCTCCTGGTACAGCGTTTCGGGCAGGGAGATCCCCACCACGGCGCCGCGCATGCACGCGAGCACGTCGCAGCCCTCTTCGAGGTAGGCCCACTCCACGAGCTTTTCGTTGCTCATGATCGGGGTGAACCAGGACGACAGCGTGGCACGGATGTCGGACCGCAGGTCCGCGCGCAGCTTGGGAAGGTCCAGCGAGGCGAACTTCAAGGCCTGGCGGATCAGCTTCCCGCGGGCGTTGTTCGCCAGCACGTCCGGGTGCTGCTGCAACCACCCAACGAGCCCGAGGCCACCCGGCACCTTCGGAGCGTCCGACGGGATCGGGATTTGGCCGGTCTGCGGGTTGGGCTGCGGCTGGATGTTCGAGATGAAGATCGAATCCTCCATCCAGGACATGGCGAAGTCGCTCAGGGTCGCAAAGTGCCAGAAGTAGTTGCGCAGGGCCGACGCGAAGGGTTCCGGTACGTCCATCTTGGAGGCCTTGCGCCAGGCGGCGTAATCGGTCCAGCGCTTGAACGTCGTGCCGTCGGTGCTCATGGTCTGGACCAGGCGGTCCAGATCGTCGGACCAGGCCCGGTAGTTCGCGAAACCGCGCTTGCGAGCTTCGGCTTCCAGCTCGATCATTTCCAGCTCCCTGGCCGTCCACAGCAGGCGGGCCGTGTGACGCAGCCAGTTCCCCGGGCTGACCGTCCAGAAGTCTTTCATGTCGCTGGCGTCGTTGTTCACGGCGAGCAGCGCGCTCGTCACCTGCTCGGGGGTCATGCCTTGCAACAGCGCGAACGGATCGCCACCCGGTTCCGGCGAAATCTGGATGATGGTCAGGATCTTGTCCAGACCCTGCTCGCGCAACGCCTTGATGATGTCGTCCGGCAGGGAACCCTTACCGTCCAGCAGCAGAGCACCACCACAGTTTTCGAACACACCGTTGCGGAACTGACCGTAAACCAGCCATTGCTGGACCAGGGGCGTGAGAATGCCGAAGGTCTTCCCGGAACCGGTCTCCCCGATCACCAGCAGGTGGGTGGTCAGGTCGTCGTGGGCCGACAACCCCATGTACATGTCCATGTCGGGGGCCAGAGGGTCGCCCTTCACGCGTTGCAGGTAACCACGCGCCGTTCCGAGGATGATCACCGGACCGTTTTTCGCGAAGTTGGACGCAGCGTTGATCTGAGTCTGACGCATCATCATCGCGTCGTTGTCGTTCGGCGTTTGGAACGGTTCCGGGAGCTTGAACAGGCGGTCCTTTCCGGAGCGGTTGGCGATCAGCGATTCGAGGAACGGCCGGCCCAGCATCAGGGAACTGCCGGCGGCGACAACGGGCCCGGCGAACTCCGGGAAGGTCGCCGCGGCGGCGGTCTGCACCGCGAGGATGCCCATCGTGTATTGCGCGGTGGGGCGGATGATGTAGCGCCAGTTACGGCCCAGCAGGGCCAGGGTCCCGATGGCGTAGGCGGCTTGCGTCAGCACGAGGCCGGGCAGGCCCATGTGGCCCGAGGCCACGATCGCCTCGGACGCGACAGTGACCAGCGGGTGCGCGTAGAGCAGGGCGGTCTCGGCCAGGCTGGACCCGCCGTACCCGATCTCGCAGTCGTCACCGTCCACCTTCAGGAGCTGGACGAGCGGCGTTCCGTCACCCGCAACGGCGGTGTCGCCTTCCTTGTCCTGCAGGTCGAACGGGGCGCGGTTCGTGAGGGGGATCTTGCGCCGGAAATACTCGGCGACCTGCATTTTCACGTTCTTGGTGATTCGCTCACGAGCGCGTCCCATGAGGCCGGTGTAGGCCATGCCCTGACCGGCATCCTTGAACAGAGCGGGCTTCAACCGTTCAATGAACTGCGCGGCGTTACGGTCGTAAGGCGGGGCTTTGACCTTCGGCGCGACCGCAACCGCGGTTGCGGTGTCGGTGCTGCTCTCGGGGGCGTTGCTGGTGGGACGATCGACCGTTTGGGTCTCGTTCTCGTGCATGGTTCCTCCCATGGATCAGTTGAAGAAGGTGTGCGCCGAGGCGGCCAGCGCCTGGGTGTAGCGGTCGTTGAGCATGAAGCTCACGACGATCAGCACCGCGCCGACGATTAGCATGCGGCGCGAGAGCCACACGCGAATGTCCCGACGGATGAGCTGGTCGCGCACGTTGTTGCGAAGCTCGAAGCTGAACTGGGGCCGCTCGGCTGCCACGTGGTAGAAGCCTTCCCGTACGCCCAAGGCTTTGGGCGAGCCGAAGATCAGTCGACCGATGACGTCGAACACCTTGCTGCGCCAGGAAATCTCGTCGGCCAACGCGCCGAACTGCAACGTCGGGGCGCTTTTCTGGCTCGGGCTTTCGGTCGTGGTGGTGGGCGTTTGTTTCAAGGTCTCCTCCTCGTCGTTGGTCGGATCAACATGGCAGGTTCTGATGCCGTGTCAACCCTGCTGGTGGTGCGGTGGAGAGGTGCCGTAGCACCCCTCTACTCAAGGCTTTACGGCTGATGGTCGTGCTGCTGAGCCCAGGCATCGAGCTTCGCGTTGGCCGCGTTGAGCTGGGCCTGCTCGCGCGCCAGGTTGTCGACGTGATGCACCACCGGCGGCCGGTGCACGGTAGGCGCTACGGCGGGCTTGGCCACCACCGGAGCGGGGGCAACCGGGGCCACGTGCGCAACAGGGGCAGCGAGCGCAGCAGGCACCGCCGGCGCAACGACGCGCGGGGTGGCCACGGGTGCAGGGACGGGGACTACCGGAACCGCCGGTGCCGGCACGGTCGGTGGTGCGATCGGGGCAGGGGCCGCGACCACGGGAGCCGGGGCCGCGACCGGATCCGAGTTGCTCGAACCCGAACCGATCCACACACCGGCGACGATCACCAGGAGCGCCGCCACGCCGATCACAACGGGCTTGATGTAGCTCGTCAGTCCGGCCAGGCCAGCGCTGGCGGGCTTGGCGCCCCAGGCCGCGTCGTGCGCTTCGATCCCCTCTCGGGCGGTTACGGCAACGTGCGTGCGGTTGGCCATCATGGCCAGGTTCCGACCGCCGTTGTCCACCGCGGAAGCGACGGCATCGAGGAAATCAGCGTCCATACCCATACCATCGACGGCTTTCAGCTCCGCGAAGGTGCGGGCCAGTCGCTCGTGCGCCATCCTGTAGTTGCTTTGGGCACGGATACGGCCGTTGGAGTCGGACACGTCGTTTGCCGCGTTGTAGGCGTCGGCGGCTTCGTCGAGGGCGCGATACTCGGCTCGGGCACGTTCCCCGAGGGCTTCCACCTCGAGCATCCCGCTGAACATGCCGCGCAGCTTTTCCGCGTTCTCGATGAGCGACGCATCAGGATCCGTTTCCTCCTGGCGGTACGCGGCGAGGGCGGCCCCGAGGTCCTCCACCGCACGCCGGATGTTGCCCATGAGCGTTTGATACGCTTCGGCGTCGTCGCCAGCAAAATCGTTGAGCGCACGGCCCGCATCGGACATGCTGATCATGGCGTCGACCAGCTCAAGGCCCACGCCCGACGTCGGCAGGGACGTCTGAGGCGGAGGTTCGACGGGCTGGACCGCGACCGACTCCTCCACCGCAGCGACCGGCGCCACGCTCGGCTCAGCAACAGGGGCGGCAGCCGGAGTGGTGCCGTTGTCCGTCATGCCGTTCAGCATGTCCTCGGCCGATTCCACCTCGGGATCCCCGGGCGCGGCAACCGACGGCGCGACCGGGGAGGGCACCACCGCTGCGGCGGGAACATTGCTCGGCACCACCGTTGCAGCGGGCGCGGATTGCGCCGCCTGAACGATCGTGTCGACGTGCTGGGCACCCTTTTCGATCGCCGCGCGCAGATCGTTGAGCTTGTCGGTGATCTTGGCCTCGGCCTCGATCGCCTGGTCGGCGAGCACCACCTCATCGGGAGCACTGAACCGCGCGGTCCGCTCGCACCCCGCGTCTTCGGCCGCATCGACGGCCTTTTCCCACGCTTGGGTGGCGTCCCGGTACGCAACTTTGGCCTCGTTCGCGCTCTTCAGCTTGACTTGGAGCTGGGTGTCCTGCGCGAACGCAACGGTCATCTGACCGGCGGGCTGCTTGCGCAGTTCGGCCATGAGCCGACTGGCCTGTTCCAGGCTCAGGTTCTGCATGAAAATGGTGGTGAGCTGACGCTGTACGTCGTCGAACGCGGCAAGCGTTTCTTGCGCGGCATCGACGTACTCCTGCGCGGCCATCTTCACGAGCACCGCTGCGGTACCCAGGTCATCCCAAGCGTAGCCGACCGCGGTCTCCAACGATTTCTTGTCCATCCTCTGTCTCCTCCAGACATGTTGTAGGTGGCAGGGCGGCGATCACCGCCCTGGTCGGCCGTCGATCAGACGCTCGGGACCGGCGTCAGGACGAGCTTCGCCTTCGCGGGCGAGGTGACGGTGTGCACCACGTACGTGGTGGTCTTGTTGCTGTTCGGGATCGCAGCGTCCAGGAGTCCCCGGACCCAGTTCGCGTCCCGCGCCATCACGTACACGCCGATGGTCACCGGCTTGTCGGACTTGCTGGCCAGCTCACCGGCCTTGCTGATCAGGTCGGCGACGCGCGGGTCGTGGGTCTTCATGCCGGACGGGGGAAGCCCGATGTCCGTGTGGTTCCAGGCCGGCATTTCCTTGCTGGTCGGTTTCCCGTCCTTGTCGCGGTCGTGGACCATCGCGGTCGCCACGACGACCTGCTGCTGCGCGTTCATCGCGGTCAGCTTGTCCCGCAGGACCTTTGCGCCTGCCTGCGCGTTGTCGAGCTGCTTCTGCACCGACGCGGCGTAGCTCTCCGCACCGAGCAACGCGGCACCGCCGGCGCAACCGAGACCGGCTCCGGCGAGGCCGTGGCCGGTGAGGACGCCGACCACACCGCCCACCGCAGCACCACCGAGGCACCCGATGGCAGCACCACCGGTGGCCGCCGCGCCACTCTGGCTGGAAATGCCGAGGTGATGGCCCAGCGATTCGCTGGCATCGTTGATCGACGCGCAACCGGCGGTGAGGCTGACCATCGCGGCAAGGGCCACCACGGTGACCGAGGTTTTGAGGCGTTGGGACATGGGGTGATCCTCCTGAACGTTAGGGCCAGCGGATGGCCGATCACTTAGAACTAGCAGCTTTAGGTCCCATGTCAAACCGTGCCAGGGCACGGGCAAGACAACGGAAGGAGCAGGCGATCAGGCTTCGCCCCATCACCACGGGCGGGGTGCTGGCCAGACGTGCGGAAAGCAAAAAGGCCCCGGGGCGAACCCGGGGCCAGCGACCCTGACCATGCCGGACAAGGCCGAGGAGACGCTGTGGATCAGCGGCGGCGCTCGTACTCGTCGTCGACGCTCAGCTTCAGCTCGCGGCGCTTGTCGTGCTCCTGGGCGTGGCCCGTCTGGGTCTGGCTCACGTCCTGCGCCGGCGTGCTGGGCGCCAGGCCCAGGCGTTCACGCTGCGCGGCTTCGGCCTTCGGACCGCGGAGGCCCAGCCCCTCCCAGAGGTTCTTCGCCTCGTCGGAGTTCTCGCGGACGCGCTCGTTGTGGGCCTGGACCTGCGGGGCCAGCGGCTTGTTCGGATCCACCACGATCGGCGCGGCATCCTTCCGCTCCTGCGCGGTCGTACCACCCGTCCAGGACATGAGGCTGTCCAGGGTCTTCGTAGAGCTGCTGACCTCCTGCTGCGGCACATGAGCGCCCGACTGGCCCGGGGGCAGCAGCTTCGCCTCGCGCTCGACGATCGGGCGCTCGGTCTGCTGGGCCGGAGCAGTGGGGGTGCCCACCACACGTACCGGTTCACGGTCGCCACCGGTCCAGGACATGAGGCTGTCCAGGACCTTCGAGGTGCCCGTGGCCTCCTGCTGCGGCACCTGCGCGTCGGACTGGCCCGGCGGCAAGAGCTTGGCCTCGCGCTCGACAATCGGCGTGGCGACCTGCTGCTCGCGCTCCACCGGCGTGGTGGCCTGGGTCTGCACGGTGGGCTGCTGCACGACCTGCTGCTCCTCGCGCGCCTCGACCTTCGGCGTGGCGACCACCTGGTGCTCAGCGTCGTGCCGGGCGGCCTGCACCGGTTCCACCGTGGCGGTGTGGCCCTGCTCACCGCGGCCCTGCTGCTGGTCCTGCGCGACGGTCTGGGCCTGTGCCTGGGCACGGGCGTCGATGCGCGACGCGAGGCGATCCCCACGCGGCAGCAGGGCTTCGATCGGCGCGACCTGGTGGCCGTGCTCGCGTACGAACGTCTGGGTCTTCGCCTCGAGGTGCTCGTGCAGCGCCTCGTTGACGAACGCGCGATCGTCCGGCGAGATCGGGCCGCCCATCGCGTTGTTCAGGCGCGCACCAGCGGTCAGCAGGTTGAGGCTCGGGCTGGTGGCACCGTCCAGGCCGTTGGCCTCGCGGTTCCACGGCGCCACACCGTCGACGGTTTCGCCGCCCATGCTCATGCTGTACGCCACCCCGTCGGAGGTGAAACCCTTGACCTTGATCGAGTTGAACCCTTCGTTCAACACGTCCGGGTTCAGCTTCGCGGCGGGCGCGTTCATCGCCGCCTGGATGCTGGCTTGGCGCTGGGCCTCGGCGCTCAGTTCCTCCTGGGCGACGACCTTGGTCTGCTCAGCCGCGGAGCTGGCCAGGGTCGTGGTCGACTCGGCCTTGCCGTCGCGTGCCAGCGGCTGGTAGTGCTCGGGATTCTGGACGCTCGCGTCCAGCCACGAGGCCATGCGCTCCTCGACCGTCAGCGCCACCTCTTCACGGACCTTCCCGTGCAGGGCCTCGTGGGCCTCGCGCTGCTGCGCTTCGTGGGCCACGAAATCGTGCGGTGCGGCCGACCAGGTGACCTGCGGCACCGCCCGCTGCTCGCCGTTGGCGAGCTGGACGGTCTTCGGCTCGGTGCGGTACGCCCGCAGTTCCACCGTGTCGCCGATCTGTACACCGCCGACCTCGATGGCCTTCGGCAGGTCCTTGCCCCAAACGGTGTGCTTCTCACCGTCGCGGGCTTCCACCACAGCAAACGGGGAGGGCTTGGCGCCTTCCACGTCCTGATACGGACGGACCCCCTGCTCGAGCAGGACCCCACGCGCGTAATGCTCGGCCACCGTACGAGCGTGGTCCGGCTGCGGCACGAACGGCAGGATCCCCTGAGTGGTGGCCAGCTCCTTTTCCTTCGCCTGCTGGACCGCCGCGTCGTACTTCGCGCGCTGCTGGGCATCGTGCTGCTCGAAGTTGTGCGGACGGGCGCTGAAGTGGATCACCGTGGTGGGATACTCCTCGCCGGTCTTCCGGTCGGGCTGCATGGAGGTGGTGATGTCCCCGCGCAGTTCCACGGTCATGCCGGGGAGCACGTTGCCCTCCTGCAAGGCGCGCGGAATGTCGAAACCGTAGACGCGGCGAACGGTGCCCTCACGGTCCTCGATGGACGCGTACGGCGTCGGTTCCTGACCGTTGATCTTCATGTCGTGGACCCCGTGATCGACCAGCTTCCCACGGGCGATGACCACCTCGTCGGTCTCCTGGTAGTCGGGCTCGGGCACGAACGGCTGGACAGCGGCCTCCTGGGCCTTCTCCTTCGCCTTGACCTTTTCGACCTCCACGCGGACCGCGTTCTGCGCCTCCTGCAGCTCGTGTACACGTGCGTTCTTCGCCGCAACCTCCTCGGCGTGCTCCTTCGCGATCGCGGTGCGGATCGCCTGCGGCGCGGTGAACTCGCTGCGTTCCAGCGGGGTGACCTGCAACGGCTTGAAGCCGATCATGGAACGGCGGCGGCCCACGATCAGCTCGCCCTGGCCCGTCATCAGCGTGGTGAAGAGGTGGCCCTCGCTCGGCACGGTCCCGAGAACGGACGCGCCGATTTCCTTACGCTGCAGGACGCGACCGTCCTCCCGGGTGTCTTCGCGCTTCACCCAGTTGAACTGCTCCTGTACGGTGGCGCCGCTGCTCAGGTCGCGGTCCGGGTCGGTGATCGGGTGACCGTGCTTCACGTCGTAGGCGAACAGCGCGCCGAAGGCCTCACGGGCCTTTTCGCGGTTCTGCGCCACGGCTTCGGGCGTCCCGCGGAGCAGGGCGGACCGTTCGGCGTGGAACGACGCATGTTCCGCGGCCTTCACCAGGTCCAGGCGGACCGTGTCCGGCCCGGTGCTGTTCATGCGGCTGACGTACATGGCCTCCTCGTGGGCCTTGTACGCGTTGTCCAGTGCCACGAACGCGTCGGTGCGGGTGGTCCCTTCCGGCAGGGCCTTCAGGAACGCAGCGGCATCGAACAGCCCCTGGCGCTCGCCCTTGGCGTTCTTCACGAAGCCGTCCGGGGCGTCCTCGCGCGGGCTCATCGCCACGTTGTTCGCCGGGTCGGCGTAGCGGGCACGCCAAAAGTCGTAGACCTCGCCAGCCCACTTGCCCTGGAAGTTCTCCCATGGGCCGGTCGGCACCCGCTCGGGCACGCTCGGCGTAGCCACAGCTTCCGCAGCTTGGGCGGGAGCACCCTCCGGGGTCTTCTCGCCCGTGGGGGTGGCAGGGGCCTGGACCTTCTCGGTCTCGGCAGGGGCAGGGGCGGACGGCGCGCTCGACGGGGCGAGCGACGGCGCAGCGGGCGCACGCGCGGCGACCGGCTGGGCGGTCTGGCTACGCTGCTGGGGGGTGGCCTGGGCCTGGGCCTTCGCCGGCGCCGGGGCGGTCACGCCCAGGGTCTTCTCGACGGCATCGGCGACCATCTGGCGGCTGGGCAGGTCGGTGGGGGCGAACACGGCGGCCAGGTCCTCGTCGGCCTGCTGGCGCACGGCGTCGCGCTCGGCGGCCGGCAACTGGTCGACGAACGGCGTCAGGGCGTCGAGCAGACGCGCATGGAACCGCTGTTCGAACAGGTCGGCACGCGTGATGCCGTTGGGCACCTCGACGCCCGGGGCGATCACATCGGCCGACGCGGCGAACGCAACGTTCAGGGCCGACAGGCGATGCTCGTCCATGGGCAGGTCCCGTTCGTACGCGTAGCGGTTGAACGCCTGACCGGTTGGCGTTTGATCGAGGCGGTTCAGCAGCTCGTCCTGCCGCGGGGCCACCTCACGGTAATGGAGGTCGCGGTCCTCGGCGGCTTGCAGGCGCTCCTCGAACTGCGGCGTGAGGTCGATGCCGGTACGCTCTTCGAGAACGCCGAGGGCATGCTCCTCGAACTGCTGCCGGATCGAAGCGTCCGGGGTATTGCTCGGGCGGGTCTCCCAGACCCAGGCCACGGCATCGCGCACGACGGAGTCGCGGTGCTCGTCGAACAGCGCGCGCTCGTCACCGGTCAGGTCGCTGGCCAGGTCGGTCAGCAGGTCTTGGGGCATCCGCTCGGTGATGTCGTACAGCTCCGAGACGTGGCGCTCCGGCCAGGATTCGGGCGCGTCGACGCTGAACTGGTGGCTGATGGCGATGGCTTCCGGGCCGCGCCATTCGAGGCCTTGCTCCCGCACCACGGGTTCGAGGAACGTGCGCGCGATGGTGTGGCGCAGCGTGTCCTGCAGGTGGTCCGGTACGCTGCGGTCCAGGAACTCGCCAACGTTGTCGGCATCGACAACGTTCCGCAGCAGGCTTTCCTGCAGCGCTTTGGCCTGGGCCTTCGTCGCTTCGGCGTGCAGGTCACGGTCGAACGCCTCCGGGCCGTCCGTGTAGCGCTGGCGCAGCCAGTCGGCGGTCGGGGAGGCCTGGAACCGCTCCATGTAGCGGGTGAACTCCGCTTTCGACGCGTCGCTGGCGGCCATGGTCGTCAGCTCGAACACGTCGCGATCGCTGGCGCTCTCCAACGGCTGGGGCGCGGCAGGCGCCGGCGCGGTGACGGCGGCTTCCACGGCGCGCATCTCGCGCACGCGGCCCCAAAGGTTGGCCACACGTTCCTGGACGGAACCCAAAAGGCCCGGACGGCCGTTCTGCTGGTCTGCCATGCTGTCTCCCCCTGTACTGTACGTGGCGGTCGCGCGAACGCGTCCGATCACCCCAGGTTAGCGGCTTTTCCGGGGTGCGCAAGTACCCCGGCGTTACAGGAATGGCCGTGCCGTGGCACGGCTTGAGAGCGGTGGCGATGGGCGAAACGGTGGACGAAAAAGAGGGGGCGACGTGCCCCCTCAATGCGACGTTTCACCCTTGAAACGCCGCCCCCGTTGATCGTGAAATCGGTCCCGCTGGATCAGGCGGCCCGCAGCCCGGCGCGCTTGGCCAGGGCTTCGTGGCGCCAGGCTTGGCGGCTCGCGGTCTGGTCCCGCTCGTTCTCGCGCACGGACAGGTGGCGAGACCGGGAGCCCTTCGGCGAGCGGAGCATGCGCTGCACCCCGTAGGCCTCAGCCAGTTGGCGGATTCGCTTTTTCGTGAGCAGGCCGTCGTCGTCGAGACCGTCGAACAGGTGGGCAGGCATTGCAGGCTCCTCGTGCTGGGTTTGGGACCCGTGCCGTGGCACGTCTTCCATACCTTCAACCTAGCGGGCTCTGTGGGCGTGTCAAGTGCGCGAACGACGTTGATCTGGGCCTTGCCGGTTGCTCGAATGCCGCAGTCTTCCAGAGGATGTGGGGCGGCGGGCAGGAGTGGGTACGGAGCGGGCGCTTAAGGTTTTCCACGAGCCGCCGTAAACGCGCTCAGAGGGCTGAGCCCCTTCAGGGGACGGCTGGCATGGAGTTATTCCATGCAGGAGACGGCGGTCAACGTCGTTGCGATTCAACCAAGCACGGAGCAAAGAATACAAATGGCATATCGACACGACCCGGACCTGGGCTTTCTGGGCAAGATGAAATCGAGCGATCTGAACGACCTCGTGCGTTGCCTGACGCACGACAAGGACGGCAGCGCCAGGTTGACCGAAGAGCTGACGATGGCGGACGATTACAAGAAATACGCCCCGGACCATAGCAAATACTGGCAGCTCATCGCGGCCGAGGTGCAGTGCTTCGGGGGCAACACGTTCGCTACCATGTTCCGGGGCGGTAAGGGCGTGTTGTACAAGGAGGTGCTCTGCGACGTGTGCGACAAGATGGACGTGAACTACAACGCCAAGGCGTCTGTCGAGACGATCGAGGGCAACTTGCTGATGAAGATTTTGCAGGACGCGCTCGCGAAAATGACACCCGAGCAGCTCCGCGAGCTGGCAAAGGAACTGGGCATCAAGGACTTCGCGAACATCACGTCGCCGGCGCTGGTGATGGTCTTCCAAACGATCTTCCGCGCGGGCGGCTTTAAATCCTACCAGCTCACGTTGATCGTCGTGAACGCGGTGCTGAAGGCCTTGATCGGCCGCGGGCTGTCGTTCGGTGGAAACATTTTGCTGACCCGTACGATGGCGATTCTCACCGGTCCGGTCGGTTGGATCATCAGCGGCGTCTGGACGGCGGTGGACATCGCTGGTGCCGCGTATCGCGTGACCATCCCGGCGGTCATCCAAATCGCTGCACTTCGGCAGCAGCAGATGTACGGCGACATGGCCGACCAAGTGAAGTTTGGCTAACAGGCGGGCGGGGGGCGCTCAGTCTCCCGTGTCCTCCTGGGCGGCGAGGAACAGGTCCAAGTGGTGGCGCAGGTAGACCGCCTGGCGCTTCGTCGGTTTCTTGCGCAGCGGGGTGGGGACGCCCACCAGCGCGCGGTCCTTCGCCGACAGGACGTCGGACACGAGCATGTCCCCGGTGTCCGGGTCGAACGCGATCAGATGGTTGTCGAACAGGCGGTCCAGGTTGGCGATGAGCGGCAACCCGTTGGCCGGGTCCAGGCGCTGATCGTCGTTCGAGTCGGCCCAGGCCATCGCGTGGGAGGCGATGAGGAGCGTTCCGACCGAGCACCCGGTGACGGCGCAGGCACCGCCCCAGAGCGAGAGCAGACCGGCGCGGTAGCGGCCCTGGCCCATGCGCGCTTGCACGAGCGCCTGGCGGGTGGTGGCTTGGTCGGGTTTTGCGTAGCGCCGCTCGATGTCGGCCAGGTCCTGCGCGAGCGATGACCCGGCGGACGGGCGGGCCAGGTAGTCGTCGACGGTCACGAGGCGATCGACCGTGACGAACACGTGGCCGTTGGGGCGACGGTCCACGCTTTTGAGCTTGCGCAGGTGCACCCCGTCGTACTTCTTCGCCAGCGGATCGTCGCGGTCCTTCCCGTATCGAAGCACCGCGTACGTGGGGCGGCCGGCTTCGAGGTGGGCGATGCTGCGCAGACGCTCGGCGCGACCGATCGGATCGCTGCGATCGCCAGGCGGGCGAGGTTTCCAGACGCCGATGGATCGGTCGTTGCTCCCCGGCTCCACATCCTTGAACCAAAGTTTCATCACGACGGTATCCGTGCTTTCGTCCGTGGCATCCCACGACGGACGACGGACGGCCAGGCGGACGCCCAAGCTGTCGAGAAACTGGTTGATGGTTGGTGTTGCCATGCTGCCCCCGTGGTCCGGTATCGCTCAGGTGTCTGGTCATCGCCGACCGGTGGTCCGGTCGTGCCTGGCGATGATACCGGAGGGCACCGGACCCTTCGGGAAAACCGCCGGGGCTCACGCCCGGCACTCAAACACCGGCGGCATCCCACCCCGAACCTCGCCGCGGGCCTGGGCCCGGCGATGGACCGGGCTGGGAGGGTGGAGCGGAGGGGCTCGCTTACGCGTTGGCAGGACCGGCGACGTCGAACGGATCCGCCGGGTCAAACGTCATCGGCGGGAGCGGCTTGGTCACCAGCATGGCCACGCCGTCGATCACCTCCACCTGCAGGCGGAGCTTGTCCAGCACGCCACCGATCACGGCTTCGATGCGCACCTCGTCGAGGCCGACGGCCAGCGGCTGATCCTTGACCACGGTGAGCAGCACGTCTTGCTTGATCGGGCCGTCCGGGGTGCCCAGCACCGCGCACACGGCTTTCACCGTGTCGTTGATGCACGCTTCGAGGGCGGCTTGCTTCGGCGTCTGCGGCGGCAGGTCGTCGAGCGCTTCGCGACCGCGGACGAACGGGGCCACCCCGTCGATGCGCAGGCGCATGAGGCGCGGACGGCTTCCAAGCTTGTCGGCCGGTGCGCGGCGCGTGTTGTCCGGCGAATCGATGTCCACGCCCTTCGGAAGCAAGAACGTGCGGGCACGCTTCCAGAACTCCGGTGCCCCCAGCGCCTTGCCACCGTTGGACAGGGTGTAGTCCTTGTACGCGGTGTACAGGGCCTGCTTGTCCGACCACACGTCCGGTTCCTGACGGAAGTTCACGAAGTCGAACCAATCCAGCGTGTTGTCGTTGGAGCCGCGGATGGTCAGGGCGTGTTGGCGCGCTTCCAGCGGCACGCGTTCACCCTCCGGGAACCCGTGCTGGCTCAGGTGGACGAGCCCCTTGATCAACCACGCGACCACGCCGGCCATTTCCTTCGGGTCGTCGATGATTTTCTTGTCGAGGTCGGGGATGCGGTCCTTCGGTGCGATCGTGCGGTTGAACGGAACGTTGGCGATGCGGCGCGCGAAGCCGTACGACATGTCGGTGAAGCCGATCGTGTCGTTCATCAGCAGGATCCAGCGGGCGCGCAGGGCCACGGACAGGGGGACCTTGTTCTTGCGGTTGATCGCCACCAGATCGCCAGACACGTACGCCTTGAACACGCCCTCGCTGATCGGGCGCTTGCGCGAGGGGGCCTCCGGCACCGTCACGAGGGTGGCGGAGATCAGGGGCTCGGCGTTGAAATCCCCGTCGAGCTTGTTCAGGTCGAACGCCACCACGTTGGAGTGGATGGCGGCGATGATGTTCAGGAGCACACTCTTGCCGTTCGAGCCAACGCCTTGCCACCATTGGCACTTCTGGTAGTTCGTGCTCGAGATCGTCGAGGCGCAGCACGCCCCGAGGTAGTCCTGCATCTCGGGCGACTGGATGGAGTTCAGGAACATCCCGAACTTGCTGGACGGGTCCAGCTCCTGGACCGTGTACGTGCCGTCCTCGGCCACGCGCGTCCAGTCGATGGTGGAACGCACGGCGTGCGTCGCCCCCAGCTCGCGCGAGGGCTCGTGGGCGCGGACCACGCCGGTGGGCAGCACCTCCAGCAGACCGTTCTGCATCGGCAGCAGCACGCCCGTGCCCTCCTCGGGCACCGGGACGAGCTTGGTGCCGGACAGGCGGGTCAACGCCGTGTCGACCATCGAGCGCGCGGTGCGGCGGTTGAAATGGTGCGGCTCGTCGCGTTCGAGGACGTTCAGCGCGTCCTGCTCCAGAGCGACATCGCGTTGGGCCTCCCAGTACACGCCGTTCCAGCGGAACAGCTCCGGCACCTCGCCCTTGCCGACCGCAAGGTTCGGGTCCTGCGCCAGCTTGTTCGCGTAAAACAGCTCGATGGACGGCTTCTTTTTGGTCGGCTCTTGGGTGCCGGCGCCCGGGAAGTTGAATGCCATGGTCGTTCCTTTGTTCGTGCTCGGTTGGTACGCGGGAGGCGTCCCGTGGGACCACCTGCCGCTCGGAACGAAGTGTCGAGGGGCGACCCCCCGGACCTGAGTCGCCGGCCCGCCGTCCCCTGGGCGGGGGCGCGACTCACGGCCGGTGGCGCACCAGGCGCACCAGGGCTGGACTCGCCCCGGTCCCGGCGGGGCCGGGCTCAACGCTGGCCAGTCCAGGGGCACGACGGCACGGCCTTGGACCGCGCCATGGCACGGAGGCCCGGTGGGGCAAGGGTCGGGCGGGCACCGCCCAGGCGGTCCAGGCTGTCCGGGTGAAATCGGCGATGTTCTCCCGTACAACCAGAAGGGGCAGCGCCCACCGGTGGGAAAGGTAACGCCGTCCCATAGACGGCAACCTTCCCCGGCTGGGGATCAGGATCCTTGTTGAACCCATGGGGAAAGGCTTGGACCGCTTGGACCGATCCTCGGTGCACACCGTGGGACGGTCCCCACGGGCTGTCCAGGCATCACCACGAGGACCTGGCCAGGCCTGGGCCAGGAACCGGGCGAGCCCGGACAGGACCGGCATCGACGGTTCCCGTAAATCCTCACCGTCGGTTGTACAGCAAGCCGTGCCACGGCACGGGCTCACCCCGTCCACCCGCTCGCCGCGCGGCGTTCCGTCTCCCCAGCAGCGGCGCTGCCGACGTCACCGTTTTCCCGTTCCCGTCCTTCCCCGCGACCCTGCCTCGGGCCCGGAGTCCGTCAAGGCGCACCCGGCCGTGTTGCTGCGCGGCCCGCACCACCTGGCGCTCGAATCCTTGACCGTCCCCAGGACCTCGGCGACCCCCATCGCGGGACGAGAACTCAGGAAAACGGCGGCAACGACGCCAGGCACGCAGGCTCGACGGAACAACGTCAACGGCCAGGTCAAAAGCGGGCCTCAAAGCTCGGAGCCGGTCAGCTCACAGCACCACCACCAGGAGGAATGTCATGTTTCACAGCTTCGGTTATCGCGGTCACACCATTCACATCGCCATTGCCGACCGCAGCAGCGTCGAGGAGGTCAAGGTCCAGCTCCACCACAGCGACGGCGGGTTCGACCTGGTGCCCTGCAAGACCTTGCTGGGCGCGAAGCGGCGGATCACGCGCTACGTCCGGGATCAGGGCAAGCCTGACCAGCCCGCCGGCGCGTACTGATCCGTGCCATGGCCACGAGGGAGGCGTCCACCGGGCGGTGGGCGCTCACCCATCGACCTGGTACCGGGGCGGGGTGTGGGGAGTTGCATTTTGCGTCATCAAATGATCTGAGGTGTTGTGTTCTACCGTGGGTACCCGTAAACTCCCGCCCAGAATCAGAGCAAGAGCAGCACGAAGCACCGGGGCAACCCATTCAGCATCACCATCGCGCAACCGCGGCCATCGCAATCGGCACCGCGGCTTGTCGACGATCAGGGATCAGCGCCTGGACCTCTACGCACCGGTGGCATCGAGGGTGCCGGTCGGGCGGACGAAGGACGGCCTGTTTCAGCTCGACGCGATCACGTCACGGTTGGGCTGGTTCGGCCGAAATGGAAACCAGGACGTGCCATAGCACAGCGTAGCGCTGGGCGGATGGCCGACGACAACCAGCACGAGGGACCAACATGAAACGGACCACGCGTCGCGGCACCACCGCGGCCGGCTTCACGCTCCTCGCCCTGGCGCTCGCCGGGTGCGGCGGTGGTGGTGGGGGCAACGGTAGCAGCAGCGGAACCACCAGCTCCAACGGCACGGGCTCGACGGGCACCACGACCAGCAACGGGGCGGCGCTCCTGGCGGCCTATACCCCGCCGGCGTCCATCGTGGCGGGCGTGCAGACCAGCTACAGCGGCCCGGCGTTCAGCACGTACAACAGCGGGCTGTCGTCGAACTGCGCGACCCCCTCGAAGGTCAGCAGCACGGTGATCGTCACGCCCAACGCTGTGGTGTTTTCCGCCGGGGCCAGCCTCAAAGCGCAGGAGCTGGCGGCGGACCTCCTGGAACAGGCGATCCCGCAGATACGCACGGCCATGGGCCTGCCGTCCACCGGCGTGGCGTTCGACGGCACCAACCGGATCCAGGTCTGTGTGGATCCTTCGCTGGGTCAGAGCGCGGGCGAAACAGGGACGAGCCTGGTGGGGCAGACCGGCACCGGCGTGGGTCCCGTGATGCAGGTGATGAGCGCCGATGCCGTGTCGTTCGACCAGCGCTACCCGGGGGCGACCAGCTACACCGCGCCCGTGGGGCAGTCCTACGCCGACCTGTTCGTACACGAGGGAACCCATGCGGCCATCTACTCGCTCACGGAGCCGTTCCTGGGCACCCCGACGTTCTACCAGGAGGGTATGGCCACAACGATCAGCCACCTGCCACTGGCCAGCAAGGCGAGCATCCTGGCTGCCGTGCAGGCGTCGGACCTCCTGAGCACGTCGAACGCGAACACGGACATGGGCGCGGCGTATTCGGCGTACGAGGCGACGATCGGGTACATCACCAGCTCGGCGAGCGGTGGGCTCGGTTTCCCGATGACCAGCATGCCGGCGTTTCTGGCCACGTTCAAAGCGCAGGCGGAAGCCGCCTGCGCTCAGGCGATCCCCAACGGGCTGATCCCAACGGCATCGCAGACCGTGGGCCTCCCGGCCGGTCAATACAACGTGTGCGCGTCGGGGCCCGGGGTGGTGGACCCGAGACTGAACACGGCGTTCGACGCGGCTTGGAACGCCACCTTCAAGGACACCGGGGGCGGTCCGCTGTACCTGCATTCCGCCGATTCGGCCAACAGCCTCGAATCGACCTTGTACCAACGGCTCAACAGCTTTTTGTGACCGGCTAACGCGGGGCGGCGGCGTCCGATGGGCGCGGCCGACGCGAGGGACCAATCAACAAGAAAGAGGAAAACGATGAAGCACCACGTCTTGCCCGTCGCAGCGACGACGGTTTTGTGCGGCCTGCTGGCCGCGTGCGCGAACGGCGGGCCGGACGTGAACGGCTTCGTCCAGAAGGCCAACAGCGCGGTCGAGAGCGCGATCCACAGCGTGACCGGGGGCAGCGGTGACAGCGGGGGCGACGTCACCAACGCGGCCGGCCCGGTCTACACCCCGCTCTCGGGCGGGAACAGCTTGCAGGGGCTTTTCGGCGGGCAGAACCAGCAGCTCGCGAACTACGGCAAGCTGCAATACCCGCGGGTCGCTCTGGAATACCTGACGTTCGGGGCGAGCCAGCCCTGCTGGAAGGTGCGCGCGACGATCTGGACCAACTCGAAGCACTCGCATGACGAGGTGTTCCAGGTGTGCGACGTGCCGATCGCGGTCCGGGACGCCGTCGGCCAGGTGGGTCAGCTCAACCCGCAGGGGATCATCGACAAGATCGACCAGACCCGGGCGCCGATCAACGTGGCGAACACGGGCGACCAACGCACACGTGGTCCGCTTCCCCCGTTGCGGGCCATGAGCGTCCCGCTGACGAACACGGGCCCCATGTTCCAGGCGAACCCGTTGCAGGTGCGCCTGGACGCGATCAACGCCCGGATCGCTTACGTGGCAAAGTACGTACCGCTCGGCGACACGAGCGCCATGAGCGTGGTCAGCTCGGCCTTCTACGACTACCGCGTGTGGATCTACCGGTTCGACCCGGCGGGCAACCTCGGGTGATCGTCGGCCGTCCGGCGCACCCTGCACCAGAAGAAAAAGGACACGAGTATGAGCAGCTTCCAGGAACAGATCGACCAGGCGATCAAGGCCCAGGACCTGTACTTCATCGGGGACCAGTTGCCGTCGGACTGGTACGCCGGTTTCAAGGCCTGGCTCCCCCTGGCGGAGGGCGGTGATGCGCGGGCCATGGTCAACGTGGGCCACTGCTACGTGAACGGCGAGGGCGTGGACCGCAGCGCCACCACCGGGCTGGATTGGTACCGACGTGCGGCGAACCAGGGCGACGCCCGGGCGATGCTCACGCTCTACCGCCAGTTGAAGGGGAGCTCGCCGGTCGAGGCCGAGGGCTTCCTGCAACGCGCGGCGTCCGCGGGCGACGATCGGGCGATCCAGGCGGTGAAGGCACGCATCGCGGAGCAGCAGCGCCAGGCGCAGCAGCAGGAAGCAGCGGAGCGGGAGCGCGTGGCGATCCAGCGGGCGACCACCGCGTTCCAGGAGATCAAGGCGATGCTGGACCGCCGGGACCTGGCGGGCGCACGGCAGCGGGCGGAAACGGCGGTGCAGGACGGGTTCGCCTGGGCGGGGCAGATCATCGCGGCCCTAGCGTTGAAGATCGAGGTGACGCGCACCAGCCAGAAGGAGTACATCCCGGGCCCGATGGTCATCCGCGACGGGACATCACGCCACACGGGGACGTCGTACCGCACGTACACCCACAGCGGCACGGTGACCAACCCGACGCGCTACGGGGTGCACGCCAACATCGGCGGTTTGGGCCTGGGCTACGGGATGGTGCCCGCCAACGGCTCGGTGAAAGCGTCCTCGGTGCCGGTGCGCCAGATCGCGAGCGACTGGTGCTCGAAGGTCGACGTCATGATCACCGACAAGGTGGTGAAGTCGCTGACGCCGAATGGCGTGGTGGCCGTGCCGATCGGCCCGGACCAGGTGACGGTGACGAGCGGCGACCCGCTGCCCTGGAAGGTCATCGCCTGGGGCGTGGGGATCGTGGTCGTGCTGCTCGGGCTGGCGGTGCTCCACTGACCGCTCAGGTGCGGCCGGGCACCCGGCGGTCGACGAGGGCACCCAAGGCATGGCTTAAGATGGCACCCTCTCAGGTGTAGGACCGTACCGCGCACGTAGGCCCTCGGACCGCGCGGTGTGTGTTTTGACGGCCCCGCGCGGGGCCGCTTTTTCGTTCAGTCGCGGTCAGCGGCGCGGGCGGCGAGGGTACCCAGCAGCACGGCGAGGAGGGCCGTACCCGCCGCGATCCCGATCGCCTTCAGCATCGTCTTCACCGCGCTTTCGTTTCCCATTTGCCTGGCATTCTCCGACACGTGCTGTTTCTCGGTTCCCTGCACGAACCCGAACTTGGCACGGTCCGGCAGCGCCTCGACCATGCGATCGACCAGTTCGGTGAGCTGCCACCGGCGGGTGGCCGACACGGTGCAGACCTCGGCGTTTGGCAGGTTGAAAAGCGCGCCCACGTCTGAGCGCTTCTGCTCGATGTTGGCGAGCTGCTCGGGGCCCGGGCGGCGTTCGTCGCGGATCCAGTCGTCGGTCGGTTCGAGCTTGTCGCTCTGGTTGACCACCACCAGGAAGGGCGTCGCGTTGCGCCCGATCTCGGGCTCCACGATGCTCTGGTAATACGCCTTGTCGGCGGCCAGGGCCCGGTCGTCGGCCTTCACCACCCACAGCACGAGGTCCAGCTCGGGCAGCACGCTCTTGTACAGAGCGCTGTACTCCACGTCACGCTCGGCGCTCTCGCCCAGGCCGGGCAGGTCCAGGAGGAACACCCCGGACAGGTCGCCCTGCATCTCGAGCAGGGCCTGCTGGGGTTGGCGGGTGCACGCCGACACGTCGCTGACCTCGGCGACGTCGTGACCGAACAGCGCGTTGAACAGGGCGGACTTGCCCACGCCCGTCTTGCCCAGCACGCCGATCCGCGGGACGTAGCCCAGGGTTTCTTTGATTTTCTCGACGGTCTCTTTCGTGACCTCGACGCCGTGCTTGCGCAACACGTCGCCGAACGCCTTCACCAGGTTGGGATCAATGGCCATGCGTGGTCTCCTGCGGGTGGTTGTTCGGGATGGTTGTTCTTGGCGGGGCGCCTGTGGTCCGGCGGCCCCCACAGGGTCAGCGGTCGAACGCTTCGATCATCCGGCGCTGGGCGTCGACGATCGCCAGGGCGTTGCCCGGGTGCCAGTCGGCGATCGAGTACGGCAGGTTGAAATACGGGTAGCGGCCGAACGCGAACCGGGCGAGCGGCGGCAGCGGCCGGTCCGCCCACGGGTTTTCGAGCAGCACGACGTCCTCATGGAACACGAACAGGACGGCCGACAGGCGGCTCTTCTTTTTGTCGTCGAGGCGGAAACGCCCGTCGTGGCCCATGCGTTTCGGGGCGGACGGGTCCTCGAACACGGGCGCACCCTTCCAGCCGTAGACCCCGTACCACATGGCGCCGCTGCACAGCCCCCGTCCGTGAAACCCACGGATCAGCGGGGACATCTGGTGCGGCTTGAGCAGTTGGGAGGTGGTGGGGCCACCGAAGTGGGTGAAGTCGGCGATGAGCACGCACGGCCGGTCGGGGGCCACCTGGGTCTCGTCCGGCTTCATCGAGCAAACCTTGCTGATGAGGTTGGCCTGGACGCTGTCGCCTTCCTTCGTCGGGTCCGGTCGACCGCCCGGGGTCAGCTCGGTCACGGCCATACGGAGGGTCCGCTCGCCCACCGTCGTTTCCGAGCGTTCGATCCCGTACGGGTGCTCACCGTCGGGCGTGTTGGCCGCGGCCATCAGCTTGTCCTGTTGCTTGTCCTGGTGCTTCGAGAACACCTCGACCGTCACCGGCCCGTCGCCGGCGTCCACGGTGAAGTCAGGCGTGGCGTCGCTCGCCCGGATGATCGGCGTGACGTCGAATCCTGCTTCGAGCAGGCCGCCGTACGCGCGGATCTCCGCCAGGGCCGACGACGCACCGCTGTCGTCCTGGAGGTTGCGCAGGCGGTCACCGAGATCCTTCAACCACGTTTCGCCGCCGGTCTCCTGGGCGATGGCCGGCACCGCCAGGCGGACCAGGTTGTCGACCGGGCGCGGTTCCCGCGAGCACAGGGCGAACCACGTGGGGTGGCGCGTCCCGGTGGGTAGAAGCGGGGCCTTGTCGATCCCCTCGATCTCCTCGGGGGTGAACAGGTCGGACAGGCTCGCGATGGTGGGCGTGGTGGTGCTCATACGACGGATCCTTCAGCGGACGGGTGGGCGGGCAAGCGAACGATTGTACGGGGACCGCAGGGCGATTGCTTGACCATCGGGAGGCGCCGGCGTGTCACCCGATCACCCGGGCTTGAACGGCGAACGGCCGCCACCCGGGCGACCGTTTCGACGCGTCCGAATCGGGATCACCAACCGCGCGGCGGGAGCCAGTCCCGGGAGTGCTCGTTCAGGAACCGGCGGGTCCGGTAAAACGAGCGCAGGGTGGTCAGCGGCAGCGCCACCCCACGTTCTTGGGCGACGCGCAACGCCAGGTCCCGCATCTTGGCGGTCGGCGCACGCGGTCCGAAGATGAAGAACGGGTGGCGCAGGAACCGCAGGGCGGCCAGATCGGCCCGGGCCTCGTGGCTGAACGGTGCGCGCAGCAGGGCACGGACCAGTCCGAAGATCGCGGTCATGATCCAGACCCAGGCCAGGAACAGGAAGGACACGCCGATCGCGCCGGCGATCAGGGCAAGGACGATTTTAAGGCCGACCACGGTTCTCCTCCTGCTGGTCTGTTGGCGGTGTTCGGACCAACTTAGCGGGTCATGGGGCGAAGTCAACCCCGTGCCCTGGCACGGCTCGCCGCTTGACGGGCCTGCACGACCTGCTAGGTTTCGGGCACGCGGTCCACGTTCAGAGGCCGGACACGAGGAGGAGACCTGCGATGCGGCTGTTCAAACCCATGGCCCTGGCCACCACGATCGGCATCTGCGCGATGACCGGTGGCGGCGACGCCAACGGCAGCACCGGCTTCACCCTGCCGACGTCGCTGGCGGCCGTACGCCAGGACGCGACGGCGGTGTGCGACCGGATCCCGGGCGAGGCGGGGCAGGCGGGTCTGCCGGCGTTGGGCGCGATGTCGAACGGCTGCTACAACGCGGTGGCGTTCGTGAACACCAAGCTCGTCGCGGTGCTGGGCGACGGCGGGTCGGCGCTGATCGTCCCGGACGACGGCGGACCGATCTTGCTGCGCGTGGCGACCATGACCGAGGGCATCGGGGCCCGGGTTCGCAACGCGCGGTAAGGCGCGCACCGTGGAGCGACCAGGCGGCCATCAGGGCCGCCTGTTGCGTTATGCTGCTGATCCGCTCGATCGCACCATCGCACCGTATGCCCATCCAACCCGAACGTCATCCACCCCTGGACCTTCAACCGAACACGGTGCTTTACCGCGGCGTCAACCGGGGCATGCACGACGACGGCCGGGGCTTGCGCCCGCGAAACCCGGACAAGCCGTTCGAGAAGCACGTGTACTTCGACGGCACGTGGAAGCTGGACGGCTCGATCAACTTCGGCACACCGCACGGGCAGGCGGTGCACGCGCACCAGTGGGACAGCGAGGGATTCAACGGCCCCGCGCTCTCGTTCACCACCATCGAGAAGGTCGCGCGGCGCTTCGCCACCACCGACGGGCTGGAGGACGGCGTGGTGTACGCGGTGACGGTGGCCGAGCTGGAAGCGGCGGGATGCAGCCTCCAAGATCCCAGGGTCTACACCTCGGGACTGCAGAACCCCGACGAGCACGAGGTGATCGTGGTCCCACCGACCGGCGGTGAGCTGAGCCTCGACCGGGTGCGGGTGACCGAGGTGGTGGCGTAGGCCTGGGCGATCGGTAGGGCTCGGGCGCGTGAAACCCCGCCTCCGGCGGCTTGGGCACCATCCCCGGCGAGTACCTGCGGTGACCGGGCCGGGCTCAACGCGGTGAGGAGCAGTGCACCTGGTTTCATGGGGGCGACCGCCGGCCGGGTGTCGCCTGCTGGTGGCAGGGCGATCGGGACCGGGAGGTGCCATGGCACGGGGATTCGCACCCGAGCATCCCATTCGGTTCGCCCCCCTGCGGGATCGTCGCCGGAGGTGTGTTTCGGTCGCGCGGCAGTGGTTCTGCCCGCTCATTCATCGACCTATGGGCCGCCAGGAGGCGGCAAACCACGCCATCAAGAGCATCGCGGCGGTACCACGGCGCGCGCTCTGCGGCAGAACATCCCATTCGGTTCGCCCCCACCAGCAGGAAAACATCCCACTCGGTTCCCACCCCTGGCGTTGGCCCCGCCCCGTGCCGGGGGCAGGTGTTCGGGGCGCACGGGTTCCGGGGTTGAGTGCCAGGAGCCGCTAGGCTCCCAAAAGGTTTTGACGTTCCCGGAGGGGATCGGTTGAACCACGCGCCGGAGGTGATGGCAAAACGTTATGTTCTTCGTTCGGTGGGTTCGGGTGAACCGCCAGAAAGGCGGGTTCACCCAGGAACCCCTTCACCGTTTTTCTCTAGAGTATTGCTGTTAGCTATCAAGCAGGGGGTGCGCGTCCGGAGGACGCACCCCTGCTTAATAGCTTAAGAGCTTAAGGCGGGCTGGAACGCCCGTCTGTCAAGGCTTTCAGGGGGGGGGGCATCCGATTGGGTTCGCCCCTTCATCCCATTCGGTTCGCCCCTTCATCCGATTGGGTTCGCCCCCCATCCCATTCGGTTCGCCCCCTCATCCGATCGGGTTCGCCCCCTGGGGCGTCCCATGTGAAGGTCCTGCTGGTAAAGATTTTCGTAGGCAAGCCTTGACATGACCGGGGCCTGGAGTTGTACTGGACCAGAGCGCAGATGATCGCGCGCAACGTTCACGATGGGCCTGCCACGGCGGGCCATGACCGACGCCTCTCGGACTAAACCCCGAGGGGCGTTTTTCGTTTACCGGAGATCACGATGGCGTCCCCCTCGAAATCGTCGAAGAAGCAGATGGAGCAGCTCAACATGCGGCTCGAGACGGCCGTGCTCGCGCAGCTCGACCGCATGGCGGCGGAGCGCTCGACGACGCGGAGCGACGTGTTGCGGACGCTGTTGGCTGCATGGATGCGCGATCCTTCCAGCGTGGTGGTTGGCTTCCCCGTGATCGGGAGCGCGAAATGAACCGGCGCCCGTTCCCGTTCCGCTACGCAGCGCAAGATCGTCAACCGGTCGTGGTGGTAGAACCGGCATCGGCACCGGTGACCGTTGTTGACATGCAGCGCGCCAAGACCACGATCGAGCCGCGCCAGGGCAAGAGCGTGAAGACCGGTGGTGAAGAAACGGTCGCCTGGCCGTCCCCGTTCACGCCCAACGCGCTGTTGCGCTTCGCTCTGTTCGGTGCTCAACGGGAACGGATGGCCGCCGCGAAGATCTTCCCGCGCCAATCCAGCACGACGGACGGGCGTTTCCTGATCGCGGAGACCGCGCACTACCGTATCGAGTACGACGGGGACGAGGCGCTCAACGCGGACGACCTGATGGTCCTCCTGGTGTGCTTTGCCATCGCACGCAACGCGGGTGACATGGGCGCCTACGTGCCGATCTCCCTCAGCGAATGCAACCGTTATCTTTGGAAGTCGCGCAGCGGCAAGAACACGCTCCTGTTCCGGCAATCGCTGATGCGCCTCTTCAAGGGCTACATCAAGATCACGGTCGACGGTGTGGGCATCAAGCGCCAGCGGTTCCTGGCGAACTACGACAACGACGACACGGACCCGAACAACCCTGTCTACTGGATCCGCATCGACAAGGGCATGGCCCCGTTGTTCGAGGCCGACGCCACCGAGATCGACGTGGTGCGGATGGCCCACTTGAACAGCTACCTGGCGAAGTGGCTCCACGGTTTCTACTCGACCCACGACGGCAGGAAGGATTACTCGGTCAGCGAGCTGCAGGAACTGAGCGGATCGTCGTACCTGCCGCTGTTCAAGTTCCGGGCCAAGCTCCGGGAGGCCGTCAAGGAGCTGATGGAAGCCAAGACGATCACCAACGAGAAGGGCGAGGAGAGGGCGATTCGCCCTCTGTTTGGCGCGGGCACGACCATCACCAAGGGCGACATGCTCCACGTCGTCAAGGCCAGCCGTTCGATGATGATCGGTCCGGCGAAGAAGGCCGCGGCGCAACCGATCACCGTGCCGGCAACCGCCGATGCGCACACGGAACGGCGCGGGAACGTCCCGGCGGTGACCCTCCCGACGCAACGGGTGGACGACGCACCGTTCGTGTCTGCTGGCGCGGATCCGTTCGACGAGCGGGACACGCGCTCGCCAGCGGAGAGGGCTGCTGCACGCCAACGGGCCCGCGTTGCTCTCTGATCAACGGCCCTTCGGGGCCGTTTCCCATCACCCCCTGGCAGGACTCATCCGGTACCGCGCGTGCACGTGCGGACGCTCGGCCGGCAGGTTGTAGCACCAGACCTGCGGCTCCCCCTCGGCACCCTGGCGCTCCCCCACCAGTCGGTTGAACATCCGCCCCACCTTGCGCCGCCACCCATGGGGCAGCGATGACCAGAGGGCGGCGTGGTGCGGGTCCCGCCGGCAGAGCTGGCGCAGGGTCCCGTCCTGGTGGTCGAGCCGCGCGAGCAGCCCGGCGAGCAGTACGCGGGCGATGGCGGCAGGGGTGGGGTCGAGGTCGAGCAGGGTGGTGGTCATCGGGTTCTCCAGGATCGTTGATCGGACGCCACCCCGCGCGATCGCGTGATGGCTCTACATATATTGAAAAACCGCCCCTAACTCACACCGATTTCCCGAACTGTTACAAAAAAGTTGACCGCGCTCCCAGGCCAACCTTCCGTCCTGCACCACCACCCGACCTCCTGATTTGACAAGCCTGTCGTACCTGCTACCGGTACGTACCCGTGCCCTGGCACAGCTTGGAGGAGGCTCGTCGTGCGTTTGTGGATCTTTGAAAAACCGTCCATGGCCATGGCCGTGATCCCCCACCTGCCGAAGCCGCACACGCGGCACCAGGGGTACGTCGAGACGGGCGACGGCTACGTGTCCTGGCTGGCCGGGCACGTGATGGAGCAGGTGCAGCCGGGCGACTACGACGAGCGCTGGGGCACGTTCCCCTGGAAGTTCGAGGACCTCCCGATCATCCCGAAGGACTGGAAGCTCAAGGTCTCGGAGGACAAGAAGGACCAGGTCAAGGTCATCGAAGGGCTGCTGAAAAAGTGCACGTCGATCGTGAACGGCGGCGACGCGGACCGCGAGGGCCAGCTCCTGGTGGACGAGGTGCTGCTGTACTTCGGCAACACCAAGCCCGTGGCGCGGATCCACCTGAGCGCGATGGACCCGACCAGCGTCAAGAAGGCGATCGCCTCGCTGGAGGACAACGCGACCTTCCGTCCGCTGTACGAGGCGGGCCTGGGCCGGCAGCGCGCGGACTGGCTGGTGGGCATGAACATGTCCCGGGCCTACACCATCCTGGCGAAGAAGCAGAACTACCCCGGCGTGCTGTCGGTGGGGCGCGTGCAGTCGCCGACCCTGGCGCTGGTGGTGAAGCGCGACCGCGAGATCGAGGCGTTCGTCCCGAAGGACTTCTGGACCATCGAGGCGCAGTTCCTCGACCCGGGCCAACCGGCGTTGCCGTTCTGGTCGCGCTGGCTCCCGCCTGGGCTGTCGCTGGAATCCGCCGAGAAGCAGGCGGACGTGGACGCCAAGGGCGAGGCCGACGAGGACGAGGAGGGCGATGAGCCCGACGGCGCGGACGGCGCGATCGCGGGTCAGCGCCCGGCCTGGCTGGACGAGCAGAACCGCATCGTCAACAAGGCGATGGCGGACCAGATCGCGGCGAAGGTCCAGGCCGCGGGCCAGGGCTCGGTCACGCGCTACGTGAACAAGCCGGCGGAGGAACAGCCCCCGCTGCCGTTCGAGCTGACGGGCTTGCAGACCGCGCTCAACGGGAAGTACGGCTATTCCGCGAAGGAGGTGCTCGACGCCTGCCAGGAGCTGTACCTCGCGGGGCACACCACCTACCCGCGCTCGGACTGCCCGTACCTGCCTGAATCGCAGCACGCGGAAGCACCGGACGTGCTGGACGCGATCGCGCAGGGCGCCCCGCACATGGCCAGCCTCGCGACCAACGCCAACGTGACGATCCGCTCGCGGGTGTGGAACGACGCGAAGGTGAGCGAGCACCACGCGCTGATCCCGACGCGCCAGGCCCCGGACTGGTCCACCCTGTCCGAGATCAAGCGCCGCACGTACGAAATGATCGCGCAGCGCTACCTGGCGCAGCTCTACCCGAACTGCCAGGCCGACAAGGCCAAGATCGAGGTGTCGATCGCGGGCGAGCGTTTCGCGGCCAGCGGTCGCGTGGTGAAGGACCCGGGCTGGCGCGTGGTGTTCCAGGGCGAGGCCCAGGCCACGGACGCCAAGAAGAAGGACGCCACCCCAAGCCTGCCGGTGTTGACCGAGGGCGGTTCGGTGAACCGCCAGGTGGTGAAGGTGGACGCCAAGCGCACCACGCCCCCGCCGCGCTACACCGAGGGCTCGCTGCTGACGGCGATGAAGCACATCCACCGCACGGTCAGCGATCCGGTCGAGCGCAAGCGGCTGAAGGCCCTGGACGGCATCGGCCGGTCGGCCACGCGCGCCGCGATCATCGAAACGATCATCAAGCGCAGCTTCGTGGAGGTGAAGGGCAAGCAGCTCGTGGCCACCGTGGTCGGCAAGATCCTGGTGGACGCGCTGCCGGCCAAGCTCACGGACCCGGGCATGACCGCCCGGTGGGAGGCGCTGCTCGACGCGATCGCGTCCAAGAAGATCCCCCTGCACGCGTTCATGGCGAAGCAGGAGGAGGCGATCGTCGAGCTGGTCAACGAGGCCCAGGCCTCGACCCTTCCCACCATCCCGGCGGACGCGATGCCCGCTCGCACGCCGTACGCCGGTGGCGCGTCGAAGCCGCGTCCCGCACCCGAGGGCTCGAAGAAGTGCCCGAAATGCAAGAAGGGCTTCCTGGTCCCCCGGACGGTGAAGAACGGTCCGAAGGCCGGGCAGACCTTCCACGGGTGCAACAACTACCCGGAGTGCAAACACAGCGTCTGGCCCAAGTAAGGCCGGCGCCCGACGTTCACGAAGCCTGCCTGGCGACCACCGGGCGGGCTTTTTTCATGGCCATCCACCCATTCCCATCCAGGAGGTACCACCATGCAGCAGCCCAACGCCCAGCGCGAAACGATCGTCGCGGATTCGCTCCCTCAACGCCTCGACGCCTACGACATGGCGCGGCTGCTGATCGAATGCGCCGAACGGCCGGCGATCGGCATGCTGATGTTCTTCGCCGTGCCCATGGAAGCGCGTCTGGCCATGGTGGGCGCGAAGACCCCCGGGCAGGCCCAGGAGGTGCGGGACGAGTCGTTCAACACCGACATCTGGGTGTTGTCGACCGTCATGCGTGTGCTCGGCGAGCGGGAACGGCGTGGCCTGGGCGGCCCTGTCGGGGCGACGTTCACCCCGCTCGAGCTGAGCGCTCTGGTGGCGCACCTGAACGAGGTCGATGATCCGACGATCACGGCGTTCTTCCGGCGCGAGAACCTGAACGGTGCCCAGATCCTGAAGCGCCACGCTGACGCGTTGCGTGAGCTTCCGGAGGTCGAGCAGTTGATGCTCGCATCGCTCACCGCCGTCTGGCAGCGGACCGACAACCTGGACCTCGTGCGCGGGTTCCTCGACGAGTGCATCCAGGACGGCCCCGTCGCGGCCGCCATCGCAGCTCGACGGGCCGCAGGAGCGGGCGGGCGACGATCCACTGAAGGTGGACCGATCGCCCAGCGTGAAGCGCTCACCCCGGTGGGCGCTTTGTCGTGCCGCAAAAAGTTGCCGGTTTTGCGCAAAAAGTTGCGGAACTTGCGCAACATCTTGCGGGTACGGCGCAACTTCTTGCCGAAGGCCGTGGCCCGGAGGGACCGGGGTTGGGCGGGGCGTGAGCCCCGTCTTTCCACCGTGCCAGGGCACGGCTACGGGCCTCGCGACAGTCCGCGATCCCCGATGACATGCAGCGCTCCCGGCGCTGCTCGACCCCGAACGTCCAGGGCACCGCGGCATGCACCGCGGGGTGGTGCGTTCAACCGTGACGCCGTGTTTCCCGCATCCCCGTTTTCGATTCACCGCTGGGTGGCCCGCCCACTTCCTCGACGTGTAGCTCAACCGTGCCCCTGACGGGGGCAAGGCACCGCTGCGCTCGTTGTCCTCTCCCGTTCCCCTCGCTCCCTTCGGTCGGTCGGCGCGTGCGGCATCCGGCAACGGCCTGGCCCCCGGGGCAGGTCTCGCTTTCCCCACGACGAGGCGGCTCCACTGAGCAGTGAAACGAAACCCAACGGGGAGAGCAGGGAAATGGTCCACGGCGTCGAACACACCACCAACGGCAACGGCAACACCGCGGCGTTCCCCCGCACCCCCGAGGCTCACCACCGAGCAGGTAGCCGCACCACTCACACGACCACGAAGGAGAACAACAGCATGGACGCGCAAGACATCATCAACGGCTTGGCCCGCTACACCGGCACGGAGAGCTATTTCTCCCTCGGTGCCATGTTCCGCAACGCGGTCTACACCGACGGCGTGCAGTTCCTCATCGAAAACGCCCAGTGCGCCTGGCTGGTCACCGATGCGATGGCCTGGGTCTCGCAGAAGGTGCCGGGGCAGAACTACGACGACGGGTTCATGACCGTTGAGCTGCACCCGAAGGAGGACAGAACCGCCGATCTGCTGATCACCGACGGCAACGGCACGACGCTCTACAGCCAGCACTACACCGCCCACACGTTCCCGCTGCCGAAGGGGATCAAGTTGTACGCGGTCTGGGGCGAAACCTCGCGCGGCCCCTGTTGGATCTTGATGGTGACCAGCGAATATTGATCCACCCCACGCCCCGGACGCTACGGTTTCCGGGGCTCCCGATCCCACGACCAAGGAACACCATGAACCTCATCACCATCACCACGGGCGACCTGATCGGCCCCACGCTCGACTGGGCGGTGGCCAAGGCCATCAACGCCCCGTTCACCACCGGACCGTTTTCCACCGACTGGGCGCTGGGCGGCCCGATCCTCGAAATGCACGGCGTCGGTTTCTTCCGCAACGGCAAGAGGGTGTACGCGAACGAGGCGAAGCGCTGGGAGGCGAACCGCATCGTGAACCTCGACGACGCGCCGATTCTGCGCCACGGCTACCGGGCCCTGGGCCCGACCCCGCTTGTCGCCGGCTTGCGTTGCCTCGTGCGCAGCAAGCTGGGCGAAACCGTGGCGGTGCCGGCGGACCTGATCAACACGGAGGCATGACATGGCCAAATCGACCTTTCAGCGGCGCGGCATGATCGGAGGCGTGTTCGCGTGCGGCATCTGCGGCCGGCGGACGCGTCACACCAACCAGGGCATGTCGCACCTGTGCCCCCAATGCGACGAGTGGACGGCTTCGGAAAATGGCATCAACGACGGCAACTACGCGGGGTGCCCGCCCGAGGACCTCGTGCAGGCGGAGGCGGCGATCCTCAAGCTCAAACGCGAGGCATGGAAGCGGGGCGGGGACGCCGCGAGCCTGGGGCTTACGCCCGACGGCACGCGCGACCTGCGCACCGAGATCAACGCCGTCACCATGGCCGCCGTCGTGCGCGGCTACCGCCTGGAAATCGCGGGCGGTGCGCTCCCGGGCGAGATAGCGCTGGTGGACGACCTGAACGGCGAGGCGGTGGAGGAACCGGACGAACCCTTGGCGGCCCTCGCCCAGCTCTACGCGCTGCTGGTGGACCTGCGCGAGGGTGTTATCACCGCCCAGCAGTTCGACGACCTCGGCGGCAGCACGTGTCGCGAGATCCTCAAGCAGTCCCAGGCATGACCGGGGCCGGGGCGGTGGCCCCGCTACCACGGTTGATCCCACGGCCCGGACGCTACGGTTTCCGGGCATGCCTCCCTCACATCTGGTACATGACCATGGAACGCTTCACCCACGTCACGACGCGCAACAGCCCGACGAGCAAGACCTACCAGCAGCCCACGTACCGCGACCACCCGGCGGGGGCCGTGCCCATCACCGGCGAGTTCACCCTGACCGTCGACGAAGCGATGTACATCCTCAGCGTGGCGGGCCAGGCCCGTCACCACCATTTCGACTGGGTGAAGCTCATGGACGCGCGCACGGTCTGGATCGGTTACGACCCGAGCCCGACGGGCGGGTTCACGGAGCGCCGCACGAAGACGGTGTACATGGACGCCGGGATCATGGTCTCCCCGGACAACTTCCACATCCAGGGGCGCGAGTCCAACGACGGCCCGCTCCTCAAAACGATGCACATCCGGATGGACGACCTGGTGCGCGACTTCGCCCTGGTCCTGCGCGATCCGGACGCGAAGCTCAAGGCCGCCTGACCTGGGCACGGGGCACGTCCCCGTGCGCGGGCACCGCGGCGGCTGTCCAGCGCCCACCTGCGCGGTGGGCGTGGTCCTGGCGTGCCCTGGCACCCTTCGGGCAACACCTCGCCGGAGGCGAAACGGCAGGTAACCCCGCCCGGCAGGCCTGCGGCACACGGCCGGGCCCCACGGCATCGAGACCGAGCGTTCCTCCGCTCGGTGGTCCGTTCGGATACCGCGTCCTTCCGCGATCCCCGATGAACGCAGCGCGTGCACCTGGCGCAGCGCGGCCCCGTACAACCGGACCCCTGGACGCCTGGGCGTCCTGAGCACGCCGCGCTCGCGCACGTCGTGCCGCCGGTTTTCAACCGTGATGCCGTGGCTCCGCCAGGTCGTCAGGCACGTGGGTCCGCTCTTGTCGGTCCGCCTTCTCCTTCGACGTGTAGCTCAGCCGTGTCCCTGTTGGGGCAAGGATTCGCGCGCAGCGCTCGTCGTCCTCTCCCGGTCCTTCCCGCCTGGTGGTCGGTCAGGCGTGCGGCATCCGGCGACGTCCTGGCCCCGGGCCCCGTCCGATCTCTTTCCACGCCGAGGCGGCTCCGAAGAGCAGACATCCACCAGACGATGAGGCGAACCATGAACCACGGCATCGAAAACCCGGCGAACAACAACGGCAACACCGCGCAGTTCCTCGCCCCCGAGGCTTCCAAAGAGCAGGGGTACAGCAACACCGGCGACTACTTCGCCCAGCCCTACAACACCTGCGTGGCAGGCTTCTACTTCTCGGACTACGAGGAGTACCAGGCAAAGGCTGCAGCGCTGCGCGACCCGTTCGGTTCCCCGGTGGAGGAGTTCGAGATTCAGGCGATCGACCTGGACCGCGCGCAAAGCGAGCTTTTCGACGCACTCAAAATCGACCAATCGACGCTCGAACGCTGGTTCGACGACGTGGTCGACCTCGACGAGCACGAGCTGGCGGTGGTGTTCTTTCTGGTGGACAACAGCGGGTACGACCTCGACAGCGCGATGGACAAGAAGGACGATGTCTCCCTGTATCACGGCAACCTGCTGGACGCGGCCACGGAACTGTTCGACGACTGCTACGGCAGCTCGATCCCGGACAACCTTAAGTCTTACATTGATTACGAAGCCTTCGCCCGTGACTGCCGTTGCGGCGGCGACATGGTGGAGTTCGATTTCGGGGGCTCGACCTACACCTGCACGTCGGCGAACCACTGCTGACCACGTGCCCGGAGCCTCGCCCTCGGGCGATGCGCTTTGGGTCGGCGGGCAGTGCCAGGGCACCCCTCACCGCCCGGGTATCCAGCGGGACCCCACGCCGAAGGCTCAGGGCCCGGAGGGCGGGGCGGGCCCGTGGCCCGTTTCTCCGGGGTGATGGGATCACCCCATGACCGACGACCGTCTGACCAGCTTGCCCGCGGGCCTGGACCGCTGGCACACTCCGATAACCGGCACCATAAGAAGGAAAGAAATACATGACTGACCAAAGCGTTAAGTCTTCGACTGGCGAGGGCGCGATCTGGGAGGACACGGTTATCCTAGCTTTCAGAGACCTGCAATGGTCCTACTGGTTGCGTGAGGAGGTCCAACTACGCTCGGCTAGCAAGCAGGATTTCGGGACGCTTTGGGAGAGTGGGCCGGCGGGTGCCTATAAACTTGACGATCGGGCTGAATCGGCGCTGGGCGATATGCTGGCCTCCAACAAGGGGCGGTACTTTTTGATGGAGTTCAAGGCGGAGCGAAGTGGACACTCCGATGAGCGTGGGAAAAGCATGTTCGAGCGCGTGGCGAACTTTCTCACAGAGCCAGACGACAAGACGGCACGGTTTCGCGAGATAGCAGATAAATGCCATTTCGGAGTCTTCGCGACGGACATTGATCCCACTTCAAAAGCGAAAAAGAACGCAAAGAAGATCGAAAAAGTGCCGAACAGTCGAATCCAACTGTGGCTTGGCGCTCATCCGTATCTGGACTGGGTCTATCTGAGCCTCAAAGAAGTGTTGGATGATCCAAAATCCAAGGAGAAAATCCAGAATCTGGTTGACACGAATAGTCGTGTCAACGGGTTTTTAAGTGATCTGGAATCCAATGTTTCTGACAAATGGGAAGTGTTCGGAAGTACGCGGTGGGGGAAGGACACACTGAAACAGGCCTTTCTACGACAGAGGGTGAAGTCGAAGAAAGTTGAACTTGCTAACTTAATCTTGGAACGCTTTGATTTGCTCGAGGAAGCGTTGAAGGGACGCGGCAACCTGTTCTATCACATTAAGCAGCGACTCCGTCACACACAGATTCAAGCCATCGACACGCTCCCGTTCGAAAAGATGGTGTTTGGCCCCCCGCCAGATCTGACGGAGGGTGACGAAAGGCTTCCAACCGGAGCTACGGCACAGGAGATGCGTGAATACCTTCGGCTGCTGATCGGTATTTCTGGACCTGGCCAACCGCCGACACCGACCGGTGGGTGGCCTGGAGACGATCTTAGGTTTAACTTAGTAAGTGTGGATCGATCAAGTGGCCGGATGGAAGTCATTCTGACGGTTCTTACGGGTAAGCAGCTTTACGAGCAACTTCCCGATGAGGTTCAGGGCACGGCACATAAGGGCACATTGGCTGTGAACGGCAAGGGGGAGGAAAGGGAACATGAGGACGAGGTCTAGTACGTCGCGTGCGTTACAACGACAGATGACGGCTTGACATCACGCATTTTCTCACTAAGTTGGGATCTCGCACTCCCCACGCGAGATCCCCATGAATACCCGCCTGATCAAACTGGACGCCACCCTTCGGCTCGTCCGTCGAGCGTTGCGCGAATCCTTCCCCCGCCACACCATCGACGCGTCGCCGAGCCCCACCGGGCGGTGCGGGATCCACGTCACCTGGAGCGACGGCCCCACCGTGGAGCAGGTGCAGAGGGTCCTCGACCCGTTCGGCTTGGGCGGCCACAACGAGGTGCATTGGCACAGCATGAACGGCTCGCCGGTCACGTTCCAGCCGTTCATGCGCGTCCAGCGCTCGACCACCGGAGAACCGGTCGACCCGGTGGCGCCGCAACCGTCGGCGACGCTGGCCAACATCACCACGTTCAACGAGTACCGCGCCTGGTCCGCCCACCTGCGGGAGCTGGACCTCATGCGTCGGAGCAAGCGACTGCTGCGCCGCCTGGAAGGGCAGAGCGCGATGGTCGAGGCGATCACCGCGACTTGACGGGCCCGCGGAACCCGCTAGTAATGGTTGGAGCACCGCGAGAGCGGTGCCGCCACCACTCGCACAGGAGAACCCGCCACCATGACCATCGCTCAACCCGCCCGAACGCAGGCCCCCCGGACCTCCCCGCCGGGCACGATGGTGCGCTCCGAAGCGGCGGCCTACCTGGGCTGCAGCATCTACGCGGTGGACCGCCTCTGCCGCCGCTACGGGGTTGAGCGCACCCGTGGCCCACGTGGCTACAACTACGTGACCCGGGCCGGCCTGGCCAAGATCCGGGCCCAGCTCGACCACATCCGCAGCGGCACGCTGCTGACCGAACGCGAGGCCGCGGCCCGGGCGGGTGTGTCGTACGCGACCCTGCGGACCATCCAGGCGCGCGGCGAACTGACGCTGGCGTTGCGGGCGCCGCGGGCGCGGTATTTCCACCCCGACGCCATCGACGCGATGGTGGCCCGGATGGATCCGGCTGGCTACGTGTCGACGGCCCAGGCCTGCGCGAAGCTCGGCTTGACGCGGCAGCGCGTGTCCCAGCTCGTGCTCCGGGGGCGCCTGCACCCGAACATCAACCCTCGGGGGCAACGGCGATTCGCGGTGGTCGAGCTGGACGCCTACGCGGCGCAGGATCCTGTCCAGGGGCATGGGGCTGCCACGAACGTTTGACCGTGACCGTGCCCTGGCACGGCTTGACCGACCGTAGAAACTTGCAAAGTGCATGGAAGTACGAGAGCTTGATCCGACCGGCCCGGCACCCGCAGGGCCTTCACATCGACAGGAGGGGAACCACATGGAGCAGTTGGGCAACACTTACGAGGACCGTTTCACCGACCCGGAAGACCAGGCGGAACCGGCGCTGGAGTTCACCGCGGACGCGCTGGGCACCGGCGCGATGGGCGGCAAGGTCCCGGTGGTGATCCCGGTCGGCGACGACGTGGACCTGAGCAAGCCGCTGGCCCCGACGCACGACGAGAACAAGGGGTTCATGCGGTTCATGCCGGCCCTGATCAAGGAAATGAACCGCAAGGGCGTGCCGTTCACCATCGACGGCAACACCGGGATCATCACCATCAGCGGGTTCTACAAGAACGGGCCGATGACGCTCGAGGTCGAGGCCAACGACGACATCGTGGCGATCGACAAGCGGGCCCGCCGCAAGGTCATGAAGACCTACGACGATTTGGTGAAGCTCAACTTCTTCTGGTGGCAGCAGTCCACGGGCCAGGGCGTGCCCCGCAACCCGGACCGGCCGTGGCTGGACGCGTTCCTCGATAAGGGGTGGGTGCGCCGGTCCGTGATCTACCTGCCGAGCACGGACCAGGCGCCGGTGGACGACGAGTAAGCCCACCCACTAGGCTGTCGGGCCAACGGTCGCTTAGGCGGCCGTTTTTCGTACCGAGGCGTGGTGGGGCTGGGGGTGTTCACTCTTTGCTCGTAGAATCGTGCGGAACCGTTCCACCGCCACGCCGCACCATGATCATCGACGAGACCAAAATCACATCCTTCCAGAGCATTATCACCGTGGTGCTGCGCGAGCTGCGCGTGGCCCAAGGCATCCACCAGGCGGTGCTCTCCGACCATTGCAACAAGCCGTCGTCCTTCTGGGAGAAGGTTGAGGCAGGTAAGACCAAGCTCGACCTCGACACGTTGCTACGGGTGTGCCGTCCCCTCGATGCCTTGCCGTCCGAGGTCATTTCGACGGCGGAGAAGTACCGCTGGGCCATGGAGCAGCGGGGTTGGTCCGTCCTGCTGTCGGACATCGGCAATGCCGATGCGCTGATGGACCTCGCACCGAAGTATTGGGCCTCGCCTGGCTACCGGTTCTGGCTTGCCAGCGCGTGGGTGGGGCGGACCATCCTCGACACGCCCAGGTTCTTCGACAACGGCTACGCCAAAGGGTGGTACGGTCTGGCGGCGGTCTTCGAGTTCGCGGTCGACGAGGGCTTCCGTGCGACGCAGCTCGACGAGGAACGCAATCGCCCGTTCATCGGCCCGCCGAAACCTGGTTTCAACTTCTGAACGTCGGACATGGCTGATCAGATCGACGCCCCGCGTACCTTGCGCCACCCCCAGGCGATCGCTCAGCGCCGGGCCATGCTCGCGGAGCCCCACATCGCCCCGCTGGCGCTGTACGTCGAGGGCCTGCGGGCGCAGCACCCGACCTGGGAGTTTCAGGACTTCGATCCCCTGGACGGCGGCGTGCAGGCGGACATGCTGTTCCTGCTCGAAAAGCCCGGGCCCATGACCTCGCCCAACGGCAAAAAGCAGGGTTCCGGGTTCATTTCCCGGAACAACGACGACCCCACGGCCGAGGCCGTGTTCCGGTTCATGGAGGAGGCGGGCATCCCGCGCAAGCGCGCGGTCCTCTGGAACGTGATCCCGTGGTGGGACAAGTCGATCAAGTTCACGTCGGCGGAGGTCCGTCGCGGGATCGAGGAGCTGCGCAACCTGCTTCCGTTGCTCCCGTCGATCCGCACCGTGGTGCTGGTCGGTGGCCAGGCCCGTCGCGCGCTCCCCATGCTGCAGGCGCTCCGGCCGGACCTGCGGATCTGCACGTCGGCGCACCCGGGGCGGCAGGTGTACCGCTTCAACCCCGATCAGTGGAAGGCCATACCGGAGCAGTGGCGGGTGGCGGGGCTGGCGGCGCGGCTGGGCCTAGCGTAACCGAACCAGTAGACGACGGTCACTGGGCTCTTTTGCTGGTCTGGCCCGCCACGATGCTCTGCTCGTCTAGAAGGGTTTCGAAGATCGTCGATCCCGGGCAAAAATCTTTCCGCCCGGTTACGCGTCCCCTTAAAATAGGCAAAAGTCCCAACGGCTCAAGGACATGACTACAAACGAAGCTTTTTCCCGGGTGTTGATCGACGCGCTTCTCGCGGACCAGGGTTGGAAGACCACCGACCCGACTCAGGTGCGGTATGAAGTGGTGATGCCGGACGGCACGCGTGCCGACTACGTTCTATGCGACCGGCATGGGCGATCGCTGGCAGTGATCGAAGCCAAGCGCTTCACGACGAACCCGGCGGACGCGGCGGAGCAGGCCAAGCGCTATGCCGAGCATCTGAACGTCCCGTACGTCTTTTTGACCAACGGCGCCGAGCTTCTGTTTTGGGAGTGGCGGGCTCAAGCCCACCCACATCCGGTCAAAACGTTCTTCAAGCAGGACGACCTTGAACGCCGGTTCGCAAGTCTGACGGTCCGTAAGGACCTGCTGTCTGTGCCGATCGACCTGAAGATAGTCGAGCGGGAATACCAGACCAAGGGCATCGACAAGCTCTGCAAGGAAATGCAGCAGGGCAGGCGCAAGTTGCTGGTGGAGATGGCCACCGGCACGGGCAAGACGCGCACGGCCGCAGCATTGATCAAACGGCTTTTCGAGGCCAACGCTGTGACCCGTGTGCTGTTCTTGGTGGACCGTATCCCGCTCGCGAAGCAGACCGAGGATGCTTTCGCCGAGCATTTGCCCGACTACCCGGCCTACGTGCTGCGCGCAGGACGTCGGTTCCAGGACGAGAAGCGGATCACCGTGACCACGTTGCAGAGCATGGTCAACATCTATTCGGAATACTCTTCCGGCTACTTCGACCTGATCATATCGGACGAGTGCCACCGCTCGATCTACGGCCAATGGTCCGGGGTTCTCAAATACTTCGACGGGGTGCAGATCGGACTGACCGCGACGCCCTGCGTCGCCAACCTGGACGATGCGCAGGCGGACGCGGACGACAAGCAGTTCGTGCGCGACACACTGCGATTCTTCGAGGTCGATGAGCCGACCTTTTCGTACAAGCTTAAAGACGCCATTTCGGAAGGCTGGCTCGTTCCATATCAAGTGTACGCAGCGCAGACCGTCAAGACGGCGGCGGAAGGCGGGTTCGAAGTCTACCGCAAAGACCTCGATTGGTCGGCCATGGACGACGAGACGTCCGCTGAGTTCGAGCAACTGTTTGCCAACCGGGATCCGATCGTAATCGACCCGGCCGCGCTCGAGCGAAAGTTCACCATCCCGGAGCGCAACCGTGCCATCGTCCGAGAGTTCCGAGACGTGTTGCAGAACGGGTTCACGGACCAAAAGGGCGTGCTCCGGATGCCGCTGATCGGCAAGACCATCGTTTTCGCGGTCAACAAGAAGCACGCCGAGACGCTGGCCAATCTGTTCGACACCGAGTTCGCCGACAAGAAGCCGTCGCCGGACGTGCGCTACGCCGACTACGTGGTGTCAGGCGCCGGGCCGGACGATACCGTTGACGCGATGGCGAAGATCAAGCGGTTCAAGAAGGAGCAGTTTCCTCAGATCCTCGTGTCGGTCAACATGCTCGACACGGGTTTCGATTGCCCGGACGTCGTGAACCTGGTGTTTGCGCGTTTCACGCGCTCCGCCATCCTGTACCAGCAGATGCGCGGCCGTGGCACTCGCAAAGCCAAAAACAAACCAGTTTTCACCATCTTCGACTTCGTTGGCGTCGTGGCCTACCACGGTGACGAGGATCCGGTCGGAGAGGGCGGCATCGTGGTGTCGAAGACCCCTCGAACAAAGAAGTACGAACCGACACGCCTGCTGTCACTCGACGTGGACGACCACATCGACCCGACCACGCGCGAATGGATCACCATGGACGAGGACGGGAACATGCAGTTCCCCGAGGCGTCTGCTCAGCGCGCCGAAGAACTGGGCGCACGGTTCGAAGCCTGGCGGTTGCAGCAGACCGTGAGCCCGGAGCAAGATCGCTGGCTGCGTATCCTCGGCGCGCAGATTCGCGCAAACGCCGACGATTTGACGGAGTTGTTTCCCGAGCACTTCGCCTACTTCCACACCTTTTCGCAGATGGGTGGCCTGAAAGAGGCCGAGCGCGTCTTCGGTTCGAGTGAGGCCGTACAGAGTCTGATCGGTTCACTTAACGCCGCGCTTTTCCCGATCGACGATTCGGGCGCCCCCGACGCGCCAGCAGATCAGCCGGTCGCGCACTAACATTCATAAATACGCAAGGTAGCACCTATGCCATTAACGCCGAACATGCGGCGGTCAATCGACCAGATTCGTGATTACCTCTTTGGAGGCGGCTATCCCGATCCAGTGTCGAACGCTGAACAACTGTCTTTCCTCTTCTTCTTCTACCTGATCGAAGGTATCGACGCCGAGAACACCATGAAGGCGCGGGTGCTGAAACATCCGTACCAAAGCATTTTCGTCGGTGACTGGGCGGTGAAGAACCCGCTCAACGCCGACCAGGGAAAGAACACCATTCCTCGTGATCGGTTCAAATGGTCGGTGTGGGCCAAGGCGATGTCTGGCGAGGCACTGGTGCGGTTCGTCCGTGACGAAGTTTTCCCGTTTTTTGCCGAGATGGGTGAAAGTGCTGCGCACAACTTCATGGACGGCGCGCGACTGAACATCACGGATCCCACCGTGCTCACGCAGGTCGTAAACCTGGTCGATGGGCTGCGGCTCGATGCGGCAGACGCCGACACGAAAGGCGACCTCTTCGAACACGTCCTTCGTCAGATCAAGCAGGCAGGCGAACTCGGACAGTTCCGCACGCCACGACACATCATCCGCGCTATCACGGAGATCGTTGATCCGAAGATCGGCGAGACGGTCTACGATCCCGCGGCTGGCACCGCTGGCTTCTTGGTCGCGGCATACAACCATATTCGCGTGGCGAACTCGTCGCCCAACGCGGTCGAGACGGTCGAGGTGGACGGCAAGGACCAACGGCGGGGCGCTGGCGACCGGCTCTCGATCGCCCAGAACACGGCCCTGCAAAACGCGACGTTCTTCGGGAACGACGTAGACCCGAAAATGGTTCACTTGGCGACGATGAACCTGATTTTGCGTGGGCTGCCGAACGTTCGAGTTCGCCTGCGCAACGTGCTGACCACCACCATTGAGCGGGAGCAGAAGGAAACGCTTGGCCTGCCGGTGGATGGCTACCACGTGATTCTCGCCAATCCCCCGTTTGCGGGCCGGATCGACAAAGACCGGGTTGTCGAGGATGTCAAGGTCGGGAACAGCACAGCCACAGAACTGCTGTTCCTCAAATACATGATCGATAGCCTTCGTCCAGGCGGCAGATGTGGCGTTATCGTCCCAGAGGGTGTGCTGTTTGGCACCACCGGAGCACATCTCGAACTGAGACGACAACTGCTTGAGAACAACCAGGTTGAAGCGGTCTTGTCCCTCCCGGGTGGGGTCTTTCAGCCTTATTCGGTCGTTAAGACGTCCGTCCTGTTTTTCCGGAAAGGCGGGCGGACAAGCAATGTCCTGTTCCTGCACGCGGACAACGACGGCTACAAAAGGGACGCGAATCACGATTTGCCTATCGAGGCCGACGATTTGCCTGCAGTTGTGCAAGGTTTTCGTGATCGCGAAGAAAGGCTCGCCGCATGGCAGCGGCGAGACGCCAGCACTGAATGGACGGAGAAATGGTGGTTTGCCGACGAGGCAGCGATTCGCGGCAACAGCCTACGGCTTTCAGCCGGTCAATATCGTCCTCGAAGCCAATCGATGGTCGAACACCGTAGTTCCATAGAACTCCTCGACGAGTTGGCGGCGCTCGAACGGGAAATCGTGGAAGAGGTTGAAGCGTTGAGGTTGATAGTGCGGAACGGCGAACAATGAGCAGCATGGTGAGAATACGCGATGTCGTGTCCCAGGATACAGGGACGAGGAATCCCACGCGCCAGCCGGCCGAGAGCTTCGAATATGTGGACGTTGCTGCGATCAACAACGAAAGCAAGACCATCGAAAGAGCGAAGACACTGTTGGGTGCGGACGCACCCAGCCGAGCGCGACGCCTAATCCAGGCCAACGACGTTCTGGTCTCAACGGTCAGACCAAACTTGAACGCGGTTGCTCTCGTCCCAGAACGATTGGGCGGGCAGGTGGCGAGTACAGGTTTCTGCGTGCTTCGCGCAAACGGTCAGGTCCTGCCGCAATATCTGTACTACTTCACTCGTTCTCACGGATTTGTTGAAAACCTGTCGCGCCTTGTTGCTGGGGCCCTGTATCCAGCAGTCACGGATGGGCAGGTATTGGATCAAGAGATACCGATGGTCTCTCCCGAGAAGCAGAGGGATGTGGTGGAGGCGCTGGCTGCGGCCGAAAGCATCGTCAGATTGTGCACCGAGGCGTCTGCAAAAACAGCGGAGCTTCTTCCTGTCATGTTCGTCGAAATGTACGGAGATCCGGCGACAAACCCGAAGGGCTGGCCGTTGCGGCAGGTATCGGATTTCGTCGAAAAGTTCGAGGGCGGGAAGAATCTTCTGGCGGGATCTGAGAACGGGTCACCGTTCCGTATCTTGAAGGTGAGCGCGGTCACTTCGGGGCGCTACCTGGAAGAGGAAAGCAAACCAACACCGGATGGATACCAGCCTCCCGACGCACACCTGGTGCGTGTCGGCGACATGCTTTTCTCGCGCGCAAACACAGAGCAACTCGTAGGCGCCACGGCTCTTGTCGAGAGCACGAACGGGCAAACGCTGCTGCCCGACAAACTCTGGCGTATCGTGTGGTCCGAGCCGGCGGAGCCCGCGTATATGCACGCCCTGTTCCAATCGCGCTACGTACGTCAAGAACTGAGTCGGATCTCCACGGGTACAAGTTCATCAATGCGGAACATTTCTCAGGGGCGCCTTTTCGAACTGAGTTTGCCGGTGGCGCCGTACGACGAGCAGAGAGTGTTCGGCGAACGTGCGACAACGATCAGGTCGATTCAAAGTCAGCGCGCTGCCGCGCTGGAAAAAGCGCAGCAGACCTTTGATGCACTAATGGCAGCGGCCTTTCCGTACTAGGGGCGAAGCGGGTGGCTGGCATTGTGGAACGCGTGCCCTTCGGCCTGGTCAGGCTCCGAAGCGAGCCGAACCGATGGCGATCTTTCGAGTTTGATCGTCGATCGCCGCAGCGGTTCGACCGCGCAGCTACACCACGGGCGGAATCGCAACGCTGCGCTGGTCTTCAGGACGCGCATGGTCTACGGTACGTACTGCAGGACACACCCCATGAGGCCGCCCATGCTCACCGCTCGTTTTCTCCCCGCTGCGCTGCTCGCGGTTGGCATGTTGGCCAGCCCGTTGAGCTGGGCGGAGCAACCGATCAACACCACGAACATCAGCCCCGAGCTGTACGTCCCGAAGGTGCGCTCGCGCAACGGTCAGCCCCCACTGGCCCATTGCCGACAGATCAACCAGGAGGTGAACGGGCACATGGTCTCGCGCCGGCAGTGCATCACCCCGGCGTCGATCCCACCGGACAGCGACGGGTCCTGACGGAACCGCACCCAGCAAGCAAAACGCCCGGCATGACCGGGCGTTTTCACATGGGGCGATCGCGGCTTACTTCTTCAGGCACCCGCCGGGCTTTCCGCAATGCGAGGCGAGGAAGTCGGCCAGGCTGCGGGCCTGCTGGGCCTGGATGGTCCCCGGGGCCTTGCGTTCGACCTCGGTGGCCATCTGGTCGGCACCGGTGAGGACCTTCTCGCGCGTGGCGTCGAGCTGAGCCTGGGGCACCACCTGCGGCGGGGTCGGGAGGGGCACCGGTGCCGGGGGCTCGACCACCACGTTGGCGGGCGCGGGCTTCGGCAGCAGCGAGTTCAGCGCTACCACCCCGCCCACGCACACGGCCGTGACGGCCAGGACGACCCCCAGGATCTTGAAACGCCGGATCCGCTCCTCACGGGGGAGCAGCTTCATCGGCGGGAACCAGAAAAAGAAAAACACGATGGACCTCCCCCTGTTGTGGGCACCCGCGGGTGCGTTACTCACAGCTTAAGACGGTGCGGTGTTGGGCGCAAAGTAATAATGAGCCACTTCGCGCGAAGTAAATCTGAGCCACCTTTCAGTACAGTCAGCCTTTTGCGCGCAAAGGCTGGCGATGCTCCAGAAGGAACAGTGGATGCAAATCCATGTGCTCAAAGCCCAAGGCGTATCGGAGCGCGAGATCGCGCGGCGCCTGGGTATTTCTCGCAACACGGTGGCGCGGTACCTGTCGGCCGAGGACGTGCCGCGCTACAAGCCGCGTGAACCGCGGCCAACCAAGCTCGGAGCGTTCGAGGCGTACATCCTCGATCGCATGAGCGCCGCAGCACCCGAGATCATCGCTGCGCCGGCGCTGCTGCGCGAGCTGCGTGCGCGCGGCTACGAGGGCCAACTGCGAAGCCTGCAGGCTTTCATGAACGCGCATAAGTCCGTGCCCAAGCCAGACCCGGTCGTGAGGTTCGAGACCGAGCCTGGCCGGCAGATGCAGTGCGATTTCGTGGTCTTCCGCCGAGGCACCGACCCGCTTTACGCCTTCACCGCCACGCTCGGGTTTAGTCGGTGGCGCTGGGCACGCTTCACCACCGATGAACGCGCCGAGACGCTGGTCGCCTGTCATCATGCGCTGTTCGAAGCCTTGGGTGGCGTTCCTCGCGAGATCCTTTACGACAACGCCAAGACTATCGTTGTCGAGCGCGATGCATATGGCGACGGTCAACACCGCTGGCACGCCGGCATGCTCGATCTGGCCAAGCGGTACGGCTTCCTACCCAGACTGTGCCAACCGTACCGCGCGCAAACCAAAGGCAAGGTCGAGCGATTCCACCGCTACCTGCGTGGCAATTTCTATGTGCCGCTGGCGAGCCAGCTCAAGCAATCCGGCTTGATGCTCGATGCCGTGACTGCGAACGTCGAGGTGAGTAAATGGCTGCGCGACGTGGCTAACCAGCGAGTGCATCCGGTTACAGGGCTGGCACCCGCGATTCTGTTGGAGCAACGCGAACGGGCTTGCTTGCGCGATATGCCGGGTTACGCGGTGCCCCGATTGCCGGCTCGTGCCGTCGCTCGGCCACGCGTTGATCCAGCAATGTCGATCCAGCACCCGTTGTCCGTCTACCAGCAATTACTGACCGAGGTGCGCGCATGAACTTGCAGCAGGAACGCATCGACGGGCACTGCCAGAGTTTGAAGCTCGAGGGGCTCATGCACCGATACGTCGCTCTGGCCAGCGACGCGGCGGCCAAACAATGGAGTTTCCTCGATTTCCTCGAGAACGCGCTCGCGCACGAACGAGAGACGCGGCAAGTTCGTTCGCGGCAAACACTGGTGCGCATGGCGGGGTTCCCCGCTCTCAAGACACTGGATGACTACGACTACAGCTTCGCCGTCGGGGCCCCGCGCAAGACGATCGACGAGCTCGCCACCCTGCGCTTCATCGAACGGGGCGAGAACGCCGTGTTGCTTGGCCCGTCAGGCGTGGGCAAGACGCATCTCGCGATAGCGATCGGATACGCTGCAACGCAGGCCGGCATCAAGACGAAGTTCATTACGGCGGCGGATCTAATGTTGCAGCTCGAGGCCGCACGCCGACAGGAGCGATACGACGCCGTACTTCGACACAACATTCTCGGCCCGAGGTTGCTCATCGTCGACGAGATTGGCTATCTGCCACTCTCGGGAGATCAGGCCAGCCACTTCTTCCAGATCGTCGCCAAACGCTACGAGCGCGGTTCAATGATCCTGACCAGCAACCTGCCGTTTGCGCAGTGGGACGAGACCTTCGGTGGCAACACCACACTGACTGCAGCGATGCTCGACCGCATCCTGCACCATGCCCACATCATCCAGATCAAAGGAGACAGCTACAGACTGAGACAGCAACGTCAAGCCGGTCACGTCTCGTCATCGAAGAAGTAACGACTGGCTCAGTTTTACTTTGCGCGATCAGGCGCGAAGTGGCTCAGATTTCAAATGCGTTTGACAGCGGCTCAACGTCAAGTACAAGCCGTGCCAGGGCCCGTCTTATGGGCCGTTCATGGGCGATCCGTATGTAGGTTGACGGGTCGATGGAAGCTGCTAGATCTGGACGTGCGCGGCGATCGCAGGTCCCGCGTCCGATCAACCCACACCAGGAGGTACACCACGATGGAGCAGCGGTTCGGCAAAACGATGGAGAAGCTGATCACGACGGCCGAGGCGGCGAAACCGGCCCCGACGTCCTTCGAGCGTTTCGTCCTCCCGGACGTGATGCGCAACTGGCCCATCCTGGACGATCGGGACCGCGTGCCCAGCCCGCCGTCGTATGGGACGTACGCGGACTGATCCCCTCGTGAACCCGTGCTTGGGCGTGTGCCAAGGCACGGATTGCGTTCTGCTGGGGCCCTGCTAGGTTGGAAGTAGGACCTGCAACGATCGCCCGCGGAGGAGACCTTGAGCGACCCCATGAACACCCAGGACTTTGTCCTGCACCCCACCCGAGGCTTGCTGAACCGTCCGGTGTCCCGGGTGGTCACCTTCGGGAAGCGTTCCTACCTGCCGCCCGGCATGCTCAGCGCGGCGGTGGAGGACCCGGCGCCCGTGCGAGCGGCACAACCCGCCCAGCCGGCCCCGGAGCAGGCGGAGTCGACCGTCCTGGACTTCTTCGCGGTGATGCTGTTCAGCCACGTTGTCGGACTGCTGGCCCACTGCCACCTGCTGGGCAAGGCGGTCGAGGTAGGCGTCGAGGCGAACGACGCGTACCGAAAAGGCCCGGGCAAGGCACCGGGTGCGGCAGCGGCGGCATCCCCGACGGGGCGCGTGGCGGTGTTCGGTCCGCGTCGCAAGGCGGGCCTGACGCGCTCGACGGTCAGCTTCGGCCGGCGCTGATCGAGACGACCCGATGAACGCCCGTGAGACCGTCCGCGCTGAAAACCTGCACGTGCCGGCGCGGCTCCTGGACGACCTGCTCTGGACGGTGCAGCGCGGAGCGTTCGGGCCGGAGGTGGACACGGCATACAGCCGTGCGCTGATGGCAGGCATCCGCGACGGGCGTCTGGTGCTCGACGGCAACACCACCGTCCTGTACGACGAACCGAACGGCGTGCTGCACAGCCTCGGCGAGCTGCAGGACGCGTGCGAGGCAGCGGGTGCGCGCCTCGTGGAGCTCGCGCAGATGCACTGACCGATCGCTTGCGATCACCGGCGACAGCCCGATGCCCCACCGTCCCGGTGGGGTTTGTGTGTGGTGGGCCACCCGCGTCCAATCGGTGTCCGGTCAGGCCCGCGCAGGGCACCCGAAGGGGCGCGGACGGTGGCGGTCAGCGCCGCGAGGTGGACGAGGCCGTGGGTCGGCGGTTGGTCTGGCTGGCCCGCGCTCCGTGGGTGGTCGCAGGCACTGGCGCGTTTCCCCGCTTCCTGGGCTTGTACTTGCAGGCGGGGAAGTTGGAACAGGAACGAAACTCCCCGTAGGGGCCGGTGCGCAAGACCAGAACCCCTCGTTTGCACGAGGGGCATTCCTCCTCCTGAACGACCTGGCCGTCGGTGTCGGTGATCGACACCGCGCCGTCCTGCACAAGTTCCCTCAAAAAGCTGGAGCACTGACCGCGTGCCGTGAACATGGCCACGCTGCGCCGTGCCCTGGTCAGGGCCACGTAGAACAGGCGACGCTCTTCCCCGTTAGGGTAGTTGTCCCCGGCGGGCATGGCCAACGCCAGTACCGGGTCGTCGGCGCGCGTGTTCGGGAAGCTACGCCCGCGCAGCACGCTCAGCATTTCCGGCAAGATCACGTAGTCGGCTTCGCTTCCCTTCGATCGGTGGACGGTGAGGAACGACACGTCCACCCAGCGCTCGAAGCGGGCCTTGTTGGCCGGGACGTACTGCCGATCGGCGTTGTAGCGCCCAAGCACGAAGACCGACACTTTCCCGTCTCGCCCAGGTGGGATGCTGCCGTCTTGGACCCCATGGGCCAGTTTCATCACGAACTGGGCGATGGCGTCGGCCAGCTTTTCCTTGTTGTCCACTTGGAACGCTTGCAGCATGGGTCCGATGGGCGGGGTGACCGACGTCACGCGTTTGCTGATCTGCGTTGGGTTCTTCGACACGAACCGGCTGGACACGTCGCACAGCGCCTGGGGGCAGCGGAACGTCTGTTCGAGCTTGAGCACCTGCCCGTGGCCGAACCATTCCCGGAAGCCGGTCATCACCGACACGTCCGCGCCGGCGAAACGGTTGATGGACTGCCAGTCGTCGCCCACGGCGAACAGGTATCGCCCGGGCTTCTGAACCAAGGCGCGGCACAAGCGGGCCCGAGCCCGGGAGGCGTCCTGGAACTCGTCGGCCATGACCAGCTCGTAGGGCGCCTCGTAACGACCACTTTCCAGATACTCGGCCGCCAGGTTGAGCATGTCCTCGAAGTCGATGCCGTCCTCGGCCGCCAACGCGGCGTCCCACGCTTTGATGATGGGCTCGGCGATGTCGAGGAAGAGGCGGTGCCGGTACTTGAACGCATCGTCCGGCAGGGCGTCCAGGCGTTGGCGCAGCGCCGCCGCGTTCAAGCAGTTGCTTTTGGCGTGGCTGATGAACGTTCTCACCAACGTCACCAGTTCCGCGGGTTCCATGGGCTTCTGACCGCCCGAGGGAATCTCGCGATCCGGGTTGGGGTCGAGTTCGACGCCCCGGCGGGTCAGCTCGTTGGCGAGGTGCTTGAACACGTCGCCGGTGCGTACCTGGTGCGACGTTGTTTCGATCAGCGCCGTGCCGCGTTCCCGATGCAACGTGCGTTTCCACTCGACGCCGGCGAGGTAGTCGCCAAAGTGTGGCGGGGCCTTGCCGTTGGCGTCCAGGGCGAAGTGCTCGTGGTACAGATCAATGCCCGGGTAGAAGAAGTCCGGGCGGTATTGGCGATAATCCTCGTCGGCGGTCTTGAACTTGTACCGCTCCTCGTAGAGGTAATCCACGCCGTTGTAAAAGAGCCAGTTGGAGAGGGTGGCCTCTTCTTGGCTGCGCACGCGCTTCCCGTCGGCGGTGAGGGTTCGACCGTTGCCTTGCTCGTCCCAGACGTCCGGTGTGCCGTTCGATCCGAACGTCGGCAGATCCTTGCCAAACACGAACCGGAAGAGGTCCCATTGCGTTCGGAAGGTGGCGGAGCGGTCCTTGAGCTGATCGACGATCTCGGTCAGCTTGCTGATGCCGCCGGCGGCGTCGGTGGCCCAATCCGGGACGTCGGGCTTTTCCTTCGTGGCCTTGCCGATGATGTGAAGGCCCAGGGCGTGGAAGGTTGAGGCTTCCACCGCGACGTCGTCCATGCCCAGCCGCTCGAACGATTTGGCGGCACGCTCCGCCAGTTCGACGGCGGCCTGCTTGTTGAAGGCCAGCATGACGATCCGCTTCGGTGCGACGAAGCCCCGGTCGATCGCATAGGCGGCTTTTGCCACCATGGTGGACGTCTTACCCGAGCCGGCCGACGCAACGACCTGCACGCGGTTGTCGAAGCAGATCACGGCCCGCGCTTGCTCCTCGGTCAGAGGCTTGCGCTCCACCCGGTCGAACAGGTCCTTGCACGCCGTCAACTCGCGCTTCGTATGGGCCGCGTTGAGGGCGGCCCAGTAGGGGCGATGGTCGGTTTCCCATTGGACGAGGGAACGCTCCATCTCGGCAGCTTCCTGGCCGAGCCTGGCGTTCACGTTGGCCTTCGTCATGCGCGCACGAATGGCCTTCACGTCGATGGATGGTCGGGCCGCTTCAATGGCCGCCTGGACCTCGTGCGTGATCCATCGCCGACCGGCTTCTGCAGTCTGCTCTTGCTGGGCCTTGTGGTCCAGCCAATCGAGCACGGTTTGATGAGCGTCACGTAGGAACGCCACGTCCTCGCGGATTTGCTTCTCGACCAGCGCAGCTTCCACAGCACTGGTCAAATCGGTCCCTCGGGCGTTGGGCAACCCGTCCACCTTCACGACCCGCGAGGGGCCTGGGTGGAGCGTGACGTCGGTCCAGAACACGCCCGGATTCACCCGGTACGCGCCAGCGTCGTCGATGTTGACGGCGTGCGTTTTTCCATCCACCGTCAACGACAGTTTCAAGCCTTCAAGGAAGAGGCGCCAGTCCGGCGATCGTGTCAGTTTTCGGCCCCACGTGGAGGGAGCCCATTCTTTTTTCATCGTCTACCCTGCAATAACCCCGGAAACCGGTCTCGGTCATGCCAGAGACCCGGTCGCGCCATGATAGCCTGACGCTGCTTTGCAGGCGGGCGACGGACGCCATGGTCATGCAATGAGCATCTACATCGCTCGTGGCCACAGCATCGAAGGTTGGGTTTTTCGGTTCCTGGCAGGTGTCAACCCGGACCGTACAGCCTCTCCTCAATGGCCGCGTCCAGCCCGGCGACGAAGCGCTCCACGGTGTTGATCGTGGCTTCGAGGGAGGCCTGGCTGACGTGCACCATGGGCGGTGCCAACCAGGTCTGCGCGTCCGGGTCCAGGCGATCGAGCAGCTCCACCTCGCGGGCGTCCAGGAACACCGAGCGCGCGGCGCCCGGTTTCCGGTCGGCGTGCTTGGGCCGGTTGGTGGTGATCTCCAGGTCGTGCTGGATGCTGTTGCGCGTCAGCACGATGTCTTCCAGGACGGCGATGGGCACCGGGCCGTCGGCGAACGGGATCTTGAACGCCTCGGTAAAGATCGTGTCGTAGCCCCGCACCCAGCCCTTCCTGAACACGCGTTTGCGGTCCTCGGGGCTCAGCTCTTCGCAGTGGAGCCTGACGCGCGTTTGCAGGTACGCCTGCAACGCCGACGCCAGCATGCACAGGCACGCATGGCCCAGGACGTCGATCGAATCGTTGGCCTCCTGCCATTCGACCATGAACGCGGGTTCCGGGTCCTCCGAGTACGGCGGTACAAAGGGCTCTTCCTCGTTCTCGATCTTGGTCCGGCGTTCGACGAAGGGCGCCGACGAGCGGGCGTAAAGCTGCCGGATGAAATCCAGGCGTTGGTTCAGAAACCAGGCCACGTCCATGGCGGTCCCCCGATTGCATGAGTTCGAAACGTTGCGCCCGGCACCTTGACAGCACCGGGTGCCGTGTCCGCTTACGCGGTTGCGCGCGCCTTCTTTTTCTTGACGTATTCGTCAACGAAAGCCTTGATGCCCTCGCTTCGTGGGAAAGCCTTCTTCGCCTCGGCGGGCGCGACGATGCCCGCGTCGAGGAGACTGGCCAGCCCATCCTTCCACCGTGTGAGGAGTTTGTCGTTCAGGAACTGTTCGATCTGCTCGAACGTGGCCACGTTGTCGATCGGCGCGCTGGTAGCCACGTACAAATCGGCGACCACCTTGTTCCCATCCTTGGACGGGAGGGGTGTGGTGGCTGCAATGGCGATGATGCGGGCCAGCAGGTCCGCCTCCATGTCCGTCCCGCCACCCGCGCGCATGGTGCTCATGAACACGTTCATAACGTCGGCGCCATACGTGCCGCAAATCAGCAGCGCGTCCTCGCTGTACTTCAACAACAGTTCGGGTTCGGTGTAGCTGGGATGGTAGATCAAGCGGCGATAGCCCTGGGCGTAGGCGCTCTCGATCGACGGCAAGAAGGGCAGTTGCCGGATCGCTTCTGGCACGTCCCAGTCCTTCGATGGCGTCGAGCGGTGGCGCGCCATGATGCGGGCGGCCGGACCGGCGTGCTCGGTCAGCGCCAATGAGGCCGCCACGAGGTCCATCGCGGAATGTTCGGCGATGACGGCGGACCCGAACAGCAACAAGCCGTTCGTACGTTCGGCGAGCGCATCACGCAAAGGTCCAACGAGCGGCGTCGGCAAAGCGTCGGCGGTTCCCGCCGGCGTGACCGGTTCTATCGTGGGCCATGCTCCGGAGAACGGCACGCGCGCTTGCAACTCGCCCTCGTCGGTGACGACGCCGATCAGTGCCGTTTCTTCGTCCACGTGCCCGTCCCTGGACGTGACCATGAGCCGAACGTCCTCGTGGAGCATCTCGGGCGTCGGGGTGTCGAGCAGTACCGCGACACGATGCCCCGAGTCCAGCGCGTACCGGCAAGCGGTTTCAAGACGGCTCGCAGTTCCATCCCAGGATTGCTGGTCGAGTTCGAGAGGGCCGACCACCAGCAACGTACCGCTGGGCACACGATCCAGGCCGGACGACCAGAGGCCGTATTCGCCCAGGTCGATGGCGCTGGACCATCCGTTGCCGGCGCGTTCGGCGTAGAGCAGCGCGCCGTCGGTGGCGTCCTCGTACACCTCCAATAGGGCGTCGATCGCCTTCTGGGAGGTCGCGATATAGACGCCGGGAACGGGACCCGACGGCCAGATCTGCGGGGCCCCGCGGGCGACGACCGCACCGGGCGGCGACAGCGCGACAAGCAACTCCTGCGGCGACATGTCGACCGCGAAGCGCTTCTTCAGGCGGAACGCCAGGCGGCCGGTTGAGGTGGTGTCCAGCTCGGCGGCGGCGACGCGCTCGGGGAACGCCATCACCTCGGGCCAGTTACGAAGCCCGGGCAGCGCTGCGATCAGGTCGAGCGCCTGGCCATGACCAAGGGAGGGGTGCGTGGGCTGCAAAAGGCCGCGGACGAGCCCGGCCAGCAGCTTCAACTGCTGCGTATCCATTGCTTTCTCCAGGGCGGTAAATCCGGTGCACGCTTTGCGGACCGCCCATCGAAAACAAGGACTATGGAATGGGGTGGGTGCGGTGGAACATCGTCTTCGTCATGCCCCGGAGGGCGCGTGCGGCAGGCGACGACAGCCTGGGCACACTATAGCAGGAAAAATGCGCCCATCCGCACCGCTCAAAGGTGCTCGCGCACGCAACGCCGGCATCGGTTCACCGTGCCGTCGGAAGCCCCTCCCACTCGGTCGTGTAGCTGGGCGTTTTCGCGTTCTGGCTCATGTGCCAAGCCTGGTGACCCTCGACGTTCCCCACCCGCAGGGTCCCGCGTCCGAAGCGATCGTTCACGGCGTCCAGCGCGGCCATCAGGCGCTCGCGTCGTGGCGCGGGCCCGGCGAACAGGTCGGCTTGCTCCACCGTTCGGTCCGTCAGGTCCAGCAGCATCACCCCCGCCTTGGCGTACTTGAAGCCCGGCTTGTACAGGCGGGCCAGGCCGGCCAGCGCGGCCTCCACCAGGCGCAGGGTGTCGCCCACCGGGACGGCGAGCGGCACCACCACCGCGGCGCTGTACTGCTTGTCCTTTTTGCGAAACGCGGACGTCTGGATGAACACGTGGACCTGGCCCGCCTTTAGCCCCTGGCGTCGCAGGCGCTCGGCCGCGGTGGCGGCGAAATCCCGCACCGCGATCGACAGGTCCTCCTGGGTCAGCACCGGGTGGCCGAACGACCGGGAGCAGATGATCTGCTTTTGCGGCTGGGCCTCGGCCTCGAACCCGTAGCAGGCGATCCCGTTCAGCTCGTGCACCGTGCGTTCGAGCACCACCGAGACGGTGGACCGGACGAACGACGGGCTGGCCCGTTTCAGGTCCAGCGCGGTGGCGATCCCGTCGGCGACCAGGCGCTCCCGCAACCGGCGGCCGACGCCCCAGACCTCGCCGACCTCGACCAGGCCCAGCAACTCGTCGCGATCGCGCTCCGGTAGCGCGGTCAGGTCGCACACCCCCGACCACGGGCGCCCGACGTTCTTCTTCGCGATGTGGTTGGCCATCTTCGCCAGGGTCTTCGACGGGGCGATGCCCACGCAGGTCGGAATCCCGATCCAGCGCAGCACGCGCTCGCGCATCAGTTGGCCGTAGACCGTCAGGCTCCCGGCGAGGGTGCCCATCCCGGTGAGGTCCACGAAACACTCGTCGATCGAGTAGACCTCCTGCACCGGGCTGAACTGGCCGAGGATGGCCATCATCCGGGCGGACATGTCGGCGTACAGGGCGTAGTTGCTGCTCAGCGCGACCAGGCCGGCCTCCTGCACCAGGTGGCGGATCTGGAAGAAGGGCACGCCCATTTTCACGCCCAGGTCCTTGGCCTCCTGGGACCGTGCCACGGCACAGCCATCGTTGTTCGACAGGACGATGAGCGGGCGCCCCACCAGGTCCGGGCGGAACACCCGCTCGCACGAGCAGTAGAAGTTGTTCCCGTCGACGAGGGCGAAGGTCGGCATGGCTCAGGCCCGCACGCGTACCCGGGTGGCGAGCACCTGGCGCAGGTTCCAGGTGACCACGCCCCATACGGTCATTTCCTGGGCGTCGGAGAACACGATGGGCGCGTAGGCCGGGTTGGCCGCCACCAGCTTCACGATCCCCCCGCGGCGGTACAGGCGCTTGACCGTGAACTCCCCATCGACGCACGCGAGCACGATCAGGCCGTGCTTCGGCTCGATCGAACGGTCCACCACCAGCTTGTCCCCGTCCCAGATCCCGGCCCCGCTCATGCTGTCGCCCTCGACGTTGAACAGGAAGGTCGACAGCGGGTTGAGGACCAGCACGTCGTTCAGGTCGATGCGACGCTGGGCGTGGTCCTGGGCGGGGCTGGGGAAGCCCGCCGGCACGCGCGAAAGCGCCTCGACGATGAAAAGAGCGGCCGGGTCCTCGGCGAGGGGGACGGGGTGGTTCATGGTGATGCAAATACTGTATGGATATACAGTCTAGCAGGTGAGGTTGCCGTTGGGGAGGTCGACGTGATCGCGACATCCCTGTGGCACCGGGGCTTTTGATTACAATCGTCGGACATAGGGTGGGGCTGACGACACGGCTTGGCAGCCCCGCAATGCGTGCCGTTGCGCGAGGGCGGGAGAATCCTGTGCGCTGCGGTGGCGCCCAAAACGACAACAGACGGGAGCGGTTTTGAGCATTCAAACGGTTTCGGGGTCGCAGTTCGCCAGAATGTTTTGCCTTCGCCCAACGCAATACGCATGGCTTTTGGGGGCGGGTGCTTCAGCCGCTGCGGGAATCCCCACCGGCTATGCGATGATCACCGACTTCAAAAAGCGGATTTTTTGTGATCTGTCCGGGGCCAAGCTCAAGGAGGTTGATGCTGACGATCCGCTCTGGATCCAACGCATCGACACGTTCCTTGCGTCACGCTCGGTCCTCCCGCCGCCGAACGATCCCACGGAGTACGCCGCGGCATTTGAGGCGGTCTACCCAACACCGCAGGACCGGCGAAACTACATCAGCCTGGCGGTGCAAAAGGGCACGCCGTCCTACGCGCACCGGGTGCTTGCAGGGTTGATCACCACCGGTCGCGTCCCTTGCGTGTTCACGACCAACTTCGACAGCCTAGTGGAAACCGCGGCGACGGTGACCGACCAGCTCGTGGCTCCCGATGACCGCGCTAACCTGTCGGTGTCGGGGATCGACAACGCGGAACGTGCGATGCACGCCCTCGGCGAGAGCCGCGCGCTCTTGGCGAAGATCCACGGCGACTATCAGTCGGTCAGCCTGAAGAACACCACCGACGAACTGCGTGAGCAGGACGCGCAAATGCGTACGGTCCTGACAAGTGCTTGCGGTCGGTATGGCCTGATCGTGGTCGGCTACAGCGGGCGCGACGCTTCCGTGATGAATGCTCTGAACGATGCCCTGGCCCAGCCCACGCCGTACCCCGCGGGGATCCATTGGGTAACCCGATCGACCGACGGATTGTTGCCGGACGTCCGGGCCTTTCTCGAGGCCGCGGCGGCCAAAGGCGTGCGGGTCACGGTCGTCGAGTGCCAGACGTTCGACGAGTTGGCGGCAGACATTGCCGATGGTTCGACGTGGCCGCAGCAGCTCGACGCCCACATCGGGTCGTTCGCTCCGCCCAGCGTGGTTAGACCGGTGCCGTTGCCAACCAAGGAGCACAGCGCTTTCCCCATTCTTCGTTGCTCGGCCATCCCAGTGCTGGAGATGCCGAGGGTGGCGAGGCGCATCACGCTGGAGCGGAGCGTGACCACGCCGGATGCTCGTCAGATGCTGAGGGACGCCGACGTGTGGGCGATCGTCGCCAGCAGAGGAAAGGAAATAGCCGCGTTCGGGAATGACGAAGAGCTGGCTCGTGCCTTCGGACCAGCGGGCGGGCGGCTCGACGGTACGGTCAACCTGGCACCCGCCGACGACAGTTGGGCGCTCGGACTGCTATACGACGCTTTGACGCGAGCCGTCTGCCGAAATCGTCCGCTGAGGGTGCGCTGGCGGCGCAGTGGTCATGCGGTGATGGTTCGAGGTGACTCGGACAAGGAAACGCCGCAAGCGCGCGAGACGCGGTTGGCCCGGCAGGCCAGACTGCGGAACGCGTATTCGAGCGCGCTATACGGGAAGACGCCTCAGGGGTACCCCTTCCAGGAAGGGGTAGAGCTTCACCTGGAGCAGGCTGCCGATCGCTGGTGGTTGACGTTCGAGCCGGCCACGTTCGTCGACGTCCCTTATCCCGAACCCGCACAGGATCGCCCAGACACCGAAACTAGCCTTGACCGTCCGCGCTTCGTCGACCCCACCATCGACTGGCGGCGGGAGCGATGGGCTCAGCGCTACAACCACGTTTGGTCGGCCATCATCGACGCGTGGGCCGATACGCTGGCGGGCGATGGGAGCCGCGTTCTGCTGACGACGGGCGTTCCCCAGGACGAAGGCATCGACGCCGTGTTCAAGGTTTCGCCCATCACGGCGTGGAGCCGTCCGAGCCATGAGCATGCGTACTTCCAAAGGAACCAGTGACCATGGACTACAACCTTTCGAAGGCGCCATCGTTTTCCTTGCTGGACGAGCCGGCCCTCACGTTTAACAGCGAAGACACAGACCTCGACGAGAACCCGCTGCGCGGCCTTTTGCGTTTCGGTGCCTACAACGGCAAGACGTTCGAGGGCTACACCCCGAAGCTTCGTGTCGCGACAATCGCCCCTGCATCAGGTTGGCCGAAGCTCAAAGGCTTGGTGGACACGATCCGATCAGGTCACGAGGCGAGCGACCGGCGCAACTACGTGCCGTCGTTCCCCGGATTTGAAAACCTGTTTCGCGTTCCGCTCGTCGCGGGGCCGAAGGACGTGCACATTAAGTGGCCCGACGATCTCATGGCCCTGGCGCGTACTGGGGCGCCCCATGAGCGGTTGTTTTCGGCGATGTCGGAAGCCATGGCGCGTCTCGATGCGTTGCACGATCAGTTTGATGTCGTCTTGGTACATCTCCCTGATGCGTGGGCAACGGCATTCACGGCCAACGGATTCGACGCCCACGACGCGTTGAAGGCCCTTGGAGCCCGGTACGCCATCCCAACGCAGGTCATCAACGATCGCGTTTTCACATTCCGGCTCAAGGCGTCGTTGGCCTGGCGCCTGGCCATCGCGCTCTTCACCAAGGCGGGCGGCATTCCCTGGAAACTCGCGCCGATGGTCGGTGTACCAGAAGACACGGCCTATATCGGTCTCGCCTACGCGTTGCGCGGGGACCCCAAGTCCGCGCAGTTCGTCACGTGCTGCTCGCAGGTGTTCGACGCGGACGGCGGTGGCATGCAGTTCGTCGCTTTCGAGGCCAAGGAGCAGGTGGCGGATCCGCGCGAAGCCAGACGGAACCCGTTTCTCAGTCGGAGCGACATGCGGGCGGTAATGGCACGTAGCCTGAGCCTCTACCTTGGGCGTAATGGTGGACGGCTGCCGCGACGTCTCGTCGTCCACAAAACGACGTCGTTCAAGGACGAAGAACTCCAAGGCGTTTTCGACGGCCTGTCGACGGTTCCAGAGGTGGAGTGCATCGAGATCGGCAGCAGCGCCACATGGCGTGGCGTGTGGCTGAAGCAGGGAAAGAAGGGCGGACCCAAAAGTGTGCCTGATCGAGCGCCGGTGCCGCGGGGAACTGTCCTCACGCGAACGGACCGGTCGGCGCTGTTGTGGGCATCGGGCAATGCCCCGTCGGCAGCGCTCAGCGGTGCCTTGTTTTTCCAGGGAAGCAAGAGCATTCCGCGCCCGCTCAACATCATCCGTCACGCGGGCAGCGGTCCGCTGGAAGTTGCTGCGTTGGAAACCCTCGCGCTGACCAAAATGGACTGGAACAACGACGCGTTGTACGACCCGGTTCCGGTGACCATTCGCTATTCGCAACGGCTCGCACGTACCATCGCGAATGTGCCAGATCTTCCGGGGCATGCGTACCCCTATCGCCTCTTCATGTGACTGCTATGTCGAGCCTGACCTCACGTGATCGCCGTTGCCTAGAACCGTTCCTCGACATGGGCAGCGGTCTCGTGCTCAACTTTTCCGACCGAACGATGGGTGAGTTCTTCCAGGAACAGGTTGGCCTCAACATCTACGACGAGAAGTACCAGTTCAAAGGCACGTCCAAGGCCAAGCGGATGCGTGCCTTCTGGGAGCTGGAGTCCGACCACACGGTCGCTCGGGCGCTCGACGCGCTGATCGAATGGGGTGAGGAGTTTCGATGCTTGCCGGACGACCCGCAACAGCGGGCCGCCGTCGAGGCGATCATTGCCCGGCTGAAACTCAGCAGTCCGGTCCCCGAGGTTGACGCCTTTACGGCGAGCGTCAACGCTCTGGACTTCACCGCTGCGGCGAAGCACATTCGGGCCGCGATCGAGGCGAACGAGCCCGCCACGGCTTTGGACCGCGTACACGTCTTCATGATGAAGTTCTTGCGGACGCTCTGCGAGCGACGCGGCATTGCCGTCACGCGCGAGAAACCGTTGCACAGCCTGATGGGTGAGTACGTGAAGCACCTGCGTGGCTCCGGTCAGATCGAAAGCGAAATGACCGAGCGGATCCTCAAGACCAGCATCTCGACCCTGGAAGCGATGAACGCGGTTCGCAACGACCAAAGCCTGGCGCACGACAATCCCATGCTGAATCACGACGAGGCCGTTCTGATCGTCAGCCACATCGGTGGCCTTGTCCGTTTTCTCAAAACCATCGAAGCGAAGACCCAGGCCAGCCAGTCATGACCACCCAGAAGACCTCCAAACGCGGCGAGTTCAACCCCAACTGGCCAGTGCCCGACGATTACCTGCTCGAACTCGGGCGCATGGTGAGCGTGTGGGGCTCCCTCGAATCGACGACGGCGGTCGCGATCTCGAAACTGGCCGGCTACGAGTCGCCGACCGACATCCGCGCGTTGGCGATGGTGGCGCACAGCAACTTCCAGCAGCGGGTGGACATCGTAAGCTCCCTGTGTGGGCAGCTCGTGGATCAGGTGCCTCATTTAAAGGACTACGAGGCCGTCATCAAGAAGGTACGGGCGGCCCAGGCGGGGCGCAACAAGTACGCGCACAACGCGCTTTCTCTGGACGAGGATGGTCTGGTTCACATCGCATACATGTCGGCCCGCGGCACCTTCAAGACCAACGTTGAGATCGTGCGGGTCGCCGACATCAAGGAGGTCACCGCCAAGATCCACGAAGCGGCGGTGGCGCTGCATGGATTGATCACCAATACCGCAACCAAACCCATGTGGGAGCGCTGAGCGCAGGTTGGGCAACAGCGTTGGCGGCTTGGGCGGAGGTCATCGGCGTTTGCTCAAGCGCAGCGTTCGAAGGCAGCGCCTCCACCAGGCCCTCTTCGGGTAGGGGGCCGGCAGGTTGCGGAAGCGGAAGGGGGTCCCGCTCTCGGGGGCTTCCAGGAAGATCCGCAACCCGATGTTGCCTGGGCGCGGGTCCGTCTCCTCGAAGATCCGCTCGAAGTCCGCCTGCGCCACCGGGTCCGGGCGACCGTCGGGCCACTTCGCGAACGCGTGGACGATGACCGCCGAATGCGGTTCGATCCCGCCGGTGCGCTGGGCCCGGGGGACGGCGACGGGTTCGCGGTAATAGGTCGGCTGGTGGTACGCGTCGCCTTGGAGCGCGAGGTAGAACAGGTTGCGCCAGTGCTCCTCGTGGTCGTCGGCGATCCGGCGGTGGACCTTCACGCCGATCTCGCGCTTCAGCGCCTTGTACGTTTCCAGGTTGCGGGCGGCCGTCAGCCAGTTCAACCGGTTGGGCGGGACCGGGGCGGTCTGGGTGCCGTCAACGGTCAGGGCGTTGTACGCGCGTTCGAGCGCTCGCACGGCCTGGTCGAGCAGCGCCGCGCTTTTCTGGTAGCGCAACGGGCGGGTGATGGCGAAGACCGAGATGAGCACGGTCACCACCGGCACGGCACCGGCCAGCAGCCGCAGCTCGCCTTCGGTGAGGTGCTCGATGAACGACATCACCGCCGTCCACGTGTGCGACAACCACGCGATCATGCCCGACCTCCGGGTGCGGGCACGCTCAGCGCGACGGGCGCGAGGTCCACGCTCAGGCGGTACTCCATGAGCTGAACGCGCGGGGCGACCTTGCCGGCGTATTTCAGCTTGTCGGAGATCGAGTTCGCCACGATCACCCCGGACACGGTCTTGCCCTTGGCCACGTGGTGCTCGATCCACCCCATGTAGCGCTGCACCTGACCCAGCGCGGCGTCCGGCCCCCGGCCCAGCTTCAGCTCGAACACCACGAAGTTCCCCTCGCGATCCAGGAACACGAGGTCGGCGGGCCCGCAATCGGTCTGGTACTCCACGCCGTCCCGTCCGTCGGCGTCGACGAACAGGGTGAGGGGGCCGTGCGTGGTGGTGCTGGGCGGGTTCCGCGCCAGGTAGTCCCGCAGGTGGCTCTCGAGCGCGAACGCTCCACCGCCGAACCCATCGTCCACCGGCTCGGCGGTGTCGATGTCGGGCGTGGCGGGCACCTCTTCGGTGGAGTCGTCCACGCGGCGGACCTTCAACCCCTCGGGGGTCTCCTCGATCGACCACAGGCCGTGCTTGTCAGGGTCGTACCAGACGACCTTGCCGCGCCCGGTGGCGTAGAGGAAGTCGTACGGCCCGTTGGCCAGGCGGGGTTTCTTGTTCTCCGGGTAGTGCACCCGGCTCGGGCGGTTGACCGTGCAGATGACGATCTGACAGTTCACCGTTCCCACGTTCAGGTCGGGGTAGTCCTGAGCCAGGATCTGCCGGATCTCGGCGTTGCTGATCTCACGGCCCAGGCCGAGCGGCTTCACCGCGTCGCGGATCAGTTGCCAGATGGGCGGGCGGTTGGTGGGGGTGGTGCTCACGGCTCGGGTCCCTCGCGTTGGTCTTGTCGCTGGGCGCCACGCCCAGGCAGGCACCGATTGAACCACGTCGCATCGTGCGGGCACCAGCGGAAAAGTGTTGCTCTCGGTCGCTGCGCGAACCACCCCCGGGGCTGGAGGCCCGGGCGGGGACAACCGGTGCTGACGCCGATGAGGCCGCAGGCGGGGTTCGTGCGCAGGAGCCCCCGGCTCCGAGGTCTTGCACGGGACACCGTCGACCCGGACGGAAGAGGGGTGCCGTTGCACCCCTTAGCCCCGCGCCCGGCGAACCGCTGGGCTACACCGTCGTCGGCACCGCGATCACCGGCGGCACCACCGGCGTCACCGTCACGACCTCCGGCACCATGCGGAGCTGGTTCGGCGTGAACGTCCGGTAGCGTCCGGTCCACAGCTTGCCGCGACGGTAAAGGAAGCGCCACGTGCTCGGCGCTGCCAGCAGGGCCTTGACCCGGTGGTGGTCGGCCGGGTTCTTCGCACGCACCACGAAGCCCGACGCCCACAGGAAGCGCCCACCGAGTTGCCCGGGGGTCACGTCAACCGGCGTCATCGGGCCGTCCACCATGCACGGCACCAGCAGCAGACACTCGTTCGGGTCGAACGCGTAGAGCCCCTGCTTGCGCCCGTAGGCGTGCCACGCCTCGTAGCCGCGCAGGTCGCCCCCGTCGCGTGCGTGCAGCAGGTCCGAGTGGCCACGGAACCAGTCCAGCACCTCGGGATCGAGCTGCGCCTCGGGCACCACCTTCAGCTCCGCGTCGTACGGGCAGAGCATGCGGTGGGCGTGCTGGACGTCGGCGAGCGTCTCGGTCTTGGTCAGCTTCAGGAACAGCGGGGCGTCCTGCAACGGCAGGCGCACCTCGCGCCCGTGGCGGTTCGTCGCACGCACCGCGTCACCGTCGACCGTCCAGTTCTCCACCACGTACGCCCCGTTGGCGTTGGTGTTCACCCCCACCAGCACCTCGGCGAGTTCGTCCAGCGTGGTGGCGTCGGGGTCGATCGCGTCCCCGGGCATCGCCGGGTCCAGCGCCCACGCAGCCGGGCCCATCGCTTCGTCGCTCTGGCGGAACGCGACCGTCCACGGGGTGTCGCTCTCGTGCGGCATGTCCGTGCGGAACAGCACCGGTGCCTGGGTGGCCGGGCCGGTCACCACGATCGCGGTCAGCACGCTCGCCCCCAGCGGCCCGAGGAAGACGCGGCGGTGCTCGAAGTCCACCACCGAGCGGACACGCGGGCGCAGCAGGTTGCGCAGGGCCGTCCCGGCCTTGGTGCGCATCCACGCGTTCGGGGCGATCACCACCGAGCGGTCCGACTGGCTCTGCGCCTGCTCGATGAAGGCCTGGTAGAGGTCTGCCATTCCCTTCGCGCAGGTGCTGAACGACGCGCGCACGCGCTTTGCGTAGTCCTTCGGCAGCTTGCCCAGCCCCACGTACGGCGGGTTGGCGATCGTCACGGAGAACGTGCCGGGCCAGCCGTCGAACAGGGCATCCCCGACGCGGGCGTTCAGCTCCGACGTCACGCCGTGCTCGGAGAAGAACGTGCGGTAGAGCGTGCGGAGATCTTCGACCGCCTGACCGTCCAGATCACCGACGAACAGCTTCTGCTCGCAGTAGCGCGCGACCTGCTCGTGCGTCAGGCCACGGGCCAGCCAGTGGGCGACGATGGCGAACACGATCGACCCACGGCCGCACGACGGCTCCAGCACCGTTTCGTGGGGCTGCAGGCGGGCCAGCTCGACCATCGCGCTCGCCAGCTCGAACGGGGTGTAGACGACCCCGCCGACCATGCGCCCCTGGGCGTCCATCCCCGACGCGCGGACCAGCTCGGCGATGCGCTCGTACACCGCCGGGATCGTCATGGGCGCGACGGCAGGCTCCGCCACCGGCTCGGTCGGCGAAACGGCGGCCGGTTCCTCGACGGCCGGCTGGACCACCACCTCGGCGACGTCCGCGAACCAGTCGGTGGCGGCGAACAGGCGGTCGACCACGGCGGTCTCGTAGGCCCGCACCATCTCGCCGTTGGCGATGCTCGGGTTCCCGGCGACGCAGGCCTTGATCGGGGACCAGTCCACGGCTTCGAAGAGCGCGCGGACCTCGGCGACCCGGTTGCGGTCGGTCACGCGCACGAGGCGGTGGGAGTTCTTGCTCAGGTGCTTGGCGTCGAGGTCCTTCACCGCGCCGGCGTTCACCCCGATGCGCTGGATCGCGAAGTCGGCGGTGTCGCGCTGGGCGTACGGCACGAACGCGAAATCCGCGTGCGTGGTGGGCAGCACGATCAGCGCGCGCTGCTCGTCGCGGCGCTCCCACACCTGGAAGACCGTGGGCACCGCGGCCGGCTGGCCCTCGAAGATGAACGCGTCGAGCGGCAGCACCTCCTCGTGGACGAGGTGGAACGCGCGGGCGAGCTTGTTCTGGACCGACGGTTTTTGCCACGAGCGCGGCACGATGAACGCGATGCGTTCGGCGCCCAGCTCGGCGCAGCGGTTGAAGAACGCGACGTCGTGCTTGAACGGCGGGTTGCCCACCACCACGAGCGGGCGATCGTCACCGGTCGGGGGCGTCCAGTTAAGGAAATCCGCCTGAACGGCCCCCGGGCACTTCGGGTCGAGGTCCACCCCGAGGGCGTCCTCGGGCAGCAGCGAGAGGAATGCCCCGGTGCCGCACGACGGCTCGAGCCAGCGCACGCCGTGCGACCAGCGATCACCGAGGTGGTCGGCGATCAGCTCGTCGAAAAGGCGTTGAGCCAGTTGGGGGTTGGTGTAAAACTGGTCGAGATCACGACCGATGGAGTTGCGTTGGGTCTTCACGAGGTCCGCTCCGAAGTGGATGGACCTCTACTTTTTTCTCCCACACCTCCGTAGCTGAGTCGCTCCCCGCACGGGGCCTGGACCGCTTCGCGACTCACTTCCCGTAGCCCCGCGTCCCGGAAGGGCTGCCGCCCGTCGGGCTACAATCCCTGGAACAACACGACCAGCACACCGGGGGCGGGATGGCGACGGGCAAGGCAGCAGGGAAGGCGAACGCAACGACCAAAACGAAACGATCGGACGAGCGCGCGGACGACTGGAAGACCGTCCGGGGCAAGGCCTGGTCGCGCACGATGCGCTCGACGGTGGAGCGGGTGCTCAACCGGTCGGAGGACCTGCCGCCCCGGCTACGGGAGCCGCGTTTTCGCGCGCACCTGCTGCTGTCGTTGAAGCACCTCACGGGGGACGGGCGCGACGTGGACGACGCCCCGGACAAGGTGTGGATGATCTCGGGCCGGCAGATGGACAAGCTCAACGAGGCGCAGCGCGAGCAGCAGGGCGGTACCACGGGCAACGCCTGGACCCGGTGGGAGAACGGGGCGAACGTGCCGTCCGAGGACAAGATCCGCGGCACCTTCGGGCTGTTCCCCGGACACGAAACGGTGCTGGGCACCGACCACGACGGCAAGCCCTTTAAGGCGATCGACGTGGGCTTCGCGGAACTGTACTGGTCGGTCGGCCCGTGCGCGGACGACACTGTGACACCCGTACCGCTTTGGGCGATGATGGGCGGCGACACCTCGATCGCGGCCCTCTGGGTCCCCGTTCTGCGCTACCACGACGGCAGCGGCTTGGAGGGTCACGCGGTCGCGGACCACTTGGACACTGGCGTGGCGTTCGTCCGTTCGGACGTGCCGGCGGCGGGATCCGGGGCGAAGCATTCGATGTTCCCCAAGCCTGGCTTCACCCGATCGCCCGACGCAGCACCGTCGGCGTTCGACGGCCCGGCGCGCGCAGCGAACCTGCGTCTGAACCGGCGCCCGTTGCTCAACCCCGACCTCTCGCCGGCGGATCAGGTCACCCTCCTGAAGGCGAATACCAGCCACCAGGCGCAGCAGCTCGCCGAGCTGGGTGCGGATAGCTTTCTGCACCTCATGGGCGTCAGCAGCACCGAACGTGCGGGTGAGGGCAGCGCGCTCAGCGTGGGCGACGTAATCGTGCTGGCCTTGGCCACGATCTTCGCGAAGGGTGAGCGGGGCGACCTGCGCAGCCGGCTGGAAGACCCGGTCTTCACGGCGCTGCGCGAGCGGCACCGCGCGATCGTCCGGTGGGCCGCTCCGTTTGGGATCGAGGCCGGCGTGCGTCGCTGGTTGCGCACGCTGCACGGCGATTACCTGGACCGCAACGGCTACGCGTTCCTGCCGGTGGAGACACCGGCACGGCCAGACGAGGAGCTGGAGTACGACCGGGACGACCCGGAAGCGGAGTACCTGGCGCACGAGGACAACGTGCCCACCGTCACCGCCGAGCGCGCCCGTCAGGGGCGTTTGAGCGGCGATCAACGGCTTTCCCGTCGGCGCAAGGCCTGACGTTCATCGGCTCCGCACCCTGGGGCCGGCCACCGATCGGTACCCCGGCTTCCTGCCCGGGTTCCCCGGGGTTTGTTGCCACGGGACCGCTGACCCCATTCCCACCACGTGAGTTGCGCGGCGTCCAAACCGCGACGCTGGCGTAACTCAGCCTGGGCGCCCCCCCCACCCACACTGGTCTCCGTCGAAACAACTTCACGGTGACCGGCATGACCCAGCAGACCCATACCTTCGCATTCCCGGGCAAACGCGCCCACCCGATGGTGGACGTCAAACCGCTGATCGAGCAGTCCTGCACCCACGTCCCGGCGTGGGTAGCGCAGGTGCTCGTGCCGCACGACACGTTCGAGGAATGCGGCCAGCAGATTGACCGCAACCTCCCGATCGCCAGCCCGACCTACGCCGAAGCCCTCTGGTGGTCGCTTTTGCTCCGCATCCTCCGGGACGGCTCGGGCCGCATCGTGGTGCGGATGCCGCTCGACGACATCGGCCCGATCGACGGCTAAGGAGGATGGTCGACGCCTAACCCCTCTCCGCATCGCCCAGCGCTTGAGTCGTCCACGGTGCTGGGCGACCCCGCCTCACGACTCACCCAGAGTGGCCCCCCTCGCGATACTGAACCCATCGACACCACACACCCACGGAGCAACCCCATGACCACCACGAACATCGCAGCAATCCGTCGCCCGATCACGTCCATCGACCAGTTGATGAAGGAGGCCGATGCCCTGATCCAGCGCTACTTCAAGAACGAAATCTCGCTTGAAAAGGCACGCTGCGTGCTGGACAAAACGTTGATGTCGGCGGCGCTGGAAACGATCGGGGGTCCCGACGCCGCCACCGCTGTTCTGGAGGCGGCCGTGGCGCTAGACCACCCGGCGTTCGTGAGGGAACTGCTCGATGCCGGTGCGAATCCCGACGGTCTCAAGTTCGACGGGTACGGCCCGGAAAGCAATGGCTGCCCCCTCGCTACTGCGATCTTCGACATCTATGAAATCAGCAGCGCGTTCATCATCAACATGCTGCTGATCGAAGGGGCAACGCCGGACCGTCGCCGCACCGGGGACACCCTTCTGCACGCGCTCGCACGCGGCGGAGATCTGCTGGGCGCCGACCCGGACCGCGCGCAATGCTTCCATTGGATGGTCGCTGCCGGTTGGGTGGTGAACGCTCGCAACGACGACGGCGCCACCCCTCTGATCGAAGCGGCCAATCTGGGGAACCACTACGCGGTCGCGGCACTGATCGCGTTGGGCGCCGACGTCCACGCCGTCGACGTCTATGGGTACAGCGCCCTCGATATGGCACTGAAGAGCATCGATCAGAACGGGGTCGCGGCCTGCGTTGAAGCGCTGGTCGGCGCTGGGGCGAAACCGTGCAAGCCGTGCGGCGACGATTACTACGAAGAACGGGAACGCCTGCGCGGGGAGTATGACCAGATCACCCAGCGTATCAAGACCAACGGCGATCTCACCGAGCTGGTCCAGATCCTCGACAAGGGGCAACACCTCGAATCCCGGGTGGACAACGAGGGCGCCACGCCCCTGATCGTCGCGGCCAAGCATGGCAACCACAAGGTTTTGACCTTCCTGATGGGGTGTGGGGCAAACATCAACGCGGTGGATCACGACGGCCTGAACGCTCTGGACCATGCGGTGGGTGCGGCACGCCAGTGCCGCACGGAGCTGCTGCTCAGCGTGGCGATGGCCACGCAGCCGGTAGGTGCGTAGCGCCGTTTGCAGGCCGGCCGGCACGCGTGAGTCGCGACACCCCGGGGGTGAGCTCGGGCTCGCGACTCACCCAGGGCGGCCCCCCTCGCGATACTGAACTCATCGACACTACCCACCCACGGAGCAACCACATGACCACCGGCATCGCCAACGCCTCCCTGTGCGCCGCGGCGTTTCTCGGCGACCTCGATGCCATCCGCGCGCACCTCGACGACGGGGCGGACATCAACGGCACGACGACGAACCACGCCGGCGAAGCGCTCACCCCGCTGATGTGGGCCAGCGCCGGCGGCCGTATCGAGGCGATGTACATCCTGCTCGCGCAAGGCGCATCGCCCACCTACACCGACCCGCAGACCGGCGTGACGGCGTTGCACTGCGCAGCGATGGCCAACCAGCCGGAAGCGGTGGCGGTGCTGATGGTCCATGGCGCGGACCGTCATGCGACGGCGGACCACAACCAGGGCACCGAGCTTGTGAAGCCCATCGACCTGACCCGACCCGGAACGGCGGCGCACGCGCTGCTGAGCCGCTGAACCCTGAATCGTCCCAACCACCCGTTTTCCACCACCAAGGAGCTTGACCATGGCCACCCAGATCCAATGCACGTCCGCAGAACTGCCGAACCTCATGCCGTTGCTCGCTACGCTGACCGATTTCACGTTGAACGTGATCCCGGCGGCGATCACCACCGCCGCGCAGGCCGCTCAGGCGGTCGTACAACCGGCGGTTCCCACTCCGGTGGCGCAGGTGGTGGCACCCACTCCTGTGGCCCCGGTGGCTTCCGTGGCTCCGGTGGAGGACTCGGCGACCATGAGCACCGCGGAGGTGATGGAGCTGTTCGACTACGCCACGCCGCAAGCGGTGGCGGACCTGATGCAGCGCGCCGAGATCCCTGCGGTTCAGCGCGGGCGCAACAACTATTACGAGCGTGCCAAGGTGCTGGCCCTGAAGAAGCTGTACAGCGAGACGTTCAGCCTGTCCGAAGCCTCGGAGCTGGTGGGCTACAAGAACCCGTCGGGCCTGCTGCTGCACATCGGGCAGCGCCGCATCACGCCGACGATGGTGGCGGGCCACATGCGCTTCCGCGTGAAGGACCTCGAGCAGTTCGAGAAGCTGCGCGGACCGGTCCGCCGCCGCTGGTAAGCCCGGCATCACCACTCGCATCACCGCAGTTCCAGCACCACCCGCACCACCCGCAACACCCAGCGCCACGGCGCTCCTCCTCGCGACACGTCCGGGCCCCACCGGAGAGATCGCCCCGGTTCGTCGGGGGCTTCCACCGTTCCACGCATCCCCCCAACGCCAACCACCGGGAGACCCCCATGGCCATGCAGAACCGCGTCCTCGGCACGCCGTACGCGCGCCGTCCGATCGACCCGATCGCCGTCCAGGCGTCGGCCGCTCGCTCCGTTTCGATCCCGATGCCGCCGCACGGGGTCCCGTACGACTACTACGCGGCGGCGTACCTGCTCGCGGTGCAGACCGCCAACCAGCGCGGGGCGGTGCTCGCCCTCGACCTGGTGCGCAAGGCCCACACCGTCGACCTGCTGGGCATGGCGCTGCTGGGCGACCTGGCCGCCGGCGAGATGGTGGAGGTGCGCGAAACCCTGTCCTCGCCGTTGGCGGTGGAGCACCTGCACCGCGTGCGCTACCACCAGGACGACCAGGGCGGGGCGTTCGTCGCGTTCAAGGACCTCACGCCGCTGCACGTGGTGGCCCTGCACGGCATGGCGAAGTTCGTCCGCCCGTTGCTCAAAGTCGGGGTGAATCCCCGTGCGCGGACCGCGTGCGGCAAGACCGCTCGCGACCTGGCGGAGCGCCGCGGCCACCACGCGGTGGTGAAAGCCCTGACCGCCCGGGGCGCATGAGCACCGTTCCCGTTGAGTCGCGCCGTGCGTTTTCGACGAGCGGTCGGCGACTCAGCGGGGGAGGCCCGAGCCTGGACACTGGACCGGTCTCAACCAACCCACGAGGACACCACCATGGGATTCATTCCGGAACTGATTGACACGCAATCCCCTGACCACTTGGACGGCGCCGGCTGGCTCACCTGTCCGGAACGTATGGACGACGCGGGCCGTCGCAACCTCCCGACCGTCAGCCGCTTGATCTGCGAACTGGGCGAGGAGCTGGACCAGGAAATGCCGCCGCGGGCGTGGATGGCAGGACGCTTCCAGACGGTATTGAAGCACCTCGCCGCTGGGTCGCAGGACCACTACGTCATGGGCCCGCTGGTGCTGCGCGCGAGCGCGACCACGTGGGCATACGTGGCCGCGTTTTACCGCAACGGCGAGTGGGTGGCCCAGCTCCACGTCGGCGGCACCTTGTAACCCGACCCCCTGACCACCGCATCCCAAACCCACCAGGAGAACCGTATGGCCCGCAAAACCACCACGAGCACGACCACCACGACGAAGGCGTTCACCGACCGTGTGGAACGCTTCGCGCAGAACAACCCGATCCGCTCGGGCGTGAAGGCGATCCTTGACGACATCATCCAGTTGCAGTTCAACGTGTTGTCGGTCACGGCCCCGATGATGTACGCCCTGACCGCGGGCGCGGCGTGGTTCAACAAGGATCACCTGATCGCGCTGGACGAGTACCGCGGCCACCCGCAGGCATGGGCGGAGCAGTTGGCCCTTGGCGCGATGTACTTGGAGCTGGTGAAGACCTCGGCACCGTTCACCGACGTGCTGGGGGACGTCTACGGGTCCGCAATCGCACCGAAGCAGGCCAAGGCGATGGGGCAACACCTGACGCCGGCCGGTCTGGCGGACGGGCTCGCGCGCTTCGCGGCCCAGATGGGCCAGGGCGCGACGACCGGGGAGGCAAACCGGCCGTTCAACGCCAGCGAAGGCCAGATCGTATGCGACCCGGCGTGCGGCACCGGCGCGTTGCTGCTGGCAAACCTCCGTCAGGCGTTCGCGGCCCACGGGAAGGAAGGGGTGGCGCGCATGTACGTGTTCGCGAACGACATCGACCCCGCCATGGTGAAGGCCACGGTGGTGCAGATCGTGCAGTCCAGCATCCTGCACAACGTGCCGTTTGGCGGGCTGCGGGTGCATTGCTCCGACCTGATCCGCCACTACCACGACGCGACGGCCGACACGGTGGCGGTTCAGATTTGCCCGAACCGTGTCCGCAGCGCGGAGCACGCCTGTGACGAGACGGCCCGCAAGGAGGCGAAGGCAGGTCAGGCGACCACGAGCACGGTGGCTTAACCGATCCGAACCCCGGGGCGCGATGGGCGCCCTGTTCAACGCACAAACAGCAAACTTGGAGAACTGCATGAACGACAAGCCGTACGCCAACGGGGCGATGATCAAAATGCTCGTCAACGTGTTTGAGGTGAGCCGGAACGAGTACGAGAGCGAACACGAGCAAACGTTGCTCCACTACGCGGCCTGGGCAGGAAATGCCGAAGCCGCGCATGCGCTGATCGAGCTGGGGGCGGAGGTCGATGCCAAAACGCTCGACGGGCACACGCCGCTTCTTTTTGCCGTGCAGCAGCGCTCGGTCGACACCGTACGGGTGTTGATCGAGGCGGGTGCTGACGTGAACGCAGAGGACGAGTCGAACCGTTCCATTCTCGATCACCTCTTTTTGGACAACATGGTTGAGACCACCCGTCGGAACGATCTGCGCGTGATCCGGCTGCTGCTTGACGGTGGGGCCGATCCGACGTTGGGCCTGACCTTTGCCCTCGGCGAAGACCATGGCTTGGGCGTGCGCGCGACGGTGCGCGCCGGCGCCGACGTACAGGCCGCATGCGCCGACGCGGGCGACCAAGCTGGGGCATGCGCACTCCGGCAGATCGACATCCTCCGTGCGCGGCGTGAAAAAAAACCGACGGACAACCGGGGCTGATGGGGATCGAAACCCGGTGCTGACGCCGATGGGGCCGAAGGCCGGGGTTCGCGCCCAGGAGCCTCCGGCTCCGGTGGGGTTGCGACGTGCGAACGCAGGGCAGAAGGTGGGTGCCAGGGCACGGGTCGACCGTTCGTCCGAAGGGCGGCCCCACGGCTTGACGGGCCACCTGGACCCGCTAGGTTAAACGTATAGGGTACGCGCCAACGCAAAGCCCATTCACCCCCGGAGACCACATCATGTCCACCCATGCCCCACACAATCCGCTCTCCCGCCTCGAAGGGCTCACGCCCGAGGAGGTGGCCGAAGCGTTGACGCACATCCGCTCCATCCGCCCGGAGCCGGGCTACTTCGACACCATGGCCGAGAGGGCTTATGCCGTCCTTTTCACCCGTCTGGGTGCTGAGCGTTGTGCTTCCACCGAGGCTGAGGTTGACCCCGTGCTGCAAGAGCTGGACGCCGGCGACCAGGATTCTGGCCTCACCGTCTAGCTGTGCCACGGCACATCCAACGCAGCGCCCCGGCCCGTACTTGACGGGCCGAAAGTACCCACTAGCCTGGACCGCGTCCGACCCGATCCAGGAGGTGCGCCGTGCCCATGCTGATGTTGAACGTCCCCTTTGCGCAAAAGGAGGAGGCCAAAGCCTTGGGGGCGCGCTGGAACCAGGCCGAGAAGAAATGGTACGTCCCCGACCACGTGGACCCGGCGCCGTTCCTGGCCCGGCCCGAGTGGACCGACCCGGAGTATGTCCCGCCGCCGCAGGTGCCCGGCAAGGGTCCGAAATGGCCGCTGTACGTCGACCTGATCCCGCGCACGGCCTGGTTCTCCAACCTCCGGTCGGAGCTGAACGAGGCCGAGTGGACGGCGTTGAAGCGTCGGACGTTCGACGCCGCCGGGTGGGTGTGCGAAGTCTGCACCTGCAAGGGGCCCAAGTGGCCGGTGGAGTGCCACGAGCGGTTCAACTACGACGAGGAGACGGGAGTCCAGACCCTGACGGGCACCATCGCCCTGTGCCCGTCCTGCCACGAGAGCACGCACATGGGGTTCGCCCGCACCCGGGGCCGCGAGGCTGAAGCCATGGCGCACCTCATGGCGGTCAACGGCTGGACCGATCCGGAAGCACGCCAGCACGTCCAGGAGGCGATGCGCACGTACGGCCGGCGCAGCGCACGGGACTGGCAGTTCGACGCCCGCTGGTTGCTCGGCCGGCTCGACCTGTCAGAGGAGACTCGGGAGAAGATCATGGGGCACGCGGAAGGCCTGGCCCCGCGGATCGTCACCGAGGAGCAGCAGGGGATCCGGGACGCCCACGCCTACGAGGGGCAGGACAACGGGCTGTTCGACGACTTCTTTCACCAGCCCAACTGATTGGCCTACGCCCGTGCCCTGGCACGGGCCTATTTTTGGCCGGGTGGTTGACAGGGGACCAGGACCCGCTAGGTACAAAGGAGAGGCCCCGGCCTGGGGCCATCAATAGGAGGGGGATCTACCGTGCACATCCTGCAATCCTTCGTTCACATCGAGGTGTGGATCGCGATCTTCAGCCTGGCTCTGGCCATCGTTTGGCGGGCCACGCTGGGCGTGGCCATCCTCAGTGCGATGCACCGGGGCGAACGATTCGACGACCGCACGCTGAGCGGCCAAGCCATGAGCGTTGTGGGCACGCTCTGGACCTCGATCAAGCTGGGAGCCTGCCTGTACATCGTGACCGTCATTCCCGTGCCGGCGCTTTGGTTGAACATCCTCCTGGCCCTGTTCCTGCTCGGCGACACGCTCCTCGGCATCCGGAAGATCGTGGGCCTGACCCACCTTGCGGGGCGCCTCGTGGTGGCGAAGGTGGTCCCCAAGCGCTGATCAATCACCAGGTTCATGAAAGCAGGCCCCAGCCTGGGGTCACCACACGGAGGAGACGGCCATGCTCATCACCCTCGGAATCGTTCTGGGGATCCTGCTCGCAGCGTTCCTGCGGCCCATCGCACGGAACACCCTGGCGATCGACTGCTTGACCAGCGCGAGCACGGTCCTGGTGGTCGCGTGCCTGCCCATCCGGGGCCTGCTCGTGAGCATGATCGTCGCGTTGGGCCTTCGGTTGGTCTGGGCCTGGCTCATCAACGGCACGGCGGTGCGACCATGACCACCGTAACCACCGACAGCCTCAACCTGGACCTGCTGAGCTTCGCCGCGGCCGGCAACGCCCTGGGCATCCGGTTCGCGCTGCACTACGGCGCGGACCTCCACGCCACCGACGGGAACCACCGGACGGCGGTACAGCTCGCGGAGCAGAACGGCCACACCCGGCTGGCGCAGTGGCTCCTCGACATGCGGGCCCCGCGCTCCGCGTGAGGGTGGTGGGGCTGGAGCGGGGTGAAAACCCCACCTGGCCGCGGAGCGCCAGGTCGCAACACCGTGCTGACGCCGATGGGGCCGGAGGCACGGGGTGACCGCCCAGGGGAGCTTTGGCTCCCCATTTGGTTGGCGCCACAGCGGCGTATCAATCCGTGCCACGGCACACTCTGAAATCCTCCCCGTCGGCGTTTGACAAGCACGCGGTACCTGCCATGTTGTTCCCACGGCCATCCGGCCGCAGCCACCCACCATGAGGAGACCCGATGCAATACGCCCTGATCACCCTGAAGGACAAGCAGTTCATCATCGACGCCCACGAGTTGAGCGCGCTGGACAACTTCCGCGACGGCATCGCCGACGTGGAACCGAAGCCCAACGAGAACGGCCCGCTGTACGTCGCGTACGGGGTCTACAAGCCCCAGCCCGGCATCGAGTGGGAGGACGCGATGGGCCACCTGCTCGAACGCCAGGACGTCTGGCTGGGCCACATCGCGGGAGAGCGCTGCCATACCCTCGGCTTCCACGCGGTCGAACCGCTCCCGCCGGTCCAGCAGGGCATGTCGTTCAGCATCCCGTTCGCGGCACTGATCCACGCGCACCCGGATCTGATCGAGCAGATCGGCGACCACGACCGGATCCAGGCCTTCACGGCCTTTGTGCGGTTCTGGAACATCAGCCCGGCGGACAATATTTTCAACCGCAAGGGCCTGCTGGCGTTCAAGGGCATCGAACGCCGCGGCACCACCACCGTGACGAAGGAAAACTGGCGCGAGCGCATCGACATCGAGCGCGCCGTCCTAACCGCGTTGCGGATCCACTGACCCGGGCCGCCTCACCAGCACGTGCGACCGTCACCCCGTGGGTGACGGTTCACTTCAGGCGGTGGTTCTACCTGGCTTCGCTGATCTGAGCTTCGATCAAGCCGGAAGCGTTGAGCAGGCAGGCGATGTTGTATTTCAGCTTCAGGTTGAAGCTGTTCTTGGCCGTGAAGGTTGAGGTCACCCTGGTGTTGCCATTCGCTCCGTCGGAGACCGCCACGTCCAACACCCGGGAGAAGTCCACGGTGCTGGGATGGGCCGCGTGAGATTTGGCGTAGCCCTCGCACAGCGCGACCGCCTGCCCATGGTCGATGTTGCGCGGCGCTTCGAACGGCTTGCGGCTGGCGACATCTTGGGGCGTGAAGAACACGTTGAACACCTGGGTGCCCTTGCCGCAGGTGACGTAGAACGTCGGATGCGCCTTGGTGCTGGTCGAACTGAGTGACGCGGAGGACGGGTCGATGTCACCACATCGGGAGTTCTCCCGGTGGATGCGATTCACCCCATCGATGATGGTCTTCTTATAGGGGAGGGTGGACTTGTCGAACTGAAAATCCGCCTCGGTGAAAACCCGTTGTCCCGACGCGTCGACCTGGGGCTTTCGCAGCGCGGTGGACGGCACCCAGCCGATGTGTGTGTCGTGCAGGAAATCCGGATCGGTGACCTGTACGCGGGACCACGATCCTTGGGTGCACTGCTCGTTCACGGTCACGGAGTTGTCGATCGCCATGTACTGCGTGGTGTGCATGATCGCCGTGGCTTTCTCGTTCACGAGCTTCGAGGCCCCGGTCTTCGGAGCAGCCAGGAGCAGGACGTTCTGGCCGTTCACGCTGTAGCTTTTCCCGGTTGCTGTGCTGCCCGGCCCACAAGGGGCCGCGGTCTCTGCGTGAGCGACGTTCAAAAGGGCGGACGTGGCGAAAAGCCAGCCGACAAGAAATACCCGTTTCATGGTGGTCCTTCGTTGTTTTTGGTGGCCGTGATGGCGTGGAAGCCCGTGCGGTTTACGCAGCTCCCGGTGCTCCGTGAAAGTAGCCGCTGAGGAGGACCGGGGTCCGTGCCTTCCCGGTGTAGAACTCAAAATACTCCTCGCCACCGGCCTTTTGCGCGGCGTCGAACGCGGGATCGCCTTGCAGGCGCAACGATTCAAGCGTGTACCCGGTCGGGTCAGGAACGTCCTTGGCGAGAAGCTGGGCATGGCCCATGAGCATCAGGGCGAAGAACTGCTCATCCCCTTGAACCTCGATCCCAGCGCATTGCAGCGCCGCGTCGAAGAAACCGATGAAATACCCACGGACGAACGGCGAGTGGAGCTTGGCTTGGTAGTTGTCGGCCGAGCGACTGATCATTAGGGCTAGCTCCAGGAGATTCGCGGCCCCGTGAACAATACGACCGTCGGGCGATGCCGTCGCCGGCGCTGGCGGTTTTTTCTTGAAAAATCCAAACATGCAGCGTCCTTGATGTTTTGGTTTTGTAAGGTGGGAGCCTAGCATAGGTGTCCCGTGCGCGCGACCGCGCTTGGCCCTCTCGGGCATCCCGGAAAGCGCCATGGGGGCGGAGAAGGACCCGTGGCGACTTCTGACCTGTCACCGGAACTCCACGCGATCGCAGACGCAGAAGCCTCCGCACCCGTCGAAGCGCGCGCCCGGCGTCGCCTGTAACCGCCGGAGGGGAAGCACCTCACCCGCAAGCGATGGCCCGGAGGGCGAGTGGGGCGCGAGCCCCGTTTCTCCTGTGCCCTGGCACGATTAGGTCGTTCTTCGGAATCCCGTCCCGGACGGTTGACGAGCGACCAAGACCCGCTAGGTTGTACCCATAAGCCGCGCGTCCGCATCGGCCATCCAGATGAGTCGCCCCACCATGACCGACACCACCAGCACCGCCCCCTGCTACCCGCTCGACGACTGGGCCTTGGAAGCGGCCATCAACGCGGGCAACACCGACTGGGTAGCCCAGCTCGTCGCCGCCGGCGCAGATCTGACGCGCCCACGGTCCGACACGTACGGGCGAGGTGGCGTGACCCCGCTGGGCCTGGCGGTCCACTTCGGGAGCCCCGACATCGTGGAGCTGCTGCTCGACGCGGGCGCTCCGGTGAACCAGGTCGCGGTGCGGTGGGGCGGTACGGCGCTGCACATGGCCGTGGTGGAGAGCGTGGGCGATGGCGTGGTGGAAATGCTGCTCAAGGCCGGGGCCGACCCACTGCTGACCGACGGGAAGGGGCGGCGCCCGCTCGACTACCTGGGCTGGGCCGTGGCCGAGCACCTGTCCGACGGCGACAAGGACCTGGTGCGCATCGCCACCCGGCTCGCGATCAACACCGCGAAGTTGAACGGGCAGAAACGCCCGAAGCGTCACTGACTTGGAGGGAGGAGACCTCATGCGCAACCCTGACGCCCGCTTTTTCAACGCCTTTCTGATCGGCATGCTCTCGACCAGCGTGCTGGCGATCGCCGTCCTGTTCACCACGGCCGCGATGGCCCCGCGGGCCCATGCGGCGGGCGTGGGTACGACCGTCCCGACGAACATCGCGGTCCCGGTCGGGCTGGAGCACCACACGGTCATCGACGGCGTGAGCCTGGGGTCTCCGCTCGCGGCGATCGGTCCGGCGTGCAAGGGCAACCCCGATCGTGCGACGGTCCCGTGCGTGGTCCGTGAGACGCGCACGCCACCACGGACCGATGCGATTCCGGGGGACGGCTTCTACGACGTGCACGGCATGACGCTGCCGAAGGGGACCACGGACCTCTCGGTGGAGGTCATCCGTGGAGAGGTGCAGGCCGTCTCGTTCACGCTCGACCATCCGTACGGCGAGGACGCATGGTCCTCGGCCATCGCGGCTGCGTTGGGCTCGGTGGCGTTCGTGCCCGCCTCGGCCGCCCGGTATAGCTGGGAACAGGCCCATTGGGTCCTGCCGGACGGCTACCGCCTGACCGTCGGGCCGGAATGGGCATTGATCGGGCAGAGCACCAGGGTGACGGTCGAGAGCGGCCTCTGACCCGGATCGTGCTGCGTTTGACGGGCGAGCGGTTACTTGCAAGTCTGTAACGCTCCACCCGGACCCGTGCCAGGGCACGGCAAGCACCACCGCTTCCGCGCCTGGGTCTGACCGCACCAGGGACCCACCATGCGCAACACCACCGGCGGCGATCGGCCGCAAACCTCGACCCCGCGAGCGGGGATTCGCACGGCCCATTTCTGGGCCGCCCTCTACGCGGGGCTGATGCTCATCACCCTGATGGTCTGCGCGCTCGGCGCGAGAACGTTCTTCGCCCGGTACGACGACAATGCGCTGGTCATCGGCCTGGCGGTGCTGGCCTGCACGCTGTTGCTCGACCACGCGGACCGAAGGCTCCGCGAGCAGGGCCGTCGACTGCACCGCGTGAACGCCTACATCACCGGCTTCTCGAGCCCGATGCTCATGGGCGTTCTGGCATCTTGGCTCGTCGCCCCCCAGGCCATACACCTGGCCGCGGCGGGCTGGTCGGACAACCTGCACCTGCTGGTCGCCAACCTCGCGGTGCTCTGGACCGGCGTGACGGTCGTGCGGCTGTTGCAGGACCCGCACCCGGACCTGCGGGGCGGGTTCTTCCGGACGGGACGTTAGGCCTCGGCGGAGGCCGCGTCGTCCATGTTCGGGGCGGCGACTGGGGTGACCGGGCCCTTCGCCAGCAGCGGCGGGGCGCTGTCGTAGATCTTCGTGGTGATCCCGTCGAGCTTCTTCTCCAGCGCTTCGAGCACCAGGTCCAGACGCGCCTCGATGAACCGCACCAGCGCGTCCGGTGGCAGTTCCGTCAGGGTCTCCTGCCATTCCACGATTTCCGTGGGCACCAGATGCGATTTCAGCACGCCAAGGAACGCCTCGCGGGCCCAGGTCGAAAGGCCCACGTACGACCCGAGGTAGTCCAACGGGTTCTTGTTGGAGATTTGCAGGTTCGTGAGCTGCGGCAGGTAGGCGATGTTCAGCAGGCTGTCCGACAGGTCCTTGTGGTCCAGGTTCGACTTCGCCACAAAATCGCTCGGGAAGATGTGGTGGAGGTTCGGCCGGTCGGTCAGCGTGTAGTAGACGGCGTTGAGCACCGGCCCGTGGCCTTGGCCCCAGTCGCGCGGATGGTGGTGGGCGTAGAACGCCAGCAGGGCACGCGCACGACCACCACGCGTCGAGTATTGCGTCAGGCGCAGTGCGTTGCGGTCCAGCGTGAATCCCTTGCTGAACACCTTCGAGCCGTCACCGTCCCTGAGCTGATCGACGTGCTCCCAGAGGCCCGTCGTGTTGCTCAGCAGGTCGCTCTGGTGGAAGGATGAGAACCAGAAATAGCGCTGGGCCAGATCGAGGCTCGGCGCCGGGTTGTCGAAGAAGTAGCCCGTCAACGTCATGTAGACGTACCGGTACGGGATCAGGTTCGGCCCATTCAGGTCGAGCGTGTTGTCCAGGAAGCCCAAGGTCTTGCGGATCGCCGCCTGGGCGCCTTCCCACACGGCCTCGATGTCCTCGGCTTTCAGCTCGTTGAGGTACTTGTCGGTGATGTTCAGCACGGTGGCGCGACCGTGCACCTTCTGCTGGTGGATGCGTACGCACACCGCCACCATCTGCAAAAAGGTCCAGTCGTCCAGCAGGGCGTAGTTCGACGTGCCCAGGCTGGTCCGGAAACCCTGGATCAGATCGCGCAGGTAGAACCCGGTGATGCCCGCCTCGGGGTTCGCCACGCGGTAGGTCTTCGCCACCACGATGTCGAAAATGTTGAGGGGGCGCCCGGCCTGGTTCACCCGTTCGAAGATCTGGCAGACCTCCGAGACCTCGATCCCGTGCAGTTCGATGAACGAAAGGCGGTAGTTCGCCAGGATGCTTTGCATCTGGCGCAGGCGCTGACGCTCGGGGGCTTCGTAGGGGAGGTTCGACAGCTTGCTGTCGAGCTTGCCGAAGTCGAACACGATGTCGCGCAGGGAGACGATCAACCCCTGGGTGTACCGCATCTGGCGGCCCTTGTTGCGGATCAGGGCGCCGTCCTTGTCGTCGATCTCGTCCCAGAACAGGAAGCGTTCGCGGTAGCTCTCGTCGTCCGTCGGCCCTTTGAGGGCGATGGACAGGTCGACGTAGACGCTGGGGTCGGTGGATTGCCCCTCGATCGTGCCGCCATAGATCGACGTGTAGAGCGAGGTCGTGCGCTGCTGGCCGTCCAGGATGTAGCGGTACTCGGCGGCGTTGAGCGGCTCGGTCAGGACGTGACCGCCGATGCTGCGGTGGCTATGGAGCGGCAGCGGGGTACGCCAAACCAGGATGCTGCCCAACGGGTAGAACTTGTACACGCTGTCCCAGAGCAGCTTGACGTTGCCGCGCTCCCACACGACGTCGCGCTGGAACGTCGGAATCTGGTAGGACCCGGCCTGGATGTTGCCGAGATACGTCTGGATGCCGAAGTCAACCGGTTTGATCCGGTCTTGGTAGTTGCTCATTTGGTCCCTCGTGCGAGCCTGTTTTTCAGGGCGATTTTCGATCGCTACTATACCAGTGGCGCTCCCCGGAAAGGCTCACCATCGCTCCCGAAAGGGCTCACCGTTGGCGTGGCGGAGGCATCACGGTTGTGGTTTCGCCTGCTCCCCCAGCAGATCCAGGAGGCGGTTGGAAGTCTCAATCAGTTCGGGCAGTTTGTCGGCTGCCCGCGACGGGATAAAGCCGCCGTACTGTTTTCGAATCGCAAGGATCAGATCGGCTGCGACCAGGCCGGCCTGGCCACATTCCCAGAGGTCGACCTTCAACCAATGGTCGTCGTCAAAATCGAAATAGCTCGTATAAATGGCGGCATTTTCACCGCCAACGAACTCGAAGTTGTGGAAACTGTTGTAGACGTTTGCGTGGGCGGTTTGCTCGTTGATCAGATCCTTCATCCGTTTGATCTCGTCGGATTGCGCCTTGAAATGCTGACCGAGCCAGGCGTAGGCAGCTTTCGAAGCCTTTTGCGGGTCGTGCTTCTTGCCGTCCGTCGTATCGAAATAGTTCGTTGTGTCGACGTGGACCAGCGAATACGCCGCGTGTACGGTCGATTCGAGAAAGTAGCGCAAGACCATTTTGGCCTGAATCCGGTGCTGCCTCACCAGCGACATCAGGCACAGCGTGTGACCCTTCTTCATCTGCGAAAGAAAGCGGATGAAGATGTCGCAATCCTTGGTCGGCCACGTCATGATGTTCGAGAGCAGCAGGCTTACATCACGAGCGTTGGTGAAGAAATCGCCATAACGCTCTTCGGCACCAAGGACCATCTGATGCTCGATGTGGGAGAACTCCTCGATGCTCACGGTGGGTGCCTCTCTCTAGTTGAAGTCGTTGACCGATAACCCGGGCCGAGCCGGTCAACGACGACTATACATTGGCCACACGGGGTGCCCACCCTCGACCACAGCACAGCCGCCCCTTCGCAAGAACCGTAGGTCTTGCCCAGGCGGCACGGTAGGACAGCGCGCGGCCCTTGCTCGCCAACCGGCTGATGGACGGCGTGGACAACGCGCCGTCGCGGTGAAACGGGCAGGGCGCCGTCGGTCCCACCTAAATCACCGCCTGCTGAGTCGACCTGCATAGCAAAGCGGGGCATCGGCCCCGCTTTCGCAGTCCTGCGTGGCCAAGGCCACGATCAGCCGGCGCGCGCCCGGGACCGCTTCGCGTAGTTTTCCGCCCACTCGGCGCGCATTTGTCGCACGGCCGCCATCGCCGCGATCTTGCACTGCAGCTTCTCCTCCGGCGTCAACCCTCCAATGTGCAGCGCGGTGTCGGACACGAGATCCTGCCGGCCCAGGCTGATCATCTTCTCCTCGATCGCCTCTTGCACAACCATGCGCTCGAGCGCCTGGGGAGGCTGGCTCATCCTGATGGCGACGTACGTGAACAGGCGGTAGGCGGCACCGCCCGCGTAGAGGCCCCACCACGCGGCCAGTACGGTGACCAGCACCGCACTCACCGAACCCGGCACGGGCGGCGAGAACAGCGCGACGGACGTGGTGACGAGGGCGATGATGCGCGAGATCGGCCCGGCGATCTGCGTGACCGGGTAGGCCCTGCTCAGGAAGAACAGATTGACGAAAAACAGCCAGCCGACGATCAGCAGGCCGGCGTCGAGGTACATGCGAAAGGTCCAGTCCATGGGGCTCCTCCAGAGGGTGGCCCCAGGCAGGGGCCGGTGCCCTCAACCAAGCAGATCCCTGGCAGATGTCAAGCTGTGCCCAGGCACACCTGCACCCCGTCCGGGCACTCCGCGCCCGTGAGGGGTTGTCACCCCGACACCGTTTGATCCCTCCACCCAGGGTGCTGAGCACCTGAACGATCGCGCACGTACACCGTGCGCTCGAACCCCCACGTGCGTGCAGGGCTCCCCCGTTGTGCGCCGATCCATCCTCGTCGTGAGGTGCTTTCGAACCCGTCGGTTAAGCGACGCCTGGCACAGGGCCACCCTTGATGCGCAATGGTCCGTGAACCCCGTCCTCACCCGATCCCTTGCGGGCGTGCGGCCTCCGGGCGGGCCATTGCGCCGGGTGTCCCCGTGCTGCTTCAGGCGCACCGACGGCTCCGAAAAGCACCCACTTCACGACGAGGGAAACACCATGATCAGCGCACAACAGCCCAGCACGCAAACCCGGAACGGCAACGTCCCGACTCACCAAAAAGCACGGTTGAACGGCCACACCACGGCACCGGCCACGGCGACCAGCCCGGAAGCTCTGAAAACCGTGTTGACGCTGGTGGAGACCGCCCAGCTCGTCCAGAAGGTGTTGCGCGAGGCGTTCCCGGCCACGGGGTTCTACGTGAAGACCCAACGCGATGCGAACGGCGCACGGCTCCACGTCGAGTGGACGGACGGCCCCCGCGAGCAGCAGGTGAGCAAGCTCCTGCTGCCGCTGCAATCGTCGACCCCGGGCCAGTGGGGCGGCAACACCCCGGTGGAGCACTTCCGACTGACCGCGCAGGGCCCGCAACGCGTGCGCCTGGGCGCGGACCGCATCACCCTCAAGCGCAAGTTCTCCGACGGCCTGGTGGGCAACGTCCTGCAACGCCTGGCCCACCGCCACGTCGGTCGCCTGGACCCGGAGACCCGCAAGCTCCTGACGGTCGAATCGTTCAAGAAAGGCGCCCTGATGGCGGTGGTGCTCTACGGCGTGCACTTCGGTGGCAACACCCTCCAGCACGACGTCGAGACGGCGCTTCACGACCACACCGAGGTGCAGGGCTTCCCGCGCAGCGCCACGGCCGCCGGCCTGTTCGTTCGCAAGCCCCTGAAAGCCTGACCACGCTGGGGCCGCACGCTTCGGTTTGTCGGCCCCGCACCCATCCTTGGAGATCCGCACCATGGCCTACAAAAGCACCAACCCTTACCTCGAGGCGCGCTGCACGTTCGTCCTCGCCAAACTTGCGCTGATCGGCGCCCCCGACGAGGAAGACACCACGTACGAGGCGATGATCGAGGCCCAGTGCCTTGGGCACCGCGACGCCGAGGTGTCTGCGGATACGGGCGAGACGATCGACTGCTCGCTGTTTTTCGCCGACGTCCCCGAACTCCAACGGGAATGGATGTTCGGCTGGAATCAATACTTCGAGATGCGTGAGATGGAGGAGTGCGGTTCGTGCAACAGCGGCAACCCGTGCCCCATCCACGGGTGAGCGGCACCCACAGCAAAACGAAGCGGCCCGTTGGGCCGCTTGTCGCTTCAGGTGGGCTCGACGACATGGACGGCGATCACGCCGGGGCCGTCAGGGTCGTGGTTTTGCACGTGGACGTCACCGTGTTCATCGTGGTGGTGGGAAAGCAGCTCGGCGAGCCGGAGGGCGTTGTCCACCACCTCGGCATGGTCCTTTCCCACGCCGGCACGCACGAGCTTGTCCAGGAGCACGGCGTCGATCGGCATCATCGACTTCAGCACCATGACGTAGCCGCCCGATGGGTTCGGCTCGGCGACACGTCGCTGGACGGGGTCGTTCCCGATCGCGGCGATTCGACGGTTGCGCTCATCCATACGACGATGCAACTCGTCGACGGTGAGCTTCGGAGGATGCGGCATGGGGTCTCTCCTCAGTGGCGCGTGGCGTCGCCGATCAGCGGGTTCGCCAGGGCGTCGCGCACGGCCTGGTCCGCTTTGGCCTTGTTGGCCTCGGCCGCAGCCACGGCGGAGGCGCGACGGACGGTCTCCGCTTCGAACGCCGCACGGTCCGCGCGCTTGTCGTGCACGCGCTTCAGGAACACGCCGAACGCGACGAACAGCACGAACAGGACAGCGATAACGATTCCGACGGTTGCCAGCATGGGGTTTTCTCCTCCGATGGGTGGCCCCAGGCTGGGGCCGTCACCCTGTACTTAGCGGGTCCAGGCCGCGTGTCAACAGGTCGAGCGGGACCAACGAAAAGCGGCCCGGGTGGGCCGCTGCGCGATCGTGCGATGGGTGGTTCAGAACGGCATCGTGATCCGAGCCTGCACCCCCATGTGCCCGTGCACGCCCTCGTTCGTGACGTTCCGGGCGGCGAACGGGCCAAAGCCGAACTCGAGTTCGCCGGTGTGCGGAACGATTCGAGCATGATGGACAGGGCCAGCCTGCGGCGCGTTCGACCGGGCCAGGGCGGCCAGCATCGCGGCCTCGCGTCGCTGGCGCTCCCGGCGTTGCTTCGCGACGGTGAAGACGGTGAGCAGGACGAACAGCGCCGCCGCGACGAAGGGCAGCAGAACGTTGAGAAGGTGGTCGAGGTCGGTCAAGAAGTTGAGCATGGGTTCCTCCAGTGCGTGAGCCCGGGGCGGTGCGGCGGTCGGGCAGGTCCGGCAAGGTCGGTGAGGATCCACCGAGCACCACCTCCAGACCTAGCAGCTTGTACGGTCTTGGCAAGTCCCCTTACGGGCAAAACCGGCACCGGAGGCCACGTCAAAAGCGGCCGGAGGCCTGGGCGGGGAGAACCCGCTGCGCGCCATGGGCCTGGGCCATCCTCCGCGGCCCGCACCCCGGGCGTCAGCACCGCCTTTCCCGCCTGAATCATCCGGTTCCCCTCCCGCGTACCCGTCCGACCGTAACCTGTGCCAGGGCACGACTAAACGCTATAGGGTCGGGCCATCCGATGAAGAAATACGATCGGGGCAACCGACCGACAGGGTCCGGTTTATGACGGATGCGTTTTACACGGACCCCCTATAGCGCTAGGTTGAAGGCATAGGGTACGCGCGAACGCAAAGCCCATTCCCCCACGGAGACCCCACCATGCCGACCACCCCGCAAGCCCTGCTCGAGATCCTCACCAGCGCCAAACTCGCCTGGGCCCGGTCGATCGACGAGCGCGACCACGGCTTCGACGACGGGGGCGTGTTCGCCCTGAACGCCACGCGCCTCAGCGTCGAGACCAGCATCACCATCGCCGGCAAGACCTACGGCGTAACCTACGAGACGAACGACCACGGCCGCGTGTCCCGCGCACCGGCGGACGAAAGCGGCCTGGCCTGGGTCCTGTTCCAGCTCACCCTCATGTTCGGCGAGCGCTTCCAGTTCGAAGGCGACAGCCACCAGGAAGACCAGCTCGAGCACCACTACCTGTGCGGCTCCGGCCGCACCAGCCCGGTGGGCCGGTTCGCAGCGCAGATCCTCGAACAGCTCGAACGCATCGCCGAACGCGCGGCCCAGGCTTTCGCGCAACCCGTCCTCGAAGCGGCCTGACCCGATGACCACCGCCGCCGAACTCCTCGCCAACGACGTCCTGAAGCAAGGCTTCGCCAGCGTCCTGGCGGGGTACGACGCGTACCGCGCGGAGCAGATCCGCGCAGAGGGCGAGGCCCTGGCCGCCTTGGTGCAGCACGAGGACGAGCGGCGGTCACGCAAGCGCCTGTAAAACGATCCACCGCTCGGGTTCATCCCGGTCAACACGTGCCACGGCACGGCCAATAAAAACGGAATGACGGGCTTGACGGGTGTCCAAGACCCGCTAGGTTGAGGATAGAGCAGCACCACATCCGTAGGCAGAGGAGACCAGCATGGAAAGCGCGAGCAGCATCTTTATTAAGTGTAGTGTGGCCTTGATTTTTGGCTCCTGCGCTGGCCTCGGCATCGTGGATGTCATGGAGGGTGTGTATGGGCATTTTCACAGGGCGGAGCAGAGCCGCAGCGACGCGGTACAGAACGATCACGTTCTCCGGAGGACGCTGATCGCGCACGACAGCGACGGTCACAAGACGCTGAACGAGGTTGCCCTTGGGGTGCCGCTGGACGATGCCATGCCGGCCTGCGAAGCCGACCCGGAAAAGGCGACGACCCTTTGCCACACGCCGCTGACGCGTACCTACGAGGGGTCCAAGGAGCTGAAGGCGGACGTATATGGCTTCCCGGCGCGCAAGGACGATGACGGAAATCCGACGGTGACGAGCATGACGGTCACCACGAACCTCAGCTCCACCGTTGTCAAGGACGTTACGGCCAACATCACCCGTGTGTCGGCCTACAAGACTTTCCTGCAGACCAGTCAGGTGCTCGGCACTCCGACCCACGTGGACGACAACTACACCAGTTGGAGCCCGGACCAGGGCCCGGTCGTTCTCTTGGACAACACGTTCATCAGCCTCTACCAGGACTGACCCACCACCATGCGCAAGCACATCCTCACCCTCGCGCTGGCCCTAGCCGGCCTGACCGTCGGCACCGCGCACGCGGCGTCACCGCTCCACCTGCTGGCGCGCGACACGCACGGCCACCTGACGCTCAACGGGGTTCCCCTCGGCGTCCCGGTGGCGTCCTTCGCTCCCGCGTGCCAGGGCGATCCCACGGCGGCCACCCCCCCGTGCGTGCTGACGACTCCGGAGATCGACGGGTACGGCTTCGCACAGGTCTTCGGGCTCCCCGCGGTGAAGGACGGCGCGGGCCGGCCGGTGTTCAGCGGGGCCAACGTGACCACGCATAACGGCGTGGTCGACGGCGTGCACCTCGTGTTCGCCGACGATCGGTACGTCACGCTCTTCCGCACCGCCACCAACGAGACCGTGGGCCTGGCGGACTTCACGGACCGCAACGGCGTGATGGAGTGGCACGGTGTGCTCAAGGACGCGTACATCGTCCTCGTCCCGGAGGGAGAGGGCGCGGCGTTCGGCGTGGTGCAGGAAGACCCGACGCCCTGAACGGCACCCAACCACCAGGAGGAGCCCATGGTGTTCGACCCGTTGCAGTTGTTTTTCGGTGGCGCGTGCGTGCTGACGCTCGTCACCCTCATTTGCCCCGTCTGCATGGTCGTGCTGGCGTCGGCGATCCTCTCGTACATGGTCGGCGCCGGCGTGGGCCTGAGCCTCGCGGTCGGACCCGGCATCGTCGTTCGCGCGCTGACCAGCGATCACACCCTGGGCTGGCCGGACAACTCGGGGCCCATCTGGTGCGTCGGGGTCCCCTTGGGCCTGGTGGTGTTCGTCACCCTCATGGCCCTGCTGTTCGGCGAGAAGGACGACACCCAGGCATCGCGTGCACACGCCTGACCGGGTCCCGGCCTCACGTGCGGGGCACCACCTGATGCCGGCGCTGCTGGTCCTGCTGCTCGTCATGGCGGCACCCGCCCAGGCGAAGCAGGCCCAGGCCACCCTCAACGTATCCGTGACGGTGCTCAGCTCGTGCGCCGTGTCCACGGACCAGCGGGTGGCCACCACCTGTACGGGCAGCAGCACCCCGCCCACCGTCGAGCAACGGGAGCAGGGCACCAGCCCGGGGAAGGTTCGGCTCACCGTCGTCACGTTCTGAAGGGCCGTGCCTTGGCACGGCCCGACCGTTCGTCGTAAAGAGCACCAGGCGCACTTGACGGCGCTATACGACCCGCTAGGTTCAACCATGAGGCAGCGCGGAGGAGCGGTGCCACCAACCCAACGAGGTACCGCCATGTTCCTTTTCGATCCGTTCGCACCCGTCGGCAGCGATTTCTTGGTCTTTTGTCAGATGGTCGTGTGCTTTTTTGAGATTGTCCTGTTCTCCATGGTGATTCTGGCGACAACCGTGATAGGGGTGGGGATCTTCGCGTTAATCCTCGACGCGCTCGCCGGTGGCAATGCCGACACGAAAGACACGCCGCAGAAACGGGCTGACGGCGGCCCCGCCGCATCCATCGCTTCCTCGACCGACGCCGCTCAGACCGGCTTGCAGTCCATCGCGCTCGATGCAGCGGTCCACCAGTTGACCGACGCGGTGACCCATTCGCAGGGCACCCTGTTCTGAACCGGCGCACGGCGCGAACCCGCGTCACCGTCCACCCACCACCCGGAGGCATGCCATGTCCCTGATCGCTTTGTCCCACCTCATCCAGCTCGCTGTGCTCACGGGCGCCGAATCCCTTTACGTCGTGTTCGCCGCGGTGCTCGCCGGCACGGTCGGTCTGTTTGACGGCGCGGCCACGGGCCTTGCGGTCTTGCACGCGCACCTGAACGTGCTCGGCACGATCGCCCGGCACCCCTGGGTCGTGGGCCGCGTGGCGTGGGTGGTGGCGGTGCTCGTCGCGCTGGGCGGGGCCTGGCTGCACCAGAAGCGCACCGCGCACTGATGCCGTGCTCGACCTGCTGAAACGCGTGCTGGGTGCCGCCCGCCTGGGGAAAACGGCCCCCGAGCCTGCCCAGACCAGGGTCCGTCTGTTTCCCAAGCGGTACGACCCGATCGGGACCGACGAGGACGGGTACCCGATCTATTCCCGCGAGGACATGGAGGAACTGTTCGGGGGCATCCTGGCGGAGCGGCTTGAAGCGGTACGGCTCGAAGCCGAGGAGCGGGCCCGGCGCCTGGCGCAGGAGCGCGCGGAGCTGGCCGCCGTCGTCGACACCGTGACGACCGAACTGCCGGCCGCGCGACGGCGGCGCCTTTAAAGCGATTCACCGCACGAGGACCATCATGGCCAACACCTTGGAACCCCACGAGCTTGAACGCCGACGTGCGATGGTCGAACACATCCACCCGCGATTCCGCCTCGCCAACCAGCTCCACAAAGCGGCACGGACCGGCGACGTCGAACGGGTCCGCGCGCTGCTGGCCAGCGGGGTCCCGGTCGATGCGGAGAACGCCGTCGGGCTCCCGCCGATATGGTCGGCCGTCCTAGCCTGGTCCGAGGGGCATAGCGACAACGACGGGACCGTGCGCGTCCTCGCGGAAGCGGGGGCCGCACTGGACGTGGAATCCTCGCTGGGCTCTGACAACGTCTGCTACGGAGACCTGTTAGCGTTGGCGCTGTACGAGGCGGGCCCGCACGCGCTGGCCATTCACCGAACGCTCCTCGACGTGGGCTTCCCGGTGGACCGAAGGAACCATGTTAACGAAACGCCGTTGGACCGCGTGCTGCTCCGGCACCAGGCGTTCGTGGACACCGCCGATGTGACCCGGGGTGTGACTCGGCTGCTGCTGGACCGCGGCGCTGGGGCGAACCAGGACCAGCAGCAATGGGCCAGCCAGCTCGCCTGGGCGGTGTGGAGCGAAGACCTCGAGGTGGTGCGGTGGCTGCTCGACGCCGGCGCGGATCCGCGGCATCCGGACGAGGACGGGCGCAGGGTGGTCGACCATGACCGGCTGTGGGGACCCAGGTACGTGCCGGTGTTGGACCTGGTATGGGAACGGCTGCATGCGCTCGACGCCCGGGACAGGGCCATGCTGCGCGCGGTTGCGGACGCTGAGCAGGCGGGACGGGAGGTGCCGACCTTCAGGCGCCGGAGGCTGTAAAGCTGGGGCGGGTGCCTGGCGGGAACGTCAAAAGCCCCCGGGTCGCATCCGCTCCCAGGGCACAAAACCCGGTGCTGACGCCGAAGGCCCTGGCGGGTAGCAAGGTTCCCCGCGGCCTGGGCCGAAGGCACCCAACACCGGAGGCGCTTGCGCCGGGTGGGGTGTCATGGGGTTGGCCGGACCCCACCAAGCCCGTGCCCTGGCACGGATCCCGTATCACCTCACCGTTCCACCGCCACGACTTGACGGCAGGCCAGGACCCGCTAAATCAGAACGAACGACAACACCGCAGCACTCGAGGAGAGCCAACCATGAGCGTCATCGCACAACGCCTTCGCACGTCCACGTATTTCCTGAACGAACTGCCCGGCAGCGACAAAAGGATCGACATGATCCGGTTCGCGCGGAACGAGCGAACGGAGGCCGATGATTACCACGCCGGTGACGTCTACGTTGCATCGGACCGCCTGGACCCGCCATGCCCGTCGTGCGGTGCCACCATGGCATACCAGGAGGAGGACGTGTGGACCTGCGCCGCGTGCGCGGCGGCCCACGGTGAAGCGGTCCTGGCCGGGTCGGCGACGCTCCCGTTCCGCGGAACGGTGAAGCTGACCTTCGCCGAACGCGACCGGCTGTTCACGGTCATGGAAGAGCGGCTCAACCGCGAGGTGACACTGGCCGAGGCCAACGCGATGTGGGGCGACTGGAACGCGCGCCTGCAGGCCTTCGTCCCACCGGCTGCGCCCTTCCAGCGCAAACCGTTCGCGGTGGACCTCCCACCCGAGGCCCGGGCCCAGGTGGACCGCATGGTGGAGGTGATCGACACCATGTACCCCAAGGGCGATGACCTCGCGGACTTCCTGGCCAACGCCTCGCCGTTGGTCCAGCAGGGGCATGATGCGATGTTCGACGCGCTGATCCGGGCCGCTGCGGCCCGGGACGGCATCAGCTCCGGCACGTACGTCACGTTCGGCATCGACGGGACCACCCGGGACGCCACGCCCCTCTGGTGGAAGCTCTTCAGGCAGGTGGCCGGGGGCGATCCGCGCCAGGCGTTCCGACAACCCAGCCGTCCCGAGACCGTGCGCTTTTACGAACTGGCGAAACCGCTGGACGTGGCCCATGCCTGGCGCGTGCTGGACATCCTCGCCCACCACCTCCCCGGGTGCGTCACGGTCAACTCGATCCTGGCGCTTCCCAACGGCAAGCGGGGGTGGGAGAAGCAGGGCGAGGCCGCGCACCACGCCGTCTCAATGGCCTGGGCGGAGCACCGTTTCGTCCAGCAGCTCCACGCCGTCCAGGCCTACCGTGCGCGGCACCCCCGTCGCCCGTGGCGCACGCACGAGGCGTTCAACCGGTTGTTCAACAGGACCTGGCGCTCCCAGCTCCACGTCCAACGGTTGATCGAGGCCGGCGCGAATCCAGCACAAACGCGGATCTGCACCAGCCTGCTGGGCTCGGGGCCTCTGCTGACCACCATCATCGAAAAGCCGCACCTCAGCGACAAGAAGACCGCGAAACTGGTGGCGTACCTTCTGGCTCACGGCGCGGACGTGAACGAAACGGCTTCCGGCGGCGAAACTGCGCTGACGAACGCTGCAAGCGCGGGATACCTGGCCACCGCCAACGTGCTGATTGCGGCGGGCGCCGACGTGCACCACCAGGACGACACCGCGTGGAGCGCCGGGCACTGGGCAGTCGTGCACGCTCACTTCGAACTGTTCGAACGGCTGGTTGCGGCCGGGCTCGACTCCATGCGGGTGATCGGCGACTACGCCCAGGGCCTCTATGGTCTGGAAACACCGACCATCGAAGCGTACTACCGGGACTACGAAGCCAGGATCCTTCGAGAAGCGGCGGACGAGGCCCCGGCCGCACCGGTGCGCAGCGCACGGCGTCGCCTCTGAACCGACGGGTCCGGCTCCCGTGTTGACCTGCGCCCAGTACCCGCTACGTTGAACCCATGCCGCGTCGGCGATCGGCGCTCACCACCAGGAGGATCTTTCATGCGCTTCAAACCCCATTGCCCGTCCTGCACGGGTCCCGTCGTGTACACCCGCCGGCCCGAGTGCTGGTCCTGCGCCACCTGCGAGGTCGCGTACGGTGAGGCGGTCCAGGCGGACCGTGATCCTCCCGCGTACACCGGCACCTTCGGCCGCGCCGAATACGAGCGGCAGCGGGCCCAGGCCACGGCACAGCACAAGGCCTGACCAGGCCCGACACCATCCCGGCTGGGGCACGTCCGTGCCCTGGCACATCTCCAAGGCCCCACCCGAGGGGCCTTTCCTCATCTGAACCGTCCAGCGTCGCGTTGCTCCGATGCGCACGGGCAACAGCGCCCGTGTCGTGGTGCTGATGCTGTGGGAATCGTCGTGACCGTGCCGCCTGGCCCCGTCGTTCACCCCGTTGCGTGTTCCCCGGTCCGCCTCTTCTTCGACGCGTAGCTCCGCCCGTACACCGCGCAAGGGTTCGCTTCGCCAGGTCCTCACCCGGTCCCTCCCTCTGATCGGGCATGCGGCCTCCGGTCCTGCCCCTGCACGTTGCCCTGGGCCTCGCTGACCCCGCGTCGAGGCGGCTCCAGCGAACACGGCAACAACGACGAGGAAGGGCAGAACCATGAGCACGATCACCACCCGCACCACCAGCACCCCGAACAACAACGTCGCGGCGTTCCCCCGCACCCCCGAGGCTCACCAGCGAACAGCAGGGGAAGGCGACACCAAGGAGGTGGTGCTCAACGGCGCGCGAATCCTCATGCGCTTCACCGACGGGCAGTGGTGGAACGTCCGCGTGAGCAACGCCTGACCCACAACCCGAACCGCAGGGCCCTGGGGCTAGGGCCTGCATCACAACCGAAACACAGGAGATCAACGATGGCTTACTTTCTTCGCACGGGCGACGACTACCTCGACCAGGCCGTGAAATACAGCTCCAAGGCCGGCGCGGTCGCGGCGTTCCGCGAAACGTCCGACGAGCTGGACCGCTACGGCCAGTCGATCACGGCCTCCCTCCACATCGCGGACACCCTGGACGAGGTGGTGGAGTACCCGGACTTCGTTCTGGAGCGTGGCCCCCGCGGTGGCATCAAGGGCGAACGCGCGTAACGATCCTAGGGACCATCTGATCAGATGCCGTGGTCTCAAGCCAGCCTCGGGGGCGTCGTCCAACCCGCGCGGGCGGCCTGGCGGAATGCTCTCGAGCTACTTTTCCAAGGCATTCTTCGGCTAACATTAACCTTTCGTTTAACCACAAAAATCAAGCGAGGACCAGATGGAGCATTTTCGAAAACCGTTCTTTCAAAGTCAGGACACGTGGCTTGAAACTCAATACACAGAGGGTGTCCTTGCACTTCAGAGCGGTGACTTCCAAACTGCCAACGAAAGGTTCGGTACGGCTGCTGCGGGCGGCCACGTGTCTGCGATGTACAACATGTCGATGTTGAACGGTGCAGGGTGCATGAGCCCTTACAACCTAGATCTCGCGATCGACTGCTATTACAAAGCCGCGCAAGGTGGCCATCCTACGGCAAAGGAAAGTCTGTGGCTTCTCGAGGCCGCTGACCGAGGTGGATTCGGTACGCAGAACTTGGCGAAGTATGCTGAGGCGTGGCGAAACGACGGGGTTCCTTTGCATCCGATGACTATGATGTGTGCTGCACGCTTGTATGACGTGTTATGTACAAAGTATGGCGCCGCTCGCGACGTGATCGCGTACGAACTTGACGCTGCAAGTACCAGCGACAACCCGGCGGTGCTTGCTTTCGTCGACCGGACCGGAATCGCATCTTCCTTCTTTGAGAATGGGATGAATCGGCTGATCGCTGGTTCCGCTGCGGACCAGATTACCGATGGGCTGAATCAGCTCTGGTTTGGAATGAGAAAATCCGGGTTGACCGAAGAAATAGCGCTTATGGGGCGTTGCACGATCGTTGGCCACCTTGTCAGCAAATCGCCGTACGGCTCGACCGCGAGACCACTACTCGGTGTACACGACTTTTTCGCATAACCCAGCGACGACCAACGGTGATGCTTCGGGGACCATTGTGGGCGTGGTGCATCACCTTCCCCGTGGTTCAGCTTTGGGGTGCCGAGGGACACGCTGGGTCTCACCAGCGTTTACGCGGGCGCTGCTGGCCCCCGGTTCCTGCTGCGCAGGTGCTCGAGGAAGTCGGCGAACGTGAACTTGCCCGCCGCGATGGCGGCCTGGAATCGCTGCCCCCATTCGGCGATGGCCACCCGCTCCTCGGGGGTCATCCCGTCGCGCCAGGCTTGCCATTCCCGTTCGCTTTCCGCGGCCAGGCGCGCGTCCTCCTCGGCCTGCCAGACCTGGTGGGCCGCATCGTCGCGGGCACGCTGCTCGGCCATGTCCCGCAGCATGCGGTTCCACGCTTCGAGCATCAGCTCGCGGTGGCGCTTGAACGACGGCAGCGGGGCGGGCCAGGGCACCCGTCCGGGGGTGTTCGAACGCATGGTACTCAGCTCACGCAGGACCTCCGCCTCGACGTCGGCCAGGCGGTGCTCGGCGGCGGCCAGCTCGTCGTACTTGCGGGGCAGGTTGCGCATGCGGTAGTCCAGCTCCTCCTGCTGCCGTTCGATGCGGGTCTGCACCGGGTACGAGTCGACCCCGTTGTTCCCGTACCGCTTGCTCGCGTAACCGTGCGGGTCCGTCTCGAACTCGGTCAGCTCTTTCGTGCTGCTTTTGATGCGACGGTCATAGTCGATGATCGAATCGCGGGCGCTGGTGACCTTGTTCTGCGCGGCGACGATGCGCGAGGCCAGGCGTTTCGGAAGAGGTGGGCGTTCCATCGTTGGGCGTGCATGGGTCGGTGGTGCTGGACATGCTACACGACGCGAGGTTGCGGTCGTGCTGGGACCCGGTGCAACACCGCCGGGGCCGGAGGCCCGGCACTCGAACACCAACACCAGGACACAGGCACCCCGAACGGCGCCGGGGGCAGGGAGCGGGGCGGTGGCCAGGGGTGGAAGGGCGATCCGTTGGCGCGAGCGATGGCCCGGAGGGACCGGGGTTGCTGCGGGCGCGGATGCGGCCGTGTTTGCGGTTTAAGGTGTGCATGGGCACACCTTAAATGATGGCTATAGCGAGGCGTATCTCGATAGAAAACGATTCCGGGAATGGTGTCGTAGCCCCTTGCTTAAGTATCTCGGTACGAGATGATGAGTATGTAGGCAGCGCGATCGACGCAACGCCAAATCCCAACCCCAAGGAGTTCACCATGATCCACCTGTCCCGCAACGAAACCCTGGCTCTGGTTCGCAAAGCCCTTCGCGAAGCCTTCCCGGAAACCTCGTTCACCCTGCAACCGTCGCGCTCGAAGATCACCGAGCACGGTTGCGACAAGACGGTGTTCGTTAAATGGACCGATGGCCCGAACTCTTCGCAGGTCTTCGAGGTCATCGCGCGGTTCGAGGATCGAAAGCAAGTCTGGGATCAACCAAAGCCGTGGGACGACAACGCCAAGGTTCACCATCTTCTCGACGGTCACGCTGTGCGATTCGACCTGTCACGGTTCGGTTACAAACGTGAACTGAGCCAAGGGAGCTGGGACGTCATGGTGGCGAACGGGCGTCTGAACCCGACGCTCTACACGACCGAAGCCGCGCAAGGCGCCCCGTCGACCCAACGCGTGAAACATGTCGGCAAGGGCACCTGGGAACGTCAGGAACTGCTCGACCTGGCCGCCGCCGCGATGGCCGCCAACGGCCCCGCACCGACCCGGATCCGCGCACGGATGTAATCGCACCTCGCCCACAACGCTGCACCCTGGGCCCGCGGAAACGCGGGTTCGGCCGTACAGGGCACCCATGCCCATCCGTCCGGAGCATCCCATGAGCACCACCCCGTCCACGGTCCTCGCGACCACGCAGGCCCTGACCGCTACCCAGCGCAAGGTGGAGGCGGCCCGGGCCGCGCTCCTGCAGTTCGACGAGCAGTTCCAGCGCGAGCAGCAGCACCGGGCGCGCGTCATCAACGCGGTGCGGACCTTCGACGCCCTCATGGTCCTGCGACTGCTCGAAGGTGGGCCGGAGGACGACGGCCACGTCCGCCCGGGGGCGCCCGCTCCGAAGCGATTCGAACTGGGCTATCAGACGCCGGCCGTCGACCTCGCGGGGGCCGTGGGTGTCGCGGAAGAGGTGCAGGCCTGGCGCGCGGTGACCCCGAAGGCCAGCGTCGTGCGTGCAGAGCTGGACGGTCTGCTGGTGGAGCTGGTCGATGCCCTCGGCGAAAAGGACCCGTTCGACGGCCGGTTCTACGTTCCGCACGTCCTGGGGACCGCGCACCTGCTGGTGTCCGTCGGGTGCCGTGACCGCGTGGTGGACGGCGTCCCGTTGCGCGACCTGCTGCATCAGGCCTGGCGCTACAAGCAACGGAAGGACGATGCCAATGTGGTGCAGGCGGTGCTGGACCGATGGCTCAAACCGCCGCGCAAGCAGCGTGCGAAACCCGACACCCGCGCCAACACCAACCCGGGGGCCTAGCGGCCCAGGGCAGGTCAAAGGCAACATCCCCGGGCCCCGCGCAGCGGACATGGCCGGGCCCCTTGTCCGGGCAGCAGGGGCATGCTGTCCGGGTGCTCCTCACTGCAGGCCTGGACACCGTCCACCACGGCGAGGTCCGCCCGGCCTGGGCCAGCAGATCCAATGTCCGGGCTGTCCAGGTGTCCGGGCAGAAAAGCTCTGGTGTTGCGCGGAACGGCACGACGGTTCCTCGACCACCGACGGGCCACCCTCGACAACGGTAATCCGCTGTACCACCTGGACACCTGGACAAAACAAGAAGAACCCCAGCAGCGCCGGGCACCAGACCATGTCCAAGGTCATGCTCGAACACCTGGGCCAGGGCCTGGACCGGCGTCGGATGAGCCCGGTCAGACCCACGTTAATCCGTGCCAATGCACACGCTAAAGAAGGCTATAGCGTTTCGTGTTTCGATAGAAAACGATTCCGGGAATGGTGTCGTAGACCCCTTGCTTCAGTCCACAGGTACGAGAAACTGAATGTGTAGGCAGCGCGATCGACGCAATGCCAAAACCACCCCCAAGGAGCCTCACCATGAACGCAACTTTCAACTTCGCCGATGACCTGAAAATCGAAGTGCTCGACGCCGGGTCCCTCGAAAACTATGTGCTGAACGACGACGGTATCGAGACCATCGACGGCGAGTTCACGTTCTATACCCTGGCCGTCCAAGCCTTCGGTCGCACCTTCAACGTGCGTACGCAACAAGAGCCGAACGGTCACCTCATCGTCCCATCCAGCGAGAACACCGGTGAACCGGACACGGACGCAATCATGGCCTGCTCGGAATACTTCGCACTCTTCCAGGCGCTGATCCAGAAGCACCTGGGCATTGAGTTTACGGAAGAAGACCACGAGAACAACGAGTGGGTTCTGCCCGAGAACATCCAGGCCCTGCATGACGCGGTTGTCGCCCACCTCAAGGCCGTTCTGACGGAAGAAATCGCCGCCACCGCCTGACATCCAGGCTCCACGTTCGACCAGGGCCAGTCCGCAAGGGCTGGCTTTTGGGTACCAGCACCCCTTACCGAACCGGAGCCCTTCCATGACCACCACCGCACCGTCCACCCCTTTGACCGTCAAGCAGGCGGCCCAGGCCTTGGGCGTCAGCGACGGGCGCGTGATGCAGCTCCTGCAGTCCGGCGTGCTTACCCTCATGAATCCCACGACCGCGCAAACCCGCTCGAAGCACCACCTGGACCCGGCGAGGGTGGAGGCCCTGCGTGCGCAACGTGCGGCCAACAAGCGGGACCCCGCGGTCGTGGAGGCACGGCGGCTGGCCCGAATCGCCGAGCGTCGACGCATCGACAAACTGCGCCAGGCCCTGGCCCGCGGGTTGATGACCATGGCCGACGCAGCGCGCGAGCTGGGCGTTTCTCCCCAACGGGCTTACCAGCTCGTGAACGCGGGGCGATTGCCGACGGTGTTGATCGACGGCCGCCGGCTCGTTCGGCGCGAGGAACTCGACGCGGTGAAAGCGAGACGGGCACGGGGCTGAACGGTTCGACCGGGGCAGGGGCCAGGGCCAGTCCGCAAGGGCTGGTTTTGGGGTACCACAACCCCCCCCGATGAGGTTCTCCATCCTTTCCGGTCAACTCGACGTCCGCGGCCTTGCCGCAGAACTTGGTCTTTCCCAAACCGAGGTCGGCTTTAGGCTGACCAGGAGTGTTCCCCAGCTTTCCACCAAACGGATGCTCCTGGACTAGGCGGCTCCGGCCCCGGTCATGGGCGAGACGGCGTCCGGTCCACGGCAACCCAGGTTCTCCGGTGACCGTTCCCGTTCAGCGGAACGTGCGCCCGTGCCCGAGGGTTTACTCACCCGACGCCAGGTCGCCCAGGAGCTGGGAATCGTCGTGCAGACCGTGTCGTACTTCATCCGGCGCGGGGCACTGGCGACGGTACGGCACAACGGACAAAGCTACGTCCAGCGCGACAGCCTGGAATCGTTCCGCGCGAGCCGATACAGCGCGGCACGTACGACGCCGACGACGCTGAACGGGGAGGCGGATGTGCTGGGCCTGCACGACGTGATGCGGCTGCTGGGTGTTAACCACCGTCAGGTGGTCGATCGGCTGGTCCGCGAGGGGCGGCTCAAAGGTACCCGCCCGGACGGCAAGCTCGTCGTGCATCGCGCCGATCTGGAGGCGTTCATGCACGAGCAGCCACGTCGCAGGGGACGCAAGCCCGTGAAGAACTGACACCGAGCACAAGGGGGAAACAGGCACCGGTGCGAAAACATCAAAAGCTGGGCACAAGGCCCACTCGACCCCGGCCCGCGCAGCGGAGGAAGCGGGGCTCCAGGGCGCACGCCCGAACATCGCACGCGATCGGGGAGGGCCCATGCCCGTGGGGCAGGTGAAGCGATGAGCATGGAGGGTGGCCGGAGGCTCGGGGTTGCAACGGGGCGTGAGCCCCGTTTTTCATGTGCCGTGGCACGGGCCAACCGTTCACCGCGGGGAGGGTCGACCGTTCGTCAGATAGCACGAAGTTTCTGCGTTCTTACCGTTGCTAAAGACATTGGGGTTTGTAGACTGAGTTTATAGGCAGCGCGCAACGACGCAACGCCATCACCCCACCCCCGGAGTTCCTCATGATCACCACGACCAGCCCCCTGAAGACCATCGAAGCCATCCGCCGCAGCGCGTACCTCGTGGCCCTCTACTTCACGAAGACCACCAGCGAGACCATGCGCATGGAGTTCGACGCCACTGCTGTGGTCAGCGTGACGGTGGACGGCGTGGAGTACATGGTCAAGGTGAGCCGCAGCGCCGTGGGCGGCGTGGCGATGGAAGAGGACGAGAAGAGCGGTTGCGCAACGCTGAACGTGGCCCTGGACAAAGCCTTGGGCGAAGGCGTGACGCGGCGCGAGCGGCACGGCATCGAGCGCGAGATTTACCGCACCGCAGGTCTGGCCTTCGACGACGCCGACGATGCACTGACGGCGAAGGGCGCCGGCCTGGTGAACGCGGTTCGTGCGGCCGAGGCCTTGGGCGATGCGAACCTGCGCGGCATGCTGACCGAACTGCTGGTCCGCGCGCTGCTGGAACGTCACACCCACGTGCTGAACGCGCTCAGCGGAATCCGGGGTTTGGCGCACCTGGTGTCGAGCGGCCGCCTGCCGGACAGCTCGCTGAGCGAGGTGCTGCGCGAGTTCGCCACGGTCTACAGCCGGGTCAAGCGGTCCACCGGCGTGCGTCTCGAAGCGCTCCGCAAAGCGTCCGAGGTTCCGGTGACCGAGATCGGCAACGTGAACGTGGTCGCCGACCTCATCGACACCCTCTACGCGGACGTGGTCCTCCCGTAAGGACCGATCGACCAACGTTCAACCAGGGCCCGCGGCAACGCGGGTTTTGGCATAACGGGCCCCATGTCTTACCCTTCACGCTTGACGCAGGAGAACCGCTCACCATGTCCGCACGCATTACCCCCACCACCGTTCAGGGCCAGGCCTGCCTTCGGCTGAAGGACGCCACCGCGTACCTGGGCATGGCCACGAGCAGTAAGCCGTCGGTCTGGCGCAAGGTCCAGTCCGGCGTGTTGCACGGTCTTCAGGACGCCCGGGGCACGTGGTTTGTCCCGGTCGCGGAGCTGGACCGCTACCTGGCCCAGGCCGCCGACACCTCGCGGGTGGGCCCTCGCGAAGCGGCGGAGCTGCTCGGCGTCTCCATTTTCACGGTCAAGGCCTGGGCGGAGCGCGGCGTGCTGGACGGCACCCAGGACGATCGGGGCCGGTGGTCGTTCGCACGCAAGACCGTTTCGGCCCACGCGCGGACCCTCGTGGAGCAGCGCGAGGGCCTCACCACGTCCGAGGCTGTCCGATTGTGCGGGTTCGGGCACGCCACGACGTTGAACGCGGCGGTGGACCGTGGTGAGATCCGTGCGTTCGTCGACGCCAGCGGCCGGCGCCGGTTCAAGCAGGACGAGCTGGCGCGATTCCTCGCCGAGCGCGCGAAGCTGGATCCCAACGTGCCGGGCACCATGAGCAGCCGGGAGGCGGCGGACGTCTTGGGTTTTGCAGCGCTGAGCAGTGTCGGGTGGTTCGCCGAGCGCGGGCACCTGGACCGCGTCCGCGTCGGGCGGTACTGGCGCTACCCGGTGAAGTCTGTCCAGGCGTTCAAGCGGCAGCGGGACAAGCAGGCCCAGGCCAAAGGCTGAACCAGGGGCGGGGTGGGGAACACCGGAACCGGCGCGAAAACCAAAACCTGGGCACAAGGCCCACTCGGCCCCGGCACCGCGGAGCGGATGGGAGCGGGGCTCCAGGGCGCACGCCCGAAGAACGCACGCGGAGGTGGCGCCGGTCAGGGGCGCGGTGAGGTGGCAGGGCGTCGACCGCAGGTGATGGCCCTGTGGTGAGTTGGTCGCGAGCCCCGTTTTTTCATGTGCCCTGGCACGGGTCAAGCATTCACCGTCGAGGGTCGACCGTTCGTCAGATAGCACGAAGTTTCTGCGTTCTTACCACACAAATCCCGCTTACCGCCGTTGCTTGTTTTGATGGGTTTTGTAGACTGAATGTATAGGCAACGCGCAACGACGCAATGCCACAACCCCACCCCGGAGTCCTCCATGCGCCCCATCGTTCACCTCTTCTTCCTCCTGGTCACCGTGCTCCTGATCGGACTTCTGTCCGTCGCTCAGCACATCGGCCGTGGCCACCTGGCCAGCGTCGTCCTCCTCACCTCCTTCCCGCTGGGCATGGCCGGCACCGCGCTGTACCTTGCGATCCGCGACCGCGTGAAGCGCACCTGAACCCACCGTCCAACCACTTGGCCCGTCGGGAGGCGGGCACCCCTCACACCCACCCCACGAGATTCGATCATGACCACCGCTACCCCCACCAGCCCCGCCGACTTGAAATCCGGGATCAACTTCACGTTCCGGAAGCTCCACCTCACCACCAAGTCCGTCGTGCGCTTCATCGCGCACAGCGGCAAGGTGTTCGAAGCGACCAGCCTCGAGGAAGCCATCGAGCTGGCCGAGGACGGCCTCGGCGTCTCGCTCGACTACGGTATGGAGGAACACGGTCGTCTCGAACGCGTGACCCTGGTCCGCAGCCGGTCCGGCAAGTGGCTCGAGCCGAAGGTTCGGCGTGAACGGGTTTGGCCGAACACGCCGGAATGGCAGGCGGTCCGTCAGACCCTTCGGGACGTGCTCGACGCGTTCCAGAACCGCGCCTTGGTTGGCCCGTGCCCCTACGACGAGGACGGCTACCTCCCGGGCGAGCGCGAGGCGGAGGCGGCGCTGGCCTGCTGAGCGGCAGAGGCACCCAACGTTGACCCAGGGGCCGCGGGAACGCGGCTTTCCGGGTACCATCCACCGACCCCATCGGAGCAGCACATGAGCAACGAACAGAAGCCGAACCAGTTTGAGCGCAAACTCCGGGCGCAAAGCCCGGTGAATGACCTGATCTACGCGGGGTGCTACGACGACGCGATGGCGGCGATCCGTGCGCAGTTTTGCGGGGATGACCAGACGGCGGTGCCGGAACGGTTCAACTTCTACCTTGAGAACTGGCTGTACGACGTTGTTGGCGCGGTACGGAAGCCGGAAGGTCGTTCAGCGTTCATCCGAGAACTGCTGACCTTGAGCGACCAGGACCCGGTGATGGCGTTCTGGCGCGTCGCGAACACCCACGGTGTTCAGCCCGACGTTTACCCAGACCTGGTGGACATCCTTCGCGCTGACCTGAACCGCGTGGTCTCGCTTTACGTGACCCCTGGGCTCAACCTCTCCGCCCGGGAGGGCTCCGAGTTCATGGTTGGGCCGTTGTGGCTGGTCCTCCTGTTGTGCGTGTGCCGGCCGTCCCGGTCCGGTTCGCTCGGTGTGCTGGCGTACAAGAAGTCGTTCAGCGACGAGGACCTCGAGTGGATCGACCAGGCCGCGGCCCTGGCGGTGAAGCATGGCGCGGACCTCGGGCTCTGCAACACGGTCACCTGGAAGCGCAGCAAGCCGGTCCAGCAGGCGATGGTGGCGAACATCGAAGCCCGGCACCTGCGCCAGGCGGTGGGCGAGGACACGGCCGACCGGGAGCAACCCATCCGCGCACGGGTCTAACGAGCAGGAGCACCGCCGTTCTCCCAGGAGCCCACCTTCACCGGTGGGCTTTTCCGTTCTGGCGAGGCGATCGGCATCGCCGGGCCCCATGACCCCAACCCAAGCCGGGGCTCACGCCCGGCACTCGAACACCAGGACCCTCGCACCCGAACGACGCCCGGGGGCAAGGAGCGGGGCTCCACCGCACGCGTTCAGACCGTGCCCTGGCACGCTCTGACGTCCGGCTATAGCGGTGGTGGGGCCATAAAAAAATACAAAGGGCGCACCCCGTGAATCGTCGGTCCAAGCCGTTGCCAAGGGCATCGGATTTTGTAGACTGAATGTGTAGGGCGGCGCGATCGCCGCAGACCCACCACCCCTCCGAGGACCCCCGCCATGAGCACCACCACCTGGAACATGTTTCGCTTCTACCCCAGCAACGAGGACCGCTACACGGAGGCACCGACCAAAACGGAAGCGATAGCGCGTGGCCTGGGCCTGGCGGTCGACGAGCTGGATGCTGCGATGCTGACCTCCGACAACTTCGCCGAGGGCTACGTCATCCGGGCAGTGCTCGACACCCGACCGGAGTACAGCGCGGCGCTGGCCTGATCACCACCAGCACCACCGTTCGTCCAGGGCCCATCGCGAAACGATGGGTTCGTCCGTACCGGAGCATCCCGCTCCGTTCTACGGACACCACCATGAGCAAGCAACAACACTACTCGAACGACAAAGACCTGCACCGCCACGTCGCGGGCCTGGTCAAGCAAGGTTGGACCTTCCAAAAAGGGCGGGTCCACGGGAAACTGATCGCACCCAACGGGCGGCGCATGTCCGTGGCGGTGAGCCCATCGGACCGTCGGGGATTCGAAAACCACGTGCACCAGGTCGAACGACTTCAAGCTCTACCGGCCGCGCCAACACGGACACGCAAGGGCAAAGGAAGATGAGGCAGGGCGGGTAGGTGAGGCGGTGCCCTGGCACGGGCACCGCCTGACGGTCAGTCGAAAATGCTGTCCCAGAGCGCGCTCACCGCGGTGACGGCGAGTCCGACACCGGCGGCCACCGCGACGACGGGCAGGCTCACCGGGGCGGACACGATCCCCACGGCAGCGGCGCCGGCGCCACCAACGACACCGGTCAGGCCCGCAGCGGTCAGCCCGTTGGCGATCGCGGTCGTGGCGGCCGGGGCCGACAAGGTAAGGGCCGCGCTTACGGTGGGGGCCAGCGATGCGGCAGCACGTGCGGCGGTGGCCGCGTTCACCGCGCTCGTCACCGTCGACGCCGTGCGCCCGGCGCTCATCATTTGTGCGGCCACACGGACCGTGGAACCCATCACCTCCTGCGTTCCCCAGGTCTGGTACCAGCGGTACATGAAAGCGGTCGCGGCGGTGGTTCCCATCGAGCGGACCATCTTGTTGACCTGCTCGCTCGTGTGCTCATCCTCGATGCACCACGTAACGAAGTGCTCGCAGTTGTTGAAGACGAGGTTGTACTCCTCCTCGCCGATGCGTTGGCGGGCGCGCCGAACGCTTTCCAGGCGACCGTGCAACCGATCCGGGTGATCGACGAACCGGACTTTGCGGTCTTTGGCAAAGGCCGACATGGGCACCTCCTCGATCACCCCGGTGTCCCACAGCGCGTCCTTCCCCGAATATTGGATGACCGTGTTGGGCCCGGAGGCAAGCCCGTGGTGCTCGTAGCCGAAGCGCTGTACCCACAAGTGGTCCCCGGCGCGAATCGTTCGATCGTCGCTCATGCTGGTCTTCTCGCTTGTTCGTGTTCGTGTTGTCGGACGCCTGCTCTACGGCAGATCGTCGCTGAACTTTACAGCAGCTTGCGCTCGGGCGGTGCGGTGGGCACCACCAAGGGGGCAGGCAGGACCGTGGCAGGGGCGGGCGGCGATGGGCCCGGCGGGCACCAGGGAAAACGGCGGCGACCAGCGACCACACCAACACCCTGGGCCCGTGGCCCCAGGTCAAGGCGGTGCTGACGCCAACGGGCGCGGGCCAGCTCCGTTTCGCACCCAGGGCCGGAGGCGGGGTTCGTGCCCTCCGCCCATGAGGGTGGTGTCCTCGCGGTCGAGCGACCCCACAGCATCCGCAGCAGCCAAACGATCAACACCTCGCGTTCACCGCTGACCACAACACCCACCAGACGTTGATGACGCGAGCACCGGTCACGCATGGCGCGCCCACCGGTCGTCCGTGTCCCATGGGCCACCCACGTCTCCTCCCACCGTACTTGACGAACCAGGATGACCCGCTAGGGTGGCCTGCAGCAGGGCCGCATCGAGCCCTGAACGTCAACGTCAACGAGAGGAGGAGACGATGAGCAAGCGCACGGCTTTGCAGCTCAAGGAGCCCAACCACGAGGATCCCAAGATCACCCGCCTCACCAACGCCATCGAGCGCAAGCACCGCGTGGTCGGCGTCAACCAGGCTGGGGAACGTGTGGCGTACGACTGGGACGGCGTGACCGGTGAATGGCGCCGCGACTGGGAGTACGGTTCGACCACGCCCTTGGGTCGCGCGTTCGGGGAAGACCGTTCCGTTGGGGCCGGATTCGCGTTCGACGGGTTCTGACGGAGCGGCACATGGGACTGGTTGACCCGTGCCAACGCACGGACCCGACAGGAGCAGCGCCCACCACCTCGGTGGGCGTTGTGTTTTGTGGGGCTGACGACGTGCGCCTGAGCGGTGGAGGGCATGACACCTTCCCACGCGGCGGCGGAAGCGGTTCATCGCCATCCCCCAGCGTATCTACCGCTCGGTACCGAGCGTCGACCGTTCGTCCGAAAGATCGAGTAATGCACGAAGTTTCTGCATTCGTCGCAGTCGAGCCTATTGCCAACCTCATTGGGTTTTGTAGACTGAAAGCATATGGAAGGCGCAAACACATCGCCGACCCGCCACCCGATGGAGCAAGACCATGAGCACCCTGACCCTCACCACCAAGCTGAACGCCCGCATGATGGCCGCCGTCATCCTGGACGACGCTCGCGACATCCGCCGCCTGGCGAAGGAAGGGCTGGACGTGACCGGCGTCAGCCTGACCGGGGACACTTGGCTCGACATCGCGGTGGCCCGCAACCGCATGAACGCCGCCGCCGCGATCATCATGTTGTCCGGCAGCAAGACCAACGTCCTGAACGCGGTCGACAAGACCGGTGACACGGTGCTCGACAAGGCCGTGGGCGTGGTGAGCGAGAAGTTCCTCGTGATGCTCCTGAGCGCGAGCGACAAGCTCAACCTCCTGCACCGGAACAGCAAGGGGGTCTCGACGCTGGACCTGCTGGTGAAGCTCAACAGCAAGCCTGTGAACGACGCCCTGGCGCGGAAGCGGAACCGGACCATCGACACCATGGCCCTGGCCGCCTGACCAGCGAACCGCACAACCCCAGGGCCACGACCCTGGATAACAACAGGAGGAGCAGGGCCAAACCGGAGGAGTGGCCCTGACAACAAGGAGGAGCACAACAACAACTAGGGGAGGAGGGTAAAGCGGCGCCAGATGGCGCCGCTTTTCACATGGGCAGGCGTAGCGCGGTGCGGGACCCGTGCGCGGGGCTGGTCGTACCGGGTGGCGGGGCAGAACCGGACGAGTGCAAGACAGGGGCCGGGATCTGCAACGCGGCGGTGGCGATTCACCACCACCCCCGATTCACCACCACCCCCACACCGGGGCCACCGGCCCGGTCCCGAAATCCCGGTGCTGATGCCCGTGCCAGGGCACAACCCCAACGTCACACGAACACGCACCGCTGCTGCTGCTCGGGTTGCCAGGGGCAGGGCGTGCGCGTCACAGCGTGCACCATCGGGGAGGCGTAGCGCGGATCGTCCGCGGGGAACTCCACCGGGGCTTTCTTCCACGAGAACGCGGGCAAGACCGGGACGATGAGCCAGTCTGCCTCGGTGGCGAGCATGTCGGCGAAGGCCTCGACCTCGACCCGGTTGGACCGGAACACCCGGTACTTCCCGACTTGGCGGCGCTCGGCGAACGTCCCATCGAGCAGGCAGGCACGCTGGGCGTACAGCTCTTCGTGCGACACCAGCCCATGCTTGCGCATCGTGCGGACCTGCAGGCGCTCCCGGGCCAGGGTACGACGGTCGTACTCCGGGTCCTGTGCATGCTCGGCGATGTCCGCCTCCATCGCTTCAACCACGTCCATCCCGTCGGCTGAACCACGGACGAGCAGGGCAGCCCAATGCTCGCTCGGCACGGTGAAGTAAAAGCCCACCCGGTCCGTGTCGAACCAGGACGGGTCCTCCACCCACTCGGGCACGAACACGTCGGCGTGGGGCAGGCGACGTCCCGCCAGATCGTCCAAGGCCCGGAAGATGTAAAAGTGCGGGTCCAGGGACCGCTCGACCAGGTGGACCGGGCGGCGGCGCTTCAGCTTCTCGTTGGCGGCTACCTTCATGCGGCACCTCCCATCCGGCCCGTGGCCGTGGCCTGGCTGGTCGGATTGAGCAGACGCTCCCGTAACGCGGCCAGGCGGTCCTGCACGTCCATGGGCAACGGGGCGCGCACCGGCTCGACCGCAACCGGAGCGACCGGCACCACCTCGTGCTCGCGCACCGGCAGGGGCTTACCCTCACGCAGGGCGTCCAGGAACTCCGCGTGGCGGGCAACGATGGCGTCCTGGCGGTGGGCCAGCTCAGGGTTCAGCGGACGATAGAGCGGTGCCGATTCACCGGGCGACCGTACCGAACGTTCGGCACGCGGCGCGGCAGGTTCCGCTTTGCCCGTGCGCACGTCCTCCAGACGTTGGGCCAGACCGGCGAGCGCATCGTTGACCGGCTTCTCGCGCAAGGTCCGGCGACGCTGCTCCTCGACCACCCGCTGTCCCGGCTTTGCTTGCACCGACCACCGGGCGACGCGTCGCGCTTCCTGCACCCACCGCTCGCCGGTGAGCAAGATGTGCCACCGCGCGTAGTGCTCGTGCCACCCACCGGGGGCCAGGCGTTCCCGCTCCTCCAATGCGAGGGACGACGGGCTGAACGAGGGGAAGGCGGTCCGCTCGCGATCGGTCATGCTCGGGCGCACCAGCACGGCGTTTTCCTCGACCAGGGCCCAGGCCGCCTCGTACCATCGGTCCAGGGGCACCTCGAACAGTGCGAACCGGCCTTGCGACACGTCACGCGCCCCAAACTCGAATCGAAGGCGAAGGCGGACAGCACCACCCCGTTCGTTGGGCAGGCTCCGCAGGTCCCAACCGAAGTACCCCACCTCGCCGAAGGCCTGGGCCAAGACACGGAAGCGGGGGAAGGCCCAACGCTGACGCAGCGCGTGCATCGCGGCGTCGGTCCCCTTCACCGACAGCGGCAGCACATGGTTGGCCCCGTCCAGCAGAGCCTCACGACGGCGCGCGAGCAGCTTGACCGGATCGGTCGCGCGACCGAAGGCCAGCCAGTCCCGCCCGCCCTTGTCGTTCTGGCATTCCGCGCAGCAGAGCACGCGGTTTTCCTCCAGCGCCGTCCCGCCCAAGGCCAGGGGCACCAGCAGGTCCGCCATGGCACGGGGCGCACCGTCAACCCGGCTCCCGGTGACCGAGAGGGTAAGACCGCAGTAGGCGCAGACCCCAGACTGCTGGTCGGCGAGGTACCGCACCATCCACGGCTCAGTGTGGCGCATCGACGCCCGCAGACCTTCGACAAGCTGGGAGAACAGCAGGTCCTGCAACGACCCGGGTTCCACCTTAACCGGTGGCACCTCGACCGGCTGATCCTCGTGGTCCGCAGGGTCGTACAGGTCCTCGTACGGCTCGTCGTGGTCGAACACCGTCAGGCTGGTGGGGCGCTTGAACATGCTCCCCATGGTCAGACCTCGCTGCTCTCAACCGGGGTAGCGCGGCGCAGGCCCGCACCGTGGACGCGCTCGACCGCCTCGACAATGGCGTCCGGCACGGTGATGCCGTTCAGCTTCGCGTACGACACCAGCAGCGCGTCCAGGTCCAGGGGGACCAGCAGGCTCCGGCGCTTGTGGGTGGTTTTCGAGCGCTTCGCCCAGTCGGCGTACACGGCCGCGCGGCGTTCAGGGTTTTTCGACGGCATGGGTCTCCTCCACGTTGACTAAGAAGGCTCGACGCCAAGGCGTCGGCATGACCCCAACCTAGCACCGCCTTGGGTTTGCGCAAGTCCATACGGTCGTGCCAGGGTACACCTCCACGGGGTTCGCCGGACGGCACCTGCAGGATCGCTCCGGCCTCGCCGGCCGGGCTGTCGGTTGTACGTTCGCGCTCGCCGCGCGGGCTGAAGGCTCTGACCTGGGGAGAAGGCTGAACCCGGATCGGTTCGATCGTGCTGTACAGGTGCAGGGGCAAGACGGCTCGGGCCAGGCGGAGGTCTACCACCACCAGGGGGAGGGTCGGACGCGCGGCTGGCCCGTGGCGTCGTACCGTGATCGAGGGGTGGAGGGATGGCACAGGCGGGGCACTGCTCGACGCGCGGAGCGCGAACGGCTGAACGTCCAAGGAGGGAGGCGGCACCGCGCGCACGCGTGACCGGCACCGCCTCAACGGGACGGCACAGGACCCACGCCGTCCCTGGTCCAGCGTTCCCGCACCGCAGCGCGGGCGGAGGTCGTGCGTTCGCTTCGCGGCACCGGCGCGGACGGCGCAACCGCTCCCGGTTCCGGCACCCCTTCGGGGAGCCGCGACCGGTCGGGTCGTCGCCTGATGTCCGCGCTCACGGTGCGCGCTCCGCGACCACGCACGCTGGACCGCCACCCCCAACGGCAGAGTCGGACACCACCCACGCTCCCCGGGGTACGGCGACCACGGGTCCAGCGTCGTCACCGAAGGACGGCGGGTACCGTTCACGCGTGCGCGTCCCAGTCGGGCGATGGGGCGGAACGGGAGCGCGGTGGCGGCGCACCGTCCACGGTCTGGATCACCCGTGCCAATGCACATGTTATACCGGTCATCAGGGCGTGACCGGGGGCGCTGCGCGCGCTCGGCGGTTCGACCGACCGCACGTCGGACCCACCCGACCCGATCACGCGTTTCGTTGGTGCGAATGCCAGCGTCATACCGGTTACATGGGTCATACCCGGGGGCGCTGCGCGGCGCGAGCGTCCGGTGTACGTACACGCGCGGCGACGCACCGAGACCGGAGGCAGGGGAAGGCGGACCACCTCGCTGACGCGAACAACCCCAGCACCGTTACGTCCGCCTGGACTTGGCGACGCGTCGCCACGACCCGATGGGGCTGGGTCGCGCTGCACGCTGCGCGGCAACGGCACGTCCAGGCAACGGCGAACGGCAACCCCGGACCCCACCGTCGTACCGCGTCGGCGTCACGCTGGGCGTTCCGTACCGCACGGCGACGGGCACCCCCACCGGGCAGCGGAGCAACGCTCCCCGGTACGGCAACGGCGAACCCCAACGGCGGGCGTTCGTCCGGGAGGCAGGGGCGGGTCCGAACGCTGAAGGCGACACCGAACGGCGAACATCGAGGGAAGGAGGCTGTCCCTGGTGCGAGAGGAAGGGACGGGCACAGGGACAGCAGCGCGCACAGGTGGAGCAAGGACGTGCGCGGGGAGCAAGAGCGAGGGGGTACTGCGAAGGAGGAAAAGCGGTGAAGCGTCGTGCTGAAGCACTCGGTTCCTGGGATTTCGACGTCACACCTCCCTCTCGCGAAAAATCAAAGTCGGTACTCGGAGGGGGTGTTTGCGAAAATCCTGGAACGACACACCCTTCGCACCTTCGGTGTTTAAGAACCTACCCCCAGAACCACCGCCATCGCCTTGCTGGGCCTGGCTCGGCTGCTTATGCAACGCATAAGCGAAAAACGCACGGCATGCAGCAAAGCACCGTCGAGCAAGGCTCAACCTGCATAAGCTGCTTATGCAAGTCGACCGTTCGTCGGCTGGTTCCGCCAAACGCTGGACAAACGGCGAGGACCTGCCATGTTGGGTCATCACCACTTCCAACAGGAGCGCCCAACATGCCCCGCACCCGCACCGTCCGAAGCCTCGCTGAAAACAGCCAGACCGACCGCAGCGCGACGCGCAACGGCAAGACCCTCGGCATCTACGTCTCCACCGCGGAGGCCGCTCGTGTGGAGGAGGCACGCCAGGCTGCCGGATTCGACAGCACGAACCGCATGTTGCGCGACTTGCTGTTCGGTTTCCTCGATGGCCGCGACCAGCTCGAAGAACTGCGCGCCGAGCTGCTGGACAGCGTGACCCGCACGATCGAGGGAGCCGTCCCGTTGATGACCGATGCCGTCTCCTCGAAGACCGACGACAACGTCCGTGCGGCGCTGAGCGACACGGGCAAGTCCGAGCGGGAAACCCGGGCACGGTTGCAACTCGAGATGAAGAACCTCAGCAACACCGTCCAGGCAGAGGTCGAGAAGATCGACCTGAAGTTCAAGGTGATCAACGACACGCTGGTCGCGATCCAGAAGGCCCTGGCCGCCAAGGCCTAACCCCGGCGACATCACGGAGGAGACACGTGAAAAAGATCGCACTGGCGGTACTCAAGATGCTGGGCGTTCCCGAAGCCCAGCCCCCGAAGGCAGCAGAACCCCAACCCCCGAAGGCAGCAGAACCCCAACCCGTTCAGACCGCCGTTCCGTTGGTGCAGGACCGTGCCCTGGCACCCTTTGTCCTTCCCACCGAGATCGACCGGACCAAACCGCTGGCGGGTCAGGCGCTCCTGGCGTACACCAAGCCGGGCTCGGCGGACGGGAAGACCCAGCCGGTCGAACTCGTCCTCACGTTCCGCGACGCCACCACCTCGGTCGTGATCCTGGGCGGCACCGGGACGGGCAAGACCACGGGCGCTGGCATCCCGCTGCTGAAACGTCTGCACGACGCACGCGTGGCGATGCTGGTCACCGACGTGGTGAAGGGCGACTACGCCAACGTCTGCCGTCGCCTGGACGGGAGCGTGATCCTGGGGCCGGCGAGCGACACGATGCCCAGCAACCTCCTGGCGGGCTGGTCGGACCAGAAGCTCCGCGATTTCCTGACGCTGTACAGCTCGAAGGTGAAGGGCGGTGAGGCTTACTGGGGGAGCGAGGGCGTCACCGACGCGGTGCTGATCGCGCGGTTCATCCGCCACGTCGAGCGCCGGGAGCCCACCCTGGCGGACCTGTTCCACTACCTCAACGAGCCGTTGAAGTTCGTGGCGCGCTACAAGCTGGCCCACCGGTTCCAGGCGCTCTACACCACCCAGGAGCAGCGAGAGGCGGCGGAGGACACGCTGGTGGCGCTGCGCTCCCGGGAGACCGGGGCTTACGTGTTCTCCATGCTGCATTTCGCCAAGGACCCGTCGGCGAAGAAGGGCAAGACCACCGACATCATCACCCAGGTGGGCAGCGCGCCCCCGACCAAGGTTTCGATGGTGACGACGGACGACGCCAAGATTTTCGAGCAGTACGCCTGGCACGTGGCCAGCCTGCTGACCATCACCCGTCCGTTCTACGAGAACCCGAAACTGCGCCGGGCCTTCTGCGCGGACGTGGCCACCGGGATCGACTGGTTCGACCTGGTGTACGTACAGCAGCAGTTCATCGTCCTGGAAATGCCCACCCACACCTACGGGGAGGCAGCGCTGTTCGTCGCCGAAATCCTGCGCATGCAATACCACGACGTCATCCGTGGCGCGCAGGACCACCGGGACAGCCTGGTGATCGACGGCAAGCGCGTGGTCTACGGCGTCGACCGTTTCACCGGCGAGCTGCACGACGAGTTCCAGAAGATCCTGTCGGCGGACGGCTCCAGCAACGATGACTCCAACTGGATCGACATTTCCCGGGGCTACGGCCACATCAACATCTTTCTGACCCAGAGCATCACCTCGCTGCACGGCAAGGCCAAGAACCATTTCGCCGTCGAGGCGTTCGTCCAGAACTGCTGCAACGTCGTGTGCTTGCCGACCATCGACGAGCGCACGCTGACCTACATGGAGACCCTGGCCGGGCGCAAGGCGACGACCGTGCGCGAGCACCTGGTGATCCGGACGGGCCGCGAGGCGTTCGTCTACTTCGCCAGCGCATCGCTGAACGGCGGGGACACCTGGTCGGAGCTGGTGGAGGTCGGCACCTCCCGGTTCCCGCACATGCGGCACACCGTCATGCAGGAGATCATGGCCCGACCGGCGCTGGTGCGCGCGGCGAGCGCTGACCTGGTTGCTCCGATCGAGGAGACCCGGGTTCCCCAATCGACGGACGAGATCACCGGTCGGGTGTTCTGCGTGACCACGGCGGCGATCCACTCGGACGGGTTCCTGGACTTCAAGAAGCGCCTGAGCCGGGGCGGCCACGCGATCACGGAAACCGTCCGCATGAAGGCGGCGAAGGAAGGCGTGGACGCCCGGGGCCACCTGTCGGAGGCGCTGGACCGGCTGGACGTGCTGTACCCGAACAAGGGCGACATCGTGGCGGTGGTGCGCGGGGGCGGGGACGTGAAGAACGGGCAGTTCGACACCTACAACGCCCCCGAAAGCGTCGCGGCCCTGGAAGCCCTGCGCGAGCGTGGGGTCTTCGTCGTGGTCGGCGTCGGGCACAGCGCCAACGACGACTGGGCGATCCACCGGGCCTGCGACCACGTGTGCGACGTGCCTTACCACGCCGGTGAGGTGGTGTCCCACCTGCTCGACAACTTGCGGTCGGCGTCGAACGAGGCGAACGTGGTGCTCGCCCGGGTGGGCGGCATCACGCTGACCAAGGGCGTCAACACCGGCATGCCGGAACCGCAGCCCAAGCCGCTGGTGAAGCCGGTGGTAGACGACAAGGAGGACGCGGCGGCGGAAATCGCTCCGACCGTCATGTCGACGGAGGAACCGATCGACCCGCCGTGGGACCCGCTCCCGAAGACCGGGTACACCCCGGCCAGCCGTCCGGCGACGCAACCCGACCCGTTCGACGAACCGGGCACCCCGTCCGTGTCGACCATGGGCGCGGGCAACACCGCAGCGGCGGCGTCGTCGGGCTCGCCCCGTGCCCTGGCACCTGTTCCGGCGAAGAAGCCGAGCTGGCACGCGGGTGTTGGCTCGCGGGACGACCAGGACATTCAGCGGATCTTGTCCGAGCTGGACGACCCGCAGGACGGCAAGGACTGATCCACCCACCGGCAGGGCGCCCGCTCCCGCGCTCTGCCGGTGGTTCGAACCTGGGGGCGTACCTAGTTAGGAGGCGGTGCGATGGGGATCTCGAAGCGAAGTGAGCCGGAGGGGCTGTCCGAGGTGCCGACCGAGGGCGAGAGCCCGTCGGTGATTGATCTGGAGCGCAACCTGGTGGCGGGGCTGAACGTCCTGCCGGAGGGAAAGCGGAAGGAGACGGTCGCGTTGCTGTTGAACGCGATTCGCACCCGCTCGACGGTCGTGCGGATCCGTGCGTTCGTCGCCATGGGCAAGGAGCATTGGATGGGCCACGACGATCACGTCCGGATTCAGCGCGCCCGGTGGCGCTACTGGTCGTTGCCGCGCGACGTGGTGGGGAGCAACGACGAACCGGCGACCGTGCAGGACGTGTCCGAACCGTCCGACCGCGAGGCGGAGAAGAGCTGGGCCCACCTGCTGGTGCGGTGCTACGGCCTCCCGTTGGGCGTGATCCTCCTGGTGGGCACCCTCGGCTACCTGGCGCTCCGCTGATCCCGATCTTGGTACGGGCGAGTCCGTGCCAGGGCACATCCCCATCCCGTGACACCCCCCAACCCCTCCCGGCGCTGGGGCCGGTTGACAAGCGGTGCTGACGCCGGTTCCTCGCGTGTCGGTGATCGACCCGGGCCCAGGGCGCGAAGCGGAATCGCCCGGTCCCGACCGGGTGGGGTTTCAGCGCGGTGGGGCGTAACTTGCGTAACGCTCCGCGACGGCTACCCTGGATCTTCCCATTCGGCAGGAGGACCAGGGCATGGCCAAGATCGTTCACTGGGCGGCGTTCAAGCCGCCGGCCAACCTGGCACCTGACCAGCCGTACCGCCTGATCGGCAGCGCCGTGGTGGGCGGTGCGGTCATCGGGACCGTCGCGTGGGCCGTGGCCGTGGGCGTGGAGTGGTGGGTCGCCAGCAAGACCGGTGCGCTCGGCGGGGTCAGCCACATGCCCCTGTCCAAGCACGCGCTCTACTGGTTTGAAACGTTCCTCCACCGCGAGATGCGCAACCGTCCGTTCGCCGACAACGTGGCGGCTTACCAGTACGGGCTGGACCAGATGAACTGGTGGCTGATCAAAGGCAAGGCCGCCCTGGCGACGGTGCCCGGTGTCGGGGTCGGCGCGTACATCACGTCGAAGATGAACCGCGTCTATTGCAACAGCCGACACCTGTCCGGCATGCAGTTCCACGACGGCAAGGACGCGGTGAAGCTCGCCGAGCAGGCGGTGCTCGAGCTGAACGGTGACCAGGCCCCGTTCCTCCCGTTGCACCCGGAGCTGACCTGGTTGAGCCAACAGGCGTGGAGCACGTCGGCGATCATCATGGGCGCGGCAGGTTCCGGGAAAAGTGCGATTCTGGCCCACCTCACGTACGAGGCATTGGTCCAGAACGTGTTCATGGTCATCATGGACGCCAAGGGCACCCAGAGCCACGTCATCAGGACGATTAACAAGCAGCTCGGGCGGCGGTCGGACAACGTGGCCACCATCAGTCCGTTCTCCGACACCGACGCGGCGTGGGACATTGGGCGGGACCTAGTCCGCGACGAGGACGCCACGGTGTTCGCCAACGCTTACGTCCCACCGTCAAACGATCCCATGTGGTCCGACGGTGCGCGGGGCATCCTGCGAACCATCGTCTTGTCGATGATCGTCGCCTACCGCGAGGCGTGCGCTCGTGCGGAAGCAGCGGGCGTGGAGAAGCCGAAGCCCTGGCACTGGGGCCACCTGGCGTACCGCATCCAGTCGGCGATGAAGGACATTTACACCTGGGCGGCCGAGCACGACCCGGCGACCGCACGGCTGATCGCGGACTACGAGAAGTCCAACACGGTGAAGAGTTTTGAGGTGACGTTCCGCACGTTCAGCCTAGACATCATCAAGCTGGGCAAGGCGTGGGGAGAACCGGCCGACGGCGAACCGAAGCGTCGCCGCGTGTCCCTCCGGCTGTTCGTCGACCGGGTGGCGCGCAACGGTCGCAAGGGCGTTCACCAGATCGTGCTGCGCAACAACCTGGAGTACAAGGCCCTGACCAAGGGCTACCTGCTGGCGATGCACGCGTTCCTGACCGCGAAGATGCTCAGCCTGTCGGACAACCCGACCGATGGCACGGGCCGCACGCTGCTGTTCATGGAGGACGAGTTCACCAGCCAGGGCAAGAAGGAGTCGATTTTCGACGCGCTCGAGCTGGGCCGGTCGAAGGGCATGGTGCACGTCATCGCGGTGCAGACGGAGGACGCTTTGGTCGAACTGTACGGGCAGGAGGGCCGGGGCCGGATCTCGGGCAACACCACGATCAAAATCCTGGGCCGGGCGGCGGCGCCGGAGATGGGGGCGCAGATGGCCGCCAACTTCCCGAAGCGCACGGTGCAGATCACGCACGAGGGGCGGCCCGCGGCGAAGGGCCAGCCGGCGACACCCACCACCTACGAGAGCGTCGAGGTCCCGGTGATCCGTCCGGAGATCCTGTCTTCCACCCGGGACATGGGCAAGCAGCGCGGGTCCTGGCTGGGAGGGCGCAAGGCAGGCATCAAAGCGGTGGTGCGGATCGGATCGGACCTCTACCACTTGCTCTGGCCGTTCATCGACAAGGACAAGATGCCGTCGGCGTCGGACGCGGCCGTTCCTCCGCTGGCCGCCTGGCTGGTGGGCGGGAAGGTCCCGGCGTTGCAGGACTACGCCCCGATGGTGCAGGTCGAGGCGCTGATGGCGCAGCAGGCCGCCACCCAGGCGGAGGCGTCCGCTGTTCCGACCGCCACCGCGAACGACGAGTCCGGTGGCGCTGCCCTGGACGCGATGCTCGCGGAGGGGGCGTCCGCGTCCGAGGAGCCGTCCGCCGAGCACGTGGCACCGACCGCTCCCGCGGCTCCCACACCGTCGAACGACCGCCCGCTGTCCCCGATGGAGCTGTATGAGCTGGAAATGCAGCGCAAGAAGGAACTGGTGGTGGAGACCGTGGAGGTGGACGTCGAGCGCGACAGCGAGGAGTACCAGCACGCCGTGGTCGACGCCGCCAACCTGCAGCGGGAGCAGGAGCGCCGCGGCGACTGGCACGACCCGGGCGAGATCGACGAGTCGACCTCACTGCTGCTCGAGGCGGTGGCCGGCCCGCTGGCGGACGCCATCGTTCCCGGTGGGCACCTGGTGATGGAAGCGTTGAAGATCGCCGAGGGGGCGCAGGCTCCCGCGAAAAACGTGGAGAACGTCATCGACAACCAGACCGGGGAGGTCCGGCAGGTCACCGTGGTGGCGCCGAATAAGCAGATCAGCATTGTTCGGCATGTCACGGCGCGCACGCAGACCCCGGAGAGCGAGCCCGAGCGGTCGCTTTGAGGCGTTGCAAAAAACGCGATCGGGCGGGCTTGACGAGGCCCCGGGACCCGTTAACGTGGACCGTGACCCGACGGTTCGGGGATTCGATCTATCCGTGCCAGGGCACAGGCGTACTATCTAGGAGGGGACCATGCTTACGATGATGGCGCTGAGCCCGAAGGGCCACGACAAGAACGGGAACAACATCGTCAACTACTTCCTGGCGAAGGAAGCCCGTTATTACGTCAACGAGCTGACGGGGAAGATCGAGAACCAGACGAAATGGATCGGCAAGGGCGCAGAGGCCCTGGGGTTGAAGGGCGAGGTCAGCGAGGAGGTTCTGCTCAACCTGCTGAACGGCAAGCTCCCGGACGGGGCGAAGGGTGTGCAGAACATCGGCCGGCCCGGGCGTCGTGCGGCGTTCGACATGTGCGCCACGGCCGAGAAGACCGTGTCCATGCTGATGGCGGACCCGACCAACACCCCGGAAGAGCGGGAAGCGATCATCCAGGCGCACAAGCGCGCTGCGCGGGCCATGATCAAGTTCATCGAATCCGAGCTGTACGCGCGGGTGGGGGCCCAGGGCAACGAGATCGTCCGCAACGTCGGCATGATCGCGGCGGAGGTCACGCATTACACCAACCGCCTGCTGGAGCCCAATCTTCACACGCACTTTATTGTCATGAACATGGTGCACTCGATCGGCCCGGACGGGAAGGAACGGGTGACCACGTTCGAGAACAGCACCCTGATGGCGATCAAGCACGCAGCGGGAGCGATCTACCGGAACCAGCTTGCGCACGAGGTCCAGGAACTGGGCTACCAGATCGACAAGCACATCCAGCTCAACGCGAAGGGGCGCGAGACCGGGGACGTTTTTTTCCGGGTCGCCGGCGTCGACGAGTTCAGCCGCGATGCGCACAGCAAGCGCCGCATGGAGATCCTGGCGTACATGGAGGCCCACCCGGAGGTCACCGAGGACCAGGCCGCGGAGCGGACCAGGAAGGACAAGAACGAGCCCGGCATCGTTGAGCTGCGCCAGATCTGGAAGGAACACTTCGAGGAAGTCCGGCGCAAGGACCCGAACGCCTACCAGTCCGTGGCGGCGTTGAAGGACCCGGCCGTTGTGTCGAACCTGGGCCACAAGGACCTGGAGCCGGTGAAGGGGCAGGAGAAGCAGCAGGACATGGCCCCGAAGTCCGACGACGAGATCCTCAAGACCGTCCACGTCGCGTCGTCCCTGTTCACCCGGTTCGAGCTGATGAAGCAGGTGGCGTTCGAATACGTCGGCCGCCTGGACATGCGCGGGGTGATCGAGAAGACCGAGGCGATCCTCGACGACGTGAAGCGCGTCGTCGCGTTCGAGCACGACCCGAAGACCGGGGTGGCGCGGTACGCGTCCCAGGCGATGATCGACCTGGAAGCGGGCATCATCAAGAAGGCCGCGGCGCGCGCCGACGAGCAGTCCATCCGCTTGACCAAGGAGCAGGTCGACGCGGGCCTGGCGAAGTTCCAGGCGAAGAACCCGCACCTGAAGCTGAACGCCGAGCAGGAGGGCAGCGTCCGCTACATCTGTTCCGACACCGGGGGCAACGCGATCATCTCGGGCCGGGCTGGCACGGGCAAGACCACGTCGTTCATCGCCACCAAAATCACGTGGGAGGAGGCCGGCGGGAAGCTCATCGGCGTGTCCGAATCCTGGAAGGCCGCGAAGAAGCTGCAAAGCGAGAGCGGGGTGGAGAGCTACTCCACCCGTACGACCCTGCACCGGATCAAAAACGGCAAGCTCCCGCTGGACAGCAAGACCATGCTCATCGTGGACGAGGCAGGCATGCAGACCTCCCAGAGCATCGCGGAGCTGCAGAACCTTTGCGATGCGGCCGGCGCGAAGCTGGTGCTGATGGGCGACCACCTGCAGTTGCAGCCGGTGGGCGCCGGGTCGGGCTTCCGGATCATGCAGGCCCGGGTCCAGGACCACGCGCTGAAGGAGATCCGCCGTCAGCGCCAGGAGCGCGACCGCATCACGGCGAACATGCTGTACGACGAGCGCGACGGCCAGAAGATTTTCGAGCGCTACATGGCCAACGGCCACATTCGCACCTCGGAGACCGAAGTGGAAGCCCGGGCCATGTTGGTCAAGGACTATTTCAAGTCCGAGGGCGTCGCCGAGTCCGACACGGTGAAGCTGATGGTGAGCGGTGAGCTGCGCGAGGTCGAAATGGCGGTGCGCGACAAGGTGGTGTTCAGCGCGGGGGACAAGGCGCTGGGCATCAACGCGAACGACATCGGCGTGGTGCGGGCCATGGAGATGAAGGAGGCCGGCGAGGGCTACTTGATCCAGGTGGAGGTGACGCCGGCCGATCTCAACAAGCCGAAGCACACGGTGTCGATCGACACGAGCGTGTTCAACGAGTTCAACCGGGACTACGCGCAGACGTTGGTGATCTGCGGGACCAACCGTGAGGTGCAACAGATGAACGAGGACATTCGCCAGGGATTCAAGGACCGGGGCCTGCTGGGCGACGACCAGCGGGTGCGGCTGATCGTCAACGACGAGTGGCGCCAGGAGATCGTGGCCACCGGTGACAAGGTGCTGTTCACCGAGAAGCACGACGACCTGGGCGTGTCGAACGGCGAGGGCGGGATCGTCACTCAGCTCCGGCCGTCCGACGACAAGAAAAGCCACATCATGACCATCCGGCTGGTCTCCGAGATCCCGGAGCAGAACGGGCGCTACGTGTCGTTCGACACGAAGGATTGCCCGGACGTCATGCTGGCCTACGCGGGCACCGTCCACAAGAGCCAAGGCCAAAGCATCGACAAGACCCTGCACTACGTGGGTCCGGGCGGTGTGCACATGGTCAACAACCAGTCGGCGCTGGTGGCGATGACCCGGATGAAGGACGAGTACGGCATCTACGGCGTGGACGAGGACCTGCTCGGGCGGATCGACGAGGACGGCACCCGGCGCGGTGGCATCGCCCAGGCCCTGACGGAGCAGGCCCTGAACGTCACCACCATGGACGTTCAGCGGATCACCCGCGAGGAAGCGAAAGAGATCCGTCCGCAGCAGCGCGGGGCGGCCCGTCGTTTGGAACCGATCAAGGCACCGCCGGAGCTGGCCGAGACCCGGGCGGAGGAGCGCGAGTCGATCAAGGCGCGCAGCATCGCCCAGGCGGCGGAGAGCGAGGAGGCATCCCGCCAGCGCCTGGCCAGCGGGGCGACCACCGTGGACCTGCGCACGCGCGAGGCGGCGAACGAGCGGGAGGCGTCGACCGTCCAGACGAAGAGCCAGTTCGCGACGGCCCTGCCGGAACTCACGGCTCACCGTGCCAAGGTACGGGCGGCGCACGAAGCACGGCAGAAGGCCGAGGCCCAGGCGTTGGCGAAGCGCGAGGCGGAGCAGCAGGCCTTGGCCGTGGCGCAGAAGACGGAGCAGGCGCGCAAGCTGGAGGCCGAACGGGTGCTGCGCTTGCAGCGCGAGCGCGAGGCCGAGGTGTTCTACGGTCGCAGCCGGTAAGAGGGAACAGGAGGCCCGGGATACCGGGCCTTCTTGGTACAACCACCCCAGCGTTCCCCTTTGATGACCCTTCAATAGAGTTCGTGCGGTTAAACTGACCAACGTGGGCTCCCGCGTCGCGGGCGAACCGTCAAGATGCACCTGAACGATGTACTGTATGGCGCAGGGGCGCCAAGGGGAACGTGTTGATCACCATCAATACCGACAAGCAGCTCGTTCGTGTCGACACCTGGGACGAGATCAGTGAGCGGGCCGGTTTCACAAACGATCTTGATCCGAAGCAGCACGAGCTGAAAGCGATCATCGGGCGGTATGCGTTTCGGGACAAACTTCGGTGTGGGTTGTCGAGCTGCCACACGCCGCACAACCGCGGCTACATCGTGGTGACGAAGAGCGGACTCGAGACGAACATCGGCAAGGATTGCGGAAAGACCCACTTCGGTGTGGACTTCAGCGACATGTCGCGTCAGTTTGAGCGCGACGTGACCGAGAAGGAGAACCGCGAAACGCTCTGGAGCTTCCATTTCCGTCTCGACGATCTGACGCAAGCGATCGACGGGATCCGGAAGGGCGACCGGGGCGCGGATTGGCTGTACAAGCGCTCACGACCCCTGGTCGAACTGAACCGGGGGTGTCCGGCGGCGATCGTCCGCCGTGTGGGGGACATGATCAAAACGGGTAGCAGCTTGGTCGTGGTCCCGCGAGAGGCCACGAAAGCGGAGACCGATGCGGAAGAGGCTCGTACGGGTCGACGGGTACCGCGTCCGCACTACATCGACGAGCCCGTCGGGCAAATCGGGCATCTGGACGCGTTGTACCGAGAAAACGATGTCCGCGAGATCTTGGTGCTCGACCTGGAAGCGCGGTGCAAGGCACTCGCCGATCTCGACATCGACACCATGACCTATGAACAGTTGGCGAAATGGGTCAAGTGGACGGGCACGGTTGAAGAGAAGCTCCAACGGGCGCAGAACGCCGTGGAGTCCGGCCGCCAGTTGCTCACCCAGCGCAACTTGTCGTGCCTGTCGCGCATCCTCACGGACCCCGTGGATGCCGACGCGTTTGGGGAGTACCTGGCAACGCTCGACTAACCTCTTCGATGAGGCGTGGCTCGTGCAAAAGGCCCGGTTCATCCGGGCCTTTGTCATACAGCGGTGCGCGTCAGCGTCGGCGCGCGCTGGCCATGAGGCGCTCGATCAGGCCCACGGCCACGTCGGTGAGACGGTACCCGTCGGCGCTGACCCGTGCCTTGACCTGGCGGTACAGCGGCGTGGGCAGGTCCAGGCTCAGGCGTTCCCGATCGTCAGCGGGCGCGACCGGCGCGACGGCCACGGTCACCGTCCCGGCCAGCCAGTCCTCCAGCAGACCGCGCAGCAGGGTGGTGAGCGTCGACCCGGAGGCTTCCGCCCTGGCTTCGAGGAACCGTTTGTGCGCGAGCGGCAGGCGTACGTGGAATCGCGTGCTGCCCGCGGCGTTGTTCCCCTTGCGTTGCGCCTCCGGGGTGCGGACCAGGCGCAACGCGGGCGGGGGCACCACAACGGCCGGCTTCTCGTCCTGGGCTTTGCGGGCGCTGGGGCGTTGAAACGAAAGCGTCGTCTTCACAGGCACCCCCTCACGCTGCGGCGCGGTCGGCGGCGTGGCACGTCGCCAGCATCGCCAGGACCTCGCGCGCCACGCCCCGCATTTCGGCCTGGGCCTGCGCGTCCGAGTGCTGGAACACCGTCACCCCGTTGGCCGCCGCTTCGACGTAGCTCTTGCGGGCGTGCATCACGGTGTCCAGCACCGGGATCCCCGTTTCCAGCAACGCTTCCCGGGTCAGGCGGGCCAGGCGCGAGCGCGGCGACGCCTGGGTGATCAGGAACGCGGCTTTCGTGCGCCCGTCCGTGATGTCCATCCGGGTGCGCACCATGTCGACCAGCTTGGCGTTGGCCCACATGTCGAACGCCGACGGCTGGATGGGCAGCAGCACGAAATCGGCGGCACGCACCGCGGCGATCGTCCCCGGGTTCGAGGCTTCGATCCCCGGGCAGTCGAACACCCGCAGGTCGCGCGGCTCCCGCACCGTCGCCAGGAACTGGTCGAGTGTGGGGCGCGGGCACGCCAGCACCGGGAACGGACGGGCACCGTCGCCGGCGGCCTCGTGCCATTCGCTCGCGGACATCTGGGGGTCCAGGTCGAAAAGCTGGGCGTCGTACCCCGGGCCCAGCTCCACGCCCAGCTCCTGGGCGATGGCGTCCGGCAGGTTCACGCATGTGGTGGTCTTGCTCGTACCGCCCTTGGTGCTGCACGCAACGATGGTGATCGGCTTCATGAGGGTGTCCTTTTTCTAGGTGTGCCGTGGCACGGCTTGTCGGGTAATGACCGTGCAGTGGCACGGATGACTGGCATGTAACCACGGGTACCGATATGATGTCAACATGTGCCGTGGCACGTCTTAATGATCGCTAGAATCCTTGAGGGGAAAGGCTTCCAGCGAAATCAGGCGTTGGGTCACGTGTACATGGGCGGGCGAGCCCACCGGCGCGCGATGATGGCCGAAGGCGGGGTGCTGGTGGGTTGCCCGAGGTTTTGACGCCACGCGACGGTGGGACCGTCATCGTTACGTTTGCAAAACCGGATTTGTGTGCAATCCTGGAAAAACGCTCGGCCCTGGGCCGGCTCAACCACGACCTGTTGGAGGTATTTGAAATGTCGCGCTTATCGTTGTCGCGTGTGTTTGTTCTTCCCCCGGACCTGGCGCTCGAAGACCTGAACGGTCGGACGCTCGACCAGTGGGACCGGTACGGCGTCCTGGGCTGGGACGATGGCTGCGCGTCGTACTTCCTGACGCTGCAACCCCGTGGCCACGACATGCCCGTGTGGTCGTTCGGCGACCGGGCGGCGGAGTTCGGCTCGCCCTGGGTCCTGCAACAGGTCCTGCGAGTGCTGTTCAACGTCGACCAGGCGGGCGTGGAGAAGGGCTGGTTCGCGTTCAAGCCCGGCATGGCGGAGCGCCTGGCGAACGATCGGGACACGTATTTCGACCGGCACCCGGTGGCGGAGAACGCACGGGAAGCAGCGGACGACCTGCTCCGATCGTTCCACGAGGAGGACGCGTCGTATCAGCCGTACGCGGCGCCACTGCCCTTGGACGAGGCGTGGCTGCTGGCGCACGCCCTGGTCGAACCGGTACCGCGCCAGGCGGTCCCGGCATGACGGCGCGCTGGGAGGAGGGCGCACCAAGAAGAAAGCGGGCCGTGGCCCGCTTTTTCGTTACTGGTGCTCGGCGTTCCAGCGCTGGATCAGCGCCGAGGTGATCTCGATCATCGAGCAATCGAGCTTCACGCATTGCAGCTTGAACCGCTTGTACACCTTCTCGGGCAGGTCCGCCACGAACCGCACGCCCACCTTCGCGTTGTTCGGCTTGGGCTGACGACCGGGCCAGTCGTCCCGCGGCGTTTTGAAGTCCGGCAGCTCGACCACCTCCAGCTCGAACGCGCCCGACAGCCACCGCTCGACTTCCCGGGTGAAGGTCTCGGTCATTTGCAGACCGTTCTGCGCGGTCAGGTGCGCGAACGTGTCCTTGTCCTTCTTCCAGAGGTAGCCGTGGACACGTTTGACGGGGATGGGATGGCCCCGTGGTGCACGGGTCCGTTTCACAGCCCCTTCGTCGGCCAGGTCCATCACGTCCGTTGTCGTCGCCATCCCTTGAAATCCCGTTGATGCTGAAAGCCCGAGCTTCTCAAGATTCGCCCGGGCGTGCAAGCACTTCTTACGTGCCGTGGCACACCTTGGGCACGCTGACCCACCGGCAACCCCAAGGCGGGTCCAGCCGGGCACCTCATGGGCTCCCGGTGGCCTGGATCCGTGCCACAGCACGGGTGACCCCCACCCCGAACGTCTGAACCTCGAACGGCTGAACGTCCCGCGGCGTTGCTCGCCGCGCCGTGCCGGTCTCCCCCGTGGGCGCGTGGTCCACACCTTTCCGTGGTCGCTGCCCGGTCCGCCTTAACCCGACGTCTAGCCCAACACTGTGCCCCTGGTGGGGCAATGGTGCGCTCCGCTGATCGGTCCTCACCCGGTCCTTCACCCCTTCGTGGTTCAGGCGTGCGGCTTCCGGCGATCCCATGGCCCCGGGTCCCGGCAGGGCTTCTCCGACGTCAGGCGGCTCCAGACAGCAGAAACCCACGGAAAGGACACAGCCATGACCACGACGAACCCACAGACCGGCACGAGCAGCGCAAACCGCGACGGTTCCTTCGCCTCCCAGGCTCACCAAACAGCAGGTGTAACGGCACCGGCCCAACCGTTCAAGAACGAGTGCTACGCCACCGAGGTGATCAACGGCACCCCCGAGCGTTTCGACGCGATCGAGATTCAGGGCGTCCGCGAGGAGATCGACCTGATCGACCCGGCGAAGAGCTGCTGCGAGGTGGACAACCAGAACCCGCAGTTTTTCTCCGTCTACCTGCACGAGGTGGAGGGCGGCGTGGCGGGCGTGGCGGACCTTGCGACGCATGAGCTGGCCGTGGCCTACGCCGAGCAACTGGCGGGTCGCTACGACTGGGCGATCTACGACTACTACCTGACCAACGTTTAAGGACCACGACCATGACGACGACCACCATCTCCGGCATCTCCGCACCCCGCGCCCGTGGTTGGGTGCACGACGGCGAGGTCCGCGAACTGGCGATCGACGGGACCACGTACCGCTTCCGGCTCAACGTCGAAACCGACGACGACAAGGGCGCCCCGTGGGACGAGGAGGACGGCCACGGCCCGGTGAGCGACTGGACCACGCGCGACAAGCGCCCGGGCGAGTGGGTCCTTTCGAGCGACCACGGCAGCAAGCGGTTCTACGACGTGGCCGAGGCCAACCGCATCGCGAAGCGTGACGGCTGGGGCTTGTCCGACGCGCAGCGTCAGGCGTTGATCGCCCGGCTGGCGAAGGACCGCGTGGTGCGCCGCCCCGTGGGCAATGCGACCGTGTCCCACCGTTTCGGCGGGCTGATGCAGGAGCACCGCCGCGCGACGGAGACCGTGACCATCCCTGGGCGTGACCCGAGCAAACCCCTGACCGAGGGCGAGTTGCGCGCCGAGGCGGTGCGTCTGGACTTCGAGCACCTGCGCCGCTGGGCCGCCGACCAGTGGCACTGGGTGGGCGTGGTCGTGACTCTGCTGGGCGAGGACGAGGACATGGACGACCTCGTGGCGAACGATTACGGGCACGCGTTGTGGGGCATCGACAGCGACAGCGACGGGTACCTCGAGGGCGTGGCCATGGATCTGATGGCGGAGGCCGCCAACGAGGCGCACCGCGAGACCCTGGAAGCGGCGCACTGGGCGTCGCGCGACGTCGAAACCCACTGATTCACCCGGATCCGTGCCACGGCACGGGTCCACCCCATCAAAAACGGAGAACACGATGGCACGCAAGAACGCACGCACCGTCCGGACCCAGGCCCTGGTCGACGGGTTCCGCGGCAACGACAACGAGTTTTCCATGCTCAAGGGGGTGCTGTGCATGGCCCACGGCTGGAGCTACCCCGACAACCAACGGCTGGGCGTGCTGATCGACAGCTCGCTGATCGCTCAGCGGATGGACGAGATCAACAACGAAGCCCGGGCCCGCATGCTCGCCGAGCTGGACGCGATGAAGCGGGGCGAGTCGACGACCTGACGGGCGGGGTGCCCCGCGAGGGCGGGGCTGCAAAACGGCGCGGGCAGGCGATTCGGCCACTGATCGCTATCGACGCCACTACGGTGCTGCTGACGCTCAACCGCCGGAGCCCGCGGGACCACGACCGGCCGGGATGGCCTGGCAGGGCGTGAAAAGCGGCGCTCGAACCGTCCAGCGCGGAGGGCCGCTCCGAGCGTTGGGCGAAGCATCCAGCAGGTGCTCCGCTGACGGCAACGACCACGGCACTCGACCGTAGGGCGGCCGAGCATCGACGGGCGGGTTGCCCGTCGGCGGTGGTGTCAAGCGTGGCGCGGTGATCCCTGGGCTCAGGGGTGGTTGAAAACGTTCGTTGCTCCCCGGTCCGCCTTTCACCGACGCATAGGCCAAACCGTCCCACTGGTGGGGCAAGGGTGCTGCGCAGCGTTGCCACGTTCCTCTCCCGTTCCCCTTGTTCCTCGGCGCGTGCGGCATCCGGGCGTGCCCTGGCCCCGTGGTCCTGTTCGTCCTCTTTATGCGTCAAGGCGGCTCCGAAGAGCAAACGAACTCAACCCACCCTGAGAAGGAGAAACACCATGGCTCACCTTACCGACACCACCGCACAAGCCAAACCGCGCCGTTCCTCGCGCCCCAAGGCTTCCCAAGAGCAAGTTTCCAACGTCAACAACCAGGAGGGGACCATGACGACCAGCACCGCAGCAGCACCGGCAGCAGATGCCACCTTCGCCGACGTGGCGGACGCCACCAGCAACACCGGTACGGCAGAGGGCACCACGGCAGCAGCACCCGCACCGGCGGGCAAGGCTCCCGAAGCGGACAAGCCGAAGGTCCACTACCTGCGCGTGTTCGTGCTGGCCACCACGGCCGCCGGCACCCACGAGTTCTTCACCACCATCGTCGGCGCGACCGACGAGGAGATCGCGGGCAAGAAGCACCTGAGCAAGGCCACCCGCAAGGCGATGGTCGAGGGGTATCGCTGGCCGATGACCCCGTTCGACGAGCGGAGCGCAGCAGCGCGTCAGCTCGACGTGATGGCAGGCCGTCAGGCGGATGCGATGGCCCGCGCGTAAGGCGTCCCCGGCGGGGTGGTGACACCCCGCTGGACCTTTCCACCGAGGAGATCGCGATGACCCGGAACGACTACAAGAAGGCCCGACGACTGCTGCGCGACAACGGGCGGTACGCGCTGCGCTGGCTCCCGGCCGACGTGGCGGCGGTGATGGACCGCCTGATGTTCACGAAGACCCGCGATCCGCTGGCGGACCGGGCGTTCATGAAGGACTACGACCGCCGGCTGGCGGGCTGACCAACACGGGACCCGCACGCTACGGTTTGCCGGGTCCCACCCAACGGAGAGAACGATGCACCACCTGACAACGAAATACGCACCGGACGAACGTGTGGCGGCGGTGGTGCGCCGCACCGGTTGCACCGAGCAACAAGCGGTCAACGAGCTGATCGCGGAGGAGGGCGGTGTGGACGACGCGGTGCGGAACCTGAACGGCATGGCTCGCACCACGGGCGACGATCCGCGACTGCTCCCCCGGGCTGACTGGCAGACCCAGGCGCGCGGGACGAACGACGCCGAATACGAGATCTACCGGACGAACGCGGAATCGCTGGGCTGGCGGGTGAAGTCCTACGACGAGTGGCTCAACAGCTAACCCCCAGGCCGTGCCCAGGCACGGCCCGTCCCCGCACGCTACGGTTTGACGGGGACGGCAGCACGACGTGGCCGGCGGACCGACTGGCCGCTACCAGGTCCCGGTGCGGGTGGGCCCTGGCAGCGGGGGAGCGGAACGCGCGGGGGCGTTCCGCCAACGTCAACACCGCCCGGGGACCCGGGCACTCGAACGGCAGGCCTTCGGCCTCGATCGCGGGCAGGACGTCGTCCCCTGGGCGAGGGCGCGGAAGCGATCGACCGGGCCTCCGGCCCCGGGGTGTTTCCCTCGGGTCCGGTACCACCCTCGGACGGTGTCCTCGTTCGGCTCGCCCAGCACGTCCTGCCCGACCAGGCGGCGCGCTCTCGCGCGTCGCAACGCTGGCACCGTGCCTGGGCACGGCTTGACCATCCCCCCCCTGCACAGCATTTCCCCCGGAACCGCGCACGACGCACCACCCAGTCCACGGCATCGCGATGCGTTCCCGCGCTGGGTGCGGGTCCATTCCCCTGTTGCGCGACTGCTCCCTTTCGCCTCCCGACCGACGTGTAGCCCAACCCGTTCCCCTGTTGGGGCAAGGCACCGCTGGCGCTCGTCGTCCTCTCCCGGTCCCTTCGGGCGTGCGGCATCCGGCGACGGCCTGGCCCCGGTTCCCGGGCTGGTCTGTTCCCACGTCACGGCGAAAACGGGAAGCAGAACCCACTCACAGGAGAACAGACATGACCCGCACCCAGCAACGCATCGCGACCACGAACGTCCTGGCCCAGGACGTTCCCTTCTCGATCCCGGCTCAACAAAAAGCAGATGTGGTGAAGCTCGACCGCGACACCTGCCTGCGCTACGACCTGACCGGTGGCCCGGTTTACGTCACGCGCGAGGCTGCAGAAAGCCCCTACATCGAGCAGGCGCTGGAATGGTTCACAGATGCACCGGGCAGCATCGAGACCGGCATGACGGTGGTCATCGCCCCGGGCCTCGAATGCCTGTTTGGCTTCGACCCGCACGCCTCGAATCGGGACGCGTTTTTCCTCTACATCTGGAAGAACTGAGCACCCAGCCGGGTGCTGCGGCGCCCGGCATCACCACCACGAGGACCACGACGATGACCCGCACCCCCAAGACCCGGACGCTTTACTCGGTCCGCTACTACCGCACCGGCCACGTGATCGGCACCGCCATCGGGCACAAGGCCCGGCTGGTCCCGCTGCGGATCGCCAGACGCATCGCGCGGCGCTTGCGCCGGAGCGGGCTGGAGGTCCAGCTCGCGTCCATGGTCGTGCGCCTGACCCCGGCGCAAGCCGAGCACCTGGCGCGGCGCTACGGGTAGGGAGCGGACCAGACGCTGGGCCGTGCCTTGGCACGGCTTGACGTGCAACAGGTGGCATGAGAGCCTGGTCGTACAGCAACGGCGACCGGTGATCTCCTCCCGCCGGTTGCGATGCTCGAAGGGCCAGCGAAACGCTGGCCCTTCCCATTGGCGCTACGCGGACCGGCCCGGCAGGCCCATGCGCTCCCGGAGCTTCTGGGTGAGCGTTTCGATGGCGGCGCGTTCGTCCGTCACCTTGGGCGTCTTGTGCAGCTCGACCCACCAGGTGCTGATCTGGTCCTCCGGCACGTCGAACCGGCGCAGCCAAGTCTCGGTGGCCACCACCGTGTTCAGGAGCGGGGAGGTGCTGTCGAGCGTCCCGTCCTGCAACGTGTCGATCGTGTCGGCCACGATCGGGCGCAGCGCCTGGTTGAGGATCACGTACGCGGGCGGCGGCAGGACCGGCTTGCCCGGACCGTCGGAGATCCCGGTTTCCGGCGCGGCACCCGCCTGGATGATGAGGCCACCGTCGCCCAAGGGCTCGCGGATGAACCAGTCCGGCGGGAGCGCGAGGGACGACGCACCGCCGACCTCGCGGACCAGCTCCGCGTCGAGCGCGTTCAGCCAGTCCACCGTCTTGATCTTCGTGTAGAGCTTGCGCACGTTCACACGCGCGGGGTCGCCCACGTCGACGCCGGGCCCGAAGCGGCGGGCGTAGAAGAACTCGCTGGCCTCGTTCGGGCGGCGGCCCATCGGGGGCACGTTCACCGCAAACCCGGCGTGACCGTGGACGGTGGGCAGGGCCTCGGCGAAGGCGTTGAACATCGCTTGGAACCGAGCGGGGCGGTGCACGAGGAACGCACGCGGGACGGTGAAGGACACCGCATCCAGGCCGCGCTTGCGTTCGGCTTTCCAGTCGCTCAGCGCGAACACGGTGAAATCGTAGAAACCGGTGGCGAGCTTGTGGTCGGCGCTGGTCATGGCCACGGCCAGCGTCTGGTTGGCGGGCACCGACGACGCCAGGCGTGCGAATCCCGACGGGTCGTAGGCGGTCGGGTCCTCTCCCTCGGCGTACAGCCAGCGCAGGGGGCCGGTCTTCGACGGCTCCTGGCCGGCGGCCACTTCGCTGGCGTGGTGGTACTCGTCGATCACCGCGCTGTACTGCTCGAAGCAGCTCACGAGCGCCTTGCGGACCTCGGGGGTGCACCCGTTGCGGAAATACAGGGCGCCCCGGACCACCAGCGCGGCGCCGGTGATCCCCTTGCGGTGCGGGGGCTCGTAGAGGCCATAAGGCATCGTGTCCGCGCGGCGCGGATCCTTCGCCCAGGCTTCGATCTGATCGTTTGTCATGGCGTCAACTTACCAGATGGGTGGGGCGGGGAACGGGGCAGGGCCTGGCGCGACCGGCGGAAGCGGAGGGCCTCCGGGTGCGCTGCTGCCACCACCGTACAGATCTTCGAGGTCCGTCTGCGGCGCGCGTTGCTTGGACGACGAGGTTTGCTTCTCCCCTTCGTCGTCGCCGCACCCGCACTCGGTGGCCCCGAGGTGGGCAAACTTCGCCGGACTGCCCGCGATTTCCACGTAGTCGGCCTCTTGGTCAGGGCCGTACCGGTCCCCGGGGAACTTCATTTCGACGACCGTCTTAATGTTCGATTGTACGGGCGGCTGGGTCGGGTCGTTGACGATCACGACGTCTGGGCGTCGCACGTCCCCGGACTGGTACTTGGTGCCCTTGCTGGGCCACACGTCTCGGATCCACTGGCGGATGCTCGAATGCGGCTCAAGCGGATCGTCATAGTCCATGATCGGAGATGGGGGCTCGGTGGTCATGTCGTACGGCTGCTCCGGGCGGTATTCCGTCGGAGCGCCCGTCTCCATTTTCGAGACCTCGTTCGCTAGGCCCAGACGCTGTTCGACGCACTTCTGGCGCTGGACGCGTCCGGACTTGGTGGCGACACCGATCTGCCGGCATTTGCAGAACGTGCGGCACAGGACCTCGCGGTCCTTCGGCGAGAGGCGGGCAGCGCTGGCCCCGACCTGGGTGGTCTGGCCTTCCGGGCTCATCCCGCCGGACGACGATCCGGGGGCGTACCCAGTCATGCGTCGGTCCCCGGCTGGTGGAACGACAGGGACGAGGCCTGGTGCCCTTCGAGCCAGTCGGTGAACCCGTTCGCATCGGTCTTGCCCTGGACCACGCGACCGTCGGACGACGTGACGGTGTACGGGTGATTGGGGAGGGGCTGGCGCGTGGCGTCGTCGACCACCTGGAATCGTCCGCGCTGGGGCGTGTCCTGGCTGGCTTGCGACAGCACGCTCTTGCCGCCACCGATCGACCCACCGGGACCGCTGGTCGGCTCGGCCGTGGCGGTGCTTTGGCTGGCGATCAGCGATGCGCCGCAGGCGGTCGTGTCACCTTCAGAGGCAACGGGCCGCCCGTCGAAGGTCATGCCCAGGTTTTTGACGCCGACGATCGGGTAAATGCCGCCGCACTTCGGGCAGGAGACCTTGTCGCCAAGCAGGGCGAGCGGTCGACCGTCAACCTTGTTTTCCGGCGCGCAGGCGAGAACACGACCGCCGTGCGAGGTGGTGTCCCCCTCGCGAATGAACGCAAAACCCATGCCGCATACCTCCCTTCCGTTTGGTCGGAGGAATGTAGCACAGCGGGTTTTCCCGTAACCATCCTGTCAACGTTGACAGGGCGCGGGGCGGTGTGGGAAGGTCCGGCCAGCAGCGCGAACAGGCCCGTCAGGGCTGCTGCAGCGTGAGGGAGGCCGGCCACAGCGCCGGCCTTCGTCCGTCAGGCGTTGTCGATCGGGTCGTTGAACGTCGGGCTGTCGTTCCCGCCACCGCTGCGATTCACCCCGGGCGTCACCTTGTGCCATCGGAAGGCTTCCGACGGCTTCACGGCGTTGTTCGCCAGGTGCACCGCCTCCTCGTAGGTCGTGGCGGGGTCCAGCCACACCTTCGCTTCGTCCAGCGTGAGGACCAGCGGGCGCCGATCGTGGATGTCGCCCAGCAGGCCCTCGGCGGCGTCGGTGACGATCACGAAACCGTCCACCACGCCCGGTGTGCTGGGCGGAGGGGCACCTTCGCGTACGCTCGACAGCCCGGCGAAATACGTGGGCGGCCCGTTGGCGGTCTGGATGAACCACGGCTGCTTGTGCCCCGGCTCCCCGGTCCACTCGTAGTAGCCGTCGCAGGGGACGAGCACGCGGTGCGCTTTCCACATCCATTTCCACGCAGAGCTGGAGGACTTGTCCAGGCGCGCGTTGATCATCATTTTCTGCTGGCGCTCGACGGCCCAGGCGGGGCGGTAGCCCCACGTTTGCAGACGTGGACCGTCGGGGGTGATGACCGGTTGCTGGGTGCCGGGCGACACGTTCCAGCTCGGCCGGAACAGGTCCGCGTGACCGCGCAGGCGCGGGTCGTTCTCGTCGGTGGCGAGGGGCACGACGTAGAAAAGGTCGCCCTGACCGCGGGAGTAACGACCACACATGGATGTCTCCTGGTGGCAAACGGACAGCGTAACCTATACCGGGCTTAGGCGGCGGGCTCCGCTGGTGCCACGGGCGCGGCTGGCGCTTCAGCAGCCGCAGCCGGTGCCGCTGGCTCTGCGGCAGGCACGTCCGCAGGGGCAGCCACGTCAGCGTCGTACTCGGCCAGCCAAGCGTCCAGCTCAAGGACGCATAGGCATTCGTTGTTGCCGGCGTCTTGCTGCGCGCCCTGCTGCGCGACCCCGGCCACACGGAACAGTTCGTCAACGACGGGACCGCCCGAGTTGCCTTTACGGATCAACTGATTGATTTCAAAACGCTGTAAGCCCGTGCGTGGAAAACGCGCAGTCACGATCGCGGGTTCAATGTTGGCACGTCGACCGTTGTTCCAGTTTGGGAAGCCGATGAGGTGGGTCGGCGCATGACGATTGATCGGCGCTTCCATCCCTGAGAAGTGACGATGATCCGGCGGCGCGCCTTCGAACTCGAGCAGCGCCAGATCCCGATGTGCATGCCGGTGCACGACGCGCAGAGGCCATCGCTGACCCGAGACTGGATCAATCGCGGTCACGTTCAACCCCTGCACGGCTGCTTCGTTGATGTCCGTCGTGAACGGGATTTCTTGGGCGTTCGGACCGTCCCCCAACTGGTATTCACCTTCGGCCCGGAAAACGTGATCACAAGTGATCAGCCGGTTGCGTTGCTTGTATGCGAAAGCGGTGCCCTGACCGCCCACCATGGTGGGTTGCCCAGGGACGGGTGGTTGATAGTCCGCGGCCCACTCCACGACAAAGACCGCGCGTTCTGCGTCCTCGACGTTGCGGACGATCGCTTCGACCGGCAGCGTCGATGCGGCGAAGTCCGCGTTGCCGTCGCGCTCCCGAGCCACTAGTCGGTTGTATTTCTCGGCCAGACGCGTATAGATCGCGTCCGAGTCCCCACGAACCATCCGAACGTACAGCAGTTTTCCCCAAAGAACGTTTTTCAGCGCCGGCGTTTGCCCAGTCCGAGTTTGCCGCTTCCACGGACGCTTCTCATACGCGAGGGTAGTGCCGTTGGTTACGCGTTGTTCCCATGCGGCTTGGGCAGCGGCGTACCCGTACCTGTCCCAAGCGTGCAATGCGCCGCGAATCTTGTCGATGAAAATGCGCTTGACGTTAGCGAACTCGTTGATGACGATGCCGGTGACTTCCATGCGACGGCGGCGCGTCGACATTCGCGTCTTGGACGGATTGATCTGGAAGTTGTGCTGGTTGATGATCCCAACCAGTTCTTGGCCGAGCGTGACAACGCCGCTGTCGAAGGTGCAGATGTTCGACGGCAGCGCTGCTCGAGTGGGCGCCGAAAAGCTGAACGTGATGTCGTCCGCGTAACGCGTGTAGGTGGCTCGGTGACGCTTCGCCAAGGCCATCAAATCACGGTCCATCGACCGGCACACCTGGTTCGACAGAAAAGGCGAGGTCGGTGCGCCTTGCGGCAGCTCGTTCCCGACGACGCACATCTGCGCCAAGACTGTGGCGACCTCGTGGGAATAGTTGAACGGAGGTTTTTTCAGTACACCACGCACGCGGTAAAAGCTGATCGACGGGAAGAACGCTTCCAGGTCCAGATTCAAAACGAACGTTGGGCGTCGCTCCAGATGCCTGCGTGCGTTGGTGACGATGCTGCGGTCTTTGATGAATGCGTGCGCGCATGGCTTCGGGGTTCCTGCGCGCTCGTACAAATGCGCAAGCACTTTCTCCTGCAGAACCTTCAGCCGACGACGGGGCTCACGGATCAAGCGAAAACCGCCGCTACGTTTCGCCATCAAGAACGCTCTGTACGGCGGATGCGGGTATAGGATTTTCTGGACTTGCTCGTATGGGACGCCAAGGACGCCGGTGGAAAACACGTGGACGTCCATGCGCTCCCAAGCGTCCATCAGGTCCTGGTTTTCAACGAGGGCCTGGATCAGGATGGTGTTTGGAGTGTTCATGGAAGGACAAGGCCGCCCCGGGGAGCTTTCTCCTGTACCTGCTGCGCGCAATCACGGACAGTCCGGATGCCCAGCGGATCGGGGATACCATGCTGCAAACGTCTGCGTTAACGCGAACGAGATTAAGTGGTGCCCGGAGCGGCAAACGATTTTAAGGTCTGATGTTACGCCGCCGCAATGGGCTCTCATTCTCGGTGTTGCTCTTTTTTGAGCAGGGACGCCAGATGGTGTGCCGATTTAAGGACGATCGCACGTTGGGCCGGGGCCAGTCCGTTCAACGAGGCGATGAGGGTGCGGGCTTCATCGGTGGGGTGCACGGACGCGGAGGTGAGGATCTCCTCGATCGGCACGTCGAGCACGTCGCAAAACATCACCAGCCGTTCGATGGACATGGCGACCTTGCCACTTTCGAGGCGCGAGACGCTCTCCTTTTCCAGGCCGAGTTTGTCGGCGAGGACAGCCTGGGTCCAGCCGCGGGCTCGGCGCACAGCAGCGAGGCGCTGACCAATCTCCTGGACCATTTCCTTGGCACTTCGCTCTACCGCCTTTCCCACAACCAGAATCTCCAAAGCACGTCATTTGATGACGTGAAGTGTGGCGTCTGGCTGTGCGTTTGTAGATGCTGCAAAGTGCATCTGATGACGCAATGTGCATTTTAAGCGCGTTTTTGCCGAAAAAAAGCGTGCATAAACCCGTACCTCCACACCCGGCGCGGGGCGGCGGGGTGGTGGCGGTTCAAGCGCTAGGCAGCGGGGTCTTGATTCACGCGAGCGGCGCGCTCGCGGGCCAGCTGCTCCGGGGACTTGTCCGCGGCGATCGTTCCGGTGGGCGGCTCGATGGTGTAGTCCCCCCGCACCAGACGAGGAGCAGGTGCCGTGGCACGGGTAGAGACGGTGGGTTTGGCGGGCGTCGACGTGCTCGATGCAGGCGCTGGCGGTGGCCCTGATCGGTCGATCGCGTCCAGTTCGCGTTGGCGCTCTGCAGCGGCGGCGACGTATGCTGGGGATTTCATGGCCCGATCGTCGAGGACGCCCTTGGCGACGAAGGCGAGGATGAAACCCAGAATCGCGCCCCCGAACAGACCGCCCATGAACGTGGCGCCGGGGAAGCACGCGATCACGAACCAGACCGTGACGCACGACCATCCGTAGACGGACCAGAATGAAGGGAAGCACTTCGCCAGGCGGGGCCCGTAGCGCTGCTCCACGGCGATCCTCAACCCGGCCTTCCGTTGCTCCTCGTCGCGGGCCCGCTTCTCGGCTTCCCGGTGCTGCCGGGCTTGTTCCTGGTAGGCCGCCTGTTGGCGCTCCTGCTCGACACGGGAGAACTCGTTCCGGGCGAGGTCGCCGGCGGCGCGCTTGATCGCGTTGATCGCCAGCTCACGCGAGCACCGGAACCATTCCTTTCCCTCGCGGTGCTTGCGCAGGCGCAGGTGGCCCTCCCGTTCGACCGCTCGTGCGTCGGGCACGTGCGTCGAGTATTCGACCACCACAGGATGGGGCGAATGGGTCCCGTTGAGCTGCGCCGCGCGTTCCTCGGGCGTCCCGGTGGTGAAGCCGACCTTGACCAGGCCGGGCATCGCCTTGTTCGACATCACATAGACGTAACCTTCCACGGTTCCCTCCGCTGGGGACGTGTTCAATGCAGGTTGTCGGCGGCCTGCCAGATGGTGGCGAGCTGGGCGTGGCCATGCGCTTTGGCCTGGGCGGCAGCGGCGAGCGCGGAGTGCAGCGGGGGCAGCACAGCGTTGTAGGCGGCGACGGCACGCGCGAGGCCCTTGCACGGGCCCATGTCCGGGATCACGTCCCCGACCTTCACGGTGCTCCCGTCCAGGCAGGTCCCTCGCCACTGGGCGATGCGGGCGTTCAGGGCGTTCTCCGCCGACGCTGCATCGGCCTGCACCCGGTCGATCGAATCGTCGGCGATCGAGATCTGCGACTTGTCGACGCCCATCTGTCCGACGATCACGCCGGCCTGGCCCTGCGCGACACCGTTGCCGGTGGCTTCGAGGCGCTGGGCGCGATCGAGCTTGGCCTGCTCGGCGGTCACGGCGTGCTCGTAGTAGGCCTGGGCCCGGGGCAGGCGTTCGAGGTGCTGGTGGGCGCTCGCGACGAACTGGTTCAGGCTGTCCGTGAGGGCGTTCACCTGGCGGTTGAGCTGCTCGACCCGCTGGCCCCGTTGGCGTGCGGCGATGATCGGCTGGCCGGCCTGGTTGAGCTGGGCCACCTCCTGGTCGAAATCGGAGGGCTGACCTTTGGCGAAGTGCTCGACACCGGTCTGGGCACCGTTGGCCACCGTGAGGTCGATCCCGTCGCCGGTGACCGACCCGCTGAAGTTCTGCCCGATGGGCAGGGGCGTTTCCAGGACGGTGAGGGTGATGCTGTTCCCGTCGACCGATCCCGACACGTTGGCGCTGCTCGACGTCAGGGTGCCGTCGTTCTTCAGCCCGGCGTGGCGGAGCGTACCGGTGAAACGATGGTCGGGCGTTTCGGTGATTTGCAGGAGGTCCGCCTGGTTGCCGAAGTGGGCCACGTAGGACCCCGAGACGGAGCGGTCACCGCACCCGGCGAGGAGCAGGGTGCTCCCCACGATCGCCGTCACGCACGTCGCCAGGCCCCGGCCTTTGCGCTGTTGGTCCTTCATCCCCGCCCCCGATCTCGATTGGTCCCACCGTATTGTGTGAACAGTATAGCGACAGCGTGCGGCACCCGGACGGGGCGAGCGGGGTGGACCTGCCTTGATGCGCAGATACCGATGAACCATCAGCGTGTGTTGCACAGGTCCGGGCCACGGGTCAGTGGGTGCGGAAGGTGTTCCAGGTGTCTGTGTCGAGGTGCATCGAGGCCATCACCTCGAAGAGGTACAGCTCAAGGTCGTTGTCGATCTGAATGTATGCGATCGACATTTCCCGCAGCCGGCCCTGGGCGGTGAGGAAGACCTCGCGAAACTGCTCGTCCTTCATCGCCTGGTCCCGCTTCATTTCGTGCGGGAAGTCCATGCTCGCCATTTTGTAGACCAGGCTGGCGGCCGAGTGGGTCTCGAAGTTCAGGTGTTGCAGCAGGCGTTTGATGACCCCACGCGAGATTCCCACGTAAACGGGGCGGTCCTCGTCGAGGAACACATAGCAGCCGGGGAAGTCGGTGCTTCGGTCGATGGTCTCGCCGATCACCGACAGCGCGCTCTTGGCCGTTGTGTACCCGACGAAGGTGTTGGCTGGAATGGGCGATTGGAGGGCGGCCTTAAGCCGTTCCAGGTGAGCGGGCAGCACGGTGGCGGCCAGCTCGTCGAAAGTGTGGGTGCAGTTGTCGATCGGCATGCGGGGATCAGCGGGGTGGAGGGGAGAGACGCCGATCATACCCGGGCATACGGGGCATACATGGGCTCGAGCCCACCGTGCGCGGAGGAGCCCCTCTAAAGTATGCCCAAGAGGCTGGGCATACTCGACGGAACCGGCTCCCGATCGGGGCAAAACCCGGCCAGCAGGGCGTTCCGGGATGCCGCCAATAGCCCGCACCAATCTGTATGCCCGGTGTATCAGGATATTCTATTTTGGCTGGGCATACAGCCTGAAACGACCGTCCTACAAGGGCTCAGTGTTTTACACCCCGATAATGCTGCATCATCGGCGTATGGCTGTCCTTGGACGGTTTCTTGACTGCTTGATCCACGTTGGCTTTTTCCTGCTTTTCCTTGTCTGGCATGGCTTTCGGCGGGGTTCGGTGGGCTTCTTGCGCGATCTACATATACCGTCCGCACCCGTCCTCACGCCAATGCACTCGCGCCTTCAGCGTAGCTTTTTGGCGAACGGTCCTAGGAAACCTACGCTGCGTGCGTGTGTCCCACTTCCAGGAAAACCTACGCCGAGAAAACCTACGCCATGCAATTCGATGCCCGAGCTGCGAAGCTGCTGCAACCAGGCGAACACCTGGTGATCGCCGATTGTCCAGGCCTCCGGTTGGAGGTCAGTGCCACGCGCCGTAGCTGGATCTACCGCTACAAGTCTCCGGTCGACGGGCGTATGCGCCAATCCAAGATCGGCGCCTGGCCAGCCATGTCACCGGCGGCGGCTATCGTCGAATGGGAGCGGCTTCGGGCCGCCCGCGATGGTGGCGCAGATCCCGCTGCAGAGAAGCGCGCGGCACGCACCGCAGCTCAAGGCAAAACAGCCGATAGTTTACCGCACGCCGCTGACTACACCGTCCGTCGGCTGTGCGACGACTACCTGTCCGGATACATCGAGCGCCGGCGGAAGAGGAAGGGGGCGGACGAGGTCGGGCGTATGTTCAACAAGATGCTCGGTGGTCTAGGGAGCGTTCGCGCAGACAGTATTACTCGTGCCCAGGCATTTGACTTCCTGGATGGCTTCGCGAGCATTCCTGTGCAGGCCGCCAAGCTTCGTGCCGAGCTCGGCGCCGCTTGGGACTATGCGTTGGACGCGGGCCGGCTGTCGGATACCGTGCCTAACTGGTGGCGGCAGGTGATGAGGGGGCGACTGCGGAGCAAGGGCAAGCGCATTGAGGGCAAGTCTGTGGGCACTGCCAAGCGCGTGCTGACGCCCAAGGAGGTCGGCGAATTGGTCCGGTGGATGCCCAACTTCAGTCGGGTGGTGGCGGATGCGCTGACGCTCTACCTTTGGACCGGCTGCCGCGGTTCGGAAATCGTATCGATGGAGGTACGTGAGCTTAGCGAGGAGCCCGATGGGCTCTGGTGGACTATCCCGAAGATGAAGACAAAAAACTCACATCGGGACGCTGCTACAGATTTGCGCGTACCGCTGATTGGCCGTGCGGAGCAGATCGTGCGTCGTCGCAGGGATATTGCTGTGAATGGCTACTTGTTCCCAGTGCGGCAGACTGGCGATAGGGCGACGGTTGGCCATATTGAACAGAAAACGATTCAAACCGCTGTTCATTACCATCAGCCCTATTCGAAGACCAAGCCGAAGTCGAAGAGGCCGAGGCTGACCATCACGCATTGGGCTCCGCATGATCTACGGCGAACCCTACGGACTACCTTGACGGCGCAGGGTTGCCCAACCGATGTGGCCGAGGCAATCATTGGGCATATGCAGCCTGGTGTGCAGGGTGTCTACAACCTTCACGCCTACGACCACGAGCGACATGCTTGGCTCAAGCGTATCTCAGCATATTGGGAAGCGCAGGCGGCTCACGGAGGTGAATTTTTGCTGGCGGTTGCTCCATGAGTGCTTCAGGGTTAAATGGCTTGTTGCGAACCCGCTGAACACTTCCTGTCATATGCAATCTCTCGACACGTATCAGGAGATCGTTGAAAATGTTCAGTCATTTGGATTCTTGGGGGCGCTAAGTACTAACCAGGCTGCGCGCTGGTCACGGTGCGTGTCTTCATCACGTTGTCATGTGCGGTGGGTATGGCATCTGGCAGTCGAGGGATGAATGGTGGCGAGACATTAGTGCAAGATCTTTCGAAATCTTAATCTGCGAGTGTGCATGCGAATTAATTATTTGACGGTTAATGGGCTTTTTGGGAAGCCTGGTGTCATTACCTATTGGTTTAATCCGGATTTGAATATTCTGACTGGACGAAATGGGGCGGGGAAAACAACGATCATAAAATTGGCTTGGGCTTTAATTAGCGGCAATATATTGCTCGCCCTTCGGGAGGTGAATTTTAAGTCGTGTACTGTTGGTACGGATGAATATACTTGCACTGTCATTCGAACGGGGTCCGTGCATTGCAGGATTGAGTTGGAGATCGATGGGGAAAGTCATGTTCTAGAGGACGACGATGAGGAGCCTGACGGTTATTGTGAATATGCTGAGGATAAGGCTCAATCACGTATGGTCGGTAGGGGGGGGTCCATTTTCTTCCCTACATTCCGTCGGATCGAAGGTGGATTCTCTATAGCGCCTGCCTCTTCGAATCGACCTCGAGGTGGCACGAAATCAGTTGGTGAGTTGGAGGAGTCGCTGGTGTCGGTTTCTCGCAAGCTCTCGAATGAAAAGCATTCATTCATTGCTGCATTGTCCAGTCAGGACATCGTGAGTTTGCTCTTGAAAAGGTACACGGCCTTATCCGAGGAAATAAACGCTTTTCAGGGGGACGTGACCAAAAGCGTTATTGAAAAAATTCGCCAATACGAGAAAACACAAAACAATCGACAGGATGCGGATGCTCTCCTCTCAGAAACTCGAGCGGAAATTGAGAAAATAGAGGAGTTTAGTTCGCGTACGCTGACTCCTCTTAATGGGGTTCGAGATCTCGTGGAGAGATTGTTTCAGCACTCTGGCATATCCTTTGGAACTCGATTGAGCTTTGGTGATGCCGCCGCCGCAGTGACAAGCGATGCATTATCGGCGGGTGAAAAGCAAATGCTCAGCTTCATTTGCTATAACGCATTTCATAAGAACTCCATTATATTTATTGATGAGCCGGAGCTTAGTCTGCATGTCGATTGGCAGAGAAGGCTTTATTCGATTCTTGAGTCGCAAGAATCGGGCAATCAGTTCATTTTCGCAACACACTCTCCCTTTATTTACGCAAAATACCCAGATAAAGAGGTTAGCGTTGGTATCGATAGGGGGGAGTAATATGAGTTCCGAAAAGGCGCGCCCAACGGTGGATGAGATCTATGAGATCCTTAGGCGGACATCCCTTCCAACGGTCTTGGTGGAGGGGAAGGATGACATTATTTTTTACCGTTCTGTTGAGCATGAGTTACGTGATTTAGATGTTGATATGTTCCCGGCTGGTAATAAGGATGCTGTGCTTGAGCTTAGGAGGAGAATAAAAGAGAATCCCATATCGGCTCCGGTCGTTTTTGTTGTTGATAATGATCTTTGGGTGTATTCGATTGCGGGGCGGCCGAGTGGCATAGAGGACCTTATTACTACAACGGGATATTCAATAGAGAACGATCTATTTATTGATGGCGATCTCGAGAGTTTTCTACGTCCCGATGAGGTGTCTGGATTTAAATCTGAATTAAAGCTGTTCTTGCGGTGGTATGCGCTTTCAATTAATAGAAATATTAATGGGTTGCCGTCAAGTTTTCGCACGCATGCGGGCAAAGTTTTGGACGACAAGGCTTTCTATGAGGCGGAAATGACCCTGCAAGAGGGGGAGGTCTATCCGGAAGCGTTGCTCGAAGAAATTCAATCCAACTATGGCACCCTGCTGAGAGGGAAGTCACTGTTTGCTTTGCTCCTTCGCCAATTATCGGGAAAGAAGCGAGATGTGAAGTTTGGAGGTAAGCAATTGATGGAGATTGGGGCGTCTAGAAAGGGCTCTCATTTTCGGAGAATTCAGATCTCGGTGAGGAAATCTGTGGAGCAAGCCTTGGGTACTCTGCCGGTTTCGTAGCGGGTGCGCTGGTGGGGCCTCTAGGAACTCCGTTTTTGCAAATAATAAGTGTGCCTTCGTGCAGTCCGCATTTGCGAAGCCACGTGCGACCCGCCTAGGCAGCTTCCACAATCCAATATGGGCCCGGAAGAGACGTCCGATCGGGGGGGCAATCCCCGTCTCGTCTCGGTTATTCGCACCGCTGCCGCTGCATTATCCGTTGCTGATCTCGCAATGGTTGATCTCAGTAGCATCGCTTCGCGTGGATTGCATTGTCAACTCTGGAGGTCAATTGCGCCGGCTTGTGTTGGGCGGTGGCGGCAGTTCTGAGACTGGACGCGTTTCGGCCCATTCTTCGAGCTCTCTAATGAGCCACCCGACCCGATGCTTCGACAGAAGGCGAGGCTTCGGGAATGCTTCTTCGCGCACCAACTTCTGGACACTGGTTTCGGACAGGGCAACGATTGCGGCTGCCGTTGACAGGTCCACGTAGAGGGGCTTCGCAGAGACCGGCGAAATCGCTCTCCTCTTGCTTCTTGAGTCGCGTCCATTCGGCATGGGCGACAGTGAGCTATCAGACGGCAGTGGGGCTGCGCAATTGACCGTCATTGCGCTACTCCAGATGGCGCCGAGGGTTGCATATCCGATACTCTCCAGCAAGTGTCCTGCGCTAGCCGACGGACTTCGCGCACGTAGACGGCCGTCGGGCCTTCCTCACAGTCATAGATGGCCAGGCAGAACCACCCCTTGCCGGCGGGTGACTTTGGTGCCCAATCGGAGAAGTCGCCGGCAGGCCCGAGGTAGCGCTCACACGCTTTGGCGGGCAGCTCGTCGTCTTCCATCACAACAGACTTGACGTCGAAGCCATTGGCAAAGGCGAACCAATCCAGACGGAAGTCTGCGCCGCGCTGCGCTGGCAGCGCCGGGTGGAAGAAGTAGCCGTGCTGGTCTCGTTCGACGGGTACGGGCTCCAACAGCGTGCGTACTGCTCCGGCAGCGCGAATGATGCGGGTGGCAATGTGTTCCAGATGCGTTGGGCGCATCCGGACGCTGCTCGGGCCTTCAAGAGTGCCGCCGGCGTTGGTGGCCATCTGCAGGAGGTCGAGGTTTTCCATGTCACACCTCCTCGGTAGCAGGTTCGGCCAGCAGCTCATCCAACGCTTTACCACTGGCCAGCGCGGTTTCTATCCAGGCCGGGCGCTTACCGCGCCCGCTCCAGGTGTTGCCGGCCTGGTCGCGGTACCGCACAGGGCGAAGCCGCGCCACCGGCTCGGTCGGAGGTGGGCTCGATTCTTCGGTGGCGTCTTCGGTCGAGGCGGTGGAGGGCTCCTGGTCTGGGAGCGCGGCAGCCGATGCGCCCGGGCCGCGGAGGATCGCCGGTAGCCAGCGGCGGCCGACCAGGCGCTCTTCGGCGGCGCCGATCTGCGTTTCCTTCTTCAAGCCGGCGATCGCGTCGGCGGCCTCCTGGCCGGCGGCCTCGCGCACCGCCTCGAGGCGGCGCGCCTTCGGTACGCTGGCCAGGTATGAACCTGCGGTCGGTGCCCACCAGTCGGCCATGTCCAGGTCGACTGCTGCGGCGAGACGGTGCGCCTTCGCGTGGCCGTGGGCGTCCTCGCGTTGCTCGACCGTATTGATGCTGTGGGCGACGCAGACGGCCAGGAGGTCGATCTTGTCGACGTGGCTCAGTTCCAGCAACCAGGGGAAGAGTTGATCGCGATCACGCGGCAGCCGCTCCTCCCACGCGCCGATCAGCTCGTCCATGCGCGTCCAGGCGGCGCACCCCTCTAGGTCGGGCGCCATGCCTTGCCCACAAGTACGAATGTTGGTCAGGGAAACCTTGGCCACTGAGTCGTAGCGCGCGAGATCGTCGACGGCGTCGAAAAGGGGAGGGACCAGCGCATAGAGCAGTTCGGCCAAGGCGACGCACGGGTTGTCGGCGACCAGGGCCTGCAAGGCTGAAGTGCGATGGGCTGTCAGCTGCGTGACCAGGCGTTCGGACAGAGGGCGCAAGGCTTCCGGCTCGCCCTCGCCTGGCGCGGCAGTGGTTGCCCTACCGGCGTCGCCGGGGTCCGCGTCGCTGGGCTCGGCCGCTGTGGTGCTCTTGGCCTTCTTCTTGTTCTGCTCGGGCCTGATCAGGCCTCGGTGGATCGACAGTTCGCCCGTCATGTCGATTCGAACGATCACGCCGGCTTTGGCCTTCTGCCGGTCGGTGAAGATCTCGCGTCGCGCTTCCACCTCCTCAATGCGCGCCTCGACGCTGCCGAGTTCGGTCGACAGCGCTTCGTCCTCGATGTCGAGCGCTTGGATCTTCTCGTCCAGCACCTTGGCTTGCGCCTGCAGCTCACCGAGTTCCGCCTGCTCCTCGTCCGTCAGGTCGCGCTTCTTCGGCTGGCTTTTGCCGAAGAGGGTCATGTCATGGAGGCTGATGCTCTCGTTGGCCTCGACCCAGCTCCAGCCCTCCTCGCGCACGCGCTCCGCAACACCTTCAAGTTTCTCCAGGGCCAAGCGTTTCAGGAGCGAGCCATCGCCGATGTACCCTCCGCCATCGCTGAACAGGTCACGGAGGACGGGACCTCCGGCCTCCTCGTAGGCATCGAGGCCAACGAAGCGGGCAAGGCGGTCCGTCTTCGCATTGATGGCGCCTGGCTTGGCGATTGCCGCACGCAGCATGTCGGGGCGCGTCTGCCATTCACCTTGGCTCTTGGCGCGCTTCCACACCTGTTCCTGCCAGGCGTGGTCGTCCGTGATAGCCAGCGCCATCAGTTGATCCAGGTTCAGCTCGCCATCGCGGTAGCCCTGCACCAGGCGCGGGGAGACGTTGGCTAGCTTGAGGCGGCGTTGCACAGTTAGCGGCGTCGCGCCGAAGCGTGCGGCGATTTCCTCGATCGAGCTGCCGCTATCGATCATGCGCTTGAAGGCATCGAACTCGTCGGCCGGGTGCATCGCCTCATGCATGTTGGCGGCTACGCTGATCTCCTCCGCCTGGTCGGGGTCGGCCACCATGCAGAGGAACTCGAAGGACTCTGGCAGCTCCCCGGTGCCGATCCTCAGGTGCGCACCCTCCAGGCGAGTGCCGCCGTCGATCACCTCGAAGGCGGGGGCGTTCTTCTTGCGGCTGACGTGCGGGATGATGGTCAGGTTCTCAATCTGACCATGGGCGACCAGGGAGGCGCCTATCTCACGCACGCGCTTGCGTGGCCGGTTGCGTTGGTTGCGCGGCGAGATGATCAGGTCGAGTGCGCGGATGTGAAGCAGGTCGCCAGGTTTGTGGCTCATATCGGGCTCCGGGGTCAGTCGATGATGGTGTCGCCTTGCGCCTGCAGCTGAGCTTTGACGAGGGCGTGGGCGAGGTTGAAGGCGTCGAGGCGGGTCCGGCCGAGGGCGGATTCGACGTGCGGGGCGGCGGCGCGTAGGGTCAGCTCGTCCAGCCGGCTCAGGGCCACCATGCCCGTCCGCTCCCAGCGGCCGAAAATGGCGGCCATGGCGCGGCGGGCGGAGTGGATCTGGATCAGCGCATCGGGCGCACGCTGTGCGGCGAGGGCTACGGCCAGCACGTCCAGGAGGCGCGTGAGCCGGTTATAGCTTTGGGTCGTGGGCGCGTGGATGAAGGCCACCAGGTCGGTGGCGAACGTCAGCCGCAGGCGCGGCTGGGACACGGTGGGCTTGGGTGGACGCACTCGGCGCGGATGGTGGAGATGGCGCGTGCTCACAGGCCACCTCCGGCGAAGGCCTTGTCGCCGACGATGCGGTCGAGTTGGTCGTAGAGCTGGAACAGGCTGCCATCGTTGTGGATCTCCTGGTCGCCTTCACGAAGCTGCACGCCGGCTCCTGGAATGCGTGCGTGGGGGCTGGCGGCATCGGGCCGCACCAGGTGGATCAGGTAGCCGCCGCGGTCGCGGATCATGGCGGCTTCATCCTCGCCATCCACGTCGAGGAAGACGACATCGAGCCCCGCCAGGCTGTCCAGCTCGCGGGCCGCCAAGTCGGTCCACAGCGAGGCCTTGACGTGCGAGCGGCCCCACTCGGTGCCCAGCGACTGCATCAGCTGGTGCGGCGAACGGCCGATCCAGTCGATGGCGTTGTGCTCGGCCGCCGGAGTGAAGTGGGCATCCGTCAGGCCAAGCCCGGCCTGCAGCATCTGGCGCAGGGGCGTGGCGAAGTCGAGAGGCAAGAAGCGGTGCGCTTCTGCCAGGTAGGCGGCAGCAGTTTCCTTGCCGGATCCTGTGCGGCCGGTCAGTCCAATCAGCATGGTCTCTCCTCAGTCGAGGTCGTTCGCCTGGCGGCGTTTGTGGTCGATGAAGTCGGGATCGAGCCGGGGCCGCGCCGGCTGGCGGCGGGCTTGCTCGCGAAGGAAGGCGCGGCGGCTGCGCGCCAGCTTTCTGCGGATCGCGGGGATCTCGACCTGCTCTTCGGGTCGGCCGGAGCCCTTCACGCGGAGGAACTCCGCGATCAGCTCGGCCTTCGAGATCCGGCGCGCTGTCATGCCGGTACTGCCGTCACGCTGCGTGCGCCGCGGTCCAGGGCATCCAGGATCGCGTCGCAGGTGGAGCGGAACAGGCCGGAATAGGTGAGGCGGCCGTCGATGGTGACGTGGACGTGGATCATGCCGACCTCCCATCCGAGGTGGGGCGGATCGCGCTGGCCGCTTCGTCCATGGCCGTGGCCAGGCAGGAGATGGCCACCAGTGCGATGGCGATCAGCGTGGCGACGAGGAGGCCGCGGTTGTTGCGCGTGATGCGCGCGTGGCGGTCGCGGGCGTTCATGCCGTGGCCTCCGCCGGCGCGGCGAGCGCCGCCGCCGCTTCGCGATGGGCCTGCTCTAGGTCTGCGAGGCGTGTCATCACGCGGACGGTGAGGCGGCCCTTCTTGAAGTAGGCATTGGCCAGTTCGTAGTCATCGCGGCCGACGAATTTGAAGCCCGTGAGCAGCAGTGCGCGGCATAGCGCCCGCTCTTGAGCGACCGACATCCCTCCAAGCGAGAGCCTCAGTCTCTCGCGGAACACGGGGTAGGTGTGCTCGATGCAGATGTTGGCGCCGGCAGCCTTGATGGCCGGGAGGTCTGCCTCCAGCAGCGCCAGGGCCGCCGCCATGTCCTTAATTTCCAGTAGGCGCCCGCGGTGGCGGCGCTCCTCCATTGCCAGAGCCTGCTGCGGCAGGGGCATGGCCATGATCTGCTCGTAGGTCGGGTGCTTTGCCATTTCGGACTCCTTCCTCGCTTGGTCAATCGGGTCAGCCGTTCACTTGCGGCTAATATTAGCCGTGGGCTTTTGTTTTGACAATAGCCTTGGGCTAATGATCTGGTGCTGAGAGGGAGGAGGGAACGGAAGAGGCTCGCTGAAGCGGGCTTCGGGCTGGGGCCTGCCCAGGTGGGGGCGGGCTCTGGCACGGACGTGTCTGATCAACAACTGAACTAAACTCGTCCGGATGGACATCCAAGAAACGAGACGCAAGCGCCTTCGCCAATGGCTGGAGGGTCGGTCAGTCCCTCGACGGGAGAGGAGCTATTTTTCGCAACTCTTGGGCGGCTCAGCGTCGTTCGGCGAGCGCGCAGCTCGACGGCTTGAGCGTGACTACGGGATGGGGGACGGATTCCTTGACCAGGAGAGTCAAGAACACGCAGCGGCATGCTCGTCGGCGATAGACCTGGACGCACGGCCGCAGATGTCCGCATGGCCGTTTCAGCGCATTGCGATCTCCGCGTACATGGCCCTTTGTGCCAAGACGCGCGAGGACATCGAGGACTACATCGAAATGAAGATCTCGAAGGAACGACGATGATCTCGGGTGTGGCAGTGAGCGCGTTGGCCGGCTTGATGCAGGCTCTACCGCATTGAAAGATCCCTGATCTGAGGCTTTGTTCTTATCGTTGTTACGTCGGGCCAGGCATGAATCGCTAGGGGCTTGTACTGTCCCGCCGAGCTTTCCACGCAGCTAGCTCGATCACCTCAGCCGGCGGACCTCGAGGCCGTCCGGTGGTGACTTGCTGCGACAACCTTGATGGCCCCGAGGGCTTCGATACGCCCTTCGCGATCGAGGCCTTCAAGAATCGCAATCGCCTTGCGGATGTGAGGGTCCGGGTGCGCACTCCTTTGCGGGAGATCGAGCGGTGCCGGAGTACTTTGCTGCTGGTGATGATCTGGGCCCTCCGCATCAATGGACGTATGGGGGTTGTCAAACCACCCCAGTGGCAGGTCGCATCGCTGCTCGAAAGTCCTTGCTAGATCATCCCCAATCGTTCGTGGCTTGCCTGTGGCGCTGTGAACCGCGCGGGTCTTCAGTTGACTGATCTGGGCATGGGACTTCCCCACCGCGTTTGCCAACGCTTGCACCGTTCCGAACTTGCCGATCAAGAGAAGCAGGTTCTCGTGTCGGATCTCGTCGATGGTCTTCATTTGGATGCTGGCGATGTCGCTGATCAGTAGGTCAGGACGATTAGATAGCCGCCAGCTAACAAATGGAATGTGCTGTAGGCTATTGGCAAAATGAAAGCCGGCGGCTAATATTCGGGGCATGGATCTGAGAACCTATCTTCGTGCCGAGCGGGGGAGGGCGGCCGAGCTAGCGCGGCATCTTGGAGTAACGCCGACGACCGTGAACGAGTGGGCGACCTTACGAAAGCCGGTTCGAGAGTGCTATGCACCGTTGATCGAGGGCTGGTCGCATGGAGCCGTCCCGAGGGAAGTGCTTCGACCGCTGGATTGGCACATTGTCTGGCCGGAACTCCGGCTCCGCTCAGTCGCTCCCGCCGATACGTGTTGGCAATCCTTGGCCGCAGCTTGCTGCATCCAGTAGTGCTGTAGGCGAGCGAACAGGATGGTTGGTGGCATCGATGTGGAGGGCTGGAGCGATGTCGCCATCGTAGGCGCGGACGTGTTCCGGTGCATTCGTTGATTCTTGAACAGGATGGAACGGCCATGAATGACAAGGCATTCGTCATCGAGCGGGAGTCGTTGCTGACGGCGACGTTGCGGGACGCGTGCAGGGACGCGGCCAAGCGCCGTGCGCTCTGCGAGGCGACTGGCTGGGACGACACGATGCCCAACAAGGTCGCCAACGGCGCCGGCGTGACGCTGGAGAAGATCCACGCGATGCTGGACTCCCTGGGCCTGGTGGTGACTACGCGGGCCTATATGGACTACCTGGCGCGCGGCAATGAGATCGGTTCCTCCTGCCTCTGTGCGCGCATGAGCATGGGTGCTTGCGGGCGTCACCTGCAGGGGCCTGTTTGACTCCACCATCCCGCAGTCAGCCCGCTGCCGCTCGGCGGATCCCCGTTGAAGGTCCGCGCTTTCTCGCGGACATGACCTGCTGCAAGTCCTGGCGCGTTGGTGCTGGCTTTGCCTGCAGCCGGCCACGGCAAGTCTGCTGTGCCTGGCACCGCGCCGAGGAAATCGCTGCGGCGGCCGGTTCGGACAAGGCATGGCAAGCGCTGCAGGCCTTCGCGTCGCACCTGCTGGGGGAGTGCGCATGGCCGCTGGCGGATGTCTGCTGGGTGTTCCAGGCGGCGGGACAGCCGTCAGCACTGGCGGCGCTGTGCGCCAGGCGTTGGCAGTCCTTGCCGCCGAAGGCTCGGGCGGGCTATGCCGCCGATGTGGCAGCAGCGGTGGCACACCATCGCGCTGGCACGCGCCCGGTCCTGGCCGCCGCTTTCCTCTCCACCTTCCACACACTTTGTCAGGCCGCCGTAGTGCGGCCGTAATCGTTTCTGACATGGCCTATTCAAATCAGTCTTTTGGCGCGGGAAGATGGGACGTTTGCAACCCTTCGATAAGGACCCTTCCATGCACGCCCACATCCCCGTTGGCATCTATCTCAATGCAGCAGAACTCTCGGCCCTGGCAGGTGAGGGGGCCGACCTATTTCATTTCTACACATTTGGCATTCGCGCCTTCATGGACCTCGAAACCGGGCGCGTCGGCGGAACTGGCAGCACGTTCTCATACCAGACCATGAAGTTTCAGACGATGCGTCCCGCGCGGCCCGGTGTTGGCGGCGTTGCGCATGACGTGCAGAAGATGAGACGGATGCTTGCCCGGTTGGTTGAACTCGGCCTGCTGGAAAGGCTTGCGGATACATCGCACCGTCTCGAATTGCATTGCATCAAGGCAGACCGGGTCTTGATTGACCAGGAACCAATGGAGGAAGAAGAGCCGTGTCGAGATTTGTGATCGACGACTCCGAATGGGAGGCCATGCGCAAGGTGGACATCCTTGCGCGCAATCTGTATTTCGCGCTGCGCCGGCGCATGGACTTTAAGACAGGCATTGTTGGCGTAGCCGGCGCTGCGGTCTCCTGGTGGGCACTGCGTGAAGATCTGGAGGTGCCGGGGCGGCCTGGGGTGAAGCGCATTCTGCCGTCGGAGCAGCAACTGCGTCGCCGTGTGGCGCAGCTCGAAAAGGAGGGCCTGGTGGAGCCAATCGGGACCAAGCTGCGGCTGCGTTTTCGCTTGTGCAAGGCCCTGGTGGATAACAACGACCCGAAAAAAGCCGGAGTATGTGCAGCAGTACCCTCCAACGACCGCAAAGCCATGCGTGGCAAGGGAAAGCGCGGTTATTCACAGGGTAATTCAACGCCGCAGGCCGACACACATCAGAGTACCGGTAACTACTTAACCCTCCCCAACCCCTCCCACGCCTGCGGCGCGGAAGGGATGACTATCGAGCCCCCCACGCCTGCGGCGCGGGAGGGCGGGCAGGGCCCCCATGCATCGCAAGCGGAAGGGCCGGGGCTCTCGGAGGCGCGCCACGAGCCCGCAAGCGCGGTGGGAGAAAAGCGGCATCCAGATGAGGAGCCTCGGCCTGCGATCGGGTGGGAGGCACATCTGGCCTGGCCGGTGCGCATTCCGCCTGCCCATCGGGCCTACGTGGCACGAATGCTGGCACGGGTACCCGATCGTCTGCGCCAGGATGTCCTGGACGAATGGCAGGGCATCTGCGAGACGACCGAGGTGCGCCACCAGTGGAAGATGCTGAATTTCATCGTGAACCGCGCGCGCGGAGAGGACTGGGTGCCCGATCACGTCGAGCGTGTGCGTGCGCGGCGACAACATGCGCGCGACGCTCGCGCCGCCGAGCGGGAAGCAGCCCTGTCCCGTGCCGGCGCGCCCGCGCCATCCGGGCCGCCGGAGGGATGGGCGGCGAACCTGCAGGCGCAGCTGCGTCGACGGGGCAGCGCATGATGGCCGAGCAGGGGTTCCTGGAGGCGGCTGCGCAGTTTCCGTTGCGCGCGGCCGGTCGTGATCGCTGGACGTCCCGCGCCGCCTTCTGGACCGCGGTCAGGTTCGGGGGCGATGGGCTGCAGGTGCACGCCTGGCCGCAGGCGCGGGAGCGGTGGACGGAGCTATGGGCGATCGCGACGCGGGAGCACCTGGCGCCGATTCCGGGTGCGCCAGAGGTGGGTGCCTCGCCGTCGACGGTGGCGGCCGAACAGAATCTGGCGCGGATGCGCGCCATCGTGCAACGGGGGAAACATGTACACCGCTAAGCCGCCGGCGAAGGTGGCGCGAATCGAATCGGCGCTGGCCGACTATCCGGACTACGATGCCCTGGACAACCTGCTGTACGACTGGTTCTGCTGGGAGTGCGCCGAACCCGGGGCACGCGGTTTCATGGGGCAGGACAAAACTTGCTCCCGGGCGCGCAGCGCGCGGCAGTGGCAGTCCACGGATGAACTGCTGGCCGCGGACGTGTTCGCGTGGCAGATCCAGCAGGTGGCAGCCGCCATTGCGGAACTGGAGCCCGATGCGCAGCTGGCGATCCGGATCGAAGCGCGCAACCGCATGGGCCCGAGCGTGTGGCGCAACCCGCGGGCCGGGGCGGGACAGGCAGTAGCGTATGCGCGGGCCAAGCTGCAGGTGGAGCCGCTGTTGCGTCGGCGCGGGGTCGAGTATTGACAGCGCGGATTTGGTGCACTACATTCCGGTTCGTGGGCGGCGCTCGCCCACAGAAAACGTAAGCCCGCTCGGTTAGCTCCGCGCGGGCTTTTTGTTTGCGAGCGTGTCCGTCAGGTCGCGGGTTGCCGCAACTGTGTTGCTTCGGTGAAGCGGCGGTCAAGACGCGGGGGAGAATTCCCGCGGTATCGCCGTCCGTTTCTGAATGGGTGCGAGCCTATCTCTGGGAGTGCTTCGATTGAGCGTAATCGTCACTTTCTCAACTACACTGTGGGCTCACTTGTCATAGAGGAGGCTGTATGGCCCAGTTCAAGAAGGGTGATCTCGTTGTTGTGAAGAGTGGCGGACCCACCATGACGGTTTCTGAGCTCGGAGACTATTCCTTTGCCGGCGGCACTGAGGATGGTGTGAAGTGCGTTTGGTTTGACCAGAAGAGCATCAAGTGTGAGGACGTCTTCGACGCCGCTGTCTTGAAGCTTGCACCTACGAGTTTCGTTGAACTCATTTGACAGTGCTGGCCAGGGAAAGCCGAACTGGAATGGCACGTTCGACTTGCCTGCGCTATGGCCAGCCAGGAGCAGCAAGTTGAGTGGCGGCGATTCGCGCCGCTCAACCGAATCGTAGCTTCCAAGGGCCCGGAGCGCGTTTGCCTCCGGGCCCTTTGTTTTATGGCGGACTGGGGGCAGCATGGCCGAATTCGACCTCTCCTCGAACATCGATGCTGCGCTGGGCTTTGCCGCAAAGCTCCACCAGGATCAGATGCCGTTCGCTACGGCCCGCGCGCTGACCAAGACGCAGCAGCTGGTCAAGGCGAACATCGAGGCGGAGATGCCGCGCGTCTTCGACAACCCGACCCGGTACACCTTGAATTCCTTGTACCTGCAGCCGGCGACCAAGCAGGATCTCTCAGCGCGTGTGTGGTTCAAGGACGTGGACTCGGGCGGGCGGGCGTCGACAAAATTCCTCGGGCCGGAAGTCTATGGCGGGGAGCGCCGCTACAAGGCGTTCGATCGCGCCCTGCAGGCGGCCGGCATCATGCCGGCGGGAATGGTGGCGGTGCCCGGCTCGGCAGTGGAGTTGGACGAGCACGGCAACGTGCCGCCGGCACTGATCGTGCAGATCCTGTCCTACTTCAACGCCTTCCCGCAGAAGGGCTACCGGGCCAACATGACCCAGCGCCGGCGCGACAACCTCGCCCGAGGGAAATCTGGGGTTCGCGGCTTCACCTACTTCGCCCTCGCCAGGCCGGAGGGCAAGCTCCCTGCCGGGATCTACCGCCGTATGGACTACGGCGCCGACAAGCGCATTGCCCACCTGCAGCACGGCGGGGCCAAGCCGATGTTCCTCTTCGTGAGCCTGCCGAGCTATCGCGTTCGCCTGGACTTCCATGGCATCGCGCAGCGCGTGACCGAGGCCGAGTTTCCTCGGCTGATGGTCGAGTACTTCGAGCAGGCGGTGGCCACGGCGCGCTGACGGCCAATCTGCCGGACCGGAGGCGGGGCGGCTGCCCGGCCCGGCCGGCGGCCCAAGCCCGGGGCGCGGGTCCTTCCCGGGGCCTGGCGTTCGTGGGTAATTCGCGCCCCGTTGCTCGCGCAGTGGCGGGAATTTTTCAGGGTAGTCACCTGGTGCGGTAGTCAGGTAGTCACCCGTAGGTCCAGCACACGAGGCAGTCCACCATGGCAGAGATGAGCCAGCGAGCCTTCGCGCGCCATCTGGGCGTCACGTTGCGCGCCGTGCAGAAGGCGATCGCGTCGGGCCGGATCCGACTGAACGACAACCGCAAGATCGACTCGGAGAGTGCCGCGGCCGACTGGGTGCGCAACACCGACGAGGGCCGGGTTTCGTTCAGCGACTTGTCCCGCCGCCGGGCCCCCGTATCCGCTTCCCCCGACGAGGATGAGGAGGAGCTGGACGAAGAAGGCATGGATGCCAATGGGCCGCCGGCGGCGGGAGGGGCGGCGGTGGCCACCGCCGGAGCGAAAGAGGATCCCGCGGTGCGGCAGTACCGGGTCGAGCGCGCTGCGCGCGAGTCGATCCGACGGCAGCGCGAACAGGCCGAGCTGGACGAGTACCGCGGCGCGCTGATCGACGTTGCCGAGGCCCAGCGCCTGGCGTTCACGGCGTTCCGCACGCTGCGCGACGCCGTGCTCAACGTGCCGGTTCGGGTCAAGGACCTGCTGGCGGCCGAGACCGACCCCACCCGCATCGAGGCGATGCTCGAAAAGGAGCTGGCGTCGGCGCTGCAGCAGGTGGACCAGGCGGCCATCCTGCGCGAGCAAGAGGAGGACGAGGACGATGGGGGCGATTGATCAGTTCGTCCGGACCCTCGCCAATGCGATTCGGCCGGACGAACGGATCGGCGTTGCCGAGTGGGCAGCCAAGCATCGCATCCTGCCGGAGAACGCCCCCGAGCCGGGCCGGTGGCGAAACGAACGCACGCCCTACCTGGTGGGCATCATGGATGCGCTGTCTGGCCAGGACAGCGTGACCACGCGCTACGCACACGACGACCTGCGCCCCTTCAGCAATGCCTGGGTGACGGTCGTCGCGCAGATGAAGGGCCACCAGATCGGCGGCTCCGCAGCCGGCGAGAACTTCATCGGCCATAGCATCAGCGTCGCGGCCGGCAACGTCCTGGTGGTGTTTGCCACCAACGACGACGCGGAGAAGTGGGAACTCGACCGCTTCGAGCCGATGCGCAAGTCGACCCCCGAGCTGCGCGCGCGCGTGAAGGACGCGGGGAAGAAGGGCAGCGATAACACCAAGCGCCGCAAGCGCTTCCCCGGCGGGATGATGAACCTGGTCAGCGCGAATCGCGCCGGCCGCCTCAAGTCCACGACGGTCCGCTACGTGATGCTGGAGGAGGTCGACGAGTACCTCCTCAACGTCGACGGCCAGGGCAACCCGATCGTCCTGGCCATCAACCGGACCAGCAACTTCGGCCGCCGCGCCAAGGTCTTCGCCAACAGCACGCCCACCATCAAGGGCCGCTCGCAGATCGAGAAGCTGTACGAGAAGGGCGACCAGCGGCGCTACTTCGTGCCTTGCCCGGATTGCGGACACCCGCAGTTCTTCGATTGGCGCAAGGGCATGCGCTGGAGCGAGGGCGATCCGGACTCGGTGTGCTACCACTGCGAGGTCTGCGGGGTCGGCAACCCGGAGCACGTCTGGAAGACGCGCGGCTACGAGGGCGCGTACTGGATGCCGACCGCGCCTGGCGACGGCAAGACGGCGAGCTTTCACATCAGCTCGCTGTATGCGCCCATCGGCTGGCGGCCGTGGACGGATCTCGTGCGCGACTGGATCGAGGCGCAGGCCGACATCGAGAAGCTGATCGCCTTCATCAACAACGCCCTGGGCGAGTGCTGGGAAGACCGTAGCGCCGAGGTCAAATGGGAGCTGGTCAAGCGGCGCGCCGAGTCGCATGCGCTGCGGACCATCCCACGCGGTTGCATGATCCTGACCGCGTCCGTCGACGTGCAGAAGAACCGCCTCGAGGTCGAAATCAGCGGCTGGGGCCGCAATATGACCAACTGGACGATCGACTACGTCGTCATCGACGGCGACCCGTCGACGGCCGCCCCCTGGGCGACGCTCGACGCGCTGCTGGAGCGGCCAATCGTCAATGCGTTCGGGGTCTCCCTGCAGGTGCAAACCTGTGCCATCGACTCCGGCGGGCATCACACGCAGGAGGTCTACGACTACTGCCGCCTGCGCCAGGCGCGCGGCGTGTTCGCGATCAAGGGCGCCAAGGAGCAGCACCGGCCGATCATCGGCCGCCCCTCGGCGCAGGACGTCACGATACGTGGGCGCACCTTCCAGAAGGGTGTGCAGCTCTGGCAGGTCGGCACCGACACGGCAAAGGACAAGATCTTCGCCGCCCTGCAGGCCGACGAGGAGCTGGACCCGGCCGCGCGCCGCATGCGCTTCCCTGCAGGCCTGGAAGACGAGTACTTCAAGCAGCTTGTGGCCGAGGCGTTCAACGTCTCGAAGGGCCGCTGGGACAAGCTGCGCCTGCGCAACGAGGCGCTGGACCTGAAGGTCTACAACTTCGCCGCGGCCTACCACCCGCGCCTCCGGGTGAACCTCATGACGGAGGCCGACTGGGCCGGCCTGGAGATGGTGATCGAGCCGCGCGTGCGTGACCTGTTCGCGGACCCTGCGCTGGCGGTGCCGATGGCGGTGGAAGGCGGCGAGGCTGCGGCCACGGAGCCGCCGGCCGCGAGCCTGCTGGCCGAGGCCGAACCCAACGCTGACCCCGATCGCGAGGAAGCCGGCGCACGGCGCGGCGGTTGGCTCAACGTGCGTTCAAACTGGATGGGAAGGTAAGCATGAGTGCATTCACGACGGCGGATCTCGACCGCATCAACACGGCCATCGCCACGGGTGAGCTGACCATCGAGAAGGACGGCAAGCGCATCACCTACCGCAGCGTGGCCGATCTACGGGCAGCGCGCGAGATCATCATCGCCGACCTGGCGCAGCAGGGGCTGTCGCCGCAGCGGCCGCGCGTCACCGTCGCCTACTTCGATCGGGGGTGACTGTGAAAGCCACCCTGTTGGATCGCCTGATCGGCCACTTCGCCCCGGCCAGAGGCCTGCGGCGCATGGCGGCGCGCGCGCACTACGACCGGGCGCGCGAGATCGCGCGCGGCTTCGACGGCGCCAGCCTGCGCGGCCCGCGCGGCGCCGGCCGGCAGCCGGGCGGCGGCAGCGGCAATGCCGAGCTGGTACCGGCGCTGGCGCGGCTGCGCAACCGCAGCCGCGACCTGGTGCGTAACAACGGCTACATCAAGCGCGCGCTCAATGTACTGGTGCAGAACGCGATCAGCAGCACCGGCATCGTGCCCAAGTACGAGAACCCGGCACACGGCGCGCTGTGGAGCCGATGGGCGCGCCAGTGCGATGCCGGCGAGCAGCTCAACCTGGCGGGCATCCAGGCCCAGCTCGCGCGCGCCGCATGGGAGTCCGGCGAGGTGCTGCTGCGCTTCGAGTACTGCCCGCCGGAGGCCGGGTTGGAAGTGCCACTGCAACTGCGGGTGCTGGAGGCAGACCATCTCGATACCAGCCGTACCGGCCCGGTCGATGGCGGTTTTTGCATCGCGGGCGTGCAGTTCAACCTCAAGGGCAAGCGCACAGGCTACTGGCTGTTCGACCACCATCCAGGCGAAGTCGAGGCGGTGCCCCGGTCCTGGGTGAGCCGCTTCGTGCCGGCCGCGGACATCATCCACCTCTATCGGGTCATCGACCGCCCCGGCACGGTGCGCGGCCTGCCTCACTTTGCGGTCAGCATCTGGCGCGCGCGTGACCTGGGCGAGTACCAGGAGGCCGAGCTGGTGCGCAAGAAGATCGAGGCCTGCTTTGCCGCCTTCGTCTGGATGGAGGGGGATGGCTTCCAGGGCGTCGGCGCCGGCGGCATCACGCCCGTGCCGGGTGGCGGCGCCGGGCGTCAACCGCCCAGGCTCGAAGGCATGCAGCCAGGCTCGATCAACTACCTGCGTGCCGGGGAGCGGGTCGAGTTTGCGTCGCCAGCGGCCAGCGAGGGCTACGAGGAGCATGTGCGCGTCGACCTGCGCGCGATTGCGGCCGGCTCCGACATCACCTATGAGCAGCTGACCGGCGACTATTCGCAGGTCAACTTCACCAGCGGCCGGATGGGAAAGATCGAGTTCCGCGCCATGGTCGAGCAGTTCCAGTGGCTGGAGTTCATTCCCATGGTGATGGAACGTATCGCCGAGCGGTTCGCCCTGGCGGCCTACCTGGCTGGCAAGCTGCCACGGCCAGGCCTGCGACCGGACGACTGGACCGCGCCACGTATTCCCTTGCTCGACCCCTACCGCGAAGCGCAAGGCTACGCCGTCATGGTGGAACAGGGCTTCATGTCGCGACACGAGGTGGTGCGTGAGCTGGGTTATATCCCCCTGCAGGTGGACGAGGAGATCGAGACCGACCCGCTGCGAAACGCGCTGGGCGGCCGGGCACGCGATGCCAGCGATGCCGACGCGGACGACGGCGACCGCAAGCCGAACAAGGCGAGCGAGAAGGAAAGGGCCCGTCCGCCAGCGAAGCGCAAGCGATCGCTCGGCAACCTGCCGAACGATGACCAACCCACGCCCGAGCGCCCGTCTCGGGCGTTTTTCCTTGGGGAGTAGCAATGCCAGTATCGAAGAACGCCGGCACGCAGGACATGCCGCTGGTCACGCGCCTGGCGCCGGTCACCGTGGCCGATCGCGAGCGCCGCACCGTCACCGCGAGGTGGACGGCCGGGGCGCGCGTGCGCCGTTACGACTGGATGCGCGAGCGGGCTTACCAGGAGGAGCTGAGCCTGGACCCCGCACACGTCAGGATGGCGCGCCTGCAGTCCGGCGCGGCACCGTTCCTCAACAGCCACTCGACCTGGGGCATTTCCAGCGTCCTCGGTGTGATCGAGACGGCCACGCTCGGCGATGACGCCAGCGCCTCCATCCGCTTTTCCCGCCGGGACGAAGTGGAGCCGATCTATCAGGACGTGCTCGACGGGATCCTGCGCAACGTCTCGGTCGGTGCCCGCCTGCACCGCGTGGAGATGATCCCGCCGAACACCGAGGGCAACGACGAGTGGATCTACCGGGCGGTCGACTGGGAGCCGCTGGAGGTCTCCCTGGTTGCCATCGGGGCTGATCCGGGCGCCGTCATCCGAACCGAGAACGGCGCTCCCAGCGAGCGCGAGAAGCTCTTCCCATGCGAGTTCATCGAACGAGCCGCATCCACCCCCCGCGAGGCTGCCGCCTCTCAATCCGAAGGAGAAACCATGACCATCACGACCCCGGCGGCCGACCCAGGCCAGGCCGCTACCCAGCGCGCACATGAGGGCCAGCCGCCGACCGCAGCACACGCCACGGCACCGGCTGCGTCCCCTGCGCCAGCCGCGGGCGACGGCGCCGATTCGAGCGATTCGGTCCGCGCCGCCGAGCGCCAGCGCCAGCGCGAGATCCGCGAAGTCGTGCGCGGCTCGACCCTGGAATGCGCCGAGACCCTGATCGACGAGTACGTCGACCGTGGCATGGCAATCGACGCCGTGCGTACCGACGTGCTGCGCCGCCTGGCCGAGCGTACCAATGCCACCACCATCCGTTCGGTGGGCGGCAACCGGATCGAGACCACGCAGGACGAGACCGAGGTGCGGCGCGAGGCCATGACGGCCGCGCTGATCCATCGCATCAACCCCAGTACGACCCTGACCGACAGCGCGCGCGAGTACCGGGGCATGACCCTGCGCGAACTGTCTCGCGATGCGCTGGAGCGCGCCGGCATCTCGACGCGCGGCATGTCCGTCAACGAGCTGGCGGGCACGGCGCTGGGCCTCACGCAGCGCGGGGCCTACCACGCCACCGGCGACCTGCCGCTGGTCTTCGGCGGGGTGATCGCGCGCACCATGCGCGAGGCCTATACCACTGCGCCAAAGACCTTTGATCGCTGGGCCCGCCGGGGCACTCTGTCGGACTTCCGGCCGGTGACGCGCGTGGCCTTCGACGCCGCGGTGCAGTTCGAGCGCATCCGGGAGAGTGGCGAGTACAAGTACGGCAAGCTGATGGAAGGCGGCGAGGTCATCCAGCTCGGCACCTACGGCAAGGCGGTCGCGTTCACGCGCCAGATGATCATCAATGACGATCTCTCCGCGCTGCAGCGCCTGCCGCTGTTCTTCGGCCGCGCCGCCGCGGACATGGAGTCGGACCTGGTGTATGCCTGCCTGCTCGATAACCCCAAGCTGGCGGACGGCAAGCCGCTGTTCCACGCCGACCACAAGAACGTGGGCGCTGGCGCGGCCATCGGCATCGATTCGCTGTCCGAGGCCCGCGTGGCGCTGCGCACCCAGAAGTCGCCGGCGGGCGGCACGCTAAACCTGCTGCCCAAGTACCTGCTCGTGCCCGCCGCGCTGGAAACCGCGGCCTGGCAGTACACCAGCGGCGCCTATGTGCCGAACGTCGCGCTGCAGCAGAACCCCTTTGTGGGCGCGCTGGAGCCCATCGTGGAGGCACGCCTGGATGCCGCTGACCCGAAGGCCTGGTATCTGCTCGCGGACCCGGCCCAGATCGACACGGTGGAGTACTGCTACCTGGAGGGGGAGGAGGGGCTCTACACCGAGCAGCACATCGACTTCGACGTCGACGGCGTGAAGGTCAAGGGGCGCATCGACTTCGTCTCCAAGGCGATCGACCATCGCGGCCTGTGGCGCAACCCCGGCGCCAAGTAAGCCTCGGCAACCGGGATCGGCGGGGCACCGGCGATTCCACTTCAGCGGCGGCATGCCAGCACGGCATGGCCGCCGTTTTCATTTGCGAGAGAGGAAAGCAGCATGCGGAACTACATCCAACCGGGCAAGTTTCTGACCTATGCCCACAACGCGGCCGTCACGCCAGGCCAGGCGCTGCTGATGGGCGCACTGCTGGGCATCGCGGCCAATGCCTACGCGGCCAACGAGCCGGGCGAGTACGCGGTGGAAGGCGTCTTCGAGCTGCCGGCGGAGCCGGCGGCTGTGGCCGGCATTGGCGATAAAGCCTACTGGGACCCGGCCAAGGCGCGCATCTTCGCCGAGGCGGCCGCCGGGCGCGTGGTCGTGGGCGTGTTCGCGCAGGCCAAGGCGGCTGGCATGCCCTCCGCCGCGGTGCGGCTCAACGGCGCGGCAATCTAGCCATGACGGCGCTGGAGCCCGGGCGTTTCTGGGATGCCTTCGCGCGGGCGGGCTTTCTGAAGCCCGCCGTCTTTCACCTGCGGGCGCGCGCGGGCCGCCCGGCGCGCGATGTGCCGCTGCCGGTCGACAGGATCGCGCTGGCCGCCGCTGCGTTCGACGGGGTGGCGCAGGGCGAGCAGGTCCGCTTGGAGTATCCCGTCGAGCTTCTGCCGGACCTCGCCCTCGATGACCACGTGACGGTGAACGATCGGCGCTACCGCGTGGCATCGCATCCGGAGCCCTTGAGCGACGGCGACTACGCGCTGGTCGAGCTGGGGGCACCGCGATGAGCACAGTACACGAACGCGTGTATGCGGCGGCCGTCGCCGCGGTGGCCGGGGAGGTGCCGCCGGCCGGTGTGGTGGCCGTGCATGACCGGCTGCGCCTGGCCGAGTTCAGCGTGGACGAGCTGCCGGCGGTGCGCGTGCTGCCCGGCACGGACTTGCCGGTGGACGGCATCTCGGACTGGGAGAACGTCAACGAGCTGACCGTGGAGGTCCAGCTCCTCATGGCCGGGGTCGATCAGATCGCATCGATGCCGCAGCTCCATGCGGAGATTCACCGGCGCGTGTGGGCAGACCCCACGCTCGGCGGGCTGGCCGTGCGCCCCTTCAACGGTGCCATCGATGAGCGCCGGGAGGAGTCCGACCAGCTCCGCATCCTCAAGACCTACCGCTATCGGTGGCGGTACCGGGTCGCGGCGGATGACGCCACCGCGATCCCCTAACCAAGCAGGAGAATTCATGGCTTCCCTCTTCAACAAGGCAGATTGGCACTTCGGCGCCGGCATGCTGCGTTATCTCAAGGCCGGCACCACGCCCATCCGGGTCGCGACGCTGCAGGGCATCGATGTCGACATCAGCGCCAGTTCCAAGGAACTGATGGGCTCGCGCAACTTCGCCGAAGCCACCGCGCGCGCCGGCACCAAGATCACCGGTAAGGTCCAGGCAGGGCGCTGGGATCATCGTGTGGTGACGGAGCTGTTCTTCGGGTCGAAGGACGAGGACACCAGCGCCGGCATGGTGGTGCCCGTCGACGACGAGCCGGCCGTCATCGTTGCGGATGGCTATACCGTCGCGGGCGGCGCGAAGTTCGATATGGATATGGGCGTTCGCGACGTGGCGACCGGTGGCTTTCTGGTGCGGGTCGCGAAGGATCCGAAGGCCGGCCAGTACGCGGTGAACGAGGCGACGGGCAAGTACACCTGGGCGGCGGCCGACAAGGACAAGAAGGTGCAGATCAGCTACACCAAGATCGACGTCTCGCGCGGCGCCACCACCCTCATTACCAACGCGGAGATGGGCGAGGTGCCGACCTTCGAGCTGATCACCTACGACCAGAAGGGGCTGTTCCTGCATCTCTATGCGGTCACCTTCAACAAGCTGAGCCTGGCGCGCAAGAACGAGGATTTCGTCATTCCCAACATGGAATGGTCGGCCGCCGCGGATGACGTGCGCGGCGTGGGTCGGCTGAGCGGAGCGTAAGCCATGGCGACGATCCGCATTGCCGGCCAGGAGCACGACCTGGAGGCCGCCAAGCCCCTGCGCGAAGGCTCGCAGCCTGTGACGCTGCAGGGCACGCGGCTGATGATGCCGCCGCCGCTGTACACGCTGCAGCTGGCCATGATCGATGTGCAGGCCGGCTACGCCGCCGGCACCGTGTCGGCGAAGGAGATGGCAGAGCAGGAGCTGGGCAGCCTGGTGGCCACGCTGCGGCGCAACTACCCAGGCCTGCCCGATGCCTGGGTGGCGGAATGGGATGCGCGCGACATCTGGGCGCTGCGCACGGCCTACATTCAGGCGGGACAGCCGCCGCAGGAGGACGGCTCGGGGGAGCCGGCCAGCCGCTGACCCGGGAGTGGTTCGAGGAAACCGCCATCCACCTCTGCGCCAGCCTCGGCTGGACGATGGACTACATCGAGCGCGAGCTGGATTGGCGGCGACTTCGGGCGGCCAGCCGCTACCTGACCCAGAACCCGCCAGTACACCTGCTGGTGAAGTGGTTCATGGGCCTGAAGACCGAAGACCTGCAGGCGGCCACCACTCCGGCCGACGAGGCGACCCGGCGGTCCAATTTCCTGGAGGCCTTCCGCTCGGCCGGCGGCCTCCTGAGCTGAGAACGACACATGAACACCAGGACGATCGATTGGGCGATCCGCGCCAATGACGCGGGCTTCGCCACCGTCATGCGAGGCGTCGTGGACTCCCTGACCGGCGTCAAGCGCGGCGGCGAGGGTGCGCGCACGGCGGTGAACAATCTCGGCGCCGCCGCCAATACCGCCGCCGGCCAGTGGGCGCGCCACCGGCGCGAGCTGGAGACCATGTACACCGCGATGGGCAAGGTCCCGTCGAAGGAGGTCGTGGCCGAGCTGGATCGCATCGAGAAGAAGTACCACTCGCTGGCCGAGGCCGCCGAGGACGGCAACCGGGCGGCCGCGGGCGCCATGCGCAACCTGATGTCGCAGGCGCGCTCTCTCACGGCGTGGGACGCCATGGCCGATGCGCCGGGCAAGCGCGGCCTGCGTGGCGCGCTGGCAGACCAGACGATCACCGCCGCATCGAACAGCATGAAGCTGGCAATCGCCGGTCTGAGCGCGGGCTTGCTGGCAGCAGGCTTCGCCAATCGGATCCGCGAGCAGATCGACCTGGCCGACGCGCTGGACAAGAGCGCGCAGCGCGCGTCGATTTCGGCGCAGTCGATGTCCACGATGGTGTACGCGGCAAAGAGCGCTGCGGTGGACATGGACGGGCTGTCCGGGGCGATGGGCAAGCTCGCCAAGAGCATGTTCGATGCCGACATGGGCAACAAGCGGACCGCCGCCACTTTCCGCGCACTCGGCGTCGAGATCAAGGACGCCGACGGCAAGCTGCGCGCCAGCGATGAAACCCTGCTGGACCTGGCCGACCGCTTCTCGCAGATGCCGGAGGGCGCGCAGAAGAGCGCCCTGGCCATGGAGGTCTTTGGCAAGTCCGGGGCCAGCATCCTGCCCTTCCTGAATATGGGACGGAAGGGCATCGAGCGCCTGCGTGAGGAGGCGCGCGCACTGGGCCTGGAGATCAGCGACGAAACCGCGGCGGCGGCAGGCGAGCTGAATGACAAGCTCGAACGGATGCGCTCTGTGTCGGAGGGTATCTGGCGGCAGTTCGCGGCCAAGCTGATTCCTACGTTGAGCGCGGCGGCCGACGGACTGGGCGATACCTCGGCCAAGGGCAGCATGCTCGAGGCTTCTGTGATGGCAGTGGATGGCGCGCTGAAGGGGCTGATCATCACCGGTGCTCTGGTTGGCGCGACGCTGAAGACGACAGGAATCATCATCACCAGAGTCGCCGCAGCCTCCGTTGCGGCCGCGAGCGGGGAATTCAGCCAAGCACGTGCCATCCTCGGAACGATGACGGAGGACGCCAGGAAGGCTGGGATCGAGTTCGAGACCTACGCCAAGAAGGTCTGGACTGGCACCAGCGGGCCGGCCGGCGTTCCCAAGCCGAAAGTGCCGGTCGACATGGACGAGATCCGCCAGTCCGGCGGCGGCACAGCGGGGGCCAAATCTCGCATGAGCGCCTGGGACAACGAGCTGGACCAGATGAAGCTCGCCCACCAGAAGCTCACGGCGGAGCAGGGCACCTTCGTGGCGTTCAGCCGGGAGCGCGAGCGTGATTTCTGGAAGGCCAAGCTGGATGGCACGCAGATGTCCGCCGAAGAACGGTTCGCGGTCGAGAAGCGGTATCTGGCCGCGCTGCAGTCCCTCAACGGCGAAGCTTTCGCGGCCTCCATCGCGGCGCAGAAGAACCAGATGGCCGAGATGGAGCGCAATCACGTGGCGCAGCTCGCGATCGCGGAGGACATCGCCGAACGGATCCGCAAGGCCTATGGCGCGGATTCGAAGCAGTATGCGGATGCGCAGCGCGATCTGCAGGCGGTGCAGCGCCAGGCGCTGGACCAGCGCCGCAAGCTGGAAGACCTGGCCTTGGCCGAACAGCGCAGCGCGGCGACCCAGGCCATTGCGCTCGAGCAGCAGCAAGCCCAGGTTGCCTATGACATGGGCCTGGTGAACCGCGCGCAGCTGCTCACGCTGGAAGTGGATTTCCAGGCGCGCCTGCACGAGATCAAGCGCCAGGCCCTGGAGCGCAGCCGGGAAACGATCGATCCGGAGCGCGACCCGGTGGCGTACCAGCAGGTGCTGAACCAACTGCTGGATCTGGAACGCAATTTCCAGTTGGCCCGGAGCAAGCTGGGCGCCGAGCTTTCGCTGCATGAGACGTCGCCCATCAAGAACACCTTCGATTCCTTCGAATCCGCGTTCAGCCAGGCGGCCGACGGCATGCTGAACCGGGCGCAGTCGTGGCGCCAGAGCATGGCCGGGCTGTTTGCGAGCGTCGGCTCGACCTTCGTTCAGGAGGTGGCGGTGAAGCCGACCGCCCGCTACATCGCCCAGTTGGGGCAGCGGCTGCTGGCAACGCAGAGCACCACTGCGGCGGAGACGAGCATGGAAGCGGTGGCCGCGGGCGCGAAGACGGGGATCTCCTTCGGCGCATCGACCGCGATGGTGGCGAACAACGCTGTGGTGGCGGCATCCGGCGCGGCGGCGTCGCAGGCCCCCATCCCCTTCGTCGGGCCCGCCCTGGCCGCCGCGGCGATGGTCGCGACGCTCGCCCTGGTCATGGGCCTGGGTAGCTCGATGCGCTCGGCGCGGGGCGGCTTCGACATTCCCGCAGGCATCAACCCGCTCACGCAACTGCACGAGGAGGAAATGGTGCTGCCGGCGCGCTATGCCAACGTGATCCGGCAGATGGCGGGGCAGCAGGGGGAGGGCGCCGCCGGCGGCGATGGCTCGGAGGTGTTCCAGTTCAACCCGGTCATCCAGGCGATGGATGCGCGCGGCGTCGATCGCGTGCTGGAGGCCCATGGGCACAAGTTCATCGCCTATCTCAAGGACCACAAACGGAAACTCGGATGAGCAATGCCATCTTCCCCGAGCTGGCCGGGATCCGTCCGGACCGGCCGCGCGCGCCGCGCTTCAAGACGCAGGTGCTCGAGGCGGCGAGCGGGCGCGAATTCCGCGCCTCGCGCATGGCCAATCCCATCTATCGCTTCAGCCTGGGCTTCGAGTTCCTGCGCGAGTCCAACGGGCGCGCCGAGCTGCGCACGCTGGAGGGCTTCTACCTGGCCAGGCGCGGCAGCTTCGACAGCTGGCTGTACCGCTGCGCGCACGACCGCGCCGCCGCGGACCAGCTCTTTGGCTATGGAGACGGCGCCCGCACCCAGTTCCAACTGGCGCGCAGCTACGGGGAATTCATGGAGCCCGTGCAGAACGTCGAGCAGATCCAGGGCATGCGCCGCGGGGAGCTGCTGCTGCCGGCCAGCGCCTACACCATCAGCCCGACCGGCGTGGTGCTGTTTGCGCAGCCGCCTGCCAACGGCGTGCCTTTGCGCTGGACGGGAACCTTCTTCTTTCGGTGCCGCTTCGAGTCGGACGACGTGTCGTTCGACCGGATCGCACGCAATCTGTACAAGGCGCCTCGGATCGAGTTCCGGGGCAGCCTGGGGGTCAAGCTATGAGACAAGCCACGCAAGCCTTGCAAGCCCTGCTCAACAGCGGCCAGGTTGCGCGCTGCGACCTGTACACCATCCGTCTGCCGAGCTTCGCCGAGTACCGCTACACGAACGCGGACGTCGCCATCTCGGCTGGCGGGCGGAACTTCGTGCATGACGGGCCCGAGATCCACGGCGCCAGGATGCGCCAGTCGCGCGGCCTGGATCCGGACGAGCAACGGTTGACCGTGCTGGTCAAGCCGGAGCACACCATCGGTGGCGTGTCCTGGCTGACGGCCCTGCGCTCCGGGGCGCTCGATGAGGCAGAGGTGGTGATCGAAAAGGCGTTCCTCGCCGACTGGGGCGCGCCGGCCCATGCGCTGGAGTGGTTTCGCGGCACCGTGCAGGAGGCGAGCGGCGATGACCTGGCGATCCAGCTGGCGGTGGAGAGCGACAGCGCGCGCTTCGGGCAGATGCTGCCGCGCGAGCTGTTCGGGCCAGGCTGCGTGCGCGATCTCTTCGACGCGGGCTGCGGCGTGAACAAGGCCGCCTACCGGGTCGACGCAGCCGTGACCGGCGGGAACCGCGCCCGGATCCACACCACGCTGAACAGGCCGGCCGAATGGTTCTCCCGCGGCTACCTGGTCTTCACCAGCGGCCCCAACTCGGGCGTGCGCCGCAGCGTCGTCCGCTCCGAGGCGGTGAACGGGGCGCTGGAGTTCTCCATGCCGCTTGTCTTCGATCCGCGGCCGGGCGACGCGTTCATGGCCTGGCCGGGGTGCGACAAGACCGCCGAGACGTGCGGTGCCAAATACAACAACCGCCCGCGGTTCAAGGCCACACCCTATGTGCCGGTGCCGGAGACGGTGTTGTGAGGGAGGCCGATCTGCGCCAAGCGATCGCCACCGAGGCGCGCACCTGGCTGGGCACGCCGTACCACCACCAGGGCGCCGTGAAGGGGGCCGGGGCGGATTGCGCCATGCTGCTGGTGGAGGTGTACCACGCCTGCGGCCTGATCCCGCGCATCGACCCGCGGCCCTATCCCGCGGATTGGCATCTGCACCGTGATGCGGAGCGCTTCCTCGGCTGGGTCGAGCAATACGCGACGCCCGTCGAGGTGCCGCAGCGCGGCGACGTTGCCTTGTACCGCTTCGGGCGATGTGCCAGCCATGGCGCCATCGTGCTGGACTGGCCGGAAGTCATCCATGCCAGCCTGCGGGATGGCGAGGTGGTGCTGGCGGATGCCACACGCAATGCCGATCTGGCGAAACCCGGCCGCAGTGCCGGGTTTTTTACTCTGTTTGCCTGATATGTCCAGTCTCTTCGGTTCTTCCAAGGTTAGCGATAACGCGCCGGTGGTCAGCTCGCTGCGCATGCAGACGAGTTGCAACGGCAAGCCCATTCCGCTGCTGTACGGCATGCCGCGGGTGGCCGTCAACGTCATCCAGCACGAGGATTTCCAGGCGCATGCCCATCAGGAGCAGGCCGCTGGCGGCAAGGGTGGCAGCGCGCCGAGCACCACCAGCTGGTCCTATACCGCGACCGTGCTGCTGGCCATGGGCCAGGGCGAGATTCTCGGTGTGCGCCGCATCTGGAAGGGCAAGGAGATCAGCGACGCCTCCCGGCTCGGCCTCGATGTCTATACCGGCGCCAACGGGCAAAAGCCGTTCCCGCACATTGCCGGCAAGTTTCCGGCGCGGGCCTTGTCCTATCCCGGCATCGCCTATCTGGCGGCGGCCGCCTACCCCTTGGGGGGCGGCGGGCAACTGGACAACCACAATGCGGAGGTGGAGACGCCGCGCCGCATCTCCGCGGCGCTGCCGGACTGCGATCCGAGCGAGGTCATCCGCGATCTGGTGACCAGCCCCACGCATGGCTTGCGCATGCCGGCGAGCGCGCTCGGCGATCTGGCGCCCTTCTGGGCGTTCTGTCGCGCCAATGGCCTCTGGGTGTCGCCGGCCTACACTGACCAGCGCCCGGCCAAGGAGATGCTGCAGCAGCTGATCGATATCGGCTTCTCGGATGCCGTCTATAGCGAGAACCGGCTCAAGATCGTGCCGTACTCGGACGTGGCGGCAGCCGGCAATGGCGCCGAGTACACGCCGTCGCGCGCCCCGGTGTATGAGCTGACCGAAGACGACTTCATCACGAGCGGCGCGGAGCCGCCGGTGCGCGTGTTCCGCAAGCACGGGACCGAAGCCCACAACCATGCGCAGGTGAAGTTCTTCGATCGCGCGCGGGACTACAACGAGGACGTTGCCGAGTTCAAGGACGCGGCCGACATCGACCTGCGCGGCCTGCGCACCATGCCGGTGGTCGAGGCGCGCGAGATCGCCGACCGCCGGGCGGCGGAGCGCCTGGCCAACTTCAAGGTGCGGCGCTCCATCGGCGTGCGCAATACGTACAAGTTCGTCCTGCCATGGAAGTACGTGCTGCTGGAGGCAACGGACATTGTGCTGCTGACCCTGCCCAGCCACCAGTTCCACCAGGTGCCGGTGATGATCACCGCCATCGAGGAGGCGGACGAAGGGGAGAGCGATGCTGGTGGCCTATACATCGAGGCCGAAGACTATGCCCTGAAGGCGACCGCCGTCGCGCAGGTGCCGCCGGCCACGCCTGGCGGCTTTGTGCCGGACTTCTCGGTGGCGCCCGGCAATGCCAACGTGCCGGTGCTGTTCGAACCGCCGTTTGCGCTGACGGACAATCGCCCCGAGCTGTGGCTGGCCACCGCCGGCGGCGAGAACTGGGGCGGGGCGGACGTGTGGGTGTCGCTGGACAACGCCAGCTACAAGCGGGTCGGCCGTATCGAGTGCCCTTCGCGGCACGGCTCGCTGGCGGCCGCGCTGCCGGCCGGCGCAGTGATCGACAGCGCCCATCTGCTCGCAGTCGATATGACCGCCTCGCGCGGGCAGCTGCTGTCCGGCACGCGAGATGACGCGGAAAGCCTGGTGACGCTGTGCTATGTCGACGGCGAGTACCTCGCCTACGCGGACGCCACGCTGACCGGCGTCAATACCTACAACCTGGGCTACCTGGTGCGCGGCGCGCACGGCTCCGACAACACCGCCCATGCGGCCGGCACGCCCTTCGTGCGCCTCGACGGCAATGTGTTCCGCTACCCGTACCCCAAGGAATGGCTCGGGAAAACCGTCTGGGTGAAACTCGTCAGCCACAACCGCTACGGCTCGGGCGCGCAGGATCTGTCCCGGGTGCCGGCCTACGCGCGCGTGCTGCAGGGCGCGCCGCTGCCAGCGGTCCGCGGGCTGCGCTTCGAGCAGCCGTGGATCGGGCGCGACGCGAAGCTGGCCTGGGAGCCGCTGGACGGGGCCGACAGCTACGACGTGCAGGTGCAGGCCGGCGCGCCGGTCTCGGTCCGGCGGGAATCGCTCCGGCTGGAGGCGACGCGCTTTGTCTATGGTGCGGCCGACATGCGGGCCGATGGCGGCCCGTGGCGCTCAGTGGTGTTCCGGGTGCGGGGGCGGGCCAGCACCGGCCGTACCGGACCCTGGTCGCAGCTGCTGGCGTCGAACCAGCAGGTCGGGCCGCTGACCGGCATCAAGCTCGAGGGCGGGATGCGTTCGGCCTATTTCCGCTGCGCGCGGCCGGATGATGGAGACTTTGCCGGCATCGTGGTGTGGATGGGCGAGACGCCGGACTTTGCCGCCAGCGCCGTCACGCAGGTGTACGACGGCCAGGATACCTTCGTCACACTGACCAAGCTGGCCTCGGGCGTTTCCCTGCAGGGCGGTAAGACCTACTATGTGCGCGCCGCCGGGTACGACGATTTCGGCAAGGACAGTCTTTCGATCTCCGCGGCGATCGCCGTTGACGTGGTAGGCGTGGCGCCGGATGCCGGCTCGATCACCGATCAGATGATCCAGGATGGCGTGCTGGATGTGGGCAAGTTCGCGCAGGGCATCGAGCCGATCGGCCTGGTCGACGTGCTGCCGAACCCCGTCGGCTACGGTGGTCGCCCGGCCGTGGTGCTGCTGAAGCAGGACGGGAAGCTCTACCGCTTTGTCGGGGGCGCCTGGAAGCGGGATGTCGATGGCGGTGACCTGGCGCCGGGCACGGTGGATGGCACGCGGTTCGCCAGCGGGATCGAGCCCGTCGGGGTGGTCGCGTCGCTGCCGCCGGTCGCGGGCTACAAGGGGCCGAAGGTCATCCTGAATACCACAGACGGCAAGACCTACCGCCTGGTCGGGGGCGCGTGGAAGAAGGACATCGACGCCGCGGACATTGCCGGCCAGCTCAAGGGCGAGCAGATCGGTGCCGGTGCCGTCGACCAGACCAAGTTTGCCGACGGGATCCGGCCGCCGGTCATCGTCACGGCGCTGCCCGCCATGCCGAACGCCGCGTTTCCCAAGGGTGCAACGGTAGTGCTGACCACGGACAGCCGCCTGTATGTGTCCAGCGGCAACGCCTGGAGCGGCAAGGTGCCGGCGGTGGAGGTGACCGGGCAGCTGGCCGACGCGCAGATCGCACAGATCAACGCCGCGAAGGTCGCCGGCAAGCTGACGGACGCGCAGATCGCCGAGATCGACGCCGCGAAGATCACGGGCAAGGTGGTCGCCGCTCAGATTGCCGACGGCGCGATCGACCAGACGAAGTTCGCGAGCGGCATCCGGCCGCCGGTGGTCGTGTCGGTGCTGCCGACATTGCCGAACGCTGCGTTTCCCAAGGGTGCCACGGTAACGCTGACTACGGACAGCCGCCTGTACGTCTCCGGTGGCAATGCCTGGAACGGCAAAGTACCGGCGGTGGACGTGACCGGCCAGCTGGCCGACGCGCAGATCGCGCAGATCAATGCGGCGAAGGTCGCCGGCAAGCTGACGGACGCGCAGATCGCCGAGATCGACGCCGCGAAGATCTCGGGCAAGGTGGTCGCTGCCCAGATCGCTGACGGCGCGATCGACCAGGCGAAGTTTGCGAGCGGCATCCGGCCGCCGGTCGTGGTGTCGGCGCTGCCGCCACTGCCGAACGCCGCATTCCCCAAGGGCGCGACGGTAGTGCTGACCGCGGACAGCCGCCTGTATGTGTCGGGTGGCAACGCCTGGAGCGGCAAGGTGCCGGCCTCGGAGGTGACGGGACAGCTGGCCGACGCGCAGATTGCGCAGATCAATGCGGCGAAGGTCGCCGGCAAGCTGACGGACGCGCAGATCGCCGAGATCGACGCCGCGAAGATCTCGGGCAAGGTGGTCGCCGCCCAGATCGCCGACGGCGCGATCGACCAGGCGAAGTTTGCGAGCGGCATCCGGCCGCCGGTCGTGGTGTCGACGCTGCCGCCACTGCCGAACGCCGCGTTTCCCAAGGGCGCGACCGTGGTGCTGACCACGGATAGCCGCCTGTATGTGTCGGGCGGCAACGCCTGGAGCGGCAAGGTGCCGGCGGCGGAGGTGACGGGGCAGCTGGCCGACGCGCAGATTGCGCAGATCAACGCGGCCAAGGTCGCCGGCAAGCTGACGGACGCGCAGATCGCCGAGATCGATGCCGCGAAGATCGCGGGCAAGGTGGCCGGCTCCCAGATCGCCGACGGTGCGATCGACCAGACGAAATTTGCGAGCGGCATCCGGCCGCCGGTGATCGTCACGGCGCTGCCCACGATGCCGAACGCCGCCTTTCCGCAAGGGGCGACGGTGGTGCTGAAGGCGGACAACAAGCTCTACCGCTCGACTGGCGCCGGCTGGACGGCCTCCATTCCGACCTCCGACCTGGCCGGAACCATTGCCGACGCTCAGCTCGCCGGCATTTCGGCCGGCAAGGTGACCGGCAAGCTCAGCGACAGCCAGCTCGACGCCATCGCGGCCGCCAAGATCACGGGCACGATCGGCTCGACGCAGATTGCCGATGGTGCGATTTCGACGCCCAAGTTGGCCGCGGGAAGCGTCACGGCGGCCCAGATCGCCGCCGACGCGATTACGGCACGGCACGTGGCCGCGGGAACGATGACCGCGACCGAGCTGGCGGCGGGCGCGGTGACGACCGCCAAGCTGGCCGCCGGTGCGGTCACCGCCAACGCGCTTGCCGCCGGCGCAGTCACGGCCGGCAAGGTCGCGGCCGACGCCATCTCTGCGGCGAACCTGCAGGCGAATGCGGTGACCGCCGGCAAGATTGCGGCGGGTGCCGTGGCTGCGGAGCAGATCGCGGCCGGCGCGCTGAGCATCGGGAAGTTTGGGTCGGACCGCTGGTCATTGCAGAAGGCGTTTGCCACCGATTGTTCGGACGCCCAGCCGTGGGCGAAGGTCGCTGGGGACGGAAGCCTGGTCGCGCAGGCGGACACTACCGCACTCACGGGCGCAAGCGTGCTGCGCGCGGCCGGCTATGTCGTCCTGGAGTGGAAGGAGAACATCCCGTTCGATCCGGCCAAGCTCTACAAGCTGTCGGCGCGAGTGCGCCAGGCCGCGGATCCGACCAACGCCAAGAAGGCGATCTTCATTGGCTTCTGCGGCATCGCTGCCAACGGCGTCACGCGCGTGAACTATGCGGGTCAGAACGCGATCAGTTCGCAGCACTACATCGTTGCGGCGAACGCAAGCCTTGCGGTCGACGAAGGCTGGCGGGAGTTTGTCGGCTACCTCAGGGGGAGCGCTGCCGCGGGCATCGCCTCGCCGCGCCCGAATGCGAATGATCCGGCTGTGGCGCACGCCAGCGTCCGCTTCATGCGGCCGATCCTGTACCTCAACTACGCAGGAGGGGATGGGGTAGCGGATCTCGACTCGTTCCAGATCGACATCGTGGAGATCCCGGACAACTCCGTTGGCTCGACCAGCATTGTCGACGGCGCCATCACGACGGGCAAGCTGACGGCCGGTGCGGTGACCGCAGAGAAGATCGCTGCCGGCTCGGTGAGCGCGGAGAAGATTGCTGCCGGTGCAGTCACGGCCGGAAAGATCGACGCGGGCGCCGTGACGGCGCGCGAGCTGGCCACCGGCTCGGTGGTGGCCGGGAAGATCGCCGCCGGCACGGTGTCGGCTACCGAATTGGCGGCGGGCGCCGTCACGGCGGGCAAGATCGCCGCCGGCGCGGTGACCGCAGATTCGCTTGCGGCCAACGCGGTGGTGGCCGGCAAGATCTCGGCCGGAGCCGTCGGCGCGGCGGAGATTGCCGCCGGCGCGGTCACGACCGACAAGCTGGTGGTGGGCAACTTCTCCAACCAGATCCCGAACGGGGACTTCGCATCGGGCGACCTGAGGAACTGGACGCGCTGGGCGGGCCCGGTCGACGTGGTGCCGGCGTCGGATGCATCGGTGCCGGCGAACGCGCCCACGCCCTATGTGATGCGGCTGTCCGCCACGGCCGGCGGTACCACGTCGGTGTTCTCGCATGCCAAGCCCTACAGCGTGGCCGGTGCGGAACAGGACGGCGTGGCAGTGGTGCCCGGCGAGCAGTATGCCGGGCGCATTGCGCTGGCGCGCTCGGCCGATGCGGTGGGGGCGACCATGCGTGTTCTTTTCTACTACCGCAAGAGGGACGGGAGCTACAACAACAACTCGGGCGCGCTGGCGATTGCCGGTGGCATTGCCGGTCTGCCGACGTCTTGGACGGAATACGACTTCCGATGGACGGTGCCGGCGGACGCCACGCGCGCGTATCTGTACATCTACGCGTCCGGGGGCTTCACGAAGGGCACGATCGGCGTCGCCCAGGTCCGCGTGGCGCGGGTGTCGGACGGCACACTGATCGCTGACGGCGCCATCACGACGGGAAAGCTGACGGCCGGTGCGGTGACGGCAGAGAAGATCGCTGCTGGCTCGGTGAGCGCGGAGAAGATTGCCGCCGGTGCGGTCGCGGCCGGGAAGATCGAGGCAGGCGCCGTGGCCGCGCGCGAGCTAGCCGCCGGCGCGGTGGTGGCCGGGAAGATCGCGGCCGGTGCGGTGACGACTACCGAGCTGGCGGCGGGCGCCGTTGCGGCGGGCAAGATCGCCGCGGGCGCCGTGACCGCGGAGTCGCTTGCGGCCAACGCGGTGGTGGCGGGCAAGATCTCGGCCGGTGCCGTCGGCGCGGCGGAGATTGCCGCCGGCGCGGTCACGACGACCAAACTGAGTGCTGGTGCCGTGACAGCGGAGAAGATCGCCGCTGCCTCTGTGAGCGCGGAGAAGATCACGGCCGGTGCTGTGAGCGCGGAAAAAATCGCCGCCGGCGCGGTGACTGCGGAGAAGATCGCCGCCGGCGCCGTGACCGCAGAGTCGCTCGCGGCCAATGCGGTGGTGGCCGGCAAGATCGCGGCCGGCGCCGTCGGCGCGGCGGAGATTGCCGCCGGCGCGGTGACGACCGACAAGCTGGTGGTCGGCAATTTCTCCAACCTGATCCCGAACGGGGACTTTGCGTCGGGCGACCTGCGCAACTGGACGCGCTGGGCGGGCCCGGTCGACGTGGTGCCGGCGTCGGATCCGTCGGTGCCGGCGAACGCGCCCACGCCCTATGTGATGCGCTTGTCCGCCACGGCTGGCGGTACCACCTCCGTGTTCTCGCATGCCAAGCCCTACAGCATGGCCGGCGCGGACCAGGACGGCGTGGCGGTGGTGCCTGGCGAGCAGTATGCCGGGCGGGTCTCGCTGGCGCGCTCGGCGGATGCGGTCGGGGCGACCATGTATGTCATGTTCTTCTACCGCAAGAGGGATGGCAGCCATAACAACGGCTCGGGCGCGCTGGCGATCGCCGGAGGTGTGTCGGGTCTCCCGACGGCGTGGAAGGAATACGACTTCCGGTGGACAGTGCCGGCGGACGCCACGCGCGCGTATCTGTATGTCTATGCCACGGGTGGCTTCACCAAGGGCACGATCGGCGTCGCCCAGGTCCGCCTGACGCGCGTGTCGGACGGCACGCTGATCGCTGACGGCGCCATCACGACGGGCAAGCTGATAGCCGGTGCGGTGACAGCGGAGAAGATCGCTGCCGGCTCGGTGAGTGCGGAGAAGATTGCTGCCGGCGCGGTCACGGCCGGAAAGATCGACGCGGGCGCCGTGGCCGCGCGCGAGCTGGCGGCCGGCGCGGTGGTGGCCGGGAAGATCGCGGCCGGTGCGGTGACGACTACCGAGCTGGCGGCGGGCGCCGTCACGGCGGGCAAGATCGCCGCGGGCGCCGTGACCGCGGATTCGCTCGCGGCGAATGCGGTGGTGGCCGGCAAGATCGCGGCCGGCGCCGTCGGGGCGAGCCAGATCTCTGCTGGAGCCATATCCGCCGAAAAGCTGCAGGCAGGCGCGGTCAGCGCGGACAAGCTGCTGGCTGGCGCGGTCACCGCCGGGAAGCTGGCGGCGGGCTCGGTGTCCGCCGATAACCTGCAGGCGAACGCGGTGACGGCTGGCAAGATCGCGGCCGGCGCTGTGGCGGCGGAGCAGATCGCCGCCGGCGCGCTGACCATCGGGAAGTTTGGTTCGGATCGCTGGTCGCTGCAGAAGGCGTTTGCCACCGATTGCTCTGACGCCCAGCAATGGGCGAAGGTCGCGGGTGCGGGGAGCCTGGTCGCGCAGGAGGATGCTACGGCGCTCACGGGCGCAGGCGTGCTACGCGCGACTGGTTTTGTCGTCATGGAATGGAAAGAAAACATTCCGTTCGATCCGGCCAAGCTCTACAAGCTGACGGCTCGCGTGCGCCAGGTCGTGGAGCCGAGCAATGCCAAGAAGGGGATCTATATCGGCTTCTGCGGCGTCGCTGCCAACGGCGTCACGCGCGTGAACTGTGCAGGTATCGACACGGCCAGTTCCCAGCACTACATCGTGGCGGCGAACGCAAGCCTTGCGGTCGATGAGGGTTGGCGGGAATTCGTCGGTTACCTCAGGGGGAGCGCCGCGGCCGGCACGCCTTCGCCGCGCCCGAACGCGAATGATCCGGCTGTAGCGCACGCCAGCGTCCGCTTCATGCGCCCGATCCTGTATCTCAACTACACGGGAGGGGATGGGGTGGCCGACCTGGACTCGTTCCAGATCGACATCGTGGAGATCCCGGACAACTCCGTTGGCTCGACCAGCATCGTCGACGGCGCCATCACCACCGGCAAGATTGCGGCGAACGCCGTCACGGCGGGCAAGGTTGCAGCCAACGCCATCACGGCCGGCACGATCGCGGCCGGTGCCGTCGGCGCGGCGGAGATTGCCGCGGGAGCGATCACGACTGACAAGCTGGTGGTCGGCAACTTCTCCAACCAGATCCCGAATGGGGACTTCGAGACGGGCGACCTGCGCAACTGGACGCGCTGGGCGGGCCAGGTCGACGTGGTGGCGGCATCGGATGCATCGGTGCCGGCGAACGCGCCCACGCCCTATGTGATGCGGTTGTCCGGCACGCCTGGTGGCACGACGTCGGTGTTCTCGCATGCCAAGCCTCACAGCGTGGCCGGTGCGGACCAGGACGGCGTGGCGGTGGTGCCCGGCGAGCAGTATGCCGGGCGCATTGCGCTCGCGCGTTCGGCGGATGCGGTGGGGGCGAGCATGTATGTCTTCTGCCACTACCGCAAGAAGGACGGCAGCTCTGACAACCGATCGGGTGTGCTGGCGATCGCTGGCGGCGTTGCTGGCTTGCCGACGGCGTGGACGGACTACGACTTTCGGTGGACGGTGCCGGCGGACGCCACGCGCGCGTATCTCTATATCTACGCCGCTGGCGGCTTCACCAGGGGCACGGTCGGTGTCGCCCGGGTCCGCCTGGCGCGGGTGTCGGATGGCACGCTGATCGCGGACGGCGCCATCACGACGCAGAAGTTGACCGCTGCCGCGGTGACGGCCGACAAGCTGGCAGTGAATAGCGTGTCTGCGGACAAGATCGTCGCCGGCGCGATCACGGGAGACAAGATCGCGGCAAGTTCGATCACTGGCGCCAAGATCGCGGCTGGCCAGATCGGCGCTGACCACCTGATGGTGGGCCAGTCATCGAACCTGCTGGTGAACCCGGGCCTCGAGGGCGACTGGTATGGATGGGACGAGTTCACGCCGATCCAGGGAAGCCACAGCCTCCGAGTGCCGCCGGATGCGTGGGCGCTGGACTACACGACCAACAAGACGGCAGCGTTCCACAACCCTGGCCAGGGGAACGCAAACACGGTCACGACGCAGCGACATCAGCAGGTCGCCATCGAGGGTGGGAGGACCTATATGGTTTCCGCCTACTTTGGTGTGCATCGCTGCAAGTCGGATGTGAGGCTGGAGTTCTACAACGCGAGCGGCGCGTTCCTGGGCGAAGGGGAGGGCATCGCCGGCGATCCGGTCAACGACCAGGAGGGATCCGGCGGGAGGCAGCTGAGCGGCTACAAGCGCGTGTGGAAGCGCGGCAGAGCGCCGGCAGGCGCCGTGCGCGCAGCGGTGTGCTTCCGCAAGTTTGGCACCAAGCCGGGGCAGAGCGATTCGTGGCTGTTCATGGTGCGCCCCTACTTCGGCGAGGTACAGCCAAACCAGACCATTATCCCGGCCTGGGATGCCGCCGGCGCGACGACGATCGGGCCGGGCAGCATCAAGACGGATTCGCTATCCGCGATTTCCGCCAACCTCGGCTATATCTCGGCAGGGCAGCTCGATCTGGCGGGCCCAGGCAACTTCCTCCGCAGCAACAAGAAGGGCTGGGGCGACGGCAGGGCTGGCTTCGTCTCCTATGGAGATGGCACGGGCTCAACCTACATGGATGTCGTTGGCGGCAACTCGCGCATCTGGCTATCGAGCTGGGGCGACTGTGGCATCTCGTTCCCCAACTTCCGCGCCGACAATGCCGGCAACCTCTACTGCCGCGGTGACATCCAGGCGAACAGCCTGACCGCGAACGTGGTCAACACGCCGAACATGGTCAACCGATCGGTCAGTGAGCTTGCCTACGCAGGCGGCACCATGACCTCCGGCAATGCTCTCTGGTTCGGGCTGAGCTACGACAGCCTGGTGCTCTTTGGCTGCGGTGGCACGATCGGCGGGATTGGGCTGTACAACTCGGGGGGCGGCCTCATTGTCAGGACCCGGGGACCATCGCTGGGCGGCCTGGAGCCTCCCAAGTCGGCGGTCTGCGCTGCCTCGCTTGGGCCGGGTTCCTATTTCGTTCGCCCCATGAACGGCGGAGAGTCCGAGAACACCTTCATCATTGCACTGAAGAGGTAAGCCATGGAGCAGGATCTGGCGAGGAGCTACTCCTCCTATGACGAGCACGGCCGCATCGCACCGATCAAGTGGCAACTGCAGCCGTCCATCGTGTGCATGCTCACGGAAACGCAGGGGCATCGCTACGTGGAGGGACACCACGATCCGGACGAGTCTCACATTCAGGAGGGGGCGGTGGTGGCCCGGCCGGCGAATCCCGCGAGGCTGGATGGCACCATCCTGAGGGATCTGCCCCGTCCCTGCACCATCATCATCGATGGCACACGCTATGACTGTCAGGACGACACGGCGGAGCTGGACTTTGCCTATCCCAAGACCTACCAGGTCCGCGTCGAGGCATTTCCGTTCAGGGATGCAAGCTTTGAGGTGTTCGCATGAAGATCCACCACCGCCCCGACTATGCTCAGCTGCGAAAGGATGCCTACCCGCCGATCGAGGAGCAGCTCGACGCGCTGTGGCACGCCATGGACCGGGGCGAACTGCCGAAGGTCGAGGCCTTCTATGAGCCCATCCGGGCCGTCAAGGTGAGCTACCCGAAGTCAGCTCGCTAACCTGGCCATCCATTTTTGCGGCCGCCCTCGGGCGGCCTTTTCTTTGCCCGCCGCCGAGCGGGCTTTTTCTTTTCAAGGAGCAAACATGCCGCTGAAGAAAGCCATCGAATCGCCCGCCACTGGCGCGGATGCCAACTTCCACATCATCACGAGCTACAGCGTCGACCTGGATAGCGGCTACAGCGCCGCTGCCGTGAGCAGCTATCACAGCCAGGCCGCCCAGGCTGCCGGCAAGCAGCCGATGCACACCTGGCACATCACCCTCAGCGGCGTGCCGCCGCAGGACAAACCGGCGCTGGCCTGGCTGGAGGCAGAACTTGCGCATGCGGAGATCCCGCCGGCGGACGATCCGTCGCTCTCGCTGAGTCCCGAGCGGTGGGCCTTCGCTGGTGCGGAGCGCATCTAGCGCCACGGGGGCGCTTGGTAAGGGGGGGCAGCCGTTGTCTGGTCAGCCAAGACTCTCAGCTGCCTCCCGCCCGCAGACGCAAGCCGCCTGCAGGCAGCAATTTCGTGCCCGCCGCCCGGCGGGCTTTCCTTTTCCGGGGTCCATATGCGACAAACCAATCCCGTCGAGGTCACCAGCTACGCCGGCGCCATAGCGTCCATTGTCTCGTCGCTGACGCTGACCGACGTCGGAATCATCTTCGGCATCGTCACGGCGTTGCTGACATTCACGCTCAATGCTTGGTACACGCGGCGCAAGGATCGCCGCGAAGCCGAGGAGCACCGCGCACGCATGCGCCAGCACGAAGGGGGCTGCCATGAATAGGCAACGCGTCGCGGCCGGGCTGCTCGCGGTGTCCGCCGCCGGCTTCGCGGCCTGGACAGCATCCGAAGGCTTCACCGACCGCGCGGTGATTCCAACGAAAGGCGACGTTCCGACCATCGGCCACGGATCGACGCGCTATGAAGACGGCCGGCCGGTCCAGCTCGGCGACACGATCACGCGCGAGCGCGCGGCCATCCTGGCGCGCAACCTGATGACAGTTGATGAGCGGCGCCTCGCAGGCAGCCTGCCAGGCGTACGGCTCTATCAGGAGGAGTTCGATCTCTACGTCGACTTCGTGGGCCAGTTCGGCTTCGGCAACTGGTCAGGATCGTCCATGCGCCGGCTGCTGCTGGCGGGGGACTACGCGGGCGCGTGCCGGGCGCTGCTGCGCTACAAGTACGCGGCGGGCTATGACTGCTCGACGCCAGGCAACAAGCGCTGCTACGGCGTCTGGACGCGCCAGCTTGCGCGCCACGCGAAATGCATGGAGGTGCAGTGATGGCAGGAAATACGAGCGCGCGAGGCTACCTCGCGGTGGCCGCCGCCGGTGTCGTGCTGGGTGCGATGGCGGCGGCCGGGTGGTACGGGCCGCAACTCGGCGCCGCCAACCAGGCCAAGGCGGCGGCGGTGGAGCGGGCCGGCCAGTTGCAGGGCGCCAATGAGCGGTGCGCCGGGGACGTCGATCGCGCCAACGGTGCAGTCGCGGCGCTGCGTAGGGAGGCTGAGGAGCGGGCGCGACATGCCGCATCGGAGGTGGCCGCCGCGGCCGGGCGGGCGCGCATGGCGGAGGCGAGGGCGGCCGACCTTGCGCGTCGGCCGCCGGCAAAGCCGGACGACTTGTGCGGCTCGCTGGACGAGCTGCTGACCCAGGCGATCAACGAACGGAGGGACGGGCGATGAGGGGACGCTGGAATATTCCCGGAATATTTTGCGGTGTGCTTTGCGGTTTGGCGGGCTGCGCCAGCGTCCCTCAGGCCATCACGCAGACGCGGCCGGTAGAGGTGCCGGTGGCCGTGCCATGCCGCGTAGCGAAGCTCGAGCGCCCCGCCTGGGCGCTCGACCTGGTCGACCCGACCGCCGACGTGTACACGAAGGGCCGGGCAGCGCTGGTTGAGCTCGAGCAGCGTAAGGCCTTCGAAGAGAAGCAGGCGGCGGCGATCGCCGCCTGCCAGTAGTCTCAACTATTGAAATGACCGCGACAGGTTTCGCCATGCCAGCGGTCAATTTGCCTAGGATCCCAAGGAGGATTCAGCGCAATCAATACTCGTCGATGCGGTGCTCCGGAAATATGCGTTCGATTTCGCAATAAAGAGCGGAGCAGGGTAGTGGCATAGACAAGTGTCTTGAGTGGTGTGTGGCTATTTATTATGTATGCGTCGATGGACGTGAACGGACTGGCGTTGGCTGGCCAATCCCTCTAAAGCGGACCTACATGTTGTCGAACAGCCGGCGACGGGCATGTCATCAGGGTGGCAGGTGGCGAAAGCTGTCGACGCTTAAGCGAAGAGCTAGGCGCACCAGGTCAGACTCGAGCAAGAAGTAGGCGGCGTCAGTCTCCATCTGCCAGCAGTAGTGACTGAGCGGTTCACAACTCTTGTCGAATGAAGAGTTCGTAACTTCTTCTGAAAAATCTAACTTTCCCCTACGGAAGTAGGGGCGATGTTTGGTTGTTGATGGTATATATCTCATTCGAAGGAATTAACGGATCATCCTGGTTCGATGAACATTTTTAATGCGTGGGTTGCATTTTTGGGTATCGAATAAGTCGATGATATTTTGGGGCGAGAACCTAGATCTTCGGAAGGGGCGAGGGGCTGACTGAGGCCTCGGTGAAGAGTCTCGGGGGCTGTGTCTCAAGCGGTATTTTAATCATTCTATTTTGCGTTCTGTTGGTGTCTGGTGGCGATGTGGTGGAGTTAATCTTGACGAAATTTTAATGATTTATTCTAAGGGAGTAGGGCTATGGGAAATGATATTAAATTCGTCATAACTCAGGAACAATTGGCTACCCTTTCGGAGCAGATAAGGAATAACGTGACTGATGCCCACATGTTGGCGGGTGGTCCGGGAGGGGAGTTCTGCAAGGTATGGCCGGCAGCTAGCGAGGGGTTGACGGCGTTGAAAGGAATCCTTGAATTGGTACCTGGTGTAAGTGCGCTTGCCGGCGTTGCTATTGGAATCGCACTGGCGGCGGGAAATGCTGCCTCAAGCGCAGTTTGTTCTAAATCCTGAGGGTCGCATGGGCTCTATGGATGTACTAACGTAGAGTTAGAACACAGGTTATTAGAGATGCGCCCCTCCTGGGCGAGCTGGAGGCAGCTGCCGGGAGGGGGGTATTAGTTGGCGGATTTTCATTTTGCTTTATTTTTGTGCTGAGCAAGATGATTTATTAATTCTCGGTGTCGAAGTCGTCTCGCATTGCTCATGAAAAACGAATAATCGAGCTAACCAATGACAATAGCCATCTCTATTCCCAATGGATCCATCGGGTTCGATCATAGTGACTCAAGGTTGACTTATAATCAGGCTCAAAGTTACGCTGCCAAGGGTTACAAATTCTGTATTCGCTATATTCCAAACCCACTTTCCCTGGGAGAGACCGATCTAATTAAGGACGAAGCCGATGCAATCCTTGCGGCCGGCCTATGGCTAGGGGCGGTCCAGCACTGCTGCAAGGCTACCGAAACCTCCGACTTCGTCCCGTTTCCTGCGCAGGGCAGGGAGTGGGGGGCTCTCGCTGCCCTGCATGCTAGCGAGGCGGGTCTGGCAACAGGTACGACTGTTTGGCTCGATCTAGAAGGAATTAAAGAAGGCACCCCTGTGCAAGATATTTTGGGGTTCTGCAACGAGTGGTTTGCGCAAGTTACGGAGGCTGGCTTTGATTCCGGGGTCTACGTAGGATTCGACTCGGGTCTTACGGCGGAACAACTCTATTTCCAGCTAACCACCAAACACTATTGGCGAGCGCCATCCGCAGCCCCAGACGTGGCTTATCGCGGATATCAGATTCTGCAACATTTGATTAAAGACGTTAAGGGAAATGAAATTGATGTAAATCAAGCTCAGGTTGATCGGCTGGGATTAAGTGCTACCGTCACGTCGCTTTTACCAAGTCAGTGATTTTTTCTCATGACGGGTCCCGGTTTGGAGTGCTCTTTTGGCCAAAGGGGGCTTATTGATTAACCTGGTTCTTTAAGTCGATCTGCGCCAGGCAATCGCGCTAGGTCTCGGTCTTCCAGACCGACGCCGGCAACTCGATGCCGAAGACTTCGCGCAGCAACCGGGCCGGCACTGGGAGAAGTTCGTTCACATCGATGACACCTCCCGATAGTCCGTGCAGCACCTGGGCTGCGTCATGCCAGTCGATCCGCCGCGGAGGCGCCGGGCTCTCCGTATCGCTTCCTGCTTGGTCTCACCGATGGACAGTACGTGCGTGGGTTGCGGCCCGAAGTCGGATGCCGGGCGTGGGTGGCCTGGAAGCAGGCATCGCGCTTGAGCGCGGTCCGCAGGGCATGCAGATAGGGCACGATCGCGGTTTCAAGCGGAATTTCGGTGACCAAGAGCTGGTCGCGGTGGGACGGCAGCAACATGTCGGCGACATCCTGGGCGAGGGCCGGCAGGACGCCGTGCGATCGGCCGCTACTCGTGGTCGACATCGGCGTGCGCCGTGTCCGGGGTGATCGGCTCGGCCCGGTAGGCAATCCAGTAGTGGTAGTAGCTCTTGTGGTGGCGAGAGAGCTTCCGCTCGAAGAAGATCCGGACGGTGCCGAAGTTGCCGGCCTCGATCACCACCTCGGCATGCGTGCGGCTGTCATTGTCGGCAGGGCCGAGCGTCTGCCGCGCCTGGTGCACGTAGTCGCCCGGGATGTATGCCAGGACGCCGTTTTCCGGGTTGATGGTGGGGCCGCGCGAGTCGCTGTCGGACTTGTCGACCGGGCGGAGCTTGGGATTGCCCATGATGCGTCACCTGCTGAATACTGTATGGATATACAGTATAGACGCGTGCGTACGAGATCGGGGTGGCTGCCGGAGCCAGGCAGGGTGCTGCAGGTAGATGGGCGTCTGGCGTAACTTCTGGCGTAACTTTTATCAGCAGGCCTTACCAGCCAATGAGTACGCGCTGCTGCATCATCGGCGTATGGCTGTCCTTGGACGGTTTCTTGACTGCTTGATCCACGTTGGCTTTTTCCTGCTTTTCCTTGTCTGGCATGGTGCGGCGGTGGCCAAGCCGGCGCCGCGACGGTACGCCATGCGTTTCGGTGCCTGCGTTGCGTGGCGGCGGTGGGCCGACAGCATGCGGCCGGCTTGCCGCCGGGCGCGCTGGTGCCGTAGCCGGTCCCTGCCTGGCCGGCCACGGTCCGCAGCCAATGCTGTTGGAAAGGAAGCGGGCGCGACTCGTATGCACCGGTGCGAAGTTGCGCAACGCAAGGCAAAACAGGCGACAGTTTACCCCAGGCGACAGGTGCCTCGAGCGAGTCGCATGCGGGACGGGCAGGGCGGCCGGGTGCCGGCATTGCGCCGCGGGTGTTCCGGCTGCCGCGGGCAGGGCAGGCAGGGCGCGGTGCGGCTGCCAGCCTTAGTCTCACGCGTCCGGCGACGCGGGGATCCGATAGCCCTCGTCCGACCACTGGGATATCCGCTCCGGTATCAGCCATGATTTTCGCGCTGGTGATTCATGAATATCTTTCCGACAAGGCTTCTGGACATCGGGAGAGACATCGGGAGAGGGCATGCACATGAAGATGTCAGCGCCGTGAATGAAACAACTGTGTCAAAGCTACAACAGATAATTTTGATAGCATGCCTGCAGCGTCACTTGGTGCTGTTCACAAACCAATCGACTGATTGTGATTCATGGAACTCTTTTTGTTCCGGTATGTGGAATCAAAAGTGGCGGAAAAGAAGTTGTATGCGCAACAAACCACGCCCCGGCGCGGATTGCGCCCAGTCCGGGGAGAAGGGCGGAAGTCCTTGCGCGTCGGTTCGGCTCGCGGCGGGCAGGGATCGGCTCGGATCTGCTGAAATCTACTTGGATGCATGGCTTTTGGGGCTGAAATGATCAAGAAACCCGTGCATATCGATGAAAAGATGCAGGATGGCGCGCCGGCTAGCACTTGCCAGGTGCAAGTGTTCGTCAGGAGGAAGCATGGCGGATGGCGTCCTGCCAGGGGATTGCGCAGCGTTTGCCGAGGTCTATACAATGCGCCCGCACCGCAAGCCATGCGGATTCATCTAGACCTAGCCGGCGGCCAATGGACCGTCGGCAATGCAGTGCCCGGGAATGATTGCGGAATAAGAAGGAAGAGGCGGGGATTAAGTGGACAACAATGAAAAGAGTGCCCTCGACGCGATTCGGGAGCTGAACCTTTCGTATCTTGTGCTGGCGCAGCGCATATTGCGGGAGAATATGGCGGTGGGGATGTACCGGCTGGGTATCTCGCGCGACATTGCCGAGGCGCTGGTGGGCGTTTCCACCGGCCAGTTGGTCAAGCTGGCGGCGGGGGAGCAGTCGGTGTGCGGCTTCCGCATCCTCGATGCCTCGCTGCTGACGATGCTGACGCAGACGGCCAAGCACGAGCAGTTGGCCCCCACGCACGCGGCCATCGTGCTTTCCACGCAGCCGTCGCCGCGCATGGCGTGAGGCCGGCCGGGCAGGCGCATACTGTGCCGCCTGCGCGGCCCCCTTTCCGTGCCGTTCCTAAGGGTCTGGGCCGGCAGCGGGGCGTGAGCCTGTTTCAAAGGCCACCGGATGGTTCCGGTGGCTGTCCACCGGGCCGGCATGGCCCGGCCCGAAGGGTCAGAACTGCTCCCACTCCGCCTCGGCTCCGGCCCCGGCATTCGCCAGGCCGCGCGATGTCATCGGCGCGGCCAGGGTAGCGGGGGCGCGGGCTGCAGCGCTGGCTGCCGGCACGCTTGCGGCAGGCTTGGTGGCGGCCGGCGCAGCCCGGGGCGCGGTGGGGCGGACCGTTCGTGTGGCGCGCGCCGCCGATGCGGACGAGGCGGGCACCGCGTTGCTCTGCGCGGATGAGGCGGCGCCGGCGAGCTTGAACGCGCTTACCGTCTGTACCAGCTTGCTGGCCTGCTCCTGCATCGACTGCGAGGCGGCCGAGGCTTCTTCCACCAGGGCGGCGTTCTGCTGCGTCACCTCGTCGATCTGCGCGATGGCCTGGTTGACCTGCTCGATGCCCGAGGTCTGTTCCTGCGTGGCGGCGGTGATCTCGCCCATGATGTCGGTCACGCGGCGCACGCTTTCGACGATCTCGCCCATGGTGTCGCCGGCCTGTCCGACCAGCTGGCTGCCTTCGTCGACCTTCTGCACCGAACTCTCGATCAGGCCCTTGATCTCGCGCGCGGCGGCCGCACTGCGTTGCGCGAGCGTGCGCACCTCGCCGGCGACCACGGCGAAGCCGCGGCCCTGCTCGCCGGCCCGGGCGGCTTCCACGGCCGCGTTCAGGGCCAGGATATTGGTCTGGAAAGCGATGCTGTCGATCACGCCGATGATGTCGACGATCTTCTGCGAGGCATCGTGGATGGCGTGCATGGTGTCGACCACGCGGGCCACCACGGCACCGCCGCGGCTGGCCACGTCGGAAGCGGACAGCACCAGCTGATTGGCCTGGCGTGCGCTTTCCGCGTTCTGCTTGACAGTGGCTGTCAGCTGCTCCATCGACGCCGCCGTCTCTTCCAGCGAACTTGCCTGCTCTTCGGTGCGCGAAGACAGGTCCAGGTTGCCGGTGGCGATCTCCGCCGACGCGCTGCCGATCAACTCGGTGCCGCTGCGCACCTCGCCGACGATGCGCACCAGGCTTTCATTCATCTGCTTGAGCGCCTGCAGCAGCTGGCCGGTCTCGTCGCGGGAGTTCACCTCGATGCGGCTGCCGAGGTCGCCGCCGGCCACGGTCTGCGCGATGGCCACGGCCTGCTGCAGCGGACGCGAAACCAGCCGCGCCAGCCACAGCGCCAGGGCCAGGCCGAGCGCGACGCCGCCTACCAGCAGGCCGATGATCCAGGCGCGCGACGAGGCATAGCGGGTGTCGCTGTCAGCGGAGGCCTGGTTGGCGCCGGCCTCGTTGATGCGGACGATTTCCCCGATGCCAGCCTCCAGGCCGTTGAACCGCTCCAGGCCCTCGCCGCGCATGATGTCCATGGCCGCGTCGGCCTGGTCGGAGCGCGACAGCTCCAGTGCCTTCTGCATCAGCGCATCGTAGGCGACCTGCTGCTTGTCGAAGGCCTCGTAGGCCTGCTTCTCCTGCTCGCTGGAGATCAGCGCGCGATAGGTTCGCTCGTCCTTCTGCAGCTTGTCGCGGATCTGGCCCATCAGGGCATCGTATTTCTGCTTGGTGGCCGCATCATGCGAGATGATGTGCTGGAGCACGCCGCTGCGCATGCGCGACAGGCCGTATTCGATCTCGCCGGCCGCGCGTATCGACGGCAGCCAGTTGGTGGCCATGTCGGTCGACGCCTGGTTGACCATGCCGAGCTGCAGAATCGAGAAGATGCCGAGCAGCGCGGTCAACGCCAGCAGGGAGACGAAGGCCAGCAGCAGCTTGTGCGCCAGCTTGAGGTTGCGAAACCAGTTCATGCAATTCACCAGCAGGTGGTTCAGTTGGGAAGGGCGTTGTCCTGGCTGAGCGAGGGCAGCGCTTGCCGGCGTCATGCGGCGTGCCGGCGAGGCGCAGGAGATCCCGCCCGGCAAGCGTTCGGCTTGCCAGCGCAGCGGTCTGGTCGGGGTGGGGGATCTGTCCTTCGGTCTGGGTGCTACTGCGCTGGCGCAGTCAGGTGATGACCCGACTAACGGCAGCGGAGGCCCGGAACTTGATGTCCGGATGTGAGGAATGCGAAAGAATCAGAAAGGGCGCAATGACAATCGCCGCTCCTTATGCATCGGCGGGAGCACGATTCCGCACAGGAGCGCTGTCACGGCCGCCTGCGCGAGGCATGGTCCGCCAATGCTGACCGTGCCGCCAATGGCTCCGGCAGGGGGCCACGCAAGCACGTTCCGGCGCCACCCAGGCCGCCGGGACGCGCCTGCCATACAGCCGCGTCAGCCTTCGCTGGTCCACTCCACCTGCGCGCCCAGGCTGCGCAGGTTCTCCACGAAGCGCGGATGGGCGCGGCGGATCGGCGTGGCATTGCGGATCTCGGAGCGGCCGTCGATGCTGGCGGCGACCATGAACAGGGCGATCGCCACGCGGATGATGTAGGGGCTCTCCACCACCGCCGGGGTGAGCGGGTTGCCGCCGAAGGTAATCAGGCGGTGAGGATCGGAGGAGAAGACATGGGCGCCGAACTTGGACAACTCGCCGGTCCAGCCCAGCGCGCCGTCGTAGACCTTGTTCCAGAACATCGCATTGCCCTGCGCACGCACGCCCAGGGCGATGAAGATCGGCAGCAGGTCGACCGGGAAATAGGGCCAGGGTGCGGCCTCGACCTTGGTCAGCACGTTGCTGGTGAAGGGCGTCTGCACCTGCAGCGGGCCCGAACGTGCCACGCGCGACCAGCCGTCCTCGTGCACGATGCCGATGCCGAACTTGGCGAAGGTGCGGTCGATCAGCGGGAAATTCTCCGGTGCGCTGTTGCGCACCACCACGTCGCCACCGGTGATGGCGCCCAGTGCCAGGAAGGTGGTGATCTCGTGGAAATCCTCGTCGAAGCGGAACTCGCCGCCGCCCAGCGGCTTGCCGCCATGCACCGTCAGGCGCGACGTGCCGATGCCCTCGATGTGTACGCCCAGCATGGTCATGAAGCGGCAGAACTCCTGCACATGCGGTTCGGAGGCGGCGTTGGTCAGCGTCGAGGTGCCGTGGGCCGCGGCCGCGCACAGCACGAAGTTTTCGGTGGTGGTGACCGAGGCGTAGTCGAGCCAGTGGTCGGTCGTGCGCAGGGCGCCTTCGCTGCGCACCAGCAGCGAGCCTTCGGCGCGCGTCACCTCGCCGCCGAACGAGCGGAAGATGTCGACGTGCGGGTCGATCTCGCGCACGCCGAGGGTGCAGCCCTTGACGTTGTCTTCCAGGCGCGCCACGCCGAAGCGGGCCAGCAGCGGCGGCACCAGCATGATCGACGAACGCATTTCTTCCGGCAGGCGGTGGCGCTGCGCGTCGAAGGTGGTGGCGCGGTGGTGCAGGTCCAGCGTGCCGGTCTCGCGGTCCCAATGGACGTCGCTGCCCAGCGTCGAGAAGATCTCCAGGATCTTGCGCACGTCCGTGATATCCGGCACGCCGTGCAAGCGTAGCGGCGCGTCGGTGAGCAGGGTGGCGCAAAGCACGGGGAGGACCGCGTTCTTGTTTGCCGAGGGGGTGATGCGGCCGCGGAGCGGGGCGCCGCCATGCACGATGAGATTGGACATGAGTCGGGGTGCGGGAAAACGGAGGGGCCGGTAACGGCGGGCCAATAAGGGCGGTCCGTATTGTACTGGGGACTGGCGGCCGCGTTTCCGAACCGAGAAGGCAAGCAGCGCGGCGGAGTGCGGGAACAGCCGCCTGGGGCGGCCAAGGTCTTGCCGGCGACACATTGTGCGGGTGCCTTGCCTGCCGCCTGCGGAAGTCTTTCGCTCGCGCGCGGCGCCGCCCATACTGAGACAAGAACGATGGCGGGAGAGGCTGAAATGGTCGAAGCTGCGTGGTGGCGGGGACGGGGCATGCTCATCGTGGTGCCAGCCTGCCTGTATCTGGCGGGGGCAGTCCTGCTGGCGGCGGGCATCATCGGTGCAAGCCTGGTGGACGCGATGCCCTGGCACGAGACCAGCTGGCAACTGGCCGGTGCCATGCCGGACACCAAGCTCTACGAAACCCGTCTGGAAAGCATCGGCGGCCGGGCGACCTTCCTGGCCGCGGAACTGACGCGCTGGCTGGGGGGCTTCTGCCATGGCAGGCCGCTTGCGATCGGCTTGCTGGCGGTCTGCGCCGGACTGGCGCTGGCGTGCTTCCTCGCGGCGCATCACCTGGTCCAGGCGCAACGGACCGGCGCACCGGCGGGGCGCCCCTGAGTGCTGCCGTTCGTCTGCCGTTCGTCGGCGCGGATGGCGCCGGCCGGCTTGATGCTTGTCAATTTCGCGCAAAGTCCGGCTGCTATCCTGCTCCGCAACAAAGGAGGGAGGAGGCCTGCATGCAAGAACGGACGCACCGCTACAAGGGGTTCACCATCCGGCTCGCCGTGCCTGACGCCATCGGCGTCGGAGACGGCCACGGCTGGGTGCGCATCACCGGCCCGGACGAGAGTGTCGGTGTGCGCTTCACGCCGGACTGGATGCAACTACCGATCACGATCCGAGAGATCGAAGCCTGCCTGCTGGCTTACGCGACGGGGCTGATCGACAGCGAACTCGCCGGCGGCTTCGGCGTCGACCTCGAAGTCGGCTAGCCAGGGCCGGAGCGCGCGCCGGCAACCTCGTCGAGGACGCGGGCCAGGCGGCAGACGGCGCCGTCCACGGCGTCTTCGGCCACGTTCGCGTAGCCGAAGACGAAGCCGTTGTATTGCGCCTGGGGCGTACCCGGCAACAGGTAGCGGCTGAGCGGGCGCAGCGCCAGCCCCCGTGCCGCCGCGGCGGCACTCACCGTGGTATCGGCCAGCGGCATCTCCAGGCGTGCGCTCAGGTGCATGCCGCCCGCGCTGGCGGAGACCGTCAAGCGCGTGCCCAGGTGGCGTGCCAGCGCGTCCTGCAGCGCATCGCGGCGCTGGGCGTAGAGGCGGCGCATGCGCCGCAGGTGGCTGGTGAATGCCCCGCTGTCGAGGAACTCGGCCAGTGCCAGCTGTTCGGCGACGTGCCCGCCCTGGGGGATGGCGCCGACGGTGCCGGCCAGCAGGGTGGCCAACTGTGGCGGCACCACCATGAAGCCGAGCCGCAGCGCCGGGAACAAGGTCTTGCTGAAGGTACCCAGGTAGATCACCGGCGCATCGGCCTCCAGGCCTTGCACGGCGGGGACCGGCATGCCGTCGCGGCGGAACTCGCTGTCGTAGTCGTCCTCGATGATCCAGGCACCGGCCGCGCGCGCCGCGGCGAGCAGCGCCAGCCGCCGCTCCAGGCTCAGCACCGAGCCGAGCGGATACTGGTGCGAGGGCGTGATGTAGACCAGTCGCGGGGGCACGCGCTGCCAATGTCCGGCCGGCGGCGCGAGCCCGTCGGCGTCCACCGGGATCGATTCCAGGCGCAGGCTGGCCGATCGGAAGGCGGCGTGCGCGCCCGGATAGCCGGGATCCTCCACCCAGGCGGTGTCGCCGGCATCGGCCAGCAGGCGCGCGCACAGGTCCAGTCCCGATTGCGTACCGGCGGTGACGAAGACCTGCGCGGCTTCGCAGCGTACCCCGCGTGCCACGCGCAGGTACTCGGCGATGGCGTGGCGCAGCGCCGGCTGGCCGGCGGCCTGGCCTTGGCCCAGGTGGCGTGCCGACAGGCTGCGCCAGGCGCGCTCGATCGAGCGGCGCCAGCGCGCCAGCGGAAAGGCGTCCAGGGCCGGCACGCCAGGCACGAAGGGCAGCATTTCCCCGCTGTGCGGATCCTCGCGCCCGAGGCCCGCGGCACGGCGCGACAGGCCCGGCGCCGTCGCGGCGCGGTCCGCCGCCAGCAGATTCGCGAGGCGGGGCGACGACAGGCCAAGCCGGGCCACGGAGGTGCCATGGCGGTCGCCGGCGATGTAGCCCTCCGAGGCCAGCCGCTCGTAGGCGTACAGCACAGAGTTGCGCGCCATGCCCAGTTCGGCGGCGAGCACACGCGACGCGGTCAGGCGCGCGCCCGGCGCCAGGCGGCCGTCGAGGATGGCGGCGCGCAGGCTTTCGTACAGCCGCCGTTGCCCCGACATGCGCTCGGGGTGGCTGGCGTGGCTGGTGGCGAGCAACAGACCGTAGTCCATGCGGTGGCTCCAGGAAACTGCGGGTTCGTGGTTCTAGCAATGGTGCCACGCTCTCATTATTCTGGCGATCCGATCTCCTCTTCTCACCCTGAAGGCATCCGTATGGCATCCACCGCGTCGTCGCCCTCCGCCCTGAACCCGGCATCCGTTCCCGCCGCAGCCGAGGCGGCCCAGCCAGTCCGGCAGGCGCCGTCGGCGCGCACCCGCATCCGGCGCATGCCGGCGCGCGGCAGCTATGACACTGCCGAGCTGCATGCCATCCTGGATGACGCCTACCTGTGCCACGTCGCCTTTGCCGACGAAGCCGGCACGCATTGCATTCCCACCGCCTGCTGGCGCGAGGGCGACCATCTGTACATCCACGGCTCCAACGGCAGCCGCATGCTGAAGGTGGCCGCCGCCGGTACCCAGGTATGCGTCACCGTGACCCACCTGGACGGCCTGGTGCTGGCGCGCTCGGCTTTCCATCATTCGATGAACTACCGCTCGGCGGTGATCTACGGTGTGTTCGAAACCGTCGAGGAAGCGCACAAGGCCGCCGCGCTCGATGCCTTCGTCGAACATATCGCGCCGGGCCGCTCGCATGAGGTACGGCGCGGCGACCGCAACGAGCTTGGCGCCACCACGGTGCTGCGGCTGGCCCTGGACGAGTCGGTGACCAAGTGCCGCCGTGGCGGGCCCAAGGACGACGAGGCGGACATGGCAGTGCCGGCGTGGGCGGGCGTGCTGCCGATGGCGCTGCGCGGCGGCGCGCCGCAGCCCGATGGGGAGCAGGCCACGCTGCCTGCCTACGTGGGGCGCTGGGACGGGACGGTGGTGCCGGCGGGCAGAGCATCGCCGGACGGCACGGCCTGAGCGCTGGCGCGCGGGCCTCGCCGGCATTGAGATTTCGGTTGGCGGCGCCTATGCTCAGGAAGCGGCCGCGGCGGGCGAGAGACCTGCCTGTGCCGTCCATTCCGCGTCCGGGAGAATCGAGATGAGAGCCAAGCTTGCCGCTTTGCCGGCCGTCTGCGCCGCCGCCTGCCTGAGTCTTGCACAGCCGGTGCTGGCCGCCGGCCCCAAGGACAGTCCCAATCCCGCGGACCGCTACGACTACAACTTGCGCAGCGGCAAGGGCGGGCCTGACGGCTCCGGCGGAAAGTTCGACCCCTACACCCAAGGTGCTAACAGCAGCACCAAGTCATCGCTGGCCGATGCGTCGGCGCCGCAGGCGAAGAAGAAGGCGGGCACGAAGTCCCACGGCAAGAAGGGCGCCAGGCAGCCGGCCAAGGCAAGCGAGGCCGGCGCCAGCTGACGCACCAGCGGCGCCGCCGGCGCCCCCGGCGCCTCAGAGCGACGGGCGTTCGCCGATCGACAACTGCAGTTGCACGGCTGCCGCCGCGAGGTCGGCGCGTGCCTGCAGGTAGGCCTGGTAGGTGTCGTCGGCGGAGCGCTGCGCGTCCAGCACTTCCAACAGCGAGGCGGAACCGTGCCGGTAGGCGCGCCGTTTGCCGTCGAGCACGCGGTCGGCGTCCGGCAGCACTGACATGCGGTATTGTTCCGCGTTGTCGCGCGCGGCGAGGTAGGTGGCATGCGCGCTGCGCACCTCCGTCTGCGCGGTGAGCTCGGCGCCGCGCAGGTCCAGCATGGCCTGTGTGATGCGGGCCTCGGCCTGCTCCAGTTCACCGCGCTGCAGGCGCGAGAACGGCAGCGGAATCGAGACCGAGACGCTCAGCATGCGCGAGCGCGCCACGCCATCGCCCAGCGGCTGACCATCGTCTCCCAGCGTGCCGTTGACGCCGGGCGTCAGGTCGAGGCCGACGTGCACGCTCGGGTCGACCCAGCGGTTGGCGCGGGCCAGCGCCAGGTTGTCGTAGGCGTTCTCCAGCGCCGCGCGCGCGATGCGCACGGTATCGCGCCGTTCCAGGGCCTGTGCCAGCAGGGCATCGAGCGCCGGTGGCACGGGCGGCAGGTGCTCGCAGTCGAGCGCCATGTCGCCGAAGGCTTCGGCGGTGGGCTTGCCGAGCGGGATGGCCAGCCGGATCTGCGCGCTGCTGGCGGCGGCGCGCGCGCTCTTGACCTCGGCGGCGAAGCGGTCGCGCTCCACGCGCGATTGCGCCAGTTCGAGGCCGCCGACGTCGCCGGCGCGTTGGCGTACCGCATTGGCGCGCGCGATTTCCGCCAGCGCCGCCAGCGAGGACTCCTGGCGCGCCAGCGCGGCGCGGCTGCGGCAGGCTTCCACGAAGGCCGCCGCGGCTTCGCTGTAGAGCCCGTTGCGGAAGCCTTCCACGCCGGCCTCGGTCAGGCGCAGGTTGGACCTGGCGGCCTGGATGCGGCGCGCGCGCTTACCGCCCAGTTCGATCGGCAGGTCCAGCCCCACCTCTTGGGTGCGGGGCGGCTTGGGCGATACGGCGCGGCTCATCTCGATATTGCTGACGCCGTAGGTGACGCTGGGATCGGGCCGTACGCCGGCGATGCTGATCTCCGCCTCGGCGCTGCGGATGGTCTGCTGCTGGGCGGCCAGGGCCGGATTGTGGCGCTCCACTGCGTCGAGGTACTCAGGGAAGCGCAGCCGGCCGGGACCGGGGGGCGCGACCGAGGGCGTCGGTGCGGACGCGGGCGCGTCGGCGGAGATCGGGCCTGCCGCTGCGGCGCTTGCCGCGCTGCTCACAGCGCCGGCCGCCGGCTGGGCGCCGGCATGGGCGGATGCGCTTGCCAGCCAGGCCAGCGCCAGCGTGGAAAAGGCGCTCGCCGCGCCGGCCAGCCGCCGCTGGGGCGGGAATGCAAGGAGTCGGGTCATCTGGGTTCCTCAGGCGCGTGGGGACGGGTCGGCGGCATGTCCGGCCGTGGGGTCCGGCGCCGCGGCCGCGGCGCGGCGTTCGGCGCGGGACTCGATCAGGAAGTAGAGCGCGGGCAGCAGTACCAGCGTCAGCAAGGTGGCGGTGCACAGCCCGCCCACCACCACCGTGGCGAGCGGGCGCTGCACATCGCTGCCCAGGCCGGTGGCCAGCATCGCCGGCGTCAGGCCGAGGGCGGCGACGGTGGCGGTCATCAGCACCGGGCGCATGCGGCTGGCCGCGCCTTCGAGCACGGCCGCGCGCAGCGTGGCGCCGCGCTGCGCGCGCAGCCGGTTGATCTGCGCGATCATCAGCACGCCATTGAGCACCGCCACGCCGAACAGGGCGATGAAGCCGACCGCGCTCGACACATTGAGCGTCATGCCGCGCAGCTGCAGCGCGGCGAGGCCGCCCAGCATGGCCAGCGGCACGGCCAGCAGCACCAGCGCCGGCTGACGCAGATTGCGGAATTCGGCGAACAGCAGCACGAACATCAGTGCGAGCGTCATCGGCAGGATCAGCGCGAGGCGTGCCTGCGCGCGGTTCAGGTTCTCGAACTGTCCACCCCATTCGATCTGCACGCGGCGGCCGTCGACCGGCACCGCCTGCGCGATCGCGGCCTGTGCCTCGCGCAGGAAGCCGGACAGGTCGCGCCCGCGTACATTGAGCCTCACGATGATGTGGCGCCGTCCCATTTCGCGCACGATCACGCTTTCGCCCGCGCTGGTGCGGATGGTGGCCACCTCGGCCAGCGGGATCTGGGCGCCGTTGGCGGCGCTGAGCATCAGCTCGCCGATGGCGTCCGGGCGGTTGCGTGCGGCGGACGGGAAACGCACCGTCATGTCATAGCTCTTCTCACCGACATAGAGTTGTCCGATGGGGGCGCCGCCGATGCCGGTGGAGACCAGCGTGGCCACGTCGGCGGCATTGATGCCGTGGCGGGCGGCCGCGGCGCGGTCCAGTTCGATCTTCAGGTTGGGCAGCGGCGGCTCGACATCGACGGCCACGTCGGCCGCGCCGTGCACGCCGCGCAGCGTGCCGGCCACGCGGCCCGCCACGCTGCGCGCCTCGGCGAGGTCGTCGGCGAAGACCTTGACGACCAGATCGCTGTGCGCGCCGGACAGCTTGTCCTGCACGCCGTCGATCATCGGCTGCATGAAGGCGACCGAGTAGCCGGGCATCTGCGCGTAGCGTGCCGCCAGGCGCCCGATCAGCTTCTGCTTGTCCATGCCGGCCGGCCACTCGCGATAGGGCTTCAGGCCGACGCTGGCTTCGATATGCGAGGGCGTCCAGTAGTCGGTGCCGTCATCGTTGCGGCCGGTCTGCGTGACCACGTAGGACACCTCGGGGAACTCGCGCGTGACGCGGCGCAGTTCGTCGGCCATCCCGGCCGCGCGTTCCAGCGTGATGCCGGGTGGCATCTGTACCTGCAGCCACAGCGAGCCTTCGTCGAGGTAGGGCAGGAAATCGCGGCCGGTGGTCAGTCCCAGTACGGCCAGTCCGGCCAGCGCGGCGGCACAGGCGGCCGCCACCCAGCGCCGGCCTCCGACGCTGCGCGCCAGGAAGGCCTGGTAGTGCCGGCCGAGCCAGTCGAGCACCGGATTGTGGAAGACCGGACGCGGCTTGCGGAAGGCCAGCCAGGCGAGGCCTGGGACCAGCGTCAGCGCGACCAGCAATGCTCCGCCCAGGGCGGCACCCACCGCGTAGGCCATGGGCGCGAACAGCTTGTACTCGATGCGCTCGAAGGAGAACAGCGGCAGGTAGGCGGCGACGATCACCAGCATGCCGAAGCACATCGGCCGCGCCACCTGCAGCGTGGCCGCAATGGCATCGGCGGGTGTCAGCGGCAGGTCCTGCTGGCGCTCGCGCCGGCGCAGCATGTTCTCCACCAGCACCACGGCGCCGTCGACCAGGATGCCGAAGTCGATCGCTCCCAGGCTGAGCAGGTTGGCCGGGATATGGAAGTGCCGCATGAAGATGAAGGCGATCAGCAGCGCCAGCGGGATCGTCAGTGCCACGATCAGCGCCGCGCGCGGGCTGCCCAGGCACAGCAGCAGGACCACGGCGACCAGCACCATGCCCTCGGTCAAGGTCATGCCGACCGTGCGCATGGTGGCCTCGATCAGGTGGCTGCGGTCGAGATAGGGCACCAGCTTGACATCGGGCGGCAGCAGCTTGCCGTTCAGGTCGGCCACGGCGGCGTGGATGCCGGCGAGCGCCTGGGCCGCGTTGTAGTCCTTGAGCAGCAGCACGATGCCGGAGACGGCATCTGCCTGCCCGTCCTTGCCGAGGATGCCGCGCCGCTCGACGTTGCCGTAGCGCAGCGTGCCGAGGTCCTTGACCAGCACCGGGGTGCCATCCTTGCTGGTGACCACCACGTTGCCCATGTCCTGCAGCGAGTGCAGCAGGCCGACGCCGCGCACCACGTAGGACTGTTCGCCGCGGTCCATCACGCCACCGCCGGCATTGGCATTGTTGGCGTTGAGTGCTTCAGTTACCTGCGCCAGGGTCAGGTGGTACTGGTTGAGCCTGGCCGGGTCCAGTTCGAGCAGGAACTGGGTGGTGAGGCCGCCGAAGTTGGTCACGTCGACCACGCCGGCCACCTTCTTCAAGCGCGGGATCACGGTCCAGGCCTGCAGGTCGGACAATTCGCGCAGGTCGCGCGTGGGCGATTCCAGCGTGTAGCGGTAGACCTCGCCAATGGGTGAGGTGTAGGGGTCGAGGCCGGGTTTGGCGTCGTAGGGCAGGTCCACTTCGGCCAGGCGTTCCTGCAGGCGCTGGCGTGCCCAGTAGCCTTCGGTGCCGTCCTCGAACACCACCGTGACCAGCGACAGCCCGAACAGGCTGCGCGTGCGCAGCACGTGCATGCCGGGCGTGGCCAGCAAGGCGCGTTCGAGCGGAATGGTGATCTGCTGTTCGACCTCCTCGGCTGCCAGGCCGGGCACCTGGGTGACGATCTGCGAGGTCACGTCGGCGATGTCGGGGTAGGCTTCCACGGGGAGCTGGCGCCAGCTGGCCAGGCCGTACAGCGCGACCAGGGCGAACACCAGCCAGACGATGCCGCGGCGGTGGAAGCAGAGGGTGACGAGGCGGTCAATCATTGAGCAGCACTCCGTTCTTCACCACCACCCGCTCGCCGGCGCGCAGGCCGTCGAGCACCTCGGCCATGCCGTCGACCACGTCGCCGGTGCGCACTGTGCGCGCGGCGTAGCGGAACTCGCCGTGCTCGACCATCACCTTGGTGTAGAGGCCGTCCTGCAGCAGGGCCGACACGGGCACCACCAGGGTCTGGCGCGAACGGCCGCTGAAGGTCACGCGCGCAAACATGCCGGGGCGCAGGCGGCCGTCGCGGTTGGCCATGGCGACGCGGACCTTGACCGTGCGCGTGTCGGCGTCGAGGGTCTCGCCCACATAGCGCACTTCGCCGCTCGCCGGCTCGCCGGGGTAGGCATTGAGGTCGATGCGGGCGCGCTGGCCGACGAAGACGGCGGCGATGTCCTTCTCCGGCACGTTGGCGGCCAGGTAGACGGTGGACAGGTCGGCCACGGTCATCAGCGGCGCATTGGTGTCGTTCCAGTAGCCGCCCGGCGCGCCGTCCAGGGCGATCACGCGGCCGCTGATCGGGGCGCGTATCACGAGCTGGCGGCGTGCGCGCGGGTCGTTGCCGCTGCTGGCGCCGAGCTGGGCCAGGCGGGCCGCGGTGGCTTCGGCTTCGTGGCTGGCCTGGGCATGCGCCAGTTCGGCCTGCTCCAGGTCCTTGCGTGCGGCGATTTCCTCGGCATACAGCGTGCGCTGGCGTTCCAGCTCGAGCCGGGTTTCCTGCAGGGCGGCGCGCGCCTTGCCGGCCTCGGCCTGCGCGCTGCTCAGCTCGGCCGAGTCGAGGGTGACCAGCGGCTCGCCCTGGCGCACGGCGTCGCCGAGGCCGGCGTGCAGCTGCAGGATGCGGCCGGGCAGCGGCGGGGCGATGCGGACCAGGCGCGCGGGATCGGCTTCGATCACGCCCGGCACGGGGATCTGCCGCGCGATCTCCTGCGTGCGGACGGTGTCGACGACCAGCCGGCCGCGCAGCGGCGAGCCGGGCGGCAGGGCGATCTGGCTGCCTTCGAGGATCTTGTCGGTGGCGCTCCGGGACGGAGGTTCTGCTGTCTTGGCCTGGGCCGGGCCGGAGGGTTCGCAGGCGGCCAGCAGCCAGGGGGCGGTGCAGGCGGTGGCCAGGGCGAGCAGGCGCCGCCGGCGCAAGTCGGGGTACGGCATGGGTTCTCCTGGGCGCGGCGATCGAGCGCCGCCACGCATGTCGGGATGCGGTTCGGTGAAGTGGGGCGGCAGCGCGGGCAGGCGGCATCGAGGCCGCTTGGCGTGGCAGGGACGAGCGCAATCCCCAGCGGGCCGGCGGCCGCTGGCCGGACGGGTCTCTGGAGGGAGCAGGCTGTGTCGTGCGAAGCGCTGCGCGCGGAGGGGCGCGGCGCCGAAGGGGCGGGGATTCCAGGCGGGCAGGCCCTGCGGGGCGGGGCTGCGCTCAGGCGGGAATGGCCGTGCGGGTCCGGTGGGGCCGATCCGCCGGCATCAAGGCTCGGGACGGAGGATCAGGCGGGGCCGGGCGCGCCGCACCTTCGGCGCAAGGGATGGCAACTAGGGTCGGGGTCCATGGGGTCTCCTGGTGAGGCCAGCGTGGCGCCGGTGCGGATCAGTGCGTGGTGGCGGCCAGCGCGCGCGCGGGCTGCGGCACGGTTTCCCAGCGCACCGAGCGCACCAGCGGCGTGAAACCCAGCACCTGCACCAGCCGGACCATGGCGGCACGGGCATCCTGGGGGCACTGCAGCAGTACGCGGACTTCGGTCAGCTCGCGCTGCGCGAGGCTGCGCGCGTGGAGGCTGCGCAGCGTCATCTGGTTGGCGTCGAGTTCGTCGAGGATCTGCTGTGCGATGCGGCGCTCGCCGGCGTCGCGGCACAGCACCACGACCTGGAACAGTTGCGACGCGGGCATCGCCGGCGGCGGGCAGGCGCCGGCGGCGGCCGCGGCCGTGGCGGCAGGGGTGGCGGGCATCAGCTTGTGGAGAAAGCGCATGGCGTGCTCCCTTTGTTGCAATCGGTAAGGCGGATAGCGCGGGCACGGCCCGGGCTGCTATGGCCTTTCGCTCCGGAGGGCGAGGCGCGGGATGCCGTCCGCTGGCCGCCGGGTCGCCGCGCGCTGGCAAGCGGCGACCGTGCGTTGTCATCGGCAACGCGGGACAGGCGCGTCGAGCCGGCCGTCAGGCTGGCGGACACACGGACGATGAGACGGTATTCGAGGCGAGGGGCCGGCCGGGAGGGCTGGCGGGAAGACACCGCTACCTGGAGGGATCAGGCGCGGAAGAGAGAAGAGATTCCGTACCTGTCAGGCAGCGATGCCGATGCGCGATCGACTACTGTCACTGGTTGCAGAGCCCACGGAAATTCCCTTGGATGAAAAGACGGGCGGAGTGTAAGAGTCATGAGGCGCCATGTCAACCCGAACGGGTCGCTTGGCGCATCTTGTTGCAATTGCCACGGCGCGCGCCGCCGCAGCGGCTGCGCGCGCCAGCGGTGCGGCGCCGTCAGGCGGCAGGCTTGGCGTTGTCCAGCGAGAACGGCGACAGCAGGCGCACCATCTGCGCGAAGGCCTTGGGGTTGCCGGCCAGCACTTCACCTTGTTCCATGTGGCGCGATTCGCCAGCGTAGTTGCCGACCAGGCCGCCGGCCTCGGTCACCAGCAGCATGCCCGCGGCCATGTCCCAGGGCTTCAGGCCGGTCTCGAAGAAGCCGTCGAGGCGGCCGCAGGCCACGTAGGCCAGGTCCAGCGCGGCCGCGCCCGGGCGGCGCAGGCCGGCGCAGCTGCGCGTCATCAGCGCGAAGATCTCCAGGTACTCGTCCAGGCCTTCCATGTCGCGGAAAGGGAAGCCGGTGCCGACCAGGCAGTCGGCCAGCTTGTCGCGGCGGGTCACGCGGATGCGGCGGTTGTTGAGGAAGGCGCCGGCGCCCTTGGTGGCGGTGAACAGCTCGTCGCGGGCAGGATCGTAGACCACGGCCTGGGCGGGCACGCCCTTGTGCAACTGGGCGATGGAAACGGCGTACTGCGGAAAGCCGTGGATGAAGTTGGTGGTGCCGTCGAGGGGATCGATGACCCAGGTGTATTCGCTGGTTTCCTCGCCGTCGGTCCAGGACTGGCCGGACTCTTCCGCTAGAATGGCGTGTTCCGGGTAGGCGGTGCGGATGACCTCGATGATCGCGGCCTCAGCCGCGCGGTCCACCTCGGTAACGAAATCGTTGTGCTGTTTGCGCGAGACACGCAGCAGGTCGACGTCCATCGACGCGCGGTTGATGATGGTACCTGCCTTGCGGGCCGCCTTGACGGCGATATTGAGCATCGGGTGCATGAATCTCTCCAAGCCGGCACGGACCGGGCGCGCGATGGCGCGCTGCACGGCTGGCGGCTGACAACACAACGGATTGTAGAAGAACGGTGGTGCGCCGCTTCCGGGTGCTGTAGAAAGCACAAGGCCGGGGCCACGCCCAAGAGGAATCGCACATTGTATAACAAGCCGGCAAATCAGACGAGCCAGACGGGGAGTCGCCTGGACCAGCCAAGTGGGCGCGCTACGGAGCAGGAAGGCTTCGCCCGGGTGCGTTTCGTCCTCGTCGAGACCAGCCACCCCGGCAACGTCGGCTCGGTGGCTCGCGCGCTCAAGACCATGGGGTTCGGCACGGTACCGGGCAGCCTGGTGCTGGTGCGTCCGCGCGAGCCCGGCGTGCGTGAGCATGCCGAGGCCGTGGCGATGGCCAGCGGCGCCGACGACGTGCTCGCCGGCGCCTGCCTCGTCGACGACGTCGAGCAGGCCCTGGCTGGCACCGCGCTGGCGGTGGCCATGACCGCGCGCCAGCGCGAATTCGGTCCGCCGCGGCTGCTGCCGCGCGCCGCGGTGGCGCAGGGGCGCCTCTGCCTGGACGCCGCCGCCGGCGCCTCGATCGCCTTCGTCTTCGGCAATGAGCGATTCGGCCTGCCCAACGAGGTGGTCGAGCGCTGCTCGGCCGTGACCCATATTCCCGCCAACCCCGCCTACGCTTCGCTCAACCTCGCCCAGGCGGTGCAGCTGGTGGCCTACGAGATGCGCCTGGCCCTGCTGGAGGGGGCGCCGGCGCCGGAGGCGGGGATCGGCTATGCTGGAGAGCCCGCCACCGCCGAGCAGGTCGAGGCCATGTTCGGGCACCTGCAGTCGGGCCTGGAAGCCATCGGTTTTCTCGATCCCGCGCACCCGCGCAAGCTCATGTCGCGGCTGCGCCGCCTGCTGGCCCGCACCGGGTTGGAGCGCGAGGAAGTCAACATCCTGCGCGGCGTCGCCAAGCATATGCTGCTGGCCGCGCAGGACGACCGGGGCGGCCGGGACGACCGCCCGGACGGCGGTACGGACGGGCAGGCAGGCTGACCATCGACAGGAGCGGCGAGCGGTGACGGAGATTCCGGCCTTCTACATGCGCAGCGGCGCCGGCAAGGGCGTGTTCTTGCTGGAGGACGACCTGCCCCAGGACGGCGCGGCGCGCGATGCCTTGCTGCTGCGCTTGCTGGCCGCACCGGGAGTCGCCGCGGGGGATGCCGACGGCCTCGAGGGCCGCGTGGCGCTGATGCGCGCCGCGCGCCGAGCCGGCTGCGACGTGGAGTGCCGCATCGGAGCGGTCGCCACCCAGGTGGCGCGCATGGACTGGTCGGGCGAGGACAGTGGCGAAGAAGCTGGCGGGCCCGCGGCCGAAATGCCGGCCGCGGCCGGAGCCTTTGCCATCTGGCGCGGTTTCGTGCCGGCGCGCGACGGCATCACCACGGTACGGATCTGGCTGCGCAACACCGGGCGCGTCGTGCTCGCGCACGTGCCTTGCACCAACGGCCATCCGCTCGAACCGTGCTCCGCACACGAGGGCGGGGGCGGGGACGGCGCGGCAGATCCTGCCGCCACGATCGAACTCGACTATTTTGCGCCGGCCGCACCGCCGCCCGCCGCGGCGGTGCGGCGTGTCACCGTGCGCTCCGGTGCCCGCCGCCTGCTCAGCGGGCTGGTGCACGTGCCGGAGCGATGTTGACGGTCCGGGCCCGGCGGCTTGCCGCCGGCAAAGTCCATGACGGCATCAGGGCAGCAAATCTCTTACACTCCTGATCCCGTTCCCACCGGCCAATGACCATGCCGGCGACCGCGCGATCCGCTTCCGGACGGGCGCGGCGCACGGCATGGCACCACGACACGACACGATGTTCACTCGTCTGAAGGAAGATATCGACGCCATCATGCTGCGCGATCCCGCTGCGCGCAGCCGCCTGGAAGTCCTGACCTGCTACCCCGGCTTCCACGCGGTCATGTTCCACCGCTTCGCGCACGGCTGCTGGAACGCGGGCTTGCGCTGGCTGGGCCGCTGGATCTCGCACTGGTCCCGCTTCCTGACCGGGATCGAGATCCATCCCGGCGCCACCATCGGCCGGCGCGTCTTCATCGACCACGGCATGGGCGTGGTCATCGGGGAGACCGCCGAGGTCGGCGACGACTGCACCATCTACCAGGGCGTGACCCTGGGCGGTACTTCGCTCTACAAGGGCCAGAAGCGCCATCCGACGCTCGGCGCCAACGTGGTCGTCAGCGCCGGCGCCAAGGTGCTGGGCGGCTTCACTGTCGGCGACGGCGCGCGCGTCGGCTCGAATGCCGTGGTGCTCAAGCCGGTGCCGCCGGGTGCGACGGCGGTCGGCGTGCCGGCACGCATCATCCTGCCGGACGCGCCGCCGCAGCAGCAGGCCGCGAAGCAGGAGTTCTCCGCCTATGGCATCACGCCCAATGCGGACGATCCGGTGTCGCTGGCGCTGAAGAGCCTGATCGACAACGCGGCCCGCCAGCATGAGCGCATCGAGGCGGTACTGGCGGCGCTGGATCGGCTCGGCGAGCACCTGGAGAAGACACCCAACGAAAGCTTCGATGCCAGCGACTTGCGCAAGCTCCTGAAATAGGGCACCTCCGCCACCGCGTCCACGCGGCGGCGGGGCTCGCTTGTTCGCCGCGCGGGCCTATGATGTGGCTGTCGCCGGCGCGTTCCGGCGTTTCTGCCAAGGAGCATCGCCATGCCATCGTCCCCCAGGTACTGGTTCCCTGCCAAGCGTTACGGATGGGGCTGGGGCCTGCCTACGTGCTGGCAGGGCTGGTTGGTGTATGCCGTATATGCGCTCCTGGTCGGCATGGCTGTTGCCTGCTTCCCGCCGCACACCCGGCCGGGCGCTTTCATCGGCAGCCAGCTGACGCTCTGCGCGCTGCTGCTCGCTATCTGCTGGCGCAAAGGGGAGCCGCCGCGCTGGCGCTGGGGTGACGATTGAACACGTGGCGGCGGGTGGCCGGCCGCGCGGGGGGCGATCGCTCCTGCAACGCCGGTTCGACTGAGCCGGCGGCCACGGCCGCTCAGTCGTCCAGGGGTACCGTACGGAAACCGGAGTCGTCGAGTTGCAAGGCCGCCGCGCGTGGCGGGCCGCCGTGCGCGCCGTCGAGATCCCAGTCGGTCAGGACCCAACGCTCGCCGGTGCTTTCCAGGTGGCGTGCGGGCCGGTGCGTGTGGCCGTGTACCAGCAGGTCCGTGCCGCTCGCGCGCATCAGCCCGGCCACGGCCTGCGGCGCGACGTCGCCATAGTTGCGCGGCTGCTGGGGCCGCGCGCGGCCGGCTTCGCTGTCGGCGCGCAGGCGGCGCGCCACTGACAGCCTCGCCGCTAGTGGCAGCGCCAGGAAGGCGCGCTGCACCCAGCGGTTGCGCGTCAGGCGCCGGAAGCGCATATAGCGTGCGTCGTCGGTGCAGAGCATGTCGCCATGGCTGAGCAGCACGCGCCGGCCGGCGCAGCGGATCACGGTGGGATCGGGCAGCAACGTGGCACCGGCCGCGGCGGCGAAGCGCTCGCCGAGCAGGAAGTCGCGGTTGCCGTGCATCAGGTAGACGGCCACGCCGCCTGTCGCCAGCGTGCGCAGTGCGGCGGCCACGTCGGCCGCGAAGGGCGTGCCGGTCTCGTCGTCGCCGATCCAGAATTCGAAGAAATCGCCGAGGATGAACAGGGCGTGTGCCTGCATTGCCGCGCGTTCCAGCGCGCGTTCGAAGGCCGCCAGCGTGCGGGGCATGGCGGGCGTCAGGTGCAGGTCGGAAATGAACCACGCCGGCGCGGGCACCTGGAGTTCAGGCACGCCGGACGCCGGCGGGGCAGGGGGGGCGGTCATGGTCGCGGGGCGCACTTGGCCGCAGCAGCCGGCACGGACCCGCGGCCCGCGCCGGTGCGTGAGGCATTACTCGACGATGGTGGCCTTCTCGATGATCACGTCTTCGAGCGGCACGTCCTGGTGGAAGCCGGAGCTGCCGGTGCGCACGCCCTTGATCTTTTCGACCACCTCGGTGCCTTCGACCACCTTGCCGAACACGGCATAGCCGAAGCCTTGCGGCGTCGGCGACGAGAAGTTCAGGAAGTCGTTGTCGACCACGTTGATGAAGAACTGGGCGGTTGCCGAGTGGGGCGCGTTGGTGCGTGCCATGGCGACCGTGTAGCGGTCGTTCTTCAGGCCGTTGCCGGCTTCGTTGTCGATCGGCGCGTCGGTGCCCTTCTGCTTCATGCCGGGCTCGAAGCCGCCGCCCTGGATCATGAAGTTCTTGATCACGCGGTGGAAGATGGTGTTGTCGTAGTGGCCCTTGCGCACGTACGACAGGAAGTTCTCCACCGTCTTGGGAGCCTTCTCGGCATCGAGTTCGAGCGTGATCACGCCTTCGCTGGTTTGGAGCTGAACCTTGGACATCTGCTTTCCTTTCTCTGGGTCAATGCCTACTGGACGATGCTGGCCGACTGGATCACGATCGGCGTGGCCGGCACATTGCGCATCGGCCCGTAGGCGGTAGTCGGGGCGACCTTGATGCGATCGATGGTATCCATGCCATCGATCACCTTGCCGAAGACAGCGTAGCCGTTGCCGTCCGGTGCCGGATAGTCGAGGTTGGGATTATCTACCACATTGACGAAGAACTGCGCGGTGGCGGAGTTCGGGTCGCTGGTGCGTGCCATGGCGATGGTGCCGGCCTTGTTCTTCAAGCCGTTGCGCGCTTCGAGCGGGATCGGCGCGCGCGTCGGCTTCTCGTTCATCTCGCGGTCGAAGCCGCCACCCTGGATCATGAAGCCATTGATCACGCGGTGGAAGATGGTGCCCGCATAGAAGCCGCTCTTGACGTACTCCAGGAAGTTGGCGACCGTCTTCGGCGCCGCGTCCGGGTAGACCTCGACGGTGAACTTGCCGGCACTGGTGGTGAACTGCACCCGCTCGGCCTTGGGCTTGGTCGCCGGCGCGGACTGCGCCAGCGCGGCCAGCGGGCTCAGGGCGAGGGCGCCGGCCAGCATGCCGGCGATGGCGAGGCGTCTGGAAAGGGACATGACGGACTCCTTGGGTGACGAGGGGAATGCCGCGCGGCCGCCCGGCGCGGCGCGCCGCAGCGGCCTGGCGCGAAGCGGGGGGCGCGGCCGGGTGGATCTCAGCGCGCTGCCGGGGACGAGGCCGGGTTCGCTCCTGCGGCGGGTTTGGCCGCGGCAGGTGCGGCGGGCGCTGCCGCCTGACGCAACTGGCCGAGGGCGGCGCTGGCGCGCGCATCACCCGGGCTGCGGCGCAGCGCGTCGGCGTAGGCCTGTTCCGCCAGGCGGCGATAGACGTCGCCCAGGTTGGTGTAGGCCACGGCAAAAGCCGGATTGACGTCGATCGCCAGCAGCAACTCGGCCTCGGCCCGCTTCAACTCGCCGCGCCGGGCATACAGCAGCGCCAGGTTGTTGTGCGGTTCCGGCAACTCGGGAAAGTCCTGGGCAATCTCCGCGAAGGCGCGCTCGGCGTCCTGCTCGCGGCCGCCCTGGGCCAGCGCCCAGGCGCGCTCGAAGCGCGCCTGCACGTTGCGTGGATTGGCCGCCAGCACGCGGTCGAACTGCTCCACGGCCTGGGCGTAATGCTTCTGGCTCACGGCCTTCTCGGCGTCGGCCATGCCCGGGTCGGCGGAGCGCACCGGGGTGGAGGCCGCCGGCGCGGCCAGGGACATCGGCATCTGGGCCTGGGCCAGGCAAGGCAGGCCGGCCAGCAGCACGGCAGCGGTTGCCGCGGCGGCGCCGCGGCGGGCCCGAAGCCGCGCGGCCGCGAATTCGAGGGAGGGCAGGAGCAGGCTCATTTTCGGGCGGTCCGTTATACTCGGCGGCATTCTAGCAAAGCGTGGACGGGCGGTACGCGCTCGGCCGCCCCGCGGCGACCGCCAGGCGCGCTTCCGGTAAGATATGGGACGCGCCAGTCTTGCGCTGGAGCAAGCGCCGGCTCGGCTGGAAGTGATTCAATCAGTGATCCGTACTGCAGTACGCGCCCGGCCAGGCGGCACACCGTCGGCGTGCTTCCCCCATCATTCACTTCGTTTCATGCATTCATTGAATATCTACAACACGCTCGCGCGTGCCAAGCAGCCCTTCGTGCCCATCGAACCCGGCAAGGTCCGCATGTATGTCTGCGGCATGACGGTGTACGACTACTGTCACGTGGGTCATGCGCGGGCCATGGTGATATTCGACATGGTGCAGCGCTGGCTGCGCACCATCGGCTATGAAGTGACCTATGTGCAGAACATCACGGACATCGACGACAAGATCATCCGCCGCGCCGCCGAGAACGGCGAGACCATCGGCGCGCTGACCGAGCGCTTCATCGATGCCCTGCACGAGGACGCGGCGGCACTTGGCGTGCAGCGCCCCGACCACGAGCCGCGCGCCACCCAGTACGTGCCGCAGATGCTCAACCTGATCGACAAGCTCGAGCAGAACGGACTGGTGTACCAGGCCGCGGACGGCGACGTGAATTTCTCGGTGCGCAAGTTCCCCGGCTATGGCAGGCTTTCCGGCAAGTCGATCGAAGACCTGCGCGCGGGAGAGCGCGTCAGCACCAACGAGGCCAAGCAGGATCCGCTCGACTTCGTGCTGTGGAAGTCTGCCAAGGCCAGCGAGCCGGACGAGAGCAAGTGGGATTCGCGCTGGGGTCGCGGGCGTCCAGGCTGGCATATCGAGTGCTCGGCCATGAGCTGCACGCTGCTGGGCGAGCATTTCGACATCCACGGCGGCGGCGCCGACCTGCAGTTCCCGCACCACGAGAACGAGGTCGCGCAGTCCGAGGGCGCCAGCGGCAAGCCCTTCGTCAACTACTGGATGCACAACGGCCACGTGCGCGTGAACGACGAGAAGATGTCGAAGTCGCTCGGCAACTTCTTCACCATCCGCGACGTGCTGAAGGCCTACGATTCCGAGGTGGTGCGCTTCTTCATCCTGCGCGCCCACTACCGCAGTCCGCTGAACTACGGCGAGGCCCATCTCGACGATGCGCGCCACGCCCTGACCCGTCTTTACACGGCCCTGAAGGATGCACAGGCCGACGGCGAGCCGCTCGACTGGAACGAAGCCCATGCGCAGCGCTTCCGCGAGGCCATGTGCGACGACTTCAATACCCCGATCGCGTTCTCGGTGCTGTTCGACCTCGCCGGCGAAGTCAACCGTACCGCTTCGCCCGCCGCCGCGCGCCAGCTCAAGGCGCTGGCCGGCACCCTGGGCCTGTTGCAGCGCGACCCGCATGCCTTCCTGCAAGCGGGCAGCACCTCCGACGGACTGGACGCGACGCAGATCGAGGCCGGCATCGCCGCGCGCAAGGCCGCCAAGGCCGAGCGCAACTTCGCCGAGGCCGACCGCATCCGTGCGGAACTGCTGGCGGCCGGCGTGGTGCTGGAAGACAAGCCGGGTGGCGTGACCGAATGGAGGCGTGCTTGAACGCTGTCGCGCGCAAGACGCCCGCCGCCGCCAGCGCGGCCAAGGCTGCGCCGGCCCGCGCCGGCAAGGCTGCCGGCGTGGCCAAGGCGGACGGCAAGGGCGGCGCCGTGCCGCTGCCGGTCGACAGCGACGTCGAGGTCGTGCGCCCCGCCTACTGGGACGAGGCCTGCGCCGACCTGATGAAGCGTGACCGCATCCTGCGCAAGATGATTCCCACCTATGGCCCGGGCCACCTGGTCGCGCGCGGGGACCCGTTCATCACGTTGGCACGCTCGGTGGTGGGGCAGCAGATTTCGGTCAAGTCCGCGCAGGCGGCCTGGGAGCGGCTCGTCGTCGCCTGTCCCAAGCTGACGCCGGCACAGCTGGTCAAGGCCGGCACCGAGAAACTGGCCGCCTGCGGCCTGTCCCGGCGCAAGGCCGAGTACATCATCGACCTGGCCGAGCATTTCAAGGCCGGCCGCGTGCATGTCAACCAATGGGCGGAGATGGACGACGAGGCGGTGATCGCGGAGTTGACGCAGATCCGCGGCATCGGCCGCTGGACCGCGGAGATGTTCCTGATGTTCAACCTGATGCGGCCCAACGTACTGCCGCTCGACGACATCGGCCTGATCAACGCGATCTCGACGAATTACTTCAGCGGCGAGCCGGTCACACGCAGCGAGGCGCGCGAGGTCGCGGCCAATTGGGAGCCGTGGCGGACGGTGGCCACCTGGTATATGTGGCGCAGCCTGGATCCGCTTCCGGTGACGTATTAGTTTCTTCTCGCGAAGATTTTGCGAGAAAGTGTCGCCGGCGATGTCTGCCGGCGGATAAGATCGGGGGTAAATTCCGGTAGAATGCGCCCCTTCACAGACAGGTACATGTGCCTTCATGAAAACCACCTTCCTGGATTTTGAGCAGCCGATCGCCGAACTCGAGGCGAAGATCGAGGAACTGCGCTTCGTGCAGGACGACTCGGCCGTCGATATTTCCGAAGAGATTTCGCGGCTGGCCGGCAAGAGCCAGCAGCTCACCAAGGACATCTACGCGAACCTGAGCCCCTGGCAGGTCGCGCAGATCGCCCGCCACCCGCAACGTCCGTACACGCTGGACTACGTGCGGGAAATCTTCACCGACTTCCACGAACTGCACGGTGACCGGGCTTTCGCCGACGACCTGTCCATCGTCGGTGGCCTGGCCCGCTTCAACGGGCAGGCGTGCATGGTCCTCGGCCACCAGAAGGGCCGCGACACCAAGGAGCGCGCGCTGCGCAACTTCGGCATGTCCAAGCCCGAGGGCTACCGCAAGGCCAAGCGCTTGATGGAACTCGCCGACAAGTTCGGCCTGCCCATCTTCACCTTCGTCGACACCCCGGGCGCGTTTCCCGGCATCGACGCGGAAGAGCGCGGCCAGTCCGAGGCCATCGGCCACAACCTGTATGTGATGGCCGGCCTGAAGGTGCCCCTGATCGCCACCATCATCGGCGAAGGCGGCTCGGGCGGCGCGCTGGCCATCGCGGTGGGCGACGTGGTGCAGATGCTGCAGTTCGCCACCTATGCGGTGATCTCGCCCGAGGGCTGCGCTTCCATCCTGTGGAAGACCGCCGAGAAGGCCCCCGAGGCCGCCGAGGCGCTGGGCCTGACCGCGCACCGCTTGAAGGCGCTTGGCCTGATCGACAGGATCGTCAACGAGCCGCTGGGCGGCGCCCATCGCGACCCGAAGGGCATGGCCGCCATGCTCAAGCGCTCGCTCGCCGATGCGCTGCGCCAGTTCCAGGGCATGGGCGTGAAGGAACTGCAGGCACGGCGCCACGAGCGCCTGCTGGCCTATGGCAAGTTCAAGGAAACCGGCGCCCGCGAGTGATCCCTCCGCGCGCCTGACCGACAAGGTCGCACAGTCCCTGCGGGGCGGTGCGGCCTTTGTTGTTTCTGGCGGTGCGGCGGGAGCCGTTGCGGTGGCGCTGTCGGGCGGGCGCGATTCGGTGGCGCTGCTGCATGCCGCGCGCGCGGCGCTTGCCGACGGCGCGTTGCCGGCGCGGCTGGTGGCGCTGCACGTGCACCACGGCCTGCAGGCACAGGCCGACCAGTGGGATGCCTTCTGTGCGGACCTGTGCGCGCGCTGGCAGGTCGGCTACTTCGTGCGCCGCGCGGTGGTGCGGCCGCTGGCCGGCGAAGGGTTGGAGGCGGCGGCGCGGCGCGCGCGCTATGCGGCGCTGGCAGACATGTGCCGCGACGCCGGGGCCGGCCTGCTGCTGTTCGCCCACCACCTCGACGACCAGGTCGAAACGGTGCTGCTGCGCTTGTTCCGCGGCACCGGCGTGGCCGGGATGGCCGGCATGCCGGCGGCCAGGCGGCTCGCGCCCGGGTCCGACGTGCTGCTGCTGCGTCCCTGGCTGGACGAGGGCAGGGAAGCCATCGATGCCTACTGCGCGGCGCATGCCTTGCCCTGGGTCGAGGATCCCACCAACGCCGACCCGCGCTTCGCGCGCAATGCGCTGCGCGGCCGCATGCCGGACCTGCTGGCGGCCTTCCCCGCGCTGCGCGCCAATGTCGCTCAGGCGGCCGCGCACTTCGCCCAGGCCGGTGCCCTGCTGGACCAGCTTGCCGCCGAGCGGCTGGCGCGGCTGGCCGGCCCGGGTCGCGACGCGGACACGCTGGCCGAGCTGGACCTGGACGGGCTCCGGGCCTTGCCGGAAGGCCAGGCCGATGCGGTGCTGCGCTTGTGGCTGCGCGAACTCGGCATGCACGCGCCGTCGACAGCGCGGTTGGCGGCGATGCGCACGCAGTTGCTCGACCATGCCGGAGGCGAGCCGGCACTCCATCATCAGGACCTCGTCCTGCGCCGCTTCCAGGGCCGGGTGCTGGCATGCCGCGCGCGCACGCTGCCGGCGCAGGCAACGGTGACGCTGGCCTGGCACGGTGAGGCCAGCCTGGCGGTGCCGGCCTGGCAGGGCGCGCTCCATTTCACGCGCGACGATACCTTCGGCGTGCCGGAGGCGGTGCTGCGCCAGCCGCTTGCGCTGGCTCCCCGGCGTGGCGGCGAACGCATCGTGCTGCGGCCGGGCGGCCGCGCGCGGGCGCTCAAGCAGGCCTACCAGGAGGCCGGCGTACCGGCCTGGCGCCGCGCCGCGCTGCCGCTGCTGTGGGCCGGGGATACGCTGGTGCTGGCCGCCGGGCTCGGCATGCACCGGCGCTGGCCGGACGCCGGGACGGGAGCGCGCTGGCGCGTCGAGTGGGTGGAGCGGGGCGGCGACGAGGCCTGGGTGAGGCCTGGATGAAGCCTGGACGAGGCCTGGACGAGGCCTGGACGAGGAAGCCGCTCACAGGTATCGCCGGCACGCCTGCGTGACTGCCGCGGGACATGGCCGCACAGTGGCGGCGCCCTGCCTGGTGTGAGATCGAGATGTGGCGTGATGTCCGACTCGTGCGCTGATCGACCTGCTGCCTTGCCTGGCAAGGGTTCTTGGTGTATTTTCAGTGGTTTTGCACAATCGCTGGCGTCGACAAGAAGATGGCTCTCATCGTTCACAAATACGGCGGCACTTCGATGGGTTCCACGGAACGCATCAAGAATGTCGCCAAGCGCGTGGCCAAGTGGCACCGCGCCGGTCACCGCGTAGTCGTGGTGCCTTCGGCCATGTCGGGCGAAACCAATCGCCTGCTGGGCCTCGCCAAGGAGATCTCGGCGCAGCCGAGCCCGCGCGAGCTGGACATGCTGGCCTCCACCGGCGAGCAGGCCAGCGTCGCGTTGCTCGCCATCGCCCTGCACGGTGAGGACATCGACGCCGTCAGCTACACCGGCTGGCAAGTGCCGGTGAAAACCGATTCGGCCTTCACCAAGGCCCGCATCGAGTCGATCGACGACGAGCGCATCCTGGCTGACCTCGACGCCGGCCGCGTGGTGGTCATCACCGGCTTCCAGGGCATGGACGCCGACGGCAATATCACCACGCTGGGCCGTGGCGGCTCCGATACCTCGGCCGTGGCGATCGCCGCTGCCATCGAGGCCGACGAGTGCCTGATCTACACGGACGTCGACGGCGTCTACACCACCGACCCGCGCGTGGTGGAAGATGCCCGCCGCCTGGACCGCATCACCTTCGAGGAAATGCTGGAAATGGCCAGCCTCGGTTCCAAGGTGCTGCAGATCCGCTCGGTGGAGTTCGCCGGCAAGTACCGCGTGAAGACCCGCGTGCTGTCGTCGCTGACCGACCCCCTGCTGCCGCTCGAACAGGAAATGCATTCGGGCACGCTGATCACTTTTGAGGAAGAGTCTGACATGGAAGCAGCCGTCATCTCCGGCATCGCCTTTGCCCGTGACGAGGCCAAGATCACCGTTCTGGGCGTGCCCGACAAGCCCGGCATCGCTTACCAGATCCTGGGCCCGATCGCCGACGCGAACATCGACGTCGACATGATCATCCAGAACCAGTCGGTGGACGGCAAGACCGATTTCACCTTCACCGTGCCGCGCGGTGACTACCAGCGCGCGCTGGCGATCCTGAACGACGGCGTCAAGGGCCACATCGGCGCCGCCACCGTGCTGGGCGACCCGAAGGTGTCGAAGGTGTCGGTGGTGGGCGTGGGCATGCGCTCGCACGTCGGCATCGCCAGCAAGATGTTCCGCACGCTGTCGGAAGAGGGCATCAACATCCAGATGATCTCCACTTCGGAAATCAAGATCTCGGTGCTGATCGACGAGAAGTACATGGAACTCGCCGTGCGCGCCCTGCACAAGGCGTTCGAACTCGAGCAGGCCTGACGCATTCGCCTGCTTGCTGGCGGGGCACGAAAAAAAAGTGCAGTTGTCATCGAATTATCATTGACCAACTGACTTAGCCTCGCTAGAATGCGTGCTTCGTTGTGCAGCCTCCCTTGCACAACGCAAGTTTGGGAGACGTGGCCGAGAGGTCGAAGGCACTCCCCTGCTAAGGGAGCATCCGGGCCAAAACCTGGATCGAGGGTTCGAATCCCTCCGTCTCCGCCAGTTAATGGCGGCGGAACCCCGGAAGATCGCGGTCTTCCGGGGTTTTGTTTTTTTGGGCGTTCTTCAAGGGCTCCCACGCTCCCACGCCCTGACCACTGCTTCACGGCTTGCCTCGCAGCCTGCTTCCCGGAGAAGCAGTGTCATGCCATGTTCCCTGTCTTGCCGAGGCGCGATAGCGGTCTCTGTCCGGATCTCTCTCCAGGCATGCCCCCGATTGCCGGGCCGGACCTCGGTGCGCACGTATGCCTGGTGGTCGTTTCTCAGGCGTTGGTGGCGGCAGTTCTCCATGCCGCAAACCAATGATCCCGTTTGCGATCCGGTCTCTCGCGTACCGCGTTGCGCAGGTGCAAGCGCACGAGGTTGGCCACCGCTTCCTGCTGGCCGGCCAGCAGCATGTCGATCCGCGTCAGGGGCCCGCGGCAGCGTCCCTCGGCGTGTCGCGGTCCACCGCCTTGCGGTATTCCAGGAGCCGGCTCCCACCGCTGCGGCTGCCCGGATTGGCATTGCCGGGCGTACAGTACGGATACCGGCGGAAGCGAGAGCCCAGGATGCCCGTGTCTCGCCACACCGCGATGCAGACCAGGACCCGACATGACCCCAAGTACCTCAGCCCGCATGCCCACGTATTTCATTTCGCACGGTGGCGGCCCCTGGCCATGGATGCCACAGGCGTTGCAGACCACGTATGCGCGCCTGGCGGCCGCGCTTGCCGACATGCCGCGCCAGGTGGGACGCAAGCCGAAGGCGATCCTGATGGTGTCGGCCCATTGGGAGGCGCCTGCCTTTACCGTGCAGGGGGCGGAGCGCCCGGGCATGATCTACGACTACTACGGCTTTCCTGAAGAAACCTACCAGGTCCGCTATGCCTCCTCCGGTTCTCCTGCGCTGGCGGTGCGTACCCTCGAACTCGTGCGCGCGGCAGGGTTGCCGGCCGACATCGATGCCGCGCGCGGCTACGACCATGGCATGTTCTCCCCGATGGCCGTCATGATTCCCGAGGCCGACGTGCCGGTGGTACAGCTGTCGCTGCTGCGCGGGCTCGACCCCGAGGCGCATATCCGCCTCGGCCGCAGTCTTGCGGCGCTGCGCGACGAGGAGGTGCTGATCGTCGGCAGCGGCCTGAGCTACCACAATCTGCGTGCCTTCGGCCCAGCGGGCCAGGCCGCGTCGGCGGCCTTCGATGGCTGGCTGGGCGATGCGCTGATGCATCACGAAGGCAGTGCCCGAACCGAACGGCTGCTGCGATGGGAGCAGGCACCCGCTGCCCGCCAGGCCCACCCGCGCGAAGAACACCTGATTCCCGTCATGGTCGCCGCGGGTGCCGCCGAGAACGAGGCCGCCACGCGCGTCTATCACGAGGACGGTTTCGCCGGCGGCATCTCGGTTTCGAGCTATCGCTTCGGCTGATGTCCGGCACACCTGCGGCGGTCGTCCGCCTCCTGCTCGGTTCCGTCCGGTCCGAGGTGCTGGTCAGCAGCGCGGATGGGCGCCGCCACGCGCTCACGCTGGCGCTCGGCCTGGACAATGTCCGCCCCGGTCCCTTGCGCAGCGAGCCTCCCTCCGCCATGGAACTGGAGGCCGCCATCGAATACGTCGAAAACGTGGTGATGCCGCTCGCGCATCAATTGCCCTCCGGCGCCTTGCTTCATGTGGAGGGCGAACTGCCTCCCGGTGTCGAGGCGCTGCGCAGCATCGAAGAGATCGAAGCGCGCTTCAACGAAATCGTGGCCGTGGCGCACGGCAGGCCGGCCGGCCGATCAGGCCTGGCCGACCGGCGCCAAGCAAGCGCCGTGCTGATCCTGCGCGAGTGGATGCACCATCTCGGCTTTGCGGCGATCGGGCGCGGGGATTGAAGGCCGCGCCGCTCGTGGCGGCTGCGCCGGCCCCTTACTCCGTCGTGCTCGGGTGTGCCGGAGCCGTCTTCTTGCCGCTCTTGGTGTGCTTCATCTTGTCCTTGGCGCTGGTCAGGTTCGAGCGCGTGCTCTGGTTGGCGCCCTGCGTGTACGGATCGAACTTGTCCGTCGACCTGGCGGCGTCCGGGACATAGCCGTCCTTGTTGGTGACGTGCATGTCATAGTCATAGCGGTCCGGGGGATTCGCCGGTCCGGCAGCCAGGGCTGCACCGGATGCCAGCAGTGCCATGGTGAACGCGATCAGAAATTGCATGGGGAATCTCCTGCGCGGGTTCAGGTGGGCGCGACGCACTCTGCATCGGCAATGATGCGCGGCGATCGCTCTGTGTCGAGCGCGAGCGCGGGAAGTTTCATCCAACACGCGCTGCACGGCGACTGGGTCAGCATAGAAATCAGCATAGCGGGGCCGCGCCCGGCTGGAAAGGACGTTACCGGTGGAAAGCGCCGCGGCGCGCCCGGGTGACATGATGCAACCGGACTTCGAGAGGATGGAGGCCCCTGGCCGCCGGCCTCTTCGCCGGCACCTGGCGCGGCGGGGCGCTGCGCAGGCGTCTCTTCTTGTCCATATCGACATTTCCGCTCGAGCGGCCACACGGACCGCGCGGCGGAATTTCCCGCTTGCGGCATTGCGCAACGACGATGGACAGGCTTACGATGGCGGCTCCTCATCCGCGATGGCGAACCCCCGGCAAGGAGTCCGCATGAAGACCAGCGATGTCCGATCGAAGGCGTTCGCGATGCCGTTGACCAGCCCCGCGTTTCCCCTGGGTCCCTACCGCTTCGTCGATCGCGAGTTCCTGATCATCACCTGCCGCACCGATCCGGCCCGCCTGCGCGAAATCGTGCCGGGGCCCCTGCAGGTCACCGAGCCGATCGTGCACGACGAATTCATCCGCATGACCGACGCGACCGGATTCGGCGACTACACCGAAAGCGGCCAGGTGATCCCCGTCGGATGGGCTGGGCGAAGTCGTCCACGACTACCTGGCGCAACGACGCCGACGGCCCATCATCTTCTCCCACCAACGATCAAGACAGGAGTTCGAGCATGAGCACGCTGAACGGAAAGACCGCAGTGGTCACGGGCGCCGCGAGCGGCATCGGCAAGGAAATCGCGCTGGAGCTGGCCAAGGCCGGCGCAGCGGTGGCGATCGCCGACCTGAACCAGGATGGCGCCAATGCCGTTGCCGAAGAGATCCGGCAGGCCGGCGGCAAGGCCATCGGCGTCGCGATGGACGTGACGAACGAGGATGCTGTCAACCACGGCATCGACAAGGTGGCCGAGACCTTCGGCTCGGTCGACATCCTGGTGTCGAACGCGGGTATCCAGATCGTCAACCCGATCGAGAACTATGCGTTCGCTGACTGGAAGAAGATGCAGGCGATCCACGTCGACGGCGCGTTCCTGACGACGAAGGCGGCGCTCAAGCACATGTACAAGGACGATCGCGGTGGCGTGGTGATCTATATGGGGTCGGTGCACTCGCATGAGGCGTCCCCGCTCAAGTCGGCCTACGTGACGGCGAAGCATGGCCTGCTGGGGCTGGCGCGCGTGCTGGCGAAAGAGGGCGCCAGGCACAATGTGCGTTCGCATGTCGTGTGCCCGGGTTTCGTGCGCACGCCGCTGGTGGAGAAGCAGATTCCGGAACAAGCGAAGGAGCTGGGAATCAGCGAGGAGGATGTGGTGAAGAAGGTGATGCTCGGCAATACGGTCGACGGTGTGTTTACCACGGTGCAGGACGTCGCCCAGACCGTGCTGTTCCTGTCGGCATTCCCGAGCGCCGCGCTCACCGGCCAGTCGTTTGTGGTCAGCCACGGCTGGTTCATGCAATGAAGCCGCGCGCTCGCACCGAAAAGCAGGCCATCGATCCGGTCGAGCCGCGCCACGAGGCGGGCGGGGCGGGCGCTCCGCGCGCGCTGCCCTACGAGACGATCGCGCTCGTGCTGCAGGGCGGTGGCGCCCTTGGCGCGTATCAGGCCGGAGTCTTCGAGGGGCTGCACGAGGCGGGCATTCCCCTCGACTGGATCGCGGGCATCTCGATCGGCGCGCTCAACACCGCGCTGATTGCGGGCAATGCGCCCGAGCATCGCGTCGATCGGCTGCGCCAGTTCTGGGAGACGATCTGCCAGCCCGCGTTCTTTCCGGCGATCCCGGTGGCGTTCGAGTCAGCGCTGTTCAACAGCATCGACCAGGTGCGCACGCTCTTCACCGCGTCGCAGGCCGCGAGCGCGATGATGCAGGGCCAGCAGGGCTTCTTCGTGCCGCGCTTTCCGCCGCCTCTGCCGGGCGTGCCCGACCATCCGGAGAAGATCAGCTGGTACGACACCTCCGCACTGCGCGCGACCTTGCTCAAGCTGTGCGATTTCGATCGCATCAACGCCGGCGAGACCCGCGTTTCCGTGGGGGCGGTCAATGTCGGCACCGGCAACTTCGTCTACTTCGACAATGTGCATACGCGCCTCGCGCCGGAGCACTTCATCGCGTCGGGTGCGCTGCCGCCCGCGTTCCCGCCCGTCGAGATCGATGGCGAATACTATTGGGACGGCGGCGTCGTGTCGAACACGCCGCTGATGGAGGTGCTGGGCGCACGGCCGCGCCGCGATACGCTCGCCTTCCAGGTGGACCTGTGGAGCGCGCGCGGACCGCTGCCGCGCACCATGGGCGCCGTCACCGAGCGGACGAAGGATGTGCAGTATTCGAGTCGGACGCGCTTCGTTACCGATACGCTGGAGCGCGAGCAACGGTATCGCAACGTGCTGCGCAAGGTGCTCGATCAGTTGCCGGAGGCGCAGCGCCGGAGCGACCCCTGGTGTCTCGAGGCCGAGGCGCTGGCATGCAGCAAGAAATACAACATCCAGCACCTGATCTACCAGCAGAAGGCGCACGAGCGTCACTACAAGGACTATCAGTTCGGGCTGTCGACCATGCGCGATCACTGGTCCGCCGGGCTCGCCGATATCCGCAGGACACTCGCCAACAAGGATGGTCTTGCCCTGCCGGACAATGACGCGGGCTTCGTGACGCATGACGTCCATCGCAAGGCCGTCACGCCGTGACAGGTTTGCCTCGGCATGGGACGGCGGCGTAATTCCGGGCGCGACGGTCAACGCGCTGAGAGGCTGCATCGGGCCGCCAGGGCGCCGGTGCGCTGACCCGCCGATCGGGCCGGCAGCCTGGCCTCACTGCCGTGCCAGCCTCTCAATCCGGAGCAATCGCGCGCACAGTGACTTCGCCCTTGTCGTCGTCCTTTCGGGCATCCCCGTAACCCTGCGGTCCGGCCCCGGCCGCCATGGACAAGGGCTCCACCGGGTAGCCGTGAAGCTCCCACGCATCCAGGCCGCCCTTCAAGGCGCGTATGTGCCGGAAGCCCTTGCGGCGCATCTGCTGCGATATCGTCTTGGCGGTGGCTTCGTTCGGGCAGACGCAATAGACGACGAGGTCATGTTCGAGCAGCGCCTCATCGACTTTCCCAGGGGAGGCGAGGTCGATGAGCATGGCGCCCGGAATGCGGTGCGGCTCTGCCTGGCGGACGGCGTGCGGGCGTGCGTCGAGAATGACCGGAGGGTGCTCCGACCGCATCATCGCATCGAGTTGCTGAGGCGTGATCCGGATATGCGCGAGCCAGCGGCGGAAGCGCAGGCGCTGGATCCACCGGTAGGCCAGGAATACTGCCACGACCGCGAGCAGCGTTTCGGCGACGGTGATGCCGTGCGCGCTGACCGCCAGCATCATGCGGTTCAGCTGCGAACCGAACAGGGTTCCCCCGGCGAGCCACGCGCCCGACCACATCGCCCCTCCGGCGAGGTCCCACGAGAAGAAGATCCTCCGGTCGATCTTGGTGCTGCCCAACAGCGGGGAGGCGACCAGCCCAAGGCCGGGGACGAATTTCGCGACCAGCAGCAGCGGCGCTCCGTACCGCTCGAACCAGGCGTGGGTCCGCCGTATGCTCGAGTCGAGCGACAGCGATACGCGGACCAGTCTCGTGAGGAGATGGCGTCCGTAGCGGCGTCCGAGCGTAAACCACAGTCCGTCCGAGATCAGGACACCGGCGACGGCTGCCGCGAATACCGAACCGAAGGAGACGAAGCCGGCCGCGACCTGCGAGCCGGCGAGCAGAAGCATGGGCGCGGCCGGAACCGGCGCGCCGAGTTGTGTGACCAGCACACTGAGGAACACGGCCCAAGCTCCCCATTCGGAAATGAAAGCGGGGGAAACCATCGGCAACAACTGACTCCGCTCAGGATTGATTAGCGCTGGGGCACAAGCGCTGGGGGCGCCCGACTTGCATGTCGGCGTGCCGCATTGTCGCACAGGCCATGATGCGGTGCCGCGCGGAGCGAGATGCGCTGCCGGCAGGGATGGCAAGTCCTGCGCCGCGGTCGATCGGAGTCGCTCCGGAGTGCGCCAGCGACGGCGTGCAATCAGTCGAGGCCCAGGTTGAGGGTCGGGCGCAGCCACTGGATGAAATCGGCGACTTCTTCTCCGATGATCTCGTGCCCCATCTCGTAGAAGCGGGTCTGGTGGCTGACGCCGAGACGCTGCAGCCACGCTTCGGCCAGCTCGGCCCACTTCGCGGGCAGTTTGTCGTCACGCCGGCCGTGCCCGACGAAGGCCGAGAGGGAGCGCAGTGCTTCCACTGGCGCGATATGGCTTTCCAGCTCGGGCAGGATCCGTCCGCTCAACAGGCCGAAGCCGGCGACTTTCTCCGGTGCGCTGAGCCCGACGCTGGCGCTGAGGATGCCGCCCTGGCTGAATCCCGCGATCACGGTCGGCAGCGGCGGCAATGCGTCGAGCAGGCGCAGCAGGCGCAGGCGGCTGTCTTCAGCCTGTTCCGCACGGATGACCGGGCCGTTGGCGGTAAAGCTGACCTGGAACCAGGCGAAGCCTTGCGCGCCGAGTGGCAAGGGGGCCCGCAGCAGCAGGACCTCGACGCCGGCGGGCAGATGGCGGGCCAGGCTGGCGAGGTTGTCCTCGTTGCCGCCTACGCCATGCAGCAGCAGGACACGGGCCAGCGGGGCTTCGGCACCGCGGCCGATGCGGAATTGGAGGCCGGAATGCGGCTCCTGCTGGAGTTCGGAGAAGACGATGGTTGCGTTCATGATGGTATGGCTGCGTGCAGCATGTCCTGTGCGGAGGGAACAGTCGAGGGGCAGAAGAGATAGTGGTCCATGGCCAGCACGCCGTGCTGCACGCCGCCTTCGAGCACGCGCAGCGCGTAGTGTTCGCCGGCGGCCCCCAGGGCGACGAAGAGCGGCAGGATATGCTCTTCAGTGGGGTGGGCGCGCTCCGCCTCGGGGGCACGGTTGCGGTAGTCGAGCAAGGCGTCCAGGTCCGCGGCCTGCAGAGCATGCGCCGTCCAGCGGGCAAAGCGCTCCACATATCCTTCGACCGGGGCGCGGGCGGCCCGGAATTCATACAGATTGTGGGTCAGGCTCCCCGAGCCGACCAGCAGGACGCCCGCCTCGCGCAGCGGCCGCAGGGCCCGGCCGAGTTGCCAGGCGCCAAGCGGATCGAGCGGCATGGGCAAGGACACTTGCAGGACCGGGACGTCGGCCGTCGGTACCAGGTGCAGCAACGGCACCCAGGCGCCATGGTCGAGTCCGCGGCGCGGATCGGCGAGCGAGGACCATCCAGCCGCCGACAGCAGCCGGCGGATTTCCTCCGCCATCGCAGGCAGGCCGGGCGCCGGATAGCCGAGCTGGTACAGCGCCGGCGGGAAACCGCCGAAATCGTGCAGCGTCGCGGGCGCCTCGCTGGCGGTGACGCCGACCCCGCCCCGGGTCGTCCAGTGCGGGGACACGACGACGATCGCGCGAGGACGCGGCAGTTCGGCGCCCAGCGCCATCAGGCTTGCCCCCGCCAGGCCGGGTTCGAGGGCAAAGGTCGGGGCGCCGTGCGAAACGAACAGGGTCGGAAAGGCATGGCGCATGGCGGTCATCTCCTGGGCGGCTTGCTTACTTGTGGATCCAGGTCGGGGCGATCGAAGTGCCCAGGCCGGCGCCGTAGCCAAGGTAGATGTTCAGGCCGGCCAGCGGCTCGAGGTAACGGGCATTCACCAGGCCGCCGGCATCGACGCCCTCGAAGCCGAGACTGCGTGCCAGCGCCAGCGCGGTCTGCCTGGCTCGCTCGCTGTCACTGGCGGCGAACACGCTGCCGCGCTGCCCGCCGGCGAACAGCGGGCCATCTGCCAGGACCTGCGCGAACAAGGTGTTGAAGGCCTTGACCAACTCGATGCCGGGCAGCGCCTTGGCAATTTCCTCGGCTGCGCTGCTGCTGTGGCCGACGGTCAAGCCCATGTAGTCCGCGGTCAGCGGATTGGTGATGTCGATGACCACCTTGCCGCGCAGGTCGCCGAGGCTGCGCAGCGCGCCGACGGCATCCGGGTAGGCGGTGGCGACGATCACGACCTCGCTGTCTCCGAGGGCTTGCGCGGCCGGGTAGGCTTCGACATGGGGGAACTGTTCCGCGAGCGCCTGGGCCTTGGCCAGGTCGCGGCCGGTGATCCGGACCTGGTGGCCGGCCCGGTCCAGTTGCCGCGCGAAGGCGGCGCCCATATTGCCGGTGCCGATGAGGGTGATGTGCATCTCGGTGTCTCCAGGTGGAGTGGGAAGATGCCTTCAGTTTATGGATTCAGATTTCGAGATAAAGATGTTCTAATGCGATAAATTGTCTCGATTATCGAGCCTATGACTGATCGTGCACTCGAAATGCAGGTCTTCTGCACCGTCGTCGACAAGGGAAGCTTCATCGCGGCCGCGGAGCCTTTGGACATGTCCAAGGCCGCCGTATCGCGGCATGTCAACGCCCTGGAAGCACGGCTCGGGGTGCGGCTGCTGCAGCGGACGACGCGACGCCTGTCACTGACCGAGGCAGGGCGGGGCTTCTACCAGCAGGCGCGCGAGGTCCTGGGGCTGATGGACGCCGCGGAAAGCGCCGTGGCATCCGGTGCCGTCGAGCCGAGCGGTGTGCTGCGCCTGAGCGCGCCGCTGAGCTTCGGCATCCAGCACCTCGCGCCGCTGTGGGCGGACTTCCTGCGCGCCCACCCACGCATCGAACTGGATATCAGCCTGAATGACCGGGTGGTGGACCTGGTCGAGGAAGGCTTCGACATGGCGGTGCGGATCGCGCGCCTGCAGGACTCCTCGCTCATCGGCCGGCGCCTTGCCAGCACGCGCATGCGTCTCTGCGCCGCACCGTCCTACCTGGCGCGGCATCCACCCCTGGCGACGCCGGCCGATCTCGCCGCGCACCCCGTGATCGCGTACAGCCACTTCGCCACCCGCAATGAATGGCGCTTTACCGGGCCGGAGGGCGAGGTCAGCGTGCAGACGCACTCCACCGTACGCTGCAACAACGGCGACACGTGCCGCGCCATCGCCATCGGCGGCGGCGGCATTCTGCTGCAGCCGAGCTTCATGCTGTACCAAGACCTGCGCCACGGCGACCTGGTGGAGATTCTCCCGGCGTACCGATCCGTCGAGCTGGGCATCTATGCGGTCTATCCCTCGCGCAAGCACCTGCCGCCGAAGGTCCGCGCCCTGATCGGCTATCTGGCGGAGTGCTTCGTCGATGTCGCCTGGGATGATTGAACTCATGCTGCCCGATGCCAGGTGCCGTCCGGCCTTGGGCCAGCCCTTGTGCCGTCGCTCAATCGCTCAATCGCTCAATCGAGCGGAAGTGTCGAGAGTTCCCAGGCCCTCGCTTCGCGCAAGAGCGCCTGGTTCCGCTGAAGCTGTTCGACGGCACCGGCCGCGCGATCGGCGGAGGGCCATTCCGGGAGGGGAGGCGGTCCGGCCGCCTATTGACGCCAAGTGACGAATGAAATGATAATGCGTCGCATTTGCGATTCTGCGTGATCGTGCTGCGCCCTTCCCGGCGATGCATCCCGGTCCACCAGGCCACGCTTCATTTCCAATCCTTCCCTTCCCAGGTACCTCGCCGTCGTAGCGAAGCGCGGGGAGGCGAGATCCTGAGCCGCGTTCCCGATGCCGTCCCGGACCCTGCGAGCGCTGGGGCTGTTCGCCTACTACGAAGAGTTGGTGAACACCTGGACGCGCAAACTGAGCAACCGCCATGCCGCCGAAGACCTGACGCAGGATGCGTTGCTGCGCGTCCTGGAGGCCAAGGCAGCCCCTGAGCAGGCACGGGCCTACCTGCACCGGACGGCGAGGAACCTGGCGATCGACGCGTTCCGGCAGCAGGGCGGCCGCGAGTCGTTGGCGCTTGACAGCATCGAGTCCCATCCCGCAACCTGCGGGGATCCCGAGGCAGAGTGCAGCGCGGTGCAGTTCGCCGCGCAGATCGAAGCGGCGCTGGCCGAGTTGCCGCTGAAGTGCCGGCAGGTGTTCGTGTGGCAACGCCTCGACGGCTGCTCGCAGCAGGAGATCGCCGAGCGCCTCGGTGTCTCGAAGAACATGGTCGAGAAGTACATGATCCGCGCGATGCGGCACCTGCGCGATCGCGTGGGGGCGCTGGGTCCGCACTGAGCACTTCGTCGAGCGCCTCGCCCCATGTCCCGCCCGATGCCGAATCCGTCTCCGTTCCTGTTTTCGTTCCTGTTTCCGCTCCCGCCCGGCTGCGCCCGGTGTCCCGGTAGGTGTCCGACTGCCCCGACCTATGAGTAAAGCCGATCGTTCCCGTGATGCCGCCGCGCGCTGGTTCGCGCGGGCGCAGGATCCCGACATCAGCGCGCAGGAGCGGCAGGCCCTGGCCGAGTGGCTGGCCGCAAGCGAGCGGCACCGGGCCGAGTACGCGGCCCTGGAGCGGATCTGGGGAACTGCCGGCGCCATGGATGCGGCGCGCTTGCGCGCGCTGGCCGAGCCGGCTGGCGGGGCGGGAATGCCTGCGGCGCGGCGGGCGGCGGCGGGCTGGCCGGGGCGGCGAGGCGCCTGGGTGGCTGGCACGTGCGCGCTGGCGCTTGCCGGTGGCTGGCTGGCCTGGCAGTCCGCCGTGCCCGAGCCGGGCGGCAGGGTGGCCGGCGCACAGGTTCCGGCAGCCTACCAGGCCGCGTTCAGCACCGCGCCGGGCGAGCGCCGCACGGTCCGCCTTCCGGATGGCTCACGCATCCAGCTCAACACGCGCAGCCGCGTCGCGGTGCATTTCCAGGCCGGGCGGCGGGACGTCGCCTTGCTCGAGGGCGAGGCGATGTTCGAGGTCGCGCACGACGGCGCGCAGCCATTCATCGTGGACGCGGGCGCCGGATCGGTGACGGTGACCGGCACCCGCTTCGACGTGCGCCGCCGGACGGCCGGCATGGAGGTGGCGGTCGAGTCCGGTTCGGTCGACGTGCGCGGGCACTCCGACGCGCCGCGCAAGGCCGGGGCGGCAGTCAGGCTGACGGCGGGGCTGGGTGCCACGGTCGACGGCAGCGGCGCGGTCGCGCCGGCGGCGCCGGTCGACCTGTCCGCCGCGCTGGCCTGGCGCGACGGCAAGCTGGTGTTCAACGACAGGCCCTTGTCGGAGGTGGCGGCCGAAGTCTCGCGCTATCGCCGGCAGCCGGTGCGCGTGGCCGATGCCGTGGCCGCGCGGCTGCGCGTCAGCAGCGTGTTCAGCGCCGACGATCCCGATGCCCTGCTGGCGGCACTGCCACACTTCCTGCCGGTCGCCGTCCGCCAGCTGGCCGACGGCAGCGCGGAAATTTTTTCGCCATAGATTCAGGTTTTGCGCGCGGGCTTCGTCTTCATGTCGACGGCGCCCGCTGAGGCGGGCCGTCTTCTCCCCGGACGCAACCCGAGAGCAAGCTGACGTGACACCGTTCCAACCCATCTTTCCCGGCGCCCGCCGCGGCACCATGGCCGCCGTGGCAGCCACCCTCCTTGGCGCCGTGGCGGCGCCTGCGCTCGCGGAGGCCGATCGCAAGGCGGCCGTGGCGATCGATATCCGCGCCCAGCCGCTGGCCGATGCCCTGGCCCAGCTAGGCCGCCAGACTTCCATCCAGCTCTTCTTTGCCCCCGCCCTGGTGGCCGGAAGGCAGGCCCCCGCGGTACGCGGCAGCATGCCGCCGGAGGAGGCGCTCGCGGTCCTGCTCCAAGGCAGCGGCATCCGCTACCAGCGCAGCGGCAGCCACGGCTTCGTGCTGCAGCCTGCGGCGCAGGCCGGCGCCGCGGCGGACGCTGTCGCGCCGCCTGCTGCTGCTGCGGGTCCAGTCGACCCGGGCACCATGCTGGCACCCGTGGAGGTGACCGCCTCGCGCACCTCCAGCGACCTGGTGCGTCCCACCCGCCAGGTGACCGTGATCGAGCGCGCGGAACTGGAGGAACTGAAGACCGGGTCGGACAGCCTGGCCACCGTGCTGGCCAAGGTTATCCCGGGGATGGCCGATTCCAGCCATACCATCACCGACTACGGGCAGACGCTGCGCGGGCGCGGCATGCTGGTGCTGCTGGACGGGGTGCCGTTGAACACCAACCGCGATTCGGCGCGCAATCTTGCCAATATCGACCCGGCCCTGGTGGAGCGGGTCGAGGTCTTGCGCGGCAGCAGTGCCATCTATGGTGGCGGCGCGACCGGTGGCATCGTCTCCATCACCACGCGCCCGGCGGGCGGGCCGCCGCAGGCCGATACCACCCTGTCGCTCGGCTCGCCATTGACGCGCTTGCGTGCCGATGGCCTGAGCGCCAACCTGCAGCAGCACTTTTCCGGCAGCGAGGGCATCGTCGATTACGCTTTCGATGTCGGTGCGCGCCGCACCGGCAGCAGCTATGATGCGCGCGGCCGGCGCCTTGCGCCGGAGCCGAGCCAGGGCGACCTGTTCCAGTCGGACAACTACAACATCGGCGGCAAGCTCGGCCTGCGCCTGGCGCCGGAGCAGCGTGTGCAGATCGCGGTCAGCCACTTCAATGCCGACCAGGACACCCGCTTCGCCCCGGATCCGGGCGTGGCCAGGCTGGCGCCGGGAAGCGTGCCGGCGCGCGCCATCGGCGGCCTGCAACTGGCGGAGCAGAACCAGATCCGCAATACCCTCGTCAACCTGGAGTATGAGCACCGCGACCTGTTCGGCAGCACGCTGTCGACCCAGTTCTACTACCGCGACTACTTCAGCCGCTTCACGCCTTTCGATGCGCGCAGCGTGTCGACGCGTGGCGGCAATGTCGACCAGACCATGCAGAATTCGCAGGTGTTCGGCAGCCGCCTGACGGTGAAGACGCCACTGGGCAGCGACAAGCGTACGCGCGTGGTCTGGGGCATGGACTTCGAGCAGGAGCGCAGCGACATGCCGATCGACATCTTCGATGCCAAGGCCTATGACGCCAGCGGCGGGCGCGTCTTCAACAAGACCGGCACGCTCACCTACATGCCGCCCATCACCACGCGCAGCCTGGGCGGCTTCGCCCAGCTGCAGCACAAGTTCGACGAGCAGTGGTCGGCCGAGGGCGGCCTGCGCTACCAGTACGCCCGTGCCAGCTTCAACGATTTCGTACCGCTCTCGCAATCGCGGCTGGCCAATCCCGCCACCGTCGGCGGCAGCGCCGTGGACTACAGCGCCGTGCTGGGCAATATCGGCGTGGCCTACAAGCCGGCCAAGGGCCACGAGTTCTATGCCGCCTTCAGCCAGGGCTTCAGCCTTCCCGATATCGGCCTGCAGGTGCGCAATGCGCGCGCCGGGTTCGACATCGGTCCGTCGGACCTGCAGCCGGTCAAGACGAACAACTACGAGCTGGGCTGGCGCGGCGCCTTCGGCAATACGCTGGCCTCGCTGGCGGTGTTCTACACCACCTCGGAGCTCGGCGACGTGCAGAGCTTCAACAATGGCCTGATCCTGACCCGTACCGCCGAGCGCATCGTCGGCGTGGAAGCCGCCGCCGACTATCTGTCCGATGACGAGCGCTGGGGCGCGGGCGGTACCGCGACGTGGATGCAAGGCCGGGAAACACCGCAGGGCGGGAGCAGCCAGCAGATGAGCGGCTACCGAATTCCTCCGCTCAAGCTGACCGCCTACCTGCAGTACCGCCCGCTGCCGCAGTGGAGCAACCGCCTGCAGGCGACCTTCTTCGCCAGCCATGATTACCGGCTGAACGGCGTCGACAGCTTCGGCCGGCGCGAGGTCGGCAGCTACACCACCGTCGACCTGATCAGCCGTTATCAGATCGGCCGCAAGGACACGGTCACGGTGGGCATCCAGAACCTGTTCAACCGTGACTACTATCCGCTGTATAGCCAGTTGATGCGCAACAGCAACAACACCAGCCATCTTCCGTCGGCTGGCATCACGCTGACCGCGAGCTACCAGCACCGCTGGTAGCCGCAGGGCAGGCTGCGGCCATCATCCATGGCCGCGATGACGCCATCGAATCGGCGTGCTCACGCGCCGACTCGCCGCGACGCATGCTTCATGCTTATGCCGGCAGGCTCTCGAGCCAGGATTGATAGTGCCGCTTCTGGTCTACCACGGTCGACGGGCAGACATCGGGGCCATAGGCGAAGATCCCGACCATGTCCGTCTCTCCTGGTTCCAGCCCCATCGTCAGCTGGTAGGCCGTCAGCCCCTTGCCCGTCCGCCGGATGGAGTCGATGCAATAGACGTCCAGGCTCGCGCCATAGCAGATCGGATGCAAGCCGGACAATGCCATGATGTCGCGCACCTGGCAGAGTGCCGCAAAGAAATCCGGTCCCATCGTGTCGATGAACTGTTGACGGTAGCTTGCGCGCAGGCGACAAGCGCCGAATTCCTCGCCGATTCTGAACTGGATCGTTTCACCGTCTTGGCCGCCCCCAAGCGGCACCTCGACGATGCCTGATGTGGGTACGTCGAGACCGACGGTCATCAGGGAACGGATTGAAGCCATTGATCGTAGTAGTCGCGCTGCTCCGGCACGGTGGCGGGAATCACGGCCAGGCCATCGAAGACCAGCACCAGATCGAATTCCGTGATCGCCCTGCCCATGGTGAGATGGTAAGCAAGCAAGCCCCGGCTCCGCTTGCGAGTGGATCCCGTGGGGTACACGTCGAGGCTCGCGCCGGAACAGAGAGGGTGGAATCCATCGCGCCCGAGTGTCTCCCGTATCCGGCACAAGGCGTCGAAGAAGTCCATTGCGGTCACTTCGATGACATCTTCCCGGTAACGCGCGCACAAGCGGCAGTTCGTGTCATTGTCCCAGCCTTCGAACTGGATCGTGTCGCTGACGTTGTCGCCGACTAGCGGAGCCTGAAATACAAACATCGACAGGAATGCCAGGGCGTCCTGCCCCTGGCTGATCGATTACCGTATCTACAGTCTAGGTGACTGCCGGCCTCCGGGGCCGCCCGCGCCCTGTCCGGAATGCATGGGTTTCAGCGTGGCGCCGGGCCGGCATTCCGGTCCTGCCGGTCTCATGTGCGGTCTTGCCATCCCTCATGCGCGCCGGGTTCTCGTCGCGCTGCTTGTCAACGCTCTCGCCGCGACAGGTGGCAGCATGGGGCACGACATCCGGCGACGAGCACCTTGTCATTACGCGGGTCGCTCCATGGGCATGGGTCATCGTTCCCGGCCTGAGGTTGGCACGCTGCTTGCGGCTGACCTGATGCGGCAGTCCGCCGCATGATGGATGCAATGGAGACTGAAATGGGACAGCAACAGCAACCGGGTCAATCGCAATCGAGTGGGCAGCCGGGCCAGAAGCATGACGAGTCGCAGACCGGACAACGCGACAGGAAGCAAGGCCAGACGCAGGGTGGCGGCCAGATGGGCGGCCAAGACCAAGGGCAGGGCCAGCAAGACCGGGGCGGCCGGCAGGGCCAGCAGGGCCAGCAGGGCGGCCGTCAACCATGATCTGCGCGATGATCGGCAAGTGATTGTCGAGGGAGGCGTGGCGGTCACACCCGATGCTGCCGCGACGCACTGCTTAGATTCACTGCGTAGATGATCGGGGTGCCGGGACTTCGCGTTCCGGCCTCTTTTTGCCCCGGTCTCTGTAGGGGTATTCCTACAAGGGAAACAGTCAATCCCCGGCGCGCATTCCATCCATTGCCGACTCAAAGGATGGGATGCGGCACCCTACCCTGGAGTCAGGGTGGCTGGACAGGGGAACTGCTTTGTATCAGCTATATGAGCTGCACAGTACGGCCCGGGCGTCGTTCCTTCCCTGGCTGCAGGCCAATGCAGGCTGGCTGGAGGCCAACGGGAACGCGCTGCCGTTCACGCCTGGCCGCTACCTCGCGGCCGGCTGCCAATTGTTGGCGCGCCTCTGCCAAGGCTATCCCAGGCCGCAATTCGGCTTGACCCGGACCTCGATCGACGGGCATCGCATAGCGGTCTCGGAGTCGGTCGTGCTGGACAAGGCGTTCTGCCGCCTTCTGCATTTCGAGCGCGCGGCTTGCCTCGGACAGCCCGTTGTTCTGCTCGTCGCACCGCTGTCCGGCCACCACGCCACGCTGTTGCGCGACACGGTGCGGACGATGCTGCCCGACTTCGATGTCTATCTCACCGACTGGCGCGATGCCCGCGAGGTTCCGCTCGCGGACGGCGTCTTTCACCTGGACGACTATGTCGCCTACCTGCAGGAGTTCATCGACTACCTCGGGACGAAGTTCCACATCGTCGCGGTGTGCCAATCGACCGTGCCGGCGCTCGCCGCCGTGTCCTTGCGGGCGAGTCGTGGTCAATCCACGCCGCAAAGCATTACGCTGATCGGCGGCCCGATCGACGCCAGGTGCGAGCCCACGACGGTCGGCGAACTGGCGGCAAGCCAGCCGCTCGCGTGGTTCGCGCGCGAAATGATCGACACCGTGCCGGCCTGCTATCCCGGCGCCGGCCGCAGGGTCTGCCCGGGTTTCCGCCAGCAGATGGCATTCATCGCGATGCACCCGGAGCTTCACCTGCGATCGCACCTGGACTTCTACTTCGACATGGTCGCAGGCAATGCCGACAGGGCTCGCAGGCATCGATCCTTCTATGACGACTACAACGCCATGCTCGACATGCCTGCCGAGTATTTCCTGGAGACGGTGCAGATCGTTTTTCAGGAGTGCCGGCTGGCGCGCGGCACCTGGTGCATCGGCGGCGAGTCGGTGCGTCCCTGCGATATCCGCGACAGTGCATTGATTACGGTGGAGGGCGAGCACGACGACATCTGCAGCCCGAGCCAGACCCGCGCAGCGCTCGATCTGTGCGCGGGTATCGGCGCCTCCCGGAAACATGACCTGACTGCCAGCGGCTGCGGCCACTATGGCATCTTTTCCGGTACCAAGTGGCGCACCTGGATCTATCCGCGCGTCCGCGCGCTGATTTATCGGTACGCATGCCTGCCGGCCGCGCACATGTAATGGATGCAAGGCCGCGCAGACTTGCCCGACGCGGCGCAGCGCGCCGCTGCCTTCGCGCCGGTTCGCGCTGGCGCGCACCTTGCGTCGGAACGGTGACAGACCAAAGCCATGGAGGACCAGGCGATGACAGCAAGCCGCAAGAAGACACCGGACGGGCAGCACGCCGAGCCCAGGCGCCCGGGAGGACAGCGCGCCCGCTCGCAGACCGACGCGCAAGCCGGTGGCAAGAGATCCACCTACCAGGAATCCGTCGACGACGCCCTCGAGATGACATTTCCCGCCAGCGACCCGGTCTCTACCAGTCCGGCCATGCATCCCGTACGCCGGACCCAGACCGGGCGTGACGAAGTGGACTGGCACCTGCAGCCTGGCAGCGAGCGGCCGCCGGCGCGCCACAAGGGCGGCCACAAGGCAGGCCACAAGGGCGGCAACAAGGCAGGCCACAAGGGCGGCAACAAGGGAGGCATACACCGCTGAAGTCCCGCACGGTCGGCATTGCCGCGCTCGTCGCGCGAGGACCGGTACGGCAGGGCACGGCATCTTTCTTCGAATTTCCCGATCCCGCCTGCAGCCGGCAGGCCTGGATCTTCGCTGCGGACCGGGCACGTCATGTTGCCGGAGGGCCGCGGCCACATGGAGACCATCATGCCCAGAGCATCCAGCATAGCGCGCGCAAAGGTTGACAAGCGGGCGGGCAAGGCGCCGAGCACCCAGGCCGGTCATTTCGTTCGCGACGAAATCGAGGCCGTGCGCAAAGGCAAGCATGGCGTGCGCTCTGCCAAGCAGGCGATCGCGATCGGCTTGTCGGAGGCGCGCCGCGCCGGCATTGACGTCCCGCCGAAGAAGGGGGCCGGCCCGGCAACTTCCAAGTCCGCCGGCAAAGACGCCGGCAAAGACGCCGGTAAGGCGGCGCCGCGACGCGCCAGTTCGGAAAGCAAGGCCAAGCGCAGCAGGGTGGCTACCGAGGTGCTCAAACAGGAGGGCACGGCCGGGGTCTCGCATCGCGCGCTGTCCGCCCAGGCCAAGCGTGCGGCCGGCAGCCGTACTGCTGCCGATCGATCCGCATCCGCCAAGAAGGCTGCCAAGACCAAGGGCGCGGCGGGCCGTTCCGAGGCGGCCCGCAAGGCTGCGCGTACTCGCGCGGCGAGAGGATAGCTGCCTGAAAGGCTGGCCGGCTGTATCGCTGAGTCAACGCATTCCATGGAGAAAGCGCACCCGGGCGGCGGTGCATCCGGGGCGCAGGCCAGGCGCGCAGCATGGCCGCAGCACGGCGATGGCCAGCCTTTGCAACCACGCGCACGGCGCTGGCGGCGCGGTCGATCGCGGGGACATTGCGAATGACGCCGTGGACGGATGGGCCGGCGCCGACGGCGAGGAAATGCACGCCAGCGTATGCCCGCAGTCCGTGCCCTCGTCGAGCCGGGTCGCCAGCTCGCCCGGCGACAGGATGCCGGCGAAATGATGGTCGGCATCGATGACCAGAAGCCGGCGTACCTGGGCACTCTCCCTCTTCTGTCTGGCCAATTCGATCGGATCGGATCCGCTGCACCGGTACCGTCCCTCGGACATGGCAGCGCGCGGTGACGTCGCGGTCGGTCAGCACGCCGACCAGCCTGCGACCTTCGCGGACCGGAATCGCGCCGACGCGCTGCTTTGCCATCATCCGTGCCGCAAGCCGCACCGGGTCCACAGTGCCCAGGTAGGCCGGCTCCGCGTCATGACATCGGCAACGCAGGGCCTGGCCCTGCCCGGGTGTTGCACTGCTGGCATCGCGTTCTCCAATCTTCGAGGCTGCGGACGGCTCGTCGGCGGAACCCCGGGGCGCGCAAGATCCGTTCCCGCTTCCTCACCGGTTCACGGGCCAGGTGCTGCGGATCCTGGCTGCGGCGGGGGACGGAGCATGCGATGGCGAAAGAACCTGGCCTGCCAGATTGGATGGATTCCGGACGGGCAGCGGTCACGCATGGTTCACGATGCCGCGTTTATGCTGAACGCCACAAAGAATGACAGGAGACATCGATGATCGCCATTTTTGTCAGGGGCGCTTCACATCGGCCGATTTTCATTCCGACCCGCGTGGCCGACACACGGTCGCTGCAGCCGAGCGCGGGCGATTTCGTCAGTGTGTTCTCCATCGACGGCGGCGTCGAATACTGCATCCGTCTGCATGGTCCGGTCGGCCCCGCCTGCTGGCGCGGCACGATCCTCTCCATCGGTCGGGAAGGCGTGCCGGCCGTGGTTGCCCAAGGGATTGAACTGGATGATGTGGTTGAGGTCGACCAGTCCGAAATGACGAATCTCATCCACTGCCAGCGGATAGGCTAGCGCTGTCTTTGCGACGAAGCGGCCTCCTGCCGGGGGCGTGCCGTTCAGGTCGCCGCCATCATGAGAAATCGAGGCCGATGGGGATTCCCGGAGCCAGGGGCCCTGGAGACGGCCCTTGGCGATCCGGGTCCTGCAGTGCCTGAGGTGGAGCGTGAGCGCACTCGCGAGTGCCGATCCAGGTCCAGGCCGGCGTTGGCAGCGGTTGCCCGCCGACATGTAATTCTTACCGATCCCGGAAGCTTTTTCCGTAGCCGGCCAGCCGTCGTGCGCCTTGTCGGCACGTGCGGCTTGGCCGGCCTGCTGGCCTGAACGTTGCGTCTTTGCTGGTCTACCGGATGGCGTGGCCGAGCAGCGAGGACAAGATGGCGACAGCAGGCCGAAGGAAAGCACTCGGCGCACCGCACGCCGTGGCGGCCGTTCCGGCCCGGGCGGACGCGCAGGCCGGAACGGCCACGCAGGGCGCGGCCTGCCGGCAGAGCGTAGACGATGCGCTGGAGATGACGTGCCCCGCCGGCAACCCGATTTGCCCAGGACCGGCCATGCCATGGCGAAGACGTTGCTGATCCATTCCGGCGCGCTCGGGGGCCGGGGCGGCCATCGCGAAGTCACGCTCTACAACCTCGGCTGCCTGTTGGCCGAGGCAATGGGCTATGAGTTCGGCGGCGTGTGGAGCGAGGCGGCGCGCGGGCGTGATGTCTACCTGCTGCCTCTGCAGACCGTGGTGGGGATGGAGTCGGCCAGCCGGCTTGGCATCCGCTCCAGCGCCGACCTGTTCGGCGGCGTGGTGCCTTTCCCTTTCGTAGCGACCAAGGCCATCACGCACGGCTTGGTGTCCGCCGACGCGGCCGCGCCGCCGGGATGGGTGCCCGCGCTGGCGCGGCGGCTTCGGAACGTGGTCCTGCCGGGCTACACCGCGTTCTCCAGGCGCGACGCGCGGATCGCGGCGGGGCGCCTGCTGCGCAATGGTTCCGTTCGCGTCAAGGAGGCGGGCAGCGATGGCGGCCGGGGCCAGGGAGTGGTACGCAGCCTGGCGGAACTGGAGGCCTTGCTGGATGCGCAGGAAGCGGACGGCTCGTCCCGCCTGGCCGCGGAGGGCCTGGTGCTCGAACGGAATCTCGAGCGGGTGCAGACCTTCAGCGTGGGACAGTTCAGCGTCGGCGAGATTACTGCCAGCTATTGCGGCGTGCAGTCGTGGACGCGCGACAACCGGGGCGAGCGCGCCTATGGCGGCTCCACCCTGACGGTGGTGCGCGGTGGCTTCGAGCGCCTGCTGGCGCTCGGCGCCCGCCGGGCGCCGCCGGATGTGGTGCGCGCGGCGGTCGCCTATCACTCGGCCGCGCTCGACTGCTTCCCGGGATCATGGGTGTCGCGCAGCAACTATGACGTGGCGCTCGGTGAGGCGCCGGAGTGCGGGCGCCTGCTGGGCGTGCTGGAACAGTCCTGGCGCGCAGGCGGTGCCAGCGGCGCCGAGATCCTGGCGCTGGACGCGTTCCGCAGGAGCCCCGCCCGGCAGGTCGCGACAGTGGCCACGCGCGAACGATACGGCGCGGTCGCGCTGCCGGCGCACGCGCGACTGCTGTTCGAGGGAGAGGACCGTGAGCAGGGTGTGATGGCCAAGTACGCCATCCTGCTTGCGGATGCGGTGGACGAGGCTGACGGGATGGCTGACGATGGCAGCGCATGAAAGACCGGTGGAGATCCGCGCTGGCAGCGGCACCATCGCCGGCACGTTGATCGCACCGGCGACGGAAATGCCGGGTGTTCTGTTCGTGCATGGCTGGGGTGGAAGCCAGGAGCAGTATCTTGCTCGGGCGCGCAAGGTCGCCGGCCTTGGCTGTGTGTGCCTGACCTTCGACCTGACCGGCCATGCTGCGACCCGTTCGCTCTACGAGACGGTCAATCGCGAGCGCAACCTGGAAGATCTGCTTGCGGCCTATGACCTTCTTACCAGCCAGTCGATGGTCGACAAGCGTGCCATCGCCGTGATCGGCAGTAGCTATGGTGGCTATCTCGCCGCCCTGTTGAGCGAGATGCGGCCGGTGCGCTGGCTGGGACTGCGCGCGCCCGCACTCTATATGGACAGCGGCTGGGAGCTGCCCAAGCGCGAACTGCACCGGACCCAGGACCTGGTGGCCTACCGGCGCACGGTGGTGCCGGCGCAGAGCAACCGGGCGCTGCGCGCCTGCGCGGCGTTCGAGGGCGATGTGCTGGTGATCGGCTCCGAGCTCGACATGATCGTGCCGCACACGGTGGTCACGTCCTACGTCGATGCCTTCTCGCGCGCGGAGTCCATTACCTACCGCACCATCCGCGGCGCGGATCACGGGCTGACCGAAGAAGAGGCCCAGCGCGCCTACAGCACGCTGTTGATGAACTGGCTGCGGGAAATGGTCACCGGGGCCCGTTCGGGGCCTGTGTCGCCCGGTGCGAGGCCGAACGATCCGGTTGCCGCCACCAAGCTGCTGCAGCGCGCAGTGGAGCCGGCCTAGTTGAGGCAGCCGACTAGGCTTCGCCTGCACCGAGGCGGCGCTTGACGGCGCCTGCGGCCTCCAGCAGTTCCAGTACGCGCGGCCGCCAGCGCGCGGCGTAGGCGCGCAGGCCAGGAGTGCGGCCGCGCGAAGCCTGGTCGCGCAGCAGGGTCAGGTATTGGGCTTGTGCTTCGATGCAGACGGTCTGCAGGTAGATGCCGTCGAACTTATCGGGCGGTACGGTGCGCAGCCGCGCGGCTTCCGCCGCTTCGGGAATCCGTTCCACCGGTTCGACGCCCGCTGCCTTGGCCAGTGCCTCCAGTTCGGCCTGAGCCTGCGTATAGCTGCGCTCCGTGCGCGCGCTCAGTTCCTTCAGGCCGGCATCGCGTGCCCGATTCCGTGCGAGCCGTGCTGCCACGCGCTGCAGCTGGAGTGAGAGCACGGCTTCGTCGAGGAAGCGCAGGTCATTGGTCGTCAGGGCGGTGTCGGGCGGACTCCTGCCGCCGGGGCGGTGCTGATGATCGTCGGGCAGGCCGCCGAAGGTGTCCGGCGGCGCGGTCTGCGGCGGCGTGGGGGCGGAGGGATCGGCGGCCGCTGGCGGCCGGGCAGTATCCTGCGCCAGCCGCTCGCCGGCGCCCGCCGGGGCGAGGCATAGCGGCGGCGTCACGGCGCACAGCACGAGCAGGGCGCGTAGAGAGCGTAGAGAGATGGGGACGATGGTCTTGCGAAGCATGGGGAGACTCCTCGGCTCCAGCGTGGGACGGGAGATCGGTCGGTCGGAGCCGGCGCGCCGGGAGGTGCTGGGGCCTTCGCGGGAGCGCTGTGTCCAGCGGGCTTCTTCTCCGGCCGGCGGCTCGCGTCCATGCGTCCGCTTCGTGGCGACAAGCGCCCGCCGCGATGGCGCACAGGGCGGCGCAGCCGGAGAGTCGGACGCGGGACGGGAGGCTCGTCATCCGCTCCTCGATCTCGGTCAACAGGGAAAGGTCGGTGGGGCAAGGTGATCACTGTTCCGATGCCCCGGTGTCCGCGCCGGCGCCACCGGCGGTCCTGGCGGCGGCTCCGTGCAGGGCCATGCCGGGCTCCCAGGTGGAATAGGGGGGGACCTTGCGGGGATCCTGGCCGCGCAGTCCATTCGCGCCGCGATTCGGCGCGCCGCTGTGCTCCAGGCTTTCCCAGGGGCGGGCCGCTGCGCTGGCGTAGTCGCCGCATGGGATCGCGCTGGCGGGGGCACCCGGATGCGCATCGCGGTCGACCAAGGAGAAGGCCGGTGCGGCCATCGGCACCAGGCTCTGGGCGCCCGCGCCGGCGATCATGGTGCAGAGACCGATAGCCAGCAGGCTGGCGAAGGCAGGTTTGCGTTGCATGAGATCCTCCTCTGCGCGGGAGTCGCCGATGAAAGGGGGGGCTGCATATCACGTGCCTGTTCTTCGTATTGCCGGCAGGCCGCGTCGATAGCCGGCGGCGGGGGGCCGCCAAATGCCTGCGGCTTGGAGCCGCCGATCGCCTCCCCCCGCATTCCGCTCCGGATCGTTGCCGGTGCAGGGAACAGGCAGCCACGCGGTCGCGCGTGCGGTGGCTTCCTTGAATATCCTCGCCGGACGGGCGCTGTCCAGCCAAATGAGGCGTTCAGCCTCGCGTCGAGCGGCCGGGATCTCCGCCCCGCATCACCGGTGATGCCCCCGCGGTGTGCCGATCTCCTGAGAGGAAACGAAAGAGGAAACGAAAGCAGCATGCAGGGCGACGGAGCGTCGGACACAGGCGGACAGTCTTCGGCAGGAAAATTTCCTAAGCTTCCCAGTAAAGATTACACACCGGGCCGAAAGCCCATGTTTCCCATCCGTGGCAACGAAGGCGCACAGCCAGGGTTTCCCCAGGCGGTTCTGTATTGCCGACGTCCGGGCCAGGTGGCCCGGTAAATGGGGTGATAGCGATGGCTCATTCGATGGCTCATGTCCTGATCGTGGACGACGACGAAGCGACGCGCGAGGTGCTCGAGCAGGTTGTGACGGACGAAGGGCTCTCCGTCGCCAGCACTGGGTCATTGCGCGACGCGGCTGTGCACATCGAGCGGAAGATGCCGGACGCGTTGTTGGCGGATCTGCAGCTTCCCGATGGCAGCGGGCTCGAACTCATCTCCAAGATCGACAGGGCGTGCGCCGACGTCATCGTCACCACCGGCTACGCGGATGTCGAGACGGCGATCGATGCCATGCGTTTCGGCGTGGCTGACTACCTGGTCAAGCCGATCGACCTGTGCTACCTGCGGACACTGCTCGCCAGGATTGCCGGCAAGCCGCGGCCGGCGCGATGCGCAGACAGTCCGGCGGCCGCGCCGGAGCAGGCGGGGCAGGCGGGCTTCGGCTCCATGGTGGGCACCTCGGAAGCCATGCTGCGCATGTACGAAACCATGCGCCGCGTCGCGCCGACCGATGTCAGCGTGCTGCTGATCGGAGAGAGCGGCACCGGCAAGGAATTGGTCGCCCGGACCCTGCACGAGCTCTCGCTGCAGCGCGGCGCGCCGTTCCTGGCGGTCAATTGCGCTGCCATTTCGCCGCTGCTGCTGGAGAGTGAGTTCTTCGGCCACGAGCGGGGGAGCTTTACCGGTGCGAATCGGCGGCATGATGGCTACTTCGCCCAGGCAGAGGGAGGAACCCTGTTCCTGGATGAGATCACCGAAATGCCGGCCGAGCTGCAGGTCAAGCTGCTGCGCACGCTGGAGTCCGGCACCTATATGCGAGTGGGCGGGCAGCAGGAGTACCGCGCGAACGTTCGCATCATTTCCGCGACGAACCGGGATCCCTGCCAAGCCATCGCGGAGAACAGGCTGCGTGCCGACCTGTTCCATCGGTTGAGCGTCTTCCCCATCATGATGCCGCCGCTGCGCGAGCGCGGCGACGATGTGGTGATGCTTGCGGAGGCGGTGCTGGAGCAGCTCAACAGCCGCTATGGCAGCCACAGGCGGTTCGGTAGCGCCGCGCTGGACGCCCTGCGCCGCCATGCCTGGCCCGGCAACGTCAGGGAGCTGCGCAATGTCGTGCAACGTGCCTACATCATGGCGGACCGTGACGTCGTGGATGAGATCACGCTGCCTCCCCCTTGCGCCGCGCCGTCGCCCCGCGATCGCTCCACGGTCTCCTTTCGCATCGGGTGCTCGATCGCCGAGGCGGAGATGCAATTGATCTTTGCCACCCTGGCGGCCTGCAAAGGCGTGAAGAACCATACGGCCAGCATGCTCGGGGTCAGCCTCAAGACGCTTTACAACCGCCTGGAGTACTACCGGGCGCGCGGCGAGCTGCCGTCCTGGCTGCAGGAGGGCTGTGCCCGGCGCGGGCCGGACAGCTAGTCCGCTGAATCATTGCTGAATCATTGAATGGGGAGGTGAAAGACATGGCCTGCGGGAATCAGCGCCAGGCGCAAAGCACAGCCATCGCGCGATGGCGAGCCTTTGCAGCGATGCGATGCGCCTGCATGGCATGGCAGGCACCGACCGAACCCTGGGATTCAGTGGGCCAGGATATCGTGAGCCTACGGGTGCGACCATGGTGCGCACGCCCTTGCGATCCAGCATGCGCCGGCAGCCGGAGGCCCGGCTCGCCAGCACGGTCGAATCCGTGCATGCGCCGCGCGCGAGGCCGGTCGCAGGCGGCCGCCTTCTTGTGGCAGCGCCCGCCACGCTCACCGCGCCGCGCGCTCGCTTGCGCCGTCCCTTGCCTGCTGCGCCAGGCGCACCAGTTCCACCAACGCTTGTTCCGCCGCTTCGCGCCCGCGCTTGCCGTGGTCGTTGACCAGCCTGCCGTCGACCTGCCGCAGGACATCCGGCAGCCGCAAGGCGGCGGCGAGCAGTGCGCGTTCGTCGGCGCTGAGCGGGGGCGGGGCGCCGGTGCGCAGCAGCCGTACGACGAGCCAGCCGGATCCAAGGAGGGTGAGCAGGCCGAGCATCGCGGCGATGGCCGGCCAGGGGCCGGCCTGGTGGCGCGCCAGGATGGCAGCCGCGGGCGTGAGGATCCAGCCGGCGCTCACGGCCAGGCAGGCCAGGATCAGCGGGCGCATCGGCATGCGGTCCGGGCAAGGGTGCTGGCGCGCGCACGCGCCTGGTCTCTGGCTGATGCCGTCAAGCTTCGGCTCCTTGTGTTGTTCGCGGTCGGGCATGGGCAGCGCTGGCGCGCGCAAGCCGACCATTGCGCATGCCTGGTATGACGGCTGCGCGTGCGCCGGGATGGAATGCTGGCGGTGCCGTCGCGCGCCGCGCGAACCGCGCAAGCTGATCCCGGCCTTGAACGACATGATGGCGCGGCCCAGCGAGGCGGATGACGACCGGGCGGCAATGCGCTGACGCAGCCAGGCCGGAGCCTTGCGCGCCTTCGTGGCGAGGCATCGCGCGGCCCATCGACGGGCTTAGGGCTGGCTTCATCAACCAAGCTGTGATTGAGGACACTAGCCCGCTTCCGCCGCCGGATTGGCGCTGGCCCGCAGGCAGTCGAGCGCCAGCGCCACGGCCTGGCGGCTGACGCTGTCCGGCCGCCAGTACATCGCCACCGCGCCGGAACTGCCGAGTGGCATCGGCATGGCCAGCACGCGCAGCACGTTCAGGCGCTCGAAGCGCGCCGCGGCGCGGTGCGAGGCGACGCCGATCAGGTCCGCCTGGTTGAGCAGCGTGACATTCAGCATGGCCGAATTGGACTCGACGCAATGCTGCGGCATGGCCTGCCCGGCGCTGGCCAGCGCCGATTCCAGCGCGGTGCGCACCGGCGTGCCCGGCGGCCACACGATCCACGGGTAGCGGAACAGGTCGTTCCAGTCGACCGCGGTGCGCTGCGCCAGCGGATGCTGCAGGCCCACCACGAAGTTGACCGGATCGCGATACAGCGTTTCGGTCTCCAGCCCCGGGTCGAGCTGGGCGTTGGCGGCGCGGCCCACCACCACGTCGATCTCGCCGCGCACCAGCGCAGGCATCAGCTGGTTCATGGTGCTCTCGACCAGGCGCACCTGCGCGCGCGGCATCTGCCGCACCAGGCGGGCCACCGCCATCGGCACGGTGTCGGCGGCCGAGACGCCCGAGGTGCCGATCGATACCAGTCCGCTGCCGCCATCGCGCAGCGCCAGCATGTCGTCGCGCGCGCTGTCGAGATGGCCTTCGATGCGCCTGGCATGCTCGATCAGCGCCATGCCGTAGGGGGTGGGGCGCAGGCCGCGCGCGTGCCGCTCGAACAGCGGCAGGCCGATGTCCTCTTCCAGGTCCTTCAACCATTTGGAGAGGGCCGGCTGTGTCGTATTGAGCGCCTCGGCGGACTGGCTCAGGTTGCCGGTCTGGCCGACGGAGAGCAGCATCTGCAGATGGCGCAGCCGCAGGCGGTGGGTCCAGTCGGTGGTCATCTGCGTTCGTCCAGATATACGATAAATCGTATGGATGAGAAGAATTCGTGATTTTACATGGTATAGCTCGCCGCCCTATAAATACAGCCATCCCGACCACGAACGAAGCGGTCCGGGCCATGCGGCCCGCAGCCGCACCGGCCTTCGCGCCGGGCCATCAAGAGAGACAGGAGACCCGTATGTCCGACTCCGCGCAAGCGTCCGCCCGCGCAGCCTACTACGAGCACATCGCGCGCCATAGCATGTCGCCGCTGTGGGAATCGCTGCACAGCCTGGTGCCGAAGGCGCCGCAGCCGCAGGCGGTGCCCGCCATCTGGAAGTACGCGCAGTTGCGCGAACTGGTGATGGAGGCGGGGCGCGTGATCAGCGCGGAGGAGGCGATCCGCCGTGTCCTCGTGCTGGAGAATCCCGGCCTGCCCGGCAAGTCGAGCCTGACCCCCAACCTGTATGGCGGCCTGCAGCTGATCCTGCCGGGCGAGGTCGCGCCCAGCCACCGGCACACCCAGTCGGCGCTGCGTTTCATCGTCGAGGGCAAGGGGGCCTGGACCGCCGTCGACGGCGAGCGCACCACCATGCATCCCGGCGACTTCATCATCACGCCGTCGTGGACCTGGCATGACCACGGCAATCCTTCGGTGGACGAGGGCGGCGAGCCGGTGGTGTGGCTGGACGGCCTCGATATCCCCCTGCTGCGCCAGCTCGACGCCGGCTTCGCCGAGAACTATCCGGAGGCCATGCAGCCGGTCACGCGGCCGGAGGGCGACAGCTTCGCGCGCTTCGGCCACAACATGATGCCGGTGCGCCATGCCAGCACCGACCCGACCTCGCCGGTCTTCAGCTATCCGTATGCCCGCAGCCGCGAAGCGCTCGATACGCTCTACCGCCACGGCGACCTCGACCAGTGGGACGGGGTCAAGCTGCGCTACGTGAACCCGACCACCGGCGGCTGGCCGATGCCCACCATGGCCACCTTCATGCAGTTCCTGCCCAAGGGCTTCCATGGCAGGAGCTACCGCAGCACGGATTCCACCGTCTACTGCGTGGTGGAAGGGCAGGGCCGGGCCAGCATCGGCGCGCACACCTTCGCCTTCGATCCGCACGACGTCTTCGTCGCGCCGTCGTGGCAGCCGGTGCGGCTCGAGGCCGACAGCGACGCGGTGCTGTTCAGCTATTCCGACCGGCCCGTGCTGGCGGCGCTGAACCTGCTGCGCGAAGCGCGCGACTGACGCCCCGGCGGCCCCGCGCCCACGCGGGCCTGCCGCGGCAGTACGTTTTCTCCGATCCGACACACAGCGAGCTCCTGCGCCACGGCCAGGGCCGTGGCCGGCGCTCGCCTCCAGCAACCCGACTGAAAGAGTCCATATCATGGCATTCGTTTTCCCGCCCGAAGCACCGGTCGCCATCCCCGTCGCCGGCAGCGATGACCAGTTCGCGGTCCGCCGCGTCTACTGCGTCGGCCGCAACTACGCCGCCCACGCCCGCGAGATGGGCTTCGACCCCGATCGCGAGCCGCCGTTCTTCTTCTGCAAGCCCGACAACGCCATCGTGCCGGTCGCCTACGGCGAGACGCTCGCGCTGCCGTACCCGGCGCAGACGCAGAACTACCACTATGAAGCCGAGCTGGTGGCGGTGATCGGCAAGAGCGGCGCGGATATCCCGGAGGCACAGGCGCTCGACTACGTGTGGGGCTATGCGGTCGGCCTCGACATGACGCGCCGCGACCTGCAGATGAAGATGCGCGAGATGGGCCGTCCGTGGGAGATCGGCAAGGCCTTCGACCTGTCCGCCCCGCTCGGCCCCATCCACCCGGCCAGCGTGGTCGGCCATTTCGAGCAGGCCGGCGTGTGGCTGGATGTGAACGGCGAGACCCGGCAGAAGAGCGACGTGTCGCACCTGATCTGGTCGGTGGCCGAAACCGTGGCCTACCTGTCGAAGTTCTTCCGCCTCGAGCCGGGCGACGTGATCTTCACCGGCACGCCGGAAGGGGTCGGCGCGGTCAAGGCCGGCGACACCATCCGGGTCGGTGTCGAGCGCCTGGGCGAACTGAACGTGAAGATCGTCTGAGACGCGGACCGGGCGCCGCAGCATGGCCGACCGCTGAGGCGGCGATGCTGCGGTGCCTTCCTCGCCTCCCATGCATTCGACGTACCCGCAAGGAAATCCACCGTGCAGCTTTACAGCTTCTTCAACAGTTCGACCTCGTACCGCGTGCGCATCGCGCTGCGGCTCAAGGGCGTCGAACACGAGTATCTGGGCGTCAACATCCGCACGGGCGGACATCGTGACAAGCAGTATGTGAACCAGGTCAACCCCTCCGCCTCGGTGCCTGCCATCGTGGACGGCGATTTCCACCTGGGGCAGTCGCTGGCGATCATCGACTGGCTGGACGCGCGCTATCCCGAGCCGCGCCTGCTCCCGGCCGACGCCGGCCTGCGGGCGCGCGTGCTGGAGCTGTCCACCCTGATCGGCTGCGATATCCATCCGGTCAACAACCTGCGTATCCTGAAGTACCTGCAGGACGTGCTGAAGGTCACGCCGGAGCAGAAGGACGCCTGGTACCGGCACTGGATCGCCGAGGGCATGGCCGGCGTCGAGCGCCTGCTGGCGCAGGCTGCCGAAGCCTACGGCGGGCCGTGGTGCTTCGGCGCGCAGCCCACGCTGGCGGACTGCTGCCTGGTGCCGCAGATCGCCAATGCCCTGCGCATGGGCTGCGACCTGGACGCCTTCCCACGCAGCCTCGCGGTGTACCGCCACGCCAGCGAGCATCCCGCCTTCGTCGCGGCCGAGCCCCGGCGCCAGCCCGACTACACGGCATGAACACGGCATGAACACGGCATGAACACGGCATGAACACGGCATGACGGCAACCGCGCGCCGCACGCCGCGTGCCGCGTGCCGCGTGCCGCGTGCCGCGTGCCGTGAACGAACCAGGCAGTCCAGGAGACATTGCATGAACACATCCACCTCATCGCGCCGCGTGATCGTCGTCGGCGGCGGCATCGGCGGCCTGGCCGCGGCACTCGCGCTGGCGCGCGAGGACGTCCAGGTGCTGCTGCTGGAGCAGGCCGCGCAGATCGGCGAGATCGGCGCCGGCATCCAGCTCGGCGCCAATGCCTTCAACGCGCTCGACGCGCTCGGCGCGGGCGAGGCCGCGCGCAACCGCGCGGTCTTCACCGATTCGCTGACGCTGATGGATGCCACCAACGCCAAGCAAGTCGCGCGCATCGAGACCGGCGCGCGCTATCGCGAGCGCTTCGGCAATCCGTACGCGGTGATCCATCGCGCCGACATCCACCTGTCGATCCTCGAAGCGGTGCAGGACAACCCCCTGATCCAGTTCCGCACCAATACGCAGGTGGGGGCGCTCGAACAGGACGATGGCGGCGTCACCGTGATCGACCAGCACGGCGAACGCTACCGGGCCGACGCGGTGATCGGCTGCGACGGCGTCAAGTCGGCGATCCGCGCCGCACTGATCGGCGACGAGCCGACCGTGACCGGCCACGTGGTCTACCGCGCGGTGGTCGAGGTCGAGAACATGCCGAAGGACCTGCAGATCAACGCGCCGGTGGTGTGGGCCGGACCGCATTGCCACCTGGTGCACTACCCGCTGCGCGGCGGGCGCCAGTACAACCTGGTCGTCACCTTCCACAGCCGCGAGCAGGAGACGTGGGGCGTGCGCGACGGCAGCAAGGAGGAAGTGCTGTCCTACTTCGAGGACATCCATCCGCTGCCGCACCAGATGCTGGACCGCCCGACTTCCTGGCGCCGCTGGGCCACCGCGGACCGCGATCCGGTGCCGCAATGGAGCTTCGGCCGCGCCACCCTGCTCGGCGACGCTGCGCATCCGATGACGCAGTACCTGGCCCAGGGCGCCTGCCAGGCCCTGGAAGATGCCGTCACGCTGGGCGCCGCGGTGCGGGAAGGCGGCGGCGACTTCGCGGCCGCCTTCCGGCTGTACGAGGCGGCGCGCATCCCGCGCACCGCGCGCGTGCTGTACTCGGCGCGCGAAATGGGCCGTATCTACCACGCCAAGGGCGTCGACCGGCTGGTGCGCAATTCGCTGTGGACCGGCCGCACGCAGGAGCAGTTCTACGACGCGTTGCAGTGGCTGCACGGCTGGCAGGCCAAGGACTGCCTGCAGGACATTCCCACCTGAACCGCCTCACCCGGAGCCCTTGCCGGGGCGCCGCGCCGTGCGGCGCCCCGGCGGCTGCCAGGACGATCCGGCACGGCCCGCCACAGCGGGCCGGCAGGACGCGCGGCGGATCATCGCCAGACCATAAGATCGAACAGGAGACACCGTGACAACCCATGCCCCTTCGCGCATCGAGGCGTTCATCGATGCACGTCCCTTCACCGCCTTCCAGCGGACCTTGCTGATCCTCTGCTTCCTGGTGGTCGCCATCGACGGCTTCGATACCGCGGCCATCGGCTTCCTGGCGCCGGCCATCCGTGCCGAGTGGCACGTGGCTGCGGCCGCGATGGCGCCCTTGTTCGGCGCCGGCCTGTTCGGCCTGATGACGGGCGCGCTGGTGTTCGGCCCACTGGCGGACCGCTTCGGGCGCAAGACGCTGCTGGTGGCCACCACCGCCTTCTTCGGCCTGGCCAGCCTGGCCTCGATGCTGGCGCCCGACCTGCAGGCCCTGGTGGTGCTGCGCTTCCTGACCGGCCTCGGCCTCGGCGGCGCCATGCCCAACGCCATCACGCTGACCTCGGAGTACTGCCCGCGCCAGCGCCGCTCGGGCCTGGTCACGCTGATGTTCTGCGGCTTCACCATCGGCTCGGCGCTGGGCGGCCTGGCCTCGGCCCAACTGCTGCCGGTGGTCGGCTGGCGCGGCGTGCTGGCGCTCGGCGGCATCCTGCCGCTGCTGCTGGTGCCGGTGCTGGCGCTGCGCCTGCCCGAGTCGCTGCGCTTCCTGGTGGCGCGCCAGCGCCCGCAGGCGCAGGTGCTGGCCATCGCGCGCCGGCTCGACCCGGCCCTGCCGGATTCGCATCGCTTCGTGCCCGATGCCGCCAGCGCGGCCTCCCCGGTGCGCGAGCTGTTCCGCGGCGGCATGCTGGGCGGCACTCTGCTGCTGTGGGCCACCTTCTTCGCCAGCCTGCTGATCGTCTACCTGGTGTCGAGCTGGACGCCGACCTTGCTGGCCAATATCGGCGTGCCGCTGCAGCGCGCGGCCCTGGTCACGACCATGTTCCAGGTCGGCGGCACGGTCGGCGCCATCGCGCTGGGCCGGCTGATGGACCGCTTCGATCCCTACCGCGTGCTCGGCCTGTCCTACCTGTGCGCCGCCGGCTTCATCCTGCTGTGCGCCACCTCGGCCGCTTCCACCGGGATGCTGGCCGCCGCCATCTTCGGTGTCGGTTTCTGCGTCAGCGGCTCGCAGGTCGGCGTCAACGCGCTGTCGGCGGCCTATTACCCCACCAGCAGCCGTGCCACCGGTGTCAGCTGGTCCAACGCGGTCGGCCGTTGCGGTTCGGTGCTGGGCTCGATGGCGGGCGGCAGCATGCTGGCGATGAACCTGGGCTTCCAGGCCATCTTCAGCTCGCTGGCGGTGCCCGCCGTGATCGCGGCGGCGGCGCTGACGCTGATGGGTGTGCTGAGCCGTCGGCGCGCGCGTGCCGGCGGCCTGGCCCCGGCCGGTGCCGAGCGCTGAGCGCCGGGCAGGTCGGCGCCGATGGCGTGTTCTGCCAGCGTGTGCATGCAGTTGACCTCGCCTTGTCGCGGGGACGCAATGAGTCAGATTCATCATCGCCCATGACGGTGTGGTGGGGCCGCCTGGCGCCAAGCGTGCGCATCCCGGGGCGTCGAACCTCCAGCGCGGCTCGACCACCCGTTGCTAAGGTTGCGCCGCCGGGCGCGCCGGCAGGGTGAAGACGAACACCGCGCCGTGACCGGCGCGCTCGACCAGGTGGATCGTGCTGCCGTGCAGCTGCAGCATGCGGTGCACGATCATCAGGCCAAGCCCGCCGCCGCCGCGGCGGCCGTCAGCGCTCAGCGAGCGCTGGAACAGGTCCTGGCGCAGCGCCGGCGGGATGCCGGGGCCGGTGTCGGCGACCGTCACCTCGACGCCGCCGCCGGCGGCGGCGAGCGCCAGTTCGATGGCGCCGCCTGCGGGGGTGTGGCGCACGGCGTTGTCGAGCAGGTTGGTCAGGACCCGCTCGATCATGCCGACGTCGCCGCGCACGGTGGGCACCTGGGGCGGGATCTCGGCGCGCAGCGCGATCTCCCGCGCGCGCGCGGCCAGTTCGAATTTCTGGAACACGTCCTGCACGATGTCGACCAGCGCGATATCTTCCAGCGCCGGCTGCACGTGGCCGGACTCCAGCCGTGCCAGCTCGAACAGTTCCTGCGCCAGCTTGCCGACCTTGGTGCTCTGCGCCAGCGCGATGGCCAGATAGCGGCGGCGCTCTGCCACGTCCAGGGTTTCCGCCTTCAGCGACAGGGTTTCCAGGTAGCCATGCAGCGAGGTCAGCGGCGTGCGCAGGTCGTGCGAGATATTGGCGATCAGCTCGCGCCGCTGGCGGTCCTGGCGGGTGAGGGCGCGCCATTGCTCGCCGATGCGGCCGGCCATCTGGGCGAAGGTGGTCTCCAGCAGCGCGATCTCGTCGCGGCTGCGCTGCGCGGCGGGCGGTGAGGGCGGTGAAGGCGGCGAGGGCGGCACCACGGGCGGCTGCAGGTCGGGCGTGCGGTCGGCATCGAAGCGGCGCATGGCCTCGGCGAGCCGCCGCAGCGGACGGGTGATCAGGCCGAAGGCGATCAGGCCGGCCACCAGGCCCAGCAGGGCGACCAGGGCCATCGACCACAGGGTGTTGCGCAACACCGAGCTGGCGGCGACGCGCGCGGCCAGGCGGTCGTGCGCCTCGCCCTGCAGGACCACGTAGATGTAGCCGGAGGGCGCCTGTCCGCCGCGCTGCAGCGGCGCGGCGCTGAACACCTTGCGCGCGTCGGCGCTGCGCGGATCGTCGCCGAGGATGGGCAGCGGCTCGCCGGCGATGAAGCGGCGCACCGGCTCCAGGTCGACGCGCGTGCGCTTGACCCGTCCCGGCGGCGCGTCATCGCCGCGGATATTGCCTTCATTGTCGAGCAGGTAGATCTCGGTGCTGGGGTTGACGCCCATCAGCTGGCCGAACAGGCGCCGCACGGCGTCCGGGCGCAGGCCGTGCTCGTCCATCAGCGAGGCGCTCTGCGCGATATGGCGGGCGATGTCGCGCGACAGGTCCTGCACGACCTCTTTCTCATGCATCTCGCTGGAGCGGATCTGCAGCCAGGCCGAGGCGCCGCAGCACGCCAGCAGCAGCACCGAGAAGACCAGCGACAGCCGCTGCGAGAGGGTCAGGTTCATCGCGTCTCCCCGCTGTCGTCCGTGCCCGGCGCGACGAACTTGTAGCCGCGTCCCCATACGGTGAGGATGCGCGCCGGCTGGGCCGGATTGGCTTCGATCTTGGCGCGCAGCCGGTTGATGTGGGTGTTGACCGTGTGCTCGTAGCCCTCGTGCTGGTAGCCCCACACCGCATTGAGCAGGTCCATGCGCGAGAAGGCCTTGCCGGGGTGGCGCGCGAAGTGGTGCAGCAGGTCGAACTCGCGCGGCGTCAGCTCGATGCGGGTGCCGTCGACCGAGACCTCGCGCGTGAGCGGATCGATGCGTACGCCGCCGATCTCCACGGTGCCGGCCTCGATGCGCGAGTCCCTGGCCAGGGCATCCACGCGCCGCAGCAGCGCCTTGACGCGCGCCACCAGTTCCAGCACTGAGAACGGCTTGGCGAGATAGTCGTCGGCGCCCAGTTCCAGCCCGAGGATGCGGTGCACCTCGCCGGAACGCGCGCTGGTGATGATGATGGGCGTGTAGCGCGCCATCGCGCGTGCGCGGCGGCAGATCTCCAGCCCGTCGACGCCGGGCAGCATCAGGTCCAGGATCAGCGCGTCCCAGCCGCCTTGCTCGAGCAGGCGCAGTCCTTCGTTGCCGTCGGCGCTGTGCACCACCGTGTAGCGCTCGTCGCGCAGGTGCAGGCTGAGCACGTTGGCGATGTCGATGTCGTCTTCGACGATCAGGATCCGTCTGGGCTGTTCCATGGCAGGGCGGGAGAGGCGGGAGGCTGGCAGGTTGCGGCCCCATTCTGCAGGATTTCCGGCGCCGAGTTATCACAATAAATTTAACTTTCCGTGAGGACTTCGGGACGGGGCGGCCGCTACGCTGCGTGCATTCCCATCCGCCAGGCGTGGCCCGCCGGGTTCCGGGGCGAGCGGTGGCGCGGGGTGGAGCATTCTTTCCAGGAGCCGATCATGGCAACACGCAGACACTTTCTGGCCGGTGGCGCGGCCGCCCTTGCCGCGCTGGCGGCGGCCGTGCGGCTGCCGGCTCGCGCGGCCGCCGCTGCCTCCGGCAGTTCGCCTGCCCCGGCCGCGGCCGGTTTCGCCGTCACGCACAGCGATGCCGAGTGGCGGCGCCTGCTGACGACCGAGCAGTATGCGGTGCTGCGCGAGGAGGGCACCGAACGCCCCTACTCGAGCCCGCTCAACGGCGAGCACCGCGCCGGGCTGTTCTCCTGCGCCGGCTGCGGGCTGGACCTGTTTTCCTCGCGCACCAAGTTCGACAGCCATACCGGCTGGCCGAGTTTCTGGGCACCGCTGGAGCATGCGGTAGGCACGCGTACCGACAGCACCTTCGGCATGATCCGCACCGAAGTGCATTGCCAGCGCTGCGGCGGACACCTCGGCCATGTGTTCGACGACGGCCCGCGCCCGACCGGGCTGCGCTACTGCATGAACGGCGTGGCCATGCGCTTCCGCACGGCGGCGGTGTGAGCGCCGCCGCCATCGCTGCACCGCCAAGACCCTCATCACCCTCATCACCCTCATGACCCTCGTGACCTTGATGACCCTCACGACGCCGACGATCCGACCGGGAGTCCCATCATGCTGCTAGCCTTGCTCGCCTACCTGGGCGGCGCGCTCACCATCCTCAGCCCCTGCATCCTGCCGGTGCTGCCCTTCGTCTTCGCGCGCGCCGACCAGCCTTTCGTGCGCAGCGGCTTGCCGCTGCTGGCCGGCATGGCGCTGACCTTCGCCGGCGTGGCCACGCTGGCGGCGGTCGGTGGCGGCTGGGCGGCGCAGGCCAACCAGGCCGGCCGCTGGGTGGCGCTGGCGCTGCTGGCCGCGTGCGGGGCGGCGTTGCTGCTGCCGCGCCTGGCCGAGCACCTGACACAGCCGCTGGTGCGGGCGGGCAACCGCCTGTCGGCGCGCGCGCAGCGGGACGACCGTCCGCCCGGCATCGGCGGCTCGCTGCTGCTGGGCGTGGCCACCGGCCTGCTGTGGGCGCCGTGCGCCGGGCCCATCCTCGGGCTGGTGCTGACAGGCGCGGCGCTGCACGGCGCCAGCGTCGGCACGACGCTGCTGCTGGCGTCGTATGCGGCGGGCGCGGCCACCTCGCTGGCGGTGGCCTTGCTGCTGGGCGGCAAGGTGTTCGCGGCGATGAAGCGCTCCCTGGGGGCTGGCGAGTGGATCCGGCGTGGCATCGGCGCCGCCATGCTGGCGGGGGTGGCGGCAATCGCTTCCGGACTCGATACCGGGGTGCTGACACGCCTGTCGACGGTCGCCACCAGTGGCCTGGAGGCGCGCCTGCTGGCAGTGCTGGGGGCGCGCGATCGCGCCGCCAGTGCCGATCATGCCGCGGCCGCCGGCGGCGGTGCCGACGTCGACGGAGCCAGTATGATGCGCGCATCGGCACAGGCCGGCGCCGCCGGCGACGCGGCGATGCTGCGCGTGGCCGCCCAGCCCGCGGCGGCGCTGCCGGTCGAAGGCATGCTGCCGGCGCTGGACGGCGCGGTGCAGTGGCTGAACTCGCCCCCGCTGAGCGCGCAGGCGCTGCGCGGCAAGGTGGTACTGGTCGATTTCTGGACCTACTCTTGCATCAACTGCCTGCGCACCCTGCCTTACGTCAAGGCCTGGGCGCACAAGTACCGCGACCTCGGGCTGGTGGTGATCGGGGTGCACGCACCCGAATTTGCCTTCGAGCGCGACCTCGGCAACGTGAAGAAGGCGGTACGCGAGCTGGGCGTCGACTATCCGGTTGCCGTCGACAACGACTACGCCATCTGGCGCGCCTTCGGCAACGAGTACTGGCCGGCGCACTATTTCGTCGACGCGCAAGGGCGTATCCGCCACCATCACTTCGGCGAAGGCGAGTACGCGCAATCGGAGCGCGTGATCCAGCAACTGCTGGCCGAGGCCGGTCATCCGCAGGCCACCGCGGTGCCGCCGGGCCTGGAGGGGGCACCCGCCCAAGGCGTGCAGGCGGCCGCCGACGGTGGCGACATGCGCTCGCCCGAGACCTATGTCGGCTATGCCCGTGCCGACCACTTCGCCTCGCCCGGCGGCGCCGCGCGCGACCGCGCCCAGCGCTACCTGGCGCCGGCCCGGCCTGCGCTCAACCAGTGGGGGCTGGAAGGCGACTGGAGCGTGGGCGCCGAACAGGCACGGCTGGTGCAGCCCGATGGACGCATCGTCTACCGCTTCCATGCGCGCGACCTGCACCTTGTGCTGGGGCCCGGGCCGCAAGGGCGGCCGGTGCGCTTCCGCGTGCGCATCGACGGCATGGCGCCGGGCGCGGCGCACGGTGCCGACGTGGCGGCGGACGGACAGGGCGTGGTGGCGGCGCAGCGCCTTTACCAGCTGGTGCGGCAGCAGGGCCCGGTGGCGGACCACACCTTCTCGATCGAGTTCCTGGATGCCGGCGTGGAGGCCTATGCCTTTACTTTCGGCTGAGCCGCGATACGCGATCCCCGTGCGATTGCCTGATAACAGCAGAGATCACCAGAGATCACCAGAGATCACCTGAAGGAGCGTTTCCCATGAACCAGATCCTGAATCCCTCCAGGCCGCGCCGCCGCTTCATGCTGGCGGCCAGGCTGGCCGGCGCCGCCGTGCTGGCGGGCGGCGCCCTGGCCCTGGCACAGGTCGCGCTGCCCGCCGAGAGCGCGGGCCGCCTTCCTGCACCGGCGGCCGACGAGGCCGCCGGGGCCACCCACGACGCCACGGCGGTGCTCGCCGGCGGTTGCTTCTGGGGCGTGCAGGGCGTGTTCGAGCACGTACGGGGCGTCAAGCGGGTGCTGGCCGGCTATGCCGGCGGCGCCGCGGCCACCGCCCGGTATGAGCGGGTCGGCGGCGGGGACACCGGCCATGCCGAGTCGGTGCGCATCGACTATGACCCGGCGCAGGTCAGCTACGGGCAACTGCTGCAGATCTTTTTCGCGGTGGCGCACGACCCCACCGAGCTCGATTACCAGGGGCCGGACCACGGCACCCAGTACCGTTCGGCGATCTTCCCCGCTACGCCCGAGCAGCACCGCATCGCGCAGGCCTATATCGCCCAGCTCGAACGCGCCAAGGTGTTCCACGCGCCGATCGTCACGCGTATCGAGGACGGCAAGGCCTTCTATCCGGCCGAGGCCTACCACCAGGATTTCCTGGTGCGCCATCCGGCCTATCCGTACATCGTCATCAACGACCTGCCCAAGGTGGCGGCCCTGCGCCAGTTCTTCCCGCAGCGCTACCGCGCCGAGCCGGTCCTGTCAGGGGTGCCGGGAGCCTGAAAGGGGGGAGGCGCGCGCCGCGGCAAGGCACGCCATCGGCGCGCGGCCGCGGGACGCACGGCCGCGGGACACATGGCCGCGGTATCGGGGAGGCGATTCGCCTGCTATGCTCAGGCGAGCCGCGCGCGCTTTCCTCGGCGAGCCTCTCCCTGATCCATGCATATCGACACAAGCCCAAGCCCTGCCAATAGCAATGGCGCGACATCCTGTCCACTCGACGCCTTCGGTTGCGCCGGTGACAAGCTCGCCGACGACCAGGAACTGGTGGGCAGCGACGTCCGCTTCCACCGCAAGCGCACGGCCGGCGAGGGGGCTAGCCAGGTGGTGATGCCGGCAGCGCCGCGCGGTTTTCTCGTCGGCGTGTCCTTGCGCGAGGGACACCGCCGCCGCATCTTCGACGGCCGCCGCGGACGGACGCACGAATTCGCCGCCGGCTCGGTCTATGTGCGCAGCCTGGGCGAGGACTACAAGGCAGACTTCGACAACGGCTTCGACTTCATCCTGATCGAACTGCCGCGCCCCTTCATCGAGCGCACCGGCACCGAGCTGGGGCAGGCCTCGCTGCACGGGCTGCGCGCCGTGGCGGGCGAGCCCGACCCGGTGCTGGCTCATCTGGCGCGGGCGCTGGTGCCCGCGCTGCAGCAGCCGTCGCACGCGCAGCGGCTGTTCATCGACCAGCTCGGTCTGGCCGTCGGCACCCATCTGCTCGGGCGCTACGGCGAGGCGGGCGCTGCCGCGGCGGCTGCGGCCAGGCGCCTGGCGCCGCGCTGCCTGGCCAAGGCCAAGGAAATGCTGGCGGCCAACATCGCCGGTGACCTGTCGGTCGCCGATGTGGCGGATGCCTGCGGCTTGTCGCGCAGCCATTTCACGCGCGCCTTCCATGCCTCGACCGGCCAGACGCCTCACCAATGGCTGATGGCGCAGCGGCTCGAACATGCCTGTGCGCTGCTGCGCGATTCCCGGCTGCCGCTGGCCCAGGTGGCTGTCGCCTGCGGCTTTGCCGACCAGAGCCATTTCACGCGCGTGTTCTCGCGTACGGTCGGCGCGGCGCCGGGCAACTGGCGCCGTCAGGTGTGCGCCTGAGCGGGGCGGGGGGCGCACTTCAGCCGGCGCGCCCGGCGCCGCGCTGACGGGCGAGTGCCTGCTCGACGCAGCGGATCATGTCGATATCGAGGAAGGGTTTGCTGAGGAAGCCGCAACCGTCGAGCTCTTTCGCACGCTCGCGGTAACGCGCTTCCGGGAAGGCCGTCATGAAGACCGCCGGGATGTCGAGCCCGCGCGCGCGCAGTTCGGCGTGCAGCGCGAAGCCGCTCATCGCGGGCATCTGCACATCCGTGACCAGGCAGCGGATGGCATCCAATCCGGGCGAGCGCAGCAGGTCGGGGCCGCTCGCGTACAGCTCGACGGCCAGGTTGAAGGAGCGCAGCAGGCTCCCCAGTGCTTGTCTTACGGAGACGTCGTCGTCCACGATGGCGATCACCGGGGTTGCGGTCACGTGGCCTTCCTTGTTAGTCGCGAGGGCGGCCGGAGCCCGCCGCACGGACGCCGGCGCTCGCATTGCGCGCATTGGACTCAGCCTAGCGCCGGCGCCGGGCAGGTGGAATCATACGTAGGTATTGTGCGGCGTGGGCGGATGCCGGCCGCGCCCGCGGCTATACTGGGCCGCGCCGGACGTGGCGTACCCGGCGCCGATATCACGTATTTCCCAATCCCCGATGAATCCCTTGCATCACTACCGGCTCAGCTACTTGCTGGATGGCGAAATCGCTTTCCTGCGCGGGACCGCGCCGGGATGCGAGCCCGTGCTGCTGGCCGTGGCCGGTGCGGCCGCGGACGCCGGCGCGGTACAGCGCCGCTTCGAGCACGAGTACTCACTGCAAGCCGTGCTGCGCCCGCAGTGGGCGGTGGTGCCGGCTGCGCTGACGCGCTTCGATGGCCGGCCCGCGCTGGTTGCCGCCGATGCCGGCGGCATGCCGCTGGCCCTGTCGATGGGCGGGCCGCTGCCTGTGCCCGATTGCCTCGATATCGCCATCGCCGTGACCGAAGCCCTGGCGGCCATGCACGACGCCGGCCTGGTGCACCTGGATATCAAGCCGGCCCACCTGCTGGTGGCGCCGGACCGGCAGCGGGCGTGGCTCACGGGTTTCGGCATCGCGGGCGCCGCCGCCACGATCCGCACGCGGCCGGCGGCGCCGATGCTGGCCGGCACGCTGGCCTACATGGCGCCGGAGCGGGCGGGCCGGGGCGGCATGCCGGTCGACGCGCGCGCCGACCTGTACGCGCTCGGCGTGGTCTTCTACCAGATGCTGACCGGTGTGCTGCCGCTGGAGGCCGACGAGCCCGTCGGCTGGGTCCACAGTCATCTTGCCCGGCAGCCGCTGGCGCCCGCCGAGCGCCAGGCCGGCGTCCCTTGGGAACTGTCGGCCATCGTGATGCGCTTGCTGGCGAAGGCACCGGCCGAGCGCCATGCCGGCGCGCATGCCCTGCTCGCCGATCTCAGGGCCTGCCGCAATGCCTGGCGCAGCGGCAGCGGGCTGCCGGCTTGTGCCGAGGCCGATGGCGATACCGCCGCGCCGGCCGGGCTGTACGGGCTGTACGGACGCGGGCGCGAACTCGAAGCCCTGCGCAGGCTGCAGCACGCGGCGATGGCGCCGGGCGTGCCGGCACCGGCGCTGTCCACGGTGCTGGTGACGGGGCGGGCGGGCATCGGCAAGTCCGCGCTGATCGGCGCCTTCTGCCGTGCACAGGAAGCCGCCGGCGGCGTGGTGGCACGGGCGAAGGCGCATCCGCAACGTGGCGGCACTCCGCTGGCGGCGGTGGCGGAAATCTGTGCCGACCTCGCGCGCCAGTCCTGCGATTCGGCGCAGGCGCGGCGCCAGGGCTGGGCGGCGGCCATGGCGGCTGCACTGGGCGACGACCTGGGCGCGTTCAGCGAGGTGGTGCCGGCGTTCGCCGCCTGGCTGCCTCCGCAGGCGGGCCGCGAGCCGCGCGCCGGCCTTACCGCGGCGCGCTTCGCGCAAAGGCTGCGCCGCCTGCTGGCGGTGTTCGGCACCGTGGCGCCGCCCCTGACCGTGGTGCTGGACGACCTGCAATGGATGGATGCGGGCTCCCTCGAGGTCTTCGCCGCGCTGGCCCGCCGCGGACCCGCCCAGCCCTTGCTGGTGATCTGCTCCTGCCGCAGTGAGGCGCTTGGCGATCCGGTACCCGGCCACTGGCTGGCGGAACTGCGTGCCCAAGGGGGCCTGCGCGGCGAACTGGCACTCGATGCGCTGGATGGTGCGGCGTTGTCCGCGCTGGTCGCCGGCACGCTGGGCTGCGGCAGCGACCGGGCGCAGGCGATCGCGCGGCTGGTGGCACGCCGGACCGGGGGCAACCCGCTGTTCTTCCTGCGCTACCTCTATGCCCTGCAGCGAGCCGAGCTGCTGCCGGCGGAGGGCGGTGGCGTTCCCGAGGGCGAGGTGCCGGGTGGCTTCGACGCCGACGCCGCGCAGGCCGACCTGCCGGCCTTGCTGGGCCGGGAACTGCGCCAGCTGCCGCAGCCGGCGCGCACATGGCTCGGTGCCCTGTCTTGCCTGGGCGGCAGCGTCTCGCCAATGGCCGCGCGGCTGGCCTGGCAGGCCGCGCAAGCGGCGGGCGAGGCGGCGCAGGACGGTGCCGCCCTGGAGGCGGTGGCGGCGCCCGCCCTGGCGGCGGGCCTGCTGGTGCCGGCCGGGGACGGCTTCCTGTTCTCGCACGACCGCGTGCAGGAGGCTGCCTACGCAGCGCTGGAAGCGTCCGGCCGCTCGCTGATGCATCTGCGGCTGGCACGCCTGCTGGCGCGCGAGCCTGCCGACAAGCTGTTCGCCGCCGCCGACCAGTTCCGGCGGGGCGGGGCGGCCATCACCGACGAGGCGGAGCGCATCGCGGCGGCCCGCCTGATCCTGGAGGCCGGCGCGCGCGCGCTGCGCACCACCGACTATCGATCGGCCAGCGCCTATTTCGCTGCCGGCGAGCGCTTCCTGCCCGCGCAGCCGTGGGAGCGCGAGCCCGCGCTGGCGTTGGCGCTGGCTCAGGGCCGCGCCGAGAGCGAGTTCGCCAGCGGGCAGCCGGCTGTCGCGGCCGCCATCCTGGAGCCGCTGGCCAGGAGGGCGCCCGACGTTTCGTCGCTGGCCGAGATCACGCGCCTGCGTGTGGCCGTGCATACGGCGCTGGACCAGGCGGACCGGGCAGCCGAGATCGGGCTGGAGTTCGTGGCCGGCGCGGGACTGGTGTTCCTGCCGGGCGCCGACTGGCAGGTGGAGCAGGCCTATCGCCGCTTCCTGCAATTGCTCGGCGGGCGGCCGCTCGAAGCGCTCGCCCGTCTGCCGCGCATGCAGGATGCGACCTGGCGCGCCACCATGAGCGTGCTGACGGAAATGATGTCGCCGGCGTCCTGCCTCGATGCCAACCTGCGTGACCTGATTCCCGCCTGGATGGCATCGATCAGCCTGTCGCACGGCAATGATGAGGCGTCCTGCATGGCCTACGTCCACCTCGGCATGGCCTTCGGGCCGCGCCTGGGCGACTACCCGTCGGGCTACCGCCTGGGCCGGCTCGGCGTGGAACTGGCGGAGCGGGAGGGCACGGGACGCATGCGCGCCAAGGCCAGGATGCACTTCGGTGCCTTCCTGCTGCCCTGGACCCAGCCGCTACAGGGCGGGCGCGAACTGATCGAACACAGTTTCGACGAGGCCAGGCGGAGCGGCGACGTCAACCTGGCGGGGGACAGCCGCCACCGGCTCGTGACCCAGTTGCTGAGCGGTGCCGAGCCGCTGGCGGACGTGGAGGCCAAGGTCAACGCCGGCCTGGCCTTCGGGCACGCGCAGCGGCTGGGCCGCGTGAACGATATCCTCGGCGCGCAATCGCGCTATATCGCGGTGCTGCGCGGGCGCGCACCGTGCTGGACGGCGCCTCTGCCCGGCGAGCCTGCGCCGCAGGCAATCGAGGCCCGCCTGGGCGCGGACAGGCGCCTGGCGGTGGCTGCCTGCTGCTACTGGGTCCGCAAGCTGCAGGCGTGTTTCGCGCTGGATGACTGGCGCGGCGCGCTGGAAGCGGTGGAACGGGCCGAGCCGTGGCTGTGGACGGTGAGCGGCTTCCTCGAGGCCGCGGACTATCACTTCTTCAGTGCACTGGCGCTGGCCTGGGCGCCGCCGGAGGGCGGGCGCGCGGCAAGCGACGCCGATAGCGGACGGATGGCAGCCATGGCCCGGCACCGGGAACCCATCGAGGCCTGGGCGCGGCAGAGCCCGGTCAACTTCGGCGCGCGTGCCGCCTTGCTCACGGCCGAGGCGACGCGCCTGGGCGGGGATGTGCTGCAGGCGATGCGGGGCTACGAACAGGCCGCACGGCTGGCGCGCGAGCAGGACCTGCTGCACGAGGAAGCGTTGGCCTATGAGTTGTGCGCGCGTTGCTGTTTCGGTCAGGCCTTGTCCACGGTCGGACTGGCCTATCTGCGCCGCGCGGTCGATGCCTACGGACGCTGGGGCGCGCAAGGCCAGGTGGCGAAGCTCGAGGCGCTGCTGCGCGCCTTGGACAACACCGCCTCCGGCCTGGCCAGCGCGGCCCACGACAGCGTGCCAGGCGCGGCCGAGCTGCCGGCCACTTATATCGGGCCGGCCGCGCAGCTGGACCTGGACACCGCCATCCGCGCCACCCAGGTGCTGGCCGGCGAGATGCGCCGCGAGCGCTTGATCGAGGCGCTGCTGACCACTACGCTCGAGCATGCCGCCGCACAGCGCGGACTGCTGTTCCTGTGGCAGGGCGGCAGCTTGCGGCTGGCCGCGCTGGCGACCACGCAGCCGGCCGGCATTTCGGTTGAACTCGATCCGGGGGAAGCGTCGGGAGAGGTGCCGTACCCGCGCACGATCGTCGCGGCGGCGCTCGCCGTGCGGGCGGACCTGATCCTCGACAATGCCAAGGCGCATGCGCGCTACGGGCAGGATCCCGATGTGCGGGCGCGCAGCGTGCGCTCGGTGGCCTGCCTGGCGCTGGTCAAGCAAGGCGAACTGGTGGGGCTGCTCTACCTGGAGAACAACCTGGCCGACGGCCTGTTCGGCGGGCGCCGCATCAGCCTGCTGCCCATGCTGGCCTCGCAGGCCGCCATCTCGCTGGAGAACGCGCGGCTCTATGACGAGCTGTTGCGGGAGAACCAGGAGCGCGAACGGGTGCAGGCGGAACTCGCGCACGCGTCGCGGGTGGCCACGCTGGGCGAGCTGGCTGCCTCGATCGCGCACGAGGTCAACCAGCCGCTGACCGGCATCGTCACCTACGGCGGCGCCTGCCTGCGCTGGCTCGACCGGCCCCAGCCCGAGCTGGGCGAGGCGCGCCAGGCGGTCGAGAGCATGATTGCCGAAGGCCTGCGCGCGAGCGAGGTGATCCGCCGCATCCGCGCGCTGGCGCGCAAGGACGAAGTGCGCCGGCAACCCTTCGCACTGGGCGAGCTGGTCGGCGAGACCCTGGCGATGGTGCGGCACCAGGCCGAGTCGCACGGCATCGCCATCGTGCGGCACGAAGCGCCGGGCCTGCCCGACGTGGCGGGAGACCGCATCCAGGTGCAGCAGGTGATCATCAACCTGTTGGTCAATGCCATCCAGTCGATGGCTTCATGCCCCGGGCAGGCGCACGAATTGCTGGTCTGCCTCGCGCGGCACGAGGACGATGGCAAGGTGCGGCTGCGCGTCGAAGACAGCGGGCCGGGGATCGAGGCGGACCAGATCGGCAAGCTGTTCGGCGCCTTCTATACCACGCGCAAGGAGGGCCTGGGCATGGGGCTGTCGATCTGCCGCTCGATCCTGGCGGCGCATGGCGGCAGCATCTGGGCCGAGTCCCCGGCCCGGCCCGACGGCATGCCAGGGCCGGGGGGCGGCGCGGCCTTCAGCTTCACGCTGCCGGCATGGCAGCCCGACGCCTGAGGCGCGCGCCGCCGCCGCACGGCGAGGCCGGCGTCAGCGCGCGGCCGGCGGCGGCTGGTCCGGCGATGCTTCGGCTTCGGTGCGCGCGGCGACCAGCGTGGGCGCAGGCGTGCCGGTGATCTTGGGCACGCATTCGCTGCGGAACCACGCCACGCTGACGGGCTCGCCGGCCAGCATGCGCTTGACGGGCGGTACCACCTGTTCGCCGATCAGCATGCCGAGCAGGCCGATCAGGGCGACCGCGGGCGGGGCGGGCGAGCGCACCTGCAGCAGTGCATAGATGATGCCGACCAGGATGCCGGCGGCGAGCGAGACGATGTAGACCTTCATGATGTTCTCGATGTCACGGTGTCATGGGTTGAGGTGGAGGGCAGCGGGGGAGAGCGGCCGGCGCGGGTGCCACGGCTTCAGCCGCCGGGCGGGGACCGGTGCCGCCAGTCCTCCCACGCCACCAGCAGGAAGCCGCCCACCAGCCCGAGATGCTCGAAGAAGGCATTGGCCAGGCCGAAGCGCTCGGCCGGCGGCGCCGCCCAGAAGCGGTTGGCCAGGAAGGTGGCCAGCAGCGTGAAGGCGGCCAGCCCGAGCGCACCCAGCCAGCGCCAGCGCCCGCTGAGGATCAGCAGCGAGGCGCCCAGCTCCAGCGCGATCACGGCCGCCGCCAGCGGCGCCGCCGGCGCCAGGCCGAAGTGCTGCATCTCCTGCACGGCGCCGCCGAAGTCGCTCAGCTTGACCAGTCCGCCCTGCAGGTAGGCCGCGCACAGCAGCAGCAGGGCGAGCCAGCGCAGCCAGCGGGGCAGCACGCGCGGGGCGGCGCGGTCCAGGGTCATGTCGGGCATGGCGCGCTCCCTCAGAAGGCCCAGCAGGAGCAGCCCAGCGCGCCCCAGAAGCCGCGCGCGTCGGAGGCCGGCACGTTGGCGGCGAGGGCCGAGGTGTGCGCGTGGCCGTGCACGCCGCAGGCGCTGGCGCAGGCGCAGGCGGCTGCCGCGCTGCGCGCCAGCCCGGCCTTGTCGCGCAGGGCACCGGGGCGGCCCTGGTAGCCGCCGCCGTGGCGTACCGGCGACCAGTCCGGCATGGCCGGCGGCACCACCGGCGCGAGCGGGCCGAAGTCGCCGTCGCCGTACACCACCTTGCCGCCCAGCAGCGTCATCACCGAGGTGATGTCCTGGATCTCGTCGCCGGGCACGGCGAAGTAGTCGGCGGACAGCACTGCGAGGTCGGCCAGCTGGCCCACGGCGATGCGCCCCTTCTTGCCTTCCTCGGAGGAGAACCAGGTGTTGGCCTCGGTCCACAGGCGCAGCGCGGTTTCGCGGTCGAGCAGGTTGGCCTGCGGATACATCGACATGCCGCCCACGGTCTTGCCCGTGGTCAGCCAGTACAGCGAGACCCAGGGGTTGTACGAGGCCACGCGGGTGGCGTCGGTGCCGGCGCCCACCTTGACGCCGCGCTCCAGCATGCGCTTGATCGGCGGCGTCGCTTCGGCCGCGCGCGCGCCGTAGCGCTCGACGAAGTACTCGCCCTGGTAGGCCATGCGGTGCTGTACCGCGATGCCGCCGCCCAGCGCGGCGATGCGGTCGATGTTGCGGTCGCTGATGGTCTCGGCGTGGTCGAAGAACCAGTGCAGGCCGTCGAAGGGGATGTCGCGCGCCACCTTCTCGTACACGTCGAGCGCGCGCGAGATGGTCTCGTCGTAGGTGGCGTGCAGGCGCCACGGCCAGCGCTGCTCGGCCAGCAGGCGGATCACCGGTTCAAGGTCGCTCTCCATCGACGGCGGCATCTCGGGGCGCTCGACGCGGAAATCCTCGAAGTCGGCCGCCGAGTAGACCAGCATCTCGCCCGCGCCGTTGTGGCGGTACAGGTCGTCGCCCTGGCCGGGCTTGACCTGGCCGGACCAGGTGCGGAAGTCGCTCAGCTCTTCCTTGGGCTTCTGCGTGAACAGGTTGTAGGCCAGGCGCACCGTCAACTGGCCGTCCTTGTGCAGTTCCTCGATGATCTGGTAGTCCTCGGGGTAGTTCTGGTAGCCGCCGCCGGCGTCGATCACGCCGGTCACCCCGAGCCGGTTCACCTCGCGCATGAAATGGCGCGTGGAGTTCTTCTGGTACTCGGGCGGCAGCTTGGGGCCCTTGGCCAGCGTGGCATAGAGAATGGTGGCGTTGGGCTTGGCCAGCAGCAGGCCGGTCGGATTGCCGTTGCCGTCGCGCACGATCTCGCCGCCCGGCGGGTTGGGCGTGTCCTTGGCGTAGCCGACCGCGCGCAGTGCCGCGCCGTTGAGGATGGCGCGGTCGTACAGATGCAGGATGAAGACCGGGGTATCGGGCGCGACGGCGTTCAGTTCGTCGATGGTCGGCAGCCGTTTCTCGGCGAACTGGTGCTCGGTGAAGCCGCCCACCACGCGTACCCATTGCGGCGCGGGGGTACGCGCCACCTGCTCCTTGAGCATGCGCATGGCATCGGCGAGCGAGCGCACGCCGTCCCAGCGCAGTTCCATGTTGTAGTTCAGGCCACCGCGGATGATGTGCATGTGGCTGTCGATCAAGCCGGGGATGGCGCGCCGGCCGCCGAGGTCCACGACCTGGGTCGAGCTGGCGGCCAGGCGCATGATGTCATCGCGGCGGCCGACCGCGGCGAAGCGGCCATCGCGGATGGCAACGGCGTCGGCCTGCGGGTTGGCCGGGTCGAGGGTGGCGAACTTGCCGTTGACGAGGATCAGGTCCGGAGGCGTCGAAGCGTTCATGGCGAATGTCCTGGTGGCGGCTGCCGCGCCGAGGGCGGCGGCGCCGGCGATGAATTGCCGGCGTGTCAGCGGCAGCTGCGGTTGGCCCGGTCGGGGCGAAAACAGGCCGTCCCGGCCTGCCTGGGAGTCGCGGGACGGCATGGGCGTCAAGCGTTCAGGAAGGCCAGCAGGTCGGCATTGACCTTGTCCGCGTCGACCACGCACATGCCGTGCGAGCCGCCGGGATAGATCTTCAGCGTGGCGTTCTTGACGATCTTGGCGCTGAGCTTGCCGGCGTCATCGATCGGCACGATCTGGTCGTCGTCGCCGTGCAGGATCAGCGTCGGCACGTCGATCTTCTTCAGGTCCTCCGTGTAGTCCACCTCGGAGAACTCGCGGATGCACAGGTACTGGCCGAGGATGCCACCGGTCATGCCCTGCGCCCAGAAAGCGTCGATGGTGCCTTGCGACACCTTGGCGCCGGGACGGTTGAAGCCGAAGAAGGGGACCGCCAGGTCCTTGAAGAACTGGGAGCGGTTTTCCGCCGTGTTCTTGCGGATGCCGTCGAACACGTCCATCGGCAGCCCGCCCGGGTTGGCCGCGGTCTTCAGCATGATCGGCGGCACCGCGCCGATCAGCACCGCCTGGGCCACGCGCCGGGTGCCGTGCCGCCCGATATAGTGCGCTACCTCGCCGCCGCCGGTCGAATGGCCGACCAGCGTCGCGCCCTTCAGGTCGAGTGCCTCGATCACCGCCGCCAGGTCATCGGCATAGGTGTCCATGTCGTTGCCCTGGGCGGGCTGGCCGGAGCGGCCGTGGCCGCGGCGGTCGTGGGCGATCACGCGGAAGCCGTGCTGCACCAGGAACAGCATCTGGGCGTCCCAGGCGTCGGCGTTGAGCGGCCAGCCGTGCGAGAACACTACGGGGCGGCCGGCGCCCCAGTCCTTGTAGAAGATGCGGGTGCCATCCTTGGCGGTGACGTAGCTCATGCTGTGTGCTCCTGAGGCGTGGTGGGTGCGGGCCTGCGGCTTGCCGGTGGCGCCGCCTGCGCGGCGGCGCCAGCCGTAGCGGCCTGCATGTCCCGCCGCGCGGCTTGCCCGCGCATCGAGGTGCTTCGGGGTGGGCTGCCGGCGGCGCGGCGATCAGCGTGCCGGCACCGGCGCGATGGACTCGTGGGTGGTGGCGGTGCGCTGGGGTGCCTTGTGCACCATGGTGTAGGCATAGTCCACGCCCATGCCGTAGGCGCCGGAGTGCTCCTTGACGAGCTGCATCACGGCGTCGTAGGTGTCGCGGTGCGCCCAGTCGCGCTGCCATTCGAGCAGTACCTGCTGCCAGGTCACGGGCACCACGCCGGCCTGGATCATGCGCTGCATGGCGTAGTCGTGGGCTTCCTTGCTGGTGCCGCCGGAGGCGTCGGCCACCATGTAGATCTCGTAGTCGGTGTCATGCATGGCCGACAGGGCGAAGGTGAGGTTGCAGACCTCGGTCCACAGGCCGGAGACGACGATCTTCTTGCGGCCGTTGGCGGCCAGGGCGTCGCGCACCTTCTGGTCGTCCCAGGAGTTCATCGAGCTGCGTTCCAGGGTCTTCTGGCCGGGGAAGACATCGAGCAGTTCCGGGTAGGTGAAGCCGGAGAAGGACTCGCTCTCGACCGTGGTGATGGTGGTCGGGATGTTGAAGATCTTGCCTGCCTTGGCCAGGCCCACCACATTGTTCTTCAAGGTCTGGCGGTCGATCGACTGGACGCCGAACGCCATCTGGGGCTGCTGGTCGATGAAGATCAGCTGGCTGTTCTGCGGGGTCAGGACTTCGAGTTTGGCGTTCGACATGATGTCTTCCTGAAGTAAGAGGGGGCGGAAACTGCGCCGCTCTGGCAGGATAAGGCGCCAGGGCGGACAGCGCGGGTTGCTTGCGGAAAGTGCGCTCACCGCCGCGCTGCGGCGCGTGATACGCGCTGGTGCCGGGTCGAAGCTCGCCTGGCAACCGCACGGAAGGCTAAACCCGGCGGTGGCCGGAGGCCATTGTCTGTTCGTATTACCTGTGTGCCGTCGAGGCGGACACATCAGGCGGACACATCGCCGTGGTCCGGGCCGGCGCCGCGCGCCCCGTCGGTGAATGTGTCGAGCTTGCCGCTGCGCGCGCCGTCGCTGTAGACGTCATGGCTGCGGAAGGTGTAGCCGTAGGTATCGGCGGCGTTCGGTTCACGCGCGCCGGCGCCCGGCGCGGCGGTGAGGGCGGCCAGGGACAGCAGCAGGGTGGAAACGATCCTGCGGGAAACGATGTGGCTCATGATGTGCTCCAATGCCATTGGTTATTGAGTTTTATAGAATGTCTGCGTTTCGCTTCATCCCGTTCATGGGCTCAACTATAGGGCTGGTTCAGGTATCTTTTCAGGCATATTTGAGGTTGAGTTATTCAAAATATTTGAATATAGATTCCGGCACCTATAATCGGAGGACTGTTGAAGCGGGAGGGGATCCGGCGTCCTTGCGAGCCTCGGCGACAGGAAGCCATATGGGGCGGTCAGAGTGCTGTGCACGCGATTGCATCGCCTGCGATTAAAAAGCGCAAACAGGATCAAGGCGCAGCACAAATTGACAAGGCAGCGGCGGTCGCATGGCGTAGATTCCGCTGCAGAGCGCTGAGCCGGCCGCGCGGGGCGGCCGGATCGGCGACGAGGGGAAGAAGGAGGGGCTGTGACACGACAGAACTTGGAACCGGCCGAAGCGGGCACCCGGGATGACGCCCTGGTGCTGGTGGTCGATGACGATGCGGCACTGCGTGGGGCGCTGGGCTGCCTGTTCCGTTCGATCGGGCTGGAGGTCGCACTGTTCGGGTCGGCCACGGAGATGCTCGAATTCGCCATGCCGGACGTGCCGTGCTGCCTGGTGCTCGATGTGCGCCTGCGTGGCCCGAGCGGGCTGGACCTGCAGGCGCGCCTGGCGCAGCGGGGCGTGCACGTGCCGATCATCTTCATGACGGGCCATGGCGATATCGCCATGACGGTGGCCGCCATGAAGGCCGGCGCGGAGGACTTCATGACCAAGCCCTTTCGCGACCAGGACCTGCTCGATGCGGTGTCGGCGGCGCTCGACAAGGACCGCCGCCGGCGCGAGGCGGGGCGGCGCACGCAGGCGCTGCGCGCCAGTTTCGAGACGCTGACGCCGCGCGAGTCGGAGGTCATGGGGCTGGCGGTGTCCGGCCTGATGAACAAGCAGGTCGCGGGCCGGATGGGGATCAGCGAGGTCACCGTGAAGATCCATCGCGGACAGGCCATGCGCAAGATGAAGGCGCGCACCTTCGCCGAGCTCGTGCTGATGGCGCAGCAACTCGGCATCTGCCACGCCTGAGGGCGCTGAGCGGTACGGACTCCGGCCGCCTCCCGTGGCGGGGCGGAGCACGGCAGGCAAGAGCGGCCGGCAGGTGCCGTCCGTGCCGCGATGGCGCGCTGGCTACAGTGCGCGCAGGGCGTGGCTCAGCACGTGGGCCGCACGTACGGCGGCGTCGAAGGAGCGATCGCAGGCCAGTTCGCGGCCGGCGATGCGGATCGACCAGTATCCCTGCACACGCTCGCAGGACAGCCGCCGCTCTTCCATCTGGTCCGAGAACCAGCGCCAGAGGGCGGCGTCCTGTCCGTTGGCATGGACGGCCGCGCGCAGTCGGATCAACTGAAGGCTGGTGGTCTCGGTCATCGCTATCCTCTGTGCGGTACGGATGCAGCGGCCGAGGGTCAGGGAGCCGGCGCGGTCTGCCAGTCACAGCTTAGAGCGAAGCGGGCATCGACGCCGCTGTGCTTGCGGGCAGACTTCCTAGGGCATGGGTTTAGCGGGCTCAGACCATGGTATGAGGGTTCAGCCCTCCGGCTTTGCCGCGGCGCGGTGGATCGCCGCGCGGATGCGCGGATATGTGCCGCAGCGGCAGATATTGCCCGACATGGCGGCATCGATGTCCGCGTCGGTGGGCCGCGGCGTCTGCTTCAGCAAGGCGCAGGCCGACATCAGTTGGCCGCTCTGGCAATAACCGCACTGCACCACGTCGAGTTCCGTCCAGGCGGCTCTGAGCGCCTGCGCCTGCGGACCCTGCAGCCCTTCGATGGTGGTGATCTCCTGGTTGCCGACCGCGCTCAGCGGGGTCACGCAGGCGCGTACCGGCGCGCCGTCCAGGTGGACCGTGCAGGCGCCGCACAGCGCCATGCCGCAACCGAACTTGGTGCCGGTCATCTTGAGTTCGCCGCGCAGCACCCACAGCAGGGGGGTATCGGCTTCGGCCTGCACGTCAACGGCCTTGCCGTTGATCTTCAGGGTGGGCATGTCGGTCTCCGGTCGGGATGGGCCGTGATGGCGGGAGTCTGCGCGGTATCTGCGCTGGTCAGGCCGGCCGCAGCGGCAGGGCGCGCTGGCGTTGGCCGGTCAAGGCGAACAGCGCGTTGGCGACGGCCGGCGCGATGGGTGGCGTGCCCGGTTCGCCCACGCCTTCGGGAGCGTCCTGGCTGGACATGATCTCGGTCTCGATGCGCGGGCATTCGTGCATACGCAGCACGGGGTAGTCGTGGAAGTTGCTCTGCTGCACCTGGCCGTCGACCACCTTGATTTCGCCATGGAGGGCGGCCGACAGACCGAACAGGATGGCGCTCTCCATCTGCTGGCGGATCAGGTTCGGGTTGACCGGCGTGCCGCAATCCACCACGCACACCACACGATGCACGCGGATGCGCTTGCCTTGGCCCTGGTCCTGGCCGAGCGAAACCTCGGCCACCTGCGCCACGATGGAGCCGAAGGACTGGTGCAGGGCGACGCCGCGCGCGCGCGGGCTGCCGTCATCGGCCGGCGCCAGCGGCTTGCCCCAGTCGGCCAGCGCGGCGGCCCGCCGCAGCACGGCCAGGTGGCGCGGATGCTGCGCCAGCAGCGCGGCGCGGAAGGCGACCGGATCCTGGCCCGCCGCCGCCGCCACTTCGTCGAGGAAGCTCTCCTTGAAGAAGGCCTGGTGCGAATGGCCGACCGAGCGCCAGAAGCCGACCGGTACCGGCAGGTCGACGATTTCGTGGGCGATGCGCGCGTTGGGCCACTCGTAGGGCTGGTCGAAGGCGCCCTCGGACGTGGTCTTGTCCGGACCCGCGCCGGGCAGGCCGAAGCTGCGCTTGAGCACATTGGGCATGATGGCCTGGCCCGCCGAGGTGTTGCGCCAGGCCACCAGCTTGCCGTCGGCATCGAGCCCGGCCTGGAAGCGCGAGACGCAGGCAGGGCGGTAGAAGTCATGGCGGGTGTCTTCCTCGCGCGACCAGATGGTCTGCACGGGCCGCCCGGGCATGGCGCGCGCGATGGCGGCGGCCTGCGCCACGTAGTCGGCCTCCAGGCGCCGGCCGAAGCCGCCGCCGAGCAATTGCACGCGCAGGTCGACCTTGTCGGCGGCGATGCCCAGCACCTTGGCCACGTGGTCGCGTGCGATGCCCGGCACCTGGGTCGAGGCCCACACCGTGGCGGCGCCGTCTTGCGCCTGCACGGTGCAGTTGACCGGCTCCATCGCCGCGTGTGCCAGGTAGGGCGCGCGGTACTCGGCGCTGACCTTGCGCGCGGCGCCGGCCAGCGCGCCGTCGACGTCGCCGCGGCTGAAGTAGGCGTGGCCGTCGGCCTTGTCGAGCGTGGCCGCCAGCTGGGTGAAGATGGCGTCGCTGGACGTGCTGGCGGCCGCGCCGTGGTCCCATTCGACCGTGACCTGCTTGAGCGCGCGCATGGCGTGCCAGGGCGTGTCGGCGATGACCGCCACGCCGCCGCTGCCGCCGTGGTAAGGCTCGACCGCCAGCACCTTGTGCACCCCCGGCAGGCGCGCCGCGGCGGCGCCGTCGAAGCGCGCCGCCTTGCCGCCCAGCGTGGGGCACATGGCGACGCTGGCGTAGAGCAGGCCGTCGGGTGCGGCGTCGATGCCGAAGCGGGCCGAGCCGTCGAGCTTGGCGGCGGCCTCGATGCGATGCAGCGGCTGGCCGACCAGCTTGAAGCGCGCGGGCTCCTTCAGTGCCACCTTGTCCGGACGCGGCTGCTGCGCGGCCAGCGCCGCCAGTTCACCGAAGGTAGCGCTGCGGCCGGAGCCGTGCAGCACCTTGCCCGATTCGGCGCGGCACTCCTGCGCGGGCACCTGCCACTGCGCGGCAGCGGCGCCTACCAGCATGGCGCGCGCCGAGGCGCCGGCTTCGCGCATGGGCAGCCACAGGTCCTTGATGCTGGAGGAGCCGCCGGTCATCATGACGCCGATCTCGCGCATCAGCTTGCCGGTCATCCATCCGGCCGCGCGCTTGAGCGCACCCTGGTCGTCAGGGTGGAAGGGCAGGCCGTCGACGGTGGCCGCGACGTTGTTGTAGATCTTGTCGATGGGGGACTGCTCGATGCGCACTTGCGACCAGTCGGCATCGAGTTCCTCGGCCAGCAGCATGGCCAGCCCGGTGTACACCCCCTGGCCCATCTCGGACTTGCTCATCATCACCGTGACGGTGTTGTCCGGCGAGACCTTGAGCCAGCCGTTGAGCGCCGCCTGCGCGGGGCCGAGCGGCAGCGGCTCGGCGGTCAGCAGACGCTGGCGCGCCGGCATCACCGACCAGCCGACCACCAGCGCGCCCGCGGCACCGACGGCGCCCGCGCTGGCGCGCAGGAAGGTTCTTCGACTGACCATGCGTTGTCTCCTGGTTCCGGGGCGGTATCCGCAGGGCTTGGGGAGCGATCCGTGGACGATGTGCCACGGCGGCAGCGCCGCGCGTCCGGCCGCGGTGGCCGCCGTGCTTTTCATGTTGACGGCGACAACATAAACTAGCGATGTAAGCACTGTCAACATCGGTTCGGCAAAGTGCGCGCGTTTGAATCGGCCTGTCCGCTGCAGGCATTGCGTGCCACACATCCCGGCCCGGAGGCCTCCATGAATCCACCCGCGTCGCGCGCCAAGGCCGCGCCTTACCATCACGGCGACCTGCAGCCGGCCCTGCGGGCCGAGGCAGAGCGCATCCTGCAGACACGCGGCGTCGCCGAGGTCAGCCTGCGCGAAGTGGCGCGCGGCGTGGGCGTGTCGCATGCCGCACCCTATCGCCATTACGCGAACCGGGACGCGCTGCTGGCAGACGTGGCCGCGCGCGGCTTCGAGCGCCTGCACGCGCGCTTCGAGGCCCTGCCGCGGCGCCGCAAGGCGGCGCTGCGCTTCGCCGACCTGCTGCGTGCCTATCTCGAGTTCGCTGCGGCCGAGCCGGCCATCTACCGCCTGATGTTCGGCCCGGAGTTGCGCAAGGCGGACCATCCCCAGCTCGCCGCGGCGGGCTTCCGCGCCTTGGACGCAGTGCGCACGGCGATCGAGGCGCTCGACATCGCGCGGCCGGCGACCGCCGAGGCGATGGCGGCGTGGAGCCTGGCGCACGGGCTGGCCTTGCTGATCCTCGATGGCCGCATCGAGTTCGAACCCGGCGTGGACGAGCCCATCGACCACCGGGCCCTGGCGCAGCGGGCCGGGGAGATCTTCCTGGCGGGCCTGCAGGCGCGGGTGCCGCCACGGCAGCGGCAGCCGCGCCCGCGCGCGTAGGCGACGGAGGCGCTCAGCCCGACGCTTCGCCGCGGGCCTTGTGGCGCGATGCCATCTGGTCCTGCTGCGCGGGCGGCACCGGATCGTAGTGGCTGAACTGGATGGTGTAGCTGCCGTGCCCGCCGGTCAGGCTGTTCAGGCGCGTCTGGTAGTCGTTCAGTTCGGCCAGCGGGATCTTGCCCATCACGACGACGCTGTGGCTGGTCGCGCCGCGCGTGCCGCGCACCTGGCCGCGCTTGGCCGACAGGTCGCCGATGATGTCGCCCATCGCCGCCTCGGGCGTGAGCACCTCGATGTCGACGATCGGCTCCAGCACGCTCGGCCGCGCCTTCAGCACGGCGTCGATGAAGGCCTTGCGTCCTGCCGTGGCGAAGGCGACCTCCTTCGAGTCCACGGGGTGGCTCTTGCCGTCGTACACGGTGACGCGCACGTCCTGCATGGGGAAGCCTGCCAGCGGGCCGCTGTCCAGCACCTGGCGGATGCCTTTTTCGACAGCCGGCAGGAACTGGCCCGGAATCGCGCCGCCCTTGACCGCGTCGATGAACTCGAAGCCGCTGCCGCGCGGCAGCGGTTCGACGCGCAGCATGACCTCGCCGAACTGTCCGGCACCGCCGGTCTGCTTCTTGTGCCGGTGCTGGCCCTCGGCCTTGCCGCCGATGGTTTCGCGGTAGGCGATCTTGGGCGGCCGCGTGACCACCTCCAGCTTGTACTGTTCGGTCAGGCGCTCCAGCAGGCAGCGCAGGTGGAACTCGCCCAGGCCCAGCACCACCGTCTCGTTGGTGTCGGCCGGATGCTCGATGCGCAGGCAGGGATCCTCGGCGCCGAGCTTCTGCATCACCTCGGCCAGGCGCTGTTCCTGGCCGCGCCGCGCGGGCTCGATCGCCAGGCCGTAGATCGGCGTGGGGAAGTCCAGCGGCACCAGGTGGATGTCGCCGTCCTCGCTGGCGTCGTGCAGCACCGCATCGAAGCCGATCTCGTCGATCTTCGCCACCGCGCAGATATCGCCCGGACCGGCGCGCGGCACCTCAGTGTGCTCCTTGCCCTGCAGCAGCAGCAGGTGGGACACCTTGAACGGCTGGCGCCCGGCGCCGATGTAGAGCTGGCTGTCGCGCGCGACCGTGCCCTGGTGGATGCGGAACAGCGCCAGCTTGCCGATATAAGGGTCCACCACGATCTTGAAGACATGCGCCAGCACGTGCTTGCCGGGATCGGGTTCGGCCCGCACCGCTTCGCGCTTGCCGTTCGCCTCGCGGTAGAACAGCGGGGGGTTGCCTTCGGCGGGATTGGGCAGCAGCCGCACGAACACGTCGAGCAGTTCGGCGATGCCCGCGCCGCTGGCGGCCGAGGTGAAGCAGATGGGCACCAGGTGGCCTTCGCGCAGCGCGCGCTCGAACGGCGCGTGCAACTGCTCGGGCGTGATGGCCTGGTCCTGCTCCAGGTAACGCTCCATCAGCTCCGGGTCGATCTCGATGACCTGGTCGACCAGCGCGTCGTGCGCCGACCCCACAGAAAGAAAATCCGCCTCGCCGGACGGATCGAAGAAGCAGTCGACGACCTGGCCGGCGTGGGCCGCCGGCAGGTTGATGGGCAGGCACTCCTTGCCGAAGGCCTCCTGGATGTCGGCTACCAGGGCGGGCAGGTCGATCTTGTCGCAATCGATGCCGTTGACCACGATGAGCCGGCACAGCTTGCGCGCGGCCGCCCAGGCCATCATGTGGCGCGTGGTCATCTCCACGCCGGTCTGCGCATGGATCACGATGACGGCGGTCTCCACCGCCGGCAGCGCGCTCAGGGCGAGGCCGGCGAAGTCGGGATAGCCCGGGGTGTCGATCAGGTAGAGGCGGGTGTCGGCGTGGTCGAGGTGGGTGACGGCGGAGGTGAGGGAGTGGTGATACTTGCGTTCGAGCGGGTCGGAGTCGCACACCGTGGTCCCGCGCTCGACGCTGCCCGCCGCGTGCAGCGCGCCGCCCCGGTGCAGCAGTGCCTCGATCAGCGAGGTCTTGCCGCCCCCCGCATGGCCCAGCAGGGCAATGGTACGAATTGCATCGGGACCGCGAAGCATGGTCGCCCCCTCGTGCAGCGATGGCAGATGCCAGTCAGTGAGCCCATTATTGGCGAAATCGGCCGCGGCGCCAAATGCTGTGCAGGGCGCGTGTTGGACGCCGTACGCTCACGACTGTCCTGCTTGCGGAACAGTGTATTGCGACTTTCAGGGTTTTCCCTGATACAAGCCCTGCGCTACAGTGCACCATGCCGTTGCTGCAGCGCGGGATGTCCAGTGCGGTGCAGCGAGCGGCGCGACTGGCCGTGCCCCCCGAGGCGAAGCGGAGCCCGCCTCGATCCGGCGGCCAGCCGTCTCCAGCGCCCTGGCCGGCCGCGCGCCTGCCAGCCGCGCACCCAAAGCCAATAAAGCCCATCGAAGGCAACAGGAAGCGAAGCCATGGTAACCACCATCGAAGCCCTTTTCCCCGGCCACCAGCATGATGCCGACACGGTCGTCAGCGCCCTGAACCACCAGCAGATCGTTGTCGCGCTGTCGGCGCTGGTAGCGCCGCAGCGCGTCGCGATCCTGCACATGCTGTACCCGCGCAGCGACGCGCGCACGCACCGCAGCCTCGATGCGCTGGTGAACGTGCTGCACGGGCACGGCCTGCACCAGGTCGCCACGCTGATCGAACAGGAAGCCCATTACCTGGTGTTCCGCGACCCGGTCAAGGCATGGAAGGCCTTCCAGGAAATCCGCCACGACTCGCTGGCGATCGGCGTGCACCTCTACTACAAGGGCCATTCGGGCGAGGCCGCCGAGCGCGAACTCGACGCCGACGCGCACCGCAAGGCCTGAGGTCCCGGGGGCGCGCCGGCGCCGCGGCGTGCCGGCTCAGGCCGCGGTGGCTGCCTGGTGCAAGCCGGGCCGGGCCGGCGGCGTCCAGGCCGGCAGCGCGCTGCCGTCGAGCAAAGCGTCGACGTGGCGGCGCGCCAGCGCCGGGCCGACGCTCATGCCGATGCCGCTGTGCATCAGTGCGGCGGTGGTGCGAGCGTCGACGCGTGTCACCGAGAAGGCGCCGCCCTCGGGCACGCGGCGCTTGGCGCCGTACACGCCCTGCCAGCGCTCGATCACGCGCAGTCCGGAGCCCAGCGCCTCGCGCGCCAGGTCGAGCATCAGGGTATCGACGCTCTCGGCGTTGAATGGGCGCGCGTCCTGCCCGTAGTCGTGCGAATCGCCGACGATCCAGTCGCCGTAGGGCGTGGGGCTGACCAGCAGGTGGATGCCGTGGCGCTCCAGCTCGGGCCGCTGCTGCGCGATGCGCGTGGCCAGCGCGCGTGCCGAGGTGAGGTCCGAGAAGGCGCCGTAGTGCGTGCATGACAGCCCGGTCAGTACCACGTGCTCGAGCGCGAAGCCGTCCAGCGGCGCCACGCGCAGCATCTGCAGCCGGCATACCTGCGGCTGCAGCGCGCGCAACTGGTCGGCGCACAGGGTCTGGTAGTCGTGGCCGCTGCAGACGATGACGTGCTGCGCGCGGCAGGGGCCGGCCGTGGTGTCGAGACGGCCATCCTCCACGTGGCGCACCAGCGTGCCGAAGTGAAAGCGCACGCCCTGGCCGGCCAGCCATCGGGCCAGCGCCGGCACGGCCTCGCGCGAATAGAGCTGCAGGTCTTCCGTGCCTTGCAGGGCTGCATGATGGCGCGCGAAGCGGCCATCGTAGAGCCCGGACAGCGCGGCGCCGCGCAGCAGGCGCACGCGATAGCCGAAGGCGGCGGCCCGGGTGTCCATGAACTCCTCCAGCACCGCCTCTTCCTGCGCATCGCGGGCGAACAGCAGGCAGCCGTTGGCGCGCACCGACAGGCCGGCGCGCTCGGCCCAGCCGAGATAGAGCGCGCGGCTCTCGCGCGCCAGGTCCAGCATGATGCCGGGCGGCTGCCCGGTCACCAGCATCTGGCCGAAATTGCGGATGGAGGCGCCCACCGCGATGTCGCTGCGTTCGAACACGGTCACGCGCAGGCCGCGGCGGAGCGCCGCGGCTGCGTGTGCCAGTCCGAGGATGCCGGCACCGACGATGGCGACATCGGTCTCGCCATCGAGGCGCGGCGAGGTATCGGACGGCACCATCATTTACTTCTTCTCCGACTTGCCATCGTAGCGCTTGGACCATTCGGCCAGCACGCGGTCGCGGTTGGCGCTGGCCCAGGCGAAATCGTTCTTGATCAGGCGCTTCTCATAGTCGGCCGGCAGCAGCGCGTCCGGCTTGGCGACGCCGGGCATGGCGGTCACGGCGAAGTTCTTCTCGTACAGGGCCATGGCGGCGGGGCTGGCGGAGAAGTCGGCGAGCTTCCTGGCGGCGTCGAGGTTCTTGGTGCCCTTGACGATGGCGGTGGCTTCGATGTCCCAGCCCAGGCCTTCGGACGGCAGCACGATGTCGATCGGCGCGCCTTCCTTCTTGGTCTTCACCGCGCGGTACTCGAAGGAGATGCCGATGGGGAACTCGCCGGTGGCGGCCATCTTGCAGGGCTTGGAGCCGGAGTGGGTGTACTGGCCGATGTTCTGGTGCAGGGCGTCCATGTAGGCCCAGCCCTTCTGCTCGCCCATCATCTGCAGCCAGGCGCTCACGTCGAGGTAGCCGGTGCCCGACGAAGCCGGATTCGGCATGACGATCTTGCCGGCATAGACGGGCTTGGCCAGGTCGGCCCAGGAGGTCGGCCTGGGCAGCTTCTGCTTCTGCGCTTCCACGGTGTTGAAGCAGATCGCCGCGCCCCAGACGTCCATGCCGACCCAGGCCGGCGGGTTGGCGCCGCTGCGGTAGCGGGCGTCGATCTGCGCCAGCGAGGCCGGCGCGTACGGCGTCAGCATGCCTTCCTTGTCGAGGATGGCCAGGCTCGAGGCGGCCAGGCCCCAGATGGCGTCGGCGTGCGGATTGTTCTTCTCGGCCAGCAGCTTGGCGGTGACGATGCCGGTGGAGTCGCGCACCCACTTGATCTCGATATCGGGGTTGGCCTTCTCGAAGGCGGCCTTGTAGGCGGCCACCTGGTCGGCTTCCAGCGCGGTGTAGACGGTCAGCGTGGTGGCGGCCTGGGCGGGGCCGGCCAGCAGCGTGGCGGCGGCCGCGGCGATGGCGGCCGGCAGGGCGAAGCGAGCGGTCATGGAGTTTCTCCTGGTTCGGATACGGCTAAGGATGAGACGGATGGAATGGGCAAGACGGTCGGCAGGTGCGGCGCAGGCGCGCGGCGGGCGCCTCACTGGCACTGCGGCCGTTCGCCGCGTGCCAGGCGCGCATTGATATCGGCCACCACGGCGGGCAGGTCGGCGATGGTGTCGATCTCGTAGTGCGGGCGGCAGGCGGCGAAGCCGGCCGAGATGGCCACGCGGTGGCGGGCGCGCTCGGTCACGGGCAGCGCGGCGTACTGTTCGTAGGTCAGCCCCAGCGCATTGCCCGACATCAGCAGCGCCACCGTCCACATGCCGGCACGGCGGCCTTCTTCGATGCCCGGCACGGTGTCGTCGACCTTGACGCAGGCGGCGACGTCGCCGATGCCGAGCTCGACCACGTTGCGCAAGGCCTGCGCGGGCCAGGGACGGCCGCGCGGCACCTCGTCGGAGGCGACCACGCAGTCGGGGCGGTAGCCGGCCTCGGCGGCATACTCGACGACGCGCGCCATCACGGCGGCGGGGTAGCCGGAGCAGGTGCCGATCTTCAGGCCCTGCGCGCGCAGCGCGGCGATGGTTTCCTGCGCGCCGGGAATCAGTGCCGAATGCGCGCCGACCTTCTCGATCTGCAGCGGCATGAAGCGTTCGTAGATGGCGGTGACGTCGTCATTGGTCGGGGCATGCCCCTGTGCCAGGGCGAAGCGCGCGGCGATGGCGGCATCGTTGCACAGGGCGCGGATGTGGTCCCACTTGCCCATGCCCATCGGGCCGCGTGCCTCTTCGAGAGTGATGGCCACGCCGAACTCGGCAAAGGCTTCGACGAAGATCTGCGTCGGCGCGAAGGAGCCGAAATCGATCACGGTGCCGGCCCAGTCGAGGATGGCGGCTTCCAGGCGCAGGGCCGTGGCGGGTGCGGCTTCGCGGCGCGCGATCGGGGTGCTTGCTTGTTCCATGGTCGGTGCGTTGTCTCAGGCAGTGTCCTGGCGGACGGTCAGTCGTGGTGGTGTGGCTATCGTCTTGTGGCGGAGGCCGGGTTGCGGCGCGCTCCTGTCTTGCCCGGCGGCCGCCGCACGGGCATGGAGGTGCCCCGGCAGCCCGCGGTGGGTTCACTGCCTCAGTCGCGCGGCGCGCTGCGCCAGGCCTGCGTGCGCCGCACCAGGCGGTGCGTCAGCAGCGACAGCAGCAGCGTGGCGGCGATCGAGGTCAGCAGGATCAGCGTGGACATGGCGGCGGCCGGGCCGATATCGCCGGCGTCGTCCATATTGAGCACGGCCACCGAGGCCAGCACGGTGTCCGGGCTGTACAGGAAGATCACCGCCGACACCGTCGTCATGGCCGAGACGAACAGGTAGCGGGCGTTGGCCAGCACCGTCGGCAGGCAGATCGGCAGGGTGACGCGCCAGAAAGTGCGCAGCGCGCCGACCTTGAGCGAGGCCGATACGGCTTCGAAGACCGGGTCGAGCTGGCCCAGCGCCGAGACCGAGGTCAGGTGCGCGGTGGTGGCGCAGTGCATGATGGTGCAGAGCACCAGCAGCGCCATGCCACCGTACAGACCATGCAGCGGGTTGGCCGGGTGGTTGAAGAAGAACACGTAGCCGAGGCCGAGCACCAGCCCGGGCACCGCCATCGGCAGCAGGATGCACAGGCGGATCAAGGGGTGCGTCCAGGCCGCCAGGCGGCCGGCGCGGGTCTTTTCCAGCAGCCAGGCGCCGGTGAAGATCAGCGCGGTGCCGAACACAGCGGTCAGCGTGGCCAGCTTCAGGCTGTTGCGGTAGGCCAGCCAGCCGCCTCCGTCCATATTGTCGAAATCATAGTTGCGCAGCGTCAGCTCCAGGTTGTAGGGCCACAGCTTGACCAGCGAGGCGCCCACGGCGGTGGCCAGGATCAGCAGGATCCAGCCGGCCACCAGCAGCGCCAGCAGCAGGAAGGCGGCGTCGCGCAGGCGGTTGGCGCGTGGCGCATAGGGCTGGGCGCGGCTGGCCATCTGCGCATGCTGGCGCCGCTGTACCAGCCGCTCCAGTCCGAAGGCGAGCACGGCGGGCAGCAGCAGCAGCAGGCCGATCACCGCGCCGCGCGCGAACTGCTGCTGGCCGACCACGGCCTTGTAGGCTTCCACCGCCAGCACCTGGTAGCTGCCGCCCACCACGGTGGGCACGCCGAAGTCGGTGGCGACCAGCGTGAAGACCAGGGCGAAGGCGCCGAACAGGCCATAGCGTGCGCCGGGCAGCGTGACCGTGCGGAAAGTGCGCCACGGCCCGGCGCCCATGGCGCGGGCGGCGTCGTAGAGACGGCCGTCGGCCAGCGCCAGGGTGGCCAGCAACGGCATCAGGGCATAGGGGAAGGTGTAGAACGCCTCGCCGGCGACGATGCCCCAGAAGCCGTAGATGCTGCCGCCCACCCAGTCCTTGAACAGGCCCTGGTTGCCGAACAGGTAGACCAGCGCGATGCCCGGCAGCAGCGAGGGTGCGAACAGCGGCAGCATGGCCAGCGCGCGCAGCACGCCGCGCAGCGGCAGGCGCGTGCGCTGCATCGCATAGGCGAAGGCGAAGGCCAGCGGTACCACGATGGCCGCCACGGTGGCGGCCACGGCCAGGCTGCGCCCCACCATCGGCAGGAAATTGGCGTCGCCGAGCACGTGCGCCACCAGCGCCAGCCCGTGTTCGCCGCCACGCGCGGTGGTCACCAGGCCGGTGGCCTGCAGCAGCATCGCGGCCAGCGGCAGCAGCAGGCCGAGCAGCAGCAGCGCCAGCCAGGCCAGCTTCATGCTGCCCAGCACGGCGCCTTCGCCGGGCGCGCGGCCGCGGCGGGTGGCGGGAGCGGCGGCAGCCGGCGTGGCGGCCCTCAGTTCACGCGGGATCGTCGACATGGCCGCCTCACGCATAGACGCGCAGGCCGTCGCGCTGCAGCGCGATCCAGAGCTTGCCGCCGCCGGCCGGCAGCGCTGCCGAAGGGACTTCGGCAACCACCGGGGTGTCTTCGAGGCCATCCAGCGCCAGCGTGACGCGGCTGCGGCTGCCCAGGTAGAGCTGGTCGGTGATGCGCGCCAGGTGCCGGTTGGGCATGCCTTCGGGGGCATTCAGGGTGACGGCTTCGGGGCGGCAGAACAGGCGCGCGCGGCCGCGCGGCGCGGCCTGGGCGGGGCACAGTTGCAGCGGCTGGCCGGCCAGGCGCAGCGAACCGTCGCCGGCATGCTCCAGCGGCAGCCAGTTGGCCTGGCCGACGAAGCCCGCGACGAAGGCGGTGGCCGGGGCGGCGTAGATGTCCTGCGGCGCGCCGGTCTGCTCGATGCGGCCATTCGACATCACCGCGATGCGATCGGCCATGGCCATGGCCTCGTCCTGGTCATGCGTGACCATCACCGTGGTGACGTTCAGCTTGCGCTGCAGCCGCCGCAGTTCCACGCGCAGGTGCTCGCGTACCTGCGCGTCGAGCGCCGACATCGGCTCATCGAGCAGCAGCAGGGACGGCGCCGGGGCCAGCGCGCGGGCCAGCGCCACGCGCTGCTGCTGGCCGCCGGACAGTTGCGCGGGGTACTTCTCTTCGCTGCCCGCCAGGCCGACCAGGGCCAGCATCTCGGCGACGCGCGCGCGCAGCCGGGCACGGTCGGTGTTGCGCGAATCCAGTCCATAGGCGACGTTCTGCGCCACCGTCAGGTTGGGAAAGAGGGCGTAGGACTGGAACACGATGCCGTAGTCGCGCTCGCGCGGCGGCGCTTGCGTGATGTCGCGGCCGCCGGCCAGGATCTGCCCGCCGTCGCAGTCCTCCAGGCCGGCCACGATGCGCAGCAGGGTCGTCTTGCCGCAGCCCGAAGGGCCGAGCAGGCAGACGAATTCACCTTGCGCCACGTCCAGCGAAACCCCGTCGAGCGCGGTGAAGGCGCCGAAGCGGCGCGAGATGCCGCGCACGGACAGGAAGGCGGGGCTGGCGGTGCCGGCTTGGGGGGCGTTGGGGGGCTGGGACATCGGCGCAAGCGTGGTGGTTGACGCCTTGCACTGTAGCCAGCCGACATGTAGGCACCGTGGCAGTTATCGCAAAAACGCCGATGCGGTCATTGCTGGTTTTGCGATGGGCCACCGCGGCGGGTGGCGGGCACGGGTGGCGCAAGCCCCGCCGGCGGGTGGCGGACGGCCGAGCCGATGGTCTATCGGGCGAACGTCCGCACCAGGGCCAGGAAGGCGGCGATCAGGCGCGCCTCGCGCCGGTCCTGCAGGCAATAGAGGTATTCGCTGAGTTCGGGCGTGGCGCCGGCGAAGGGGATCACGCGCAGCTCGGGATGGTCCGGTACCTCGTGGCGGGCGATCACGCTGACGCCGAGGTCGCGCAGGATGGCTTCGCGGATGGCCTCGCGGCTGCCGATCTCGAGCGTGGCGCGGGCGCTGACGCCGGCCTGCGCGAGCATGGTCTCGGTCATCGCGCGGGTGATCGAGCCCGCTTCGCGGACCAGCAGGCGGCAGTCCGCCAGCGCCTGCAGCGGCAGGCTGGCGCGGCCGGCCAGGGGGTGGCGGCGGTGTACCACCAGCACCAGCGGGTCGCGCGCCAGTTCGAGGCGCAGGAAGCGCGCGTCGTCGGCACGGTGCGACGACAGGGCCACGTCGACGCGGTACTCCTGCAGCGCCTCGAGCATCTGCACCGAATTGCCGGTCTCGATGCTGACCTCGATGCCCGGGTGGCTGCGGCAGAAGCGGTCGACGATGTCGAGCACGTAGTAGGGCGCGGTGGCGCCGATGCGCAGGTGGCCCGAGCCGAGGTCGCCGGAATTGCGCAGCATGAAGTCGATCTCGGTCTCCTGGCGCACCAGTTCGTCGACCAGGGGCATCAGGCGCACGCCGGCATCCGACAGGGCCAGGCGGCGCCCGCCGCGATGGAACAGCTCGACGCCGTAGGCCTCTTCCAGCGCGCGGACCTGCGAGGTGACGGTCGGCTGGCTCAGGCCGAGCTGCTTGGCCGCCAGCGTGATGCTGCCGAGGCGGGCGACCATGAAGAACGATTTGAGTTGGGCGACGAGCATCGGGGGTGGGCGGTGGGCGCGCCAGGCAGGGCCGGCGGTGCAGCGGCGCTCATTCTAGCCGAGCGGCCGAGCGCCGCGGCAACCGGCCGCCGGCCAGGCTCACAGCTGGGTGGTGTCGACGGCGATGCCCAGCTCGCCAGCCATGCGCTCGATCAGTGCCTGCAGGCGTTCCACCTTGTCGCTCAGCGCCTCGTGTTCGGCGCGCAGCGCGGCGAACTCGGCCATGGGGACGCCGCCGGCGGTGCCGGCGAGGGCATCGTCGTTCGCGCCGCGGCCGACGGCGTCCGCCGCCGCCATGGCGTCGATGGCGACCTCGCCGCACAGCAGGTGCGTCCAGCGGTGTTCGCGTTCCCCCGGCATGCGCGGCAGCTTGACCACGCGCGCCGGTTCGCCGTCGGCCAGTTCGTCGAGAAAGGCTTCGACCGAGGACGTGTCGGCGAAGCCATGCAGGCGGGCGGTATTCAAGCGCAGTTCGGCGGCCGTCTGCGGGCCGCGCAGCATCAGTACCGCGAGGATGGCGGCCGACTGGCTGGGAATACCGAGCACGCGGCCCATATTGTGTTCGAAGCGGGTCACGCGGCTGCTGCTGCCTTCCATGGCCAGGCTCAATTGCTTGAGGCCCTCGATGGCTTGCAGCACCTCGGTCTCGCTGACATTCATGACCGGCGCGCGCGCGGTCTTCTGGTTGCAGCCGGCGGTGAGCGCGTTCAGGGACAGCGGATAGGTGTCTGGCACGGTGTGCTGCTTCTCCAGCAGCACGGCCAGCACGCGTGCCTCCAGGGGCGTCAGCGGCCGCATGGCCGGGCGGGCGGTGGATGGGGCTTCGGTTTGCATGGTCGGTTCCGCGGGTTGCTCGCCTCGCCCGCAGCGCGCGCATGCCGCGCCGCGCTCCGGGAGAGGCATGTTGGAGCCGGCGGGCGCAGCGCCACGACTGCGCGGGGCCGGCCGGCGAGCGACATGATAGCCGCGATTGCCGGGCGCGGGCCTAAAGCGGCTCCCGGCGGCGCGAGAAGTAGCGCGCGGGAGAGTCGCCGAAGGCCTTGCGGAACATGGCGATGAAGTTGCTCGGAGTGGCGTAGCCGAGCGCTTCGGCCACGTCGTTGACGGCATCGCCGCCCGCCAGGCGTTCGAGCGCCAAGGTCAGGCGTGCCTGCTGGCGCCATTGCTGCAGGCTCATGCCGGTCTCGGCCAGGAACAGGCGCCGCAGCGTGCGCTCGGACAGCCCCGCCTCGCCGGCCAGCGACGCCAGCGTGCGCGCGTCGGCCGGCTGCGCCAGCAGCGCCGTGGCAACGCGCAGCAGCCTGCGGTCGGACGGCATCGGCAGGTGCAGCGGTTCGTGCGGCGCCAGGCGCATCTCGTCGAGCAGCACCGCCACCACCCGCTCCTGTTCCGGCAGCAGGTGCTCCGCCTGCGACCACGAGGTGGCCCGGCGCACCAGCGCGCGCAACAGCTCGCTGACGCCGAGCACGCGGGGCTCCGGCGGCAGTCCGCCGCTGGCGGCCGGCGTCAGCATCACGCCCCAGCCGCTCAGCGCGCCGCTGATGCTGACCTTGTGCTCGATGCCGGGCGGCAGCCAGCCGGCACGGTGCGGCGGCAGGATCCAGGAGCCGTGCCGGGTGCGCACGTGCACCAGCCCGTTCTCGATGCAGAAGAACTGGCCGCGCAGGTGCCGGTGCCAGCCGTATTCGCGCGTGCCGAGGCGGAACTCGCTCTGCGCGGCTTCCGAGCCCCAGAAGGCGACCAGCGCGGGGCCGTCGGCGCGGTCGCTCAGGTCGCGCAGGGCGAGGACGGTCTCGCTCTCCGCCGGCGTGGCCAGGAGCGTGGCCCGGAGCGGCTGGCGAGGCTTCCCGTGGTCACCGCCGCGCCGCTTGTCCGGAGCGCCGTGCGCCTTGGCATTGGTGTCGTCGGATGCCTGGACGGATGCCTGGTCCTGTCCTTTGCGGCCTGTCGTGCGTGGCATTTCCCGTGGCATCTCCTGCAGGGTGGGGATAGGCCGCCGCGCGAGGCTTTCCCCGGGTTGGCCGAATTGCATTAATTATCGTCCGAATATCGTTATCGCGGAAAGGCGCGGCCGGGCTACCTTTGTCGGCACGGCGCTGCGGCATGGGCCGCCGCCGGTCACAGGAAGAATCCACGATGAAGGGTCTACACGTTTCCATCATCGGCGCGGGCCTCGGCGGCCTGTGCCTGGCCCAGGGCCTGCAGCGCGCGGGCATCGCCTTCGACGTCTTCGAGCGCGATGCGCGGCCGGACAGCCGCGCCCAGGGCTACCGTATCCGCATCGATGCCGACGGGCAGCGCGCGCTGTCGGCGTGCCTGCCGCCCGGCCTGGACGTGCTGTTCCGGCACAGCTGTGCCGTCGCCGCCAGCGCGGGGAGTTTCTTCGACACCGGCTTGAGGCCGACGCGTGGCAGGCCGGCGCCCGGCTGGCGGCGCACGGTGGACGAGGCCGGCGCGCCTGCCGGTGGCGACCTCAGCGCGCACCGGCAGACGCTGCGCGAGATCCTGCTGTGCGGCATCGAGAGCCGGGTGCATTTCGGCAAGTCCTACCTGCGCCACGCGCCGATGGGGCAAGGCGGCCTGCGGGTGGCGTTCGACGATGGCACGGCGCTGGCCACCAGCGTGCTGGTCGGCGCGGATGGCGTGCATTCCCCGGTCCGCGCGCAACTGGCGCCGGCGGCCGCGCCGGAGGACACCGGCGCCGTCTGCTTCTACGGCCGCAGTGCCGCCATGCCAGCGCTGCGGCGCGATGCCGGCGCGGCCGGCGAGGCGTTGTGCCAGGGCACCTCGGTGATTTTCGCCGATGGCTTTGCCGCCATCCTCGACCCCATGCGTTTCCGCGAGCCGCTGCCGCAACTGGCCGCGCGCCTGGCACCGGGTTGCCGGCTCGGCGCGGTCGAGGACTACTTCTATTGGGCCGTGATCGGCCCGCGGGCGCGCGTCGGACCGGCCGATGCCGAAGCGACGCCGGCACGGCGCTTCGCGCAGGTGGCCGGACTGGTCGCCGACTGGCATCCGGCGCTGCGGACGGTGTTCGATCAGACCGACCCGCGCAGTATCGCCATGCTGCCCGTGCGCAGCGCGCGCCAGCCCGCCCTCTGGCCGGCCGGGGAGGCAACCCTGCTCGGTGACGCGGCGCATGCGATGTCGCCGGCTGGCGGAGTCGGAGCCAATACGGCGCTGCAGGATGCCGCGGAGCTCGCCGCATGCCTGGCTGCGGTGGCAGGTGGCTATCAAGCCCTGCCGGCGGCGCTGGGGCGGTACGAGGCGGGCATGCGCGAGCGCGCGGCGGCTGCGCTGGAGGCCTCGGCCGCGGCGGCGGCACGCCTCGCCGCTGCCATGGATGCCGCGGACGCGGCTTGAAGAAGCAGAAGGAGCAATGCCATGACCCAGGTATTCGAGCACGCCACACCGTTTACCGTTCACGATATCGCCGCGTTCCCGCTGGTCTGGACCCGGCGCGAGGCCGTCCGCCCGGGCTACGCCGCGCAGTGGGAGCGGGAGATGGACGAGCTGCTGCGGCAGCAGTTTCCCTTCGTGATCCTGATGCCGGAGCGCCAGGCCGAAGAGGAGCATGCGGACCGCAAGGTACGTGCGCTCTGGCTCAAGCGCAACAAGGAGGCGCTTGCCCGCCTCTGCAAGGCGGTGATCGCCGTCGAGCCGGATGCGCTCAAGCGCGTGGCCCTGAATGCACAGGCAGCGCTGGCGGTGAAGGCCTTCGGCGTACCGATGGCGATCGCGCCGTCGGCGCAGGCAGCGCAGGAACTGGCCAGGGAGCGGCTGGCCGGCTAGCCGCTCCGCCTGGCCGGCACACCGGCGCGGCCGCGGTCTACGCGGATGGCGAAGCCTGGCACGCCGACTGCCGGCAGCACCTATGCTGGTGGCAGTGGCTACGCCCACGTGAAGGAGAGACCGATGACGACGATCTGGACAGTGGTTGCGGACGGCAGCCGGGCACGGGTGTTCCAGAGCAACGGCCGTTCCCGCGATTTCGAGGAGATCCAGGATCTGCTGAATCCGCTCGGCAGGGCCCGCGACAGCCAGTTGCGGACCGATGCGCAGGGGCGCTTCGCTGGCAAGGGGGAGCCCTCGCATTCGATGTCGCCGCGTACCGATCCGGCGGCCAAGGAACATGAACTGTTCGCGCGCTGGCTTGGGCGCTTCCTCGACGAGGCGCGCATGGCCCGCCGCTTCGACAAGCTGCGGCTGGCGGCCGCGCCGCGTTTCCTGGGGCGCCTGCGTGTGCACCTGGGCAAGCAGGTGCGCGGCATGGTGATGGAGGAGATTCCCGGCGGACTGTGCAAGCTGGCCGCACCCGAGGTGCGCAGCCGCCTGGCCAGGCGCTGACCGGTGCCGCGCGCCCCGCCGGGGGCGCGTTCCGGTGGCCTGCCTGCACGCGCTGGGCCGTGAGCGCCGTGAGCGCCGTGAGCGCGGCGGCGCCGGTGCTAGTAGGCGCGCTCGCCGATGGGGGCGGGGGCCTGGCTGGCGCTGGCAGGCATCGGCCTGGTCGCGGCGTCGAGCTTTGCCACCGCGGCGACGACGGCCGCGCGCGCTTGCGCATCCAGCGTCAGGCCGATGTGCCCGCTGCCTGGCACCAGCGTGACGGGGATGTCGGGCCGTCCGGCTTCGGCGAAGACCTGGGCGAAGCGGGCGGCCAGGAAGACCTCGTCGTCCACGCCGGCCAGCACCGCGGCCGGTTCGCGGATGGCGCGGATATCGTCCTGGTAGGCTTCGTCGGGCTGGAAATTCGTCACCAGGGCATAGGAATAGGTGCCGACCAGCCCGGCAGCGGATGCATTGCCGACGGCGAAGGCCACCACCGGCAAGTGGTTGTAGCGCGTGACGCCGATGCGGTTGAGCAGGGTCAGCGCGACCACGCGCGGCACGCCGACCGCCACCCAGCCGCCGGCATTGGGCCGGAAGCTGGCGGCGCGGCGGCTGGTGTAGGGGGCCAGGAACAGGTAATTGTCGAACAGCGCCTGGCGCGCTCCGCCGGCCACGCGGATGGCAAAGCCGCCGCCCGAGGAGAAGCCCGCCAGCGTGCTCGGGCGCGGCGGGCGCACGCTGCCCGTGAAGTCCTGCAGGTCGTCGTCGAGCTGGCCGATGTAGGCGATGTCACCGTGCGGGCCCGAGTCGCCGTGGCCGCGGATATCCAGTGCGTAGACGGCGAAGCCCGCTCCGGCGAGGCTTTGCGCCAGCGGATGCACGCTCTGGCTGTTGGCCGATGAGCCGTGCACCAGCACCACGCTGCCGCGCGCGGCAGCGCCGCCCGCCGGCGCATAGCGGCGGTAGGCCAGTTGCGTGCCGTCGCGCGCCGCATAGTGCGACAGCGGCGGCAGCGCGCTGTAATCGACATTGCGGAAAGGGTTGCTGATGCTCAGCATCGGCTGCGGCCGCGTGGGGCCGCCGAAGGCGATGGCGGCCGCCAGCGCGACGAGCAGCAGCACGGCGCAGGCCGCGCAGGCCGAGAGGACGGTTCGCAGGTTCACAGGTGGCTTCTTGGTCCAGTTGCTGCGTCTGACAAGCGAAGAACGGCCGCGGAGAACGGCGGGCGAACAACGGCGCACGAACAACGGCGCACGAACAACGTGGCCTGCAGCCAGCTGCACGCGCAGGCCAGCCTCGGACACTAGGCGCTTTCGCTCGTTCAGGCAATAGGTGCCTGCCCGGGCGGCTGGTCCATTGCGTCAGAGAAGGCGCACCGGAGCGGCGCCGCCTCCAGGTCGCAGGCCAGGTGCAACGCACAGCCATGGCACGGCCATGGCGGGCCTTTGCAACGACGCATACGGACGGCCCGGAGGCGCGGTCCGATCGGGGGTGCCTTTCGAATGCGCCGTGGACTAGAATCCTGGGTCCGGCGCCAATCCCGGCCGCGGCGGCATCCGGCCACCGGCCACTGCGCGCCCGGCTTCAACCCAGGCATCGAACGTGACCCTCCGCAGCTTCCAAGGCAAGACCCCGCAACTCGGCGACCGTGTGTTCGTCGACGCCAGCGCCGTCGTGATCGGCGACGTCGAGATCGGCAGCGACAGTTCCGTGTGGCCGCTGGTGACGATCCGCGGCGACATGCACCGCATCCGCATCGGCGCACGTACCAGCATCCAGGATGGCAGCGTCCTGCATATCACCCACGCCGGCCCGTTCAACGCGGACGGCTTTCCGCTCACCATCGGCGACGAGGTGACCGTGGGCCACAAGGTACTGCTGCATGGCTGCACCATCGGCAGCCGCATCCTGGTGGGCATGGGTTCCATCGTGATGGACGGCGCCGTGATCGAGGACGAGGTCATCCTCGGCGCCGGCAGCGTGGTGCCGCCCGGCAAGGTGCTGGCGAGCGGACATCTCTACGTCGGCAGTCCCGCCCGCCAGGTACGCGCGCTGACCGACAAGGAGCGCAGCTTCTTCAGCTATACCGCGGGCAACTACGTGAAGCTGCAGGCGCAGCACCGGGCCGAAGCAGACCAGGCCTGAGGCCGGGCGGCGCCGTGGGTGCCGCCCGGGTATCGCCGTGCTCAGAACTTGTGGCGGATGCCGACTACCGCGCCGACCTGGTTGCGCTTGGCCGTGCCGTCGATGAAGGGGGCCGGCGCGCCATACAGGCTGTCGCCGCCGTTGACACCGAGGTTGGAGGCGACGCCCTGGCCGGCGTCGGCGCGGTTCCAGGCGAGCGCGACGTTCACGTAGGCATCGGTGCGCTTGGACAGCGCATAGTCCGCCGAGGCGACGAAGAGCCAGGGGTCGGCGCGCGTGTCGCGGAAGTCCTGGTAGTAGGCCGCGCCCTTCAGCGACAGCGCCGGCGTGGCTTGCAGGCCCAGGCCCGCCCACCACAAGTTGGCGCGCGAGTGGGGTGTCCCGGCCTGCAGCATGGCCCAGCGGTAGCCTGCGAAAGCCTTGACCGGGCCGATGGCGTAGCTGCCGGCGATTGCGGCGCGCTGTACCTTGACGTCGCGGCCGAGCGATTTATCGGTGGACGGCAAGCGCTGGTCGTAGATGGCGCCGACGCTGAACGGCCCGTCGGCGTAGCCGAGGCCGAAGGCATACTCACGGCCCAGGCGCGAGTCGCCCGGGCGCTCGCCCTCGTCGCCGTAGCCGAAGCTATACAGGGCCGATGCCGTCAGGCCGCCGAAGCTGCCGGTGTACTTGATGGCGTTATTGGCGCGGCCGGCCATGCCGCGATCCTGCGACAGCATGGAATAGCGCGCCGACAGCGCCATCGGGTCGTAGGTGATGCCGAAATCGTAGACCGGCGTCTGCTGGCGTCCCAGCGTCAGGCTGCCGAACTCGCCCTGCAGGCCGACCAGGGCCTGGCGGTCGAACAGGCGCGAGCCACCGCTGGTGCTGCCGGTATCGAGGTGGAAGCCGCTCTCCAGCGTGAAGACCGCCTTCAGGCCCTGGCCCAGGTCCTCGACGCCGCGCAGGCCCCAGCGCGAGCCGGACAGGTTGCCCGACGACATGCGCACGGTGCGACCGTCGGCGCCGGGAGCATGCCCCTGCGACGCACGGTTGAGGGCTTCGATGCCGACGTCGGCGACGCCGTAGAGCGTCACGCTCGATTGGGCATGCAGCGTGCCCGAGGCCAGCAGGGCGGCCGACGCGGCGATCAGTCTGAGCTTCATGGTTTTTTCCTCCGTTCCTGTGTTTTCACAAGCACTCCTTGTGGACCGAGGATTATCGAAGGTCAAAAATATCCGCTCAATTCCTGCGCTGCCTGGTGTTGCTGGTCTGTTTTTCGTGGGAGATTAATATTTTTCTTATAAATCAATGGCTTGATTTATTTTTAATGAAAATTAGGAAAATAAACTTCCGAAAATAGAATATTCCCAACCGGCGCTGGGTCGCGCTGGGATAATCGGCATGTCCGGCATGGTCCGGCGTGCATGCCGGCGCCTCGAGGGCGTGTGCGGCCCCGGGTGGGACGCGCGTTCCCGCCTGGGGGGGGGGCCAGCGAGGGAGCCGTGCCGCGCCTACAGCACCTTGCCCGGGTTCATCAGCCCGAGCGGATCCAGCGCCTGCTTGATGGCGCGCATCATGGCCAGCTCGACCTCGCTCTTGTAGCGCTGGTTTTCCTCGCGCTTGAGCTGGCCCAGCCCGTGCTCCGCCGAGATCGAGCCGCGGTGCGCATGCACGCTGTCGTGCACGATCTGGTTGACCGCTGCCTGGTTGGCGAGGAAGGCGTCGTGGTCGGTGCCTGCGGGTGGCGAGACGTTGTAGTGCAGGTTGCCGTCGCCGAGATGGCCGAACGTGACCATGCGCGCGCCCGGGAAGGCCTGCTGCAGCAGCGCGTCGGTGGCCTCGATGAAGTCGGCGATGCGCGAGATCGGCACGGCGATGTCGTGCTTGATGTTCTTGCCTTCCTCCACCTGGGCCAGCGGAATGTGCTCGCGCAGGTTCCAGAAGTCGCGCGACTGCTGCACCGATTCGGCCACGGCGGCGTCCTGGACCACGCCGGCCTCCAGCGCGGCCTGCATCATGGTCTCGAAGATCTGGCGCGCATGGTCCTCGCTTTCGCTGTCGGAGAGCTCCAGCAGCACCAGCTGGGGATAGGGCTGCACGAAGGGATAGCGCAGCTGCGGGAAGTGGCGCGTCACCAGCGTCATGCACAGCGCCGACATCAGCTCGAACCCGGTCAGCATGGCGCCGGCATGGGCCTGGGCGATGGCCAGCAGCGCCAGCGCCGCGCGCGGGCTGTCCACTGCCGCCAGCGCGGTGACGCGCGCGCGCGGCAGCGGATAGAGCTTCATCACGGCGGCGGTGATGATGCCCAGCGTGCCTTCGGCGCCGATGAAGAGGTCACGCAGGTCGTAGCCGGTATTGTCCTTGCGCAGGCCGCGCAGGCCGTCCCACAGTTCGCCGGACGGGGTCACCACTTCCAGCCCCAGGCACAGTTCGCGCGTGTTGCCGTAGCGCAGCACCGCGGTGCCGCCGGCATTGGTGCCGAGGTTGCCGCCGATGGTGCAGCTGCCTTCCGCCGCCAGGCTCAGCGGGAACAGGCGGCCGTGCTCGCGCGCCACTTCCTGCAGGTGCTGCAGCACCACGCCGGCCTCGACCGTGATGGTGTTGTTGAGCGGATCGACCTGGCGCACGCGCTTGAGCCGCTGCAGCGAGATCACCACCACCGGCCGTTCGCCGGCCGCGGCCGGGGTGGCACCGCCGCACAGGCCGGTGTTGCCGCCCTGGGGCACCATGGCCACGCGGTGCGCGTGGCAGGCATGCACCACCGTGGCCACTTCCTCGGCGCTGCCCGGGCGCAGCACGGCGAGCGCCTCGCCGGTGTAGCGCCGGCGCCAGTCGGTCAGGTAGGGCGCCAGGTCGTCGGCAGTGGTCAGCACGTGCTGCGGCCCGATGGCGGCGCGGCACAGGTCGAGGAAGGAGTCGGGGCGGAAGGCGGTGGACATGGTGTCTGCAGGGTCGGGGATGGGCCGGGAGTCAGCGGCCGCGCGCGCTGGCGCGGGCACGTTGCTTGAACGGGCGCAGGTAGAGGATGGTGCTGACGAAGCACAGCAGGACCAGGGCCACCTCGATCCAGGCGTAGGTGGCGGACGGCTGGCGGTCGCTGGTGGCGCGCACGATGCCTTCGGTGAAGTAGAGCAGGATCAGCATCGACGACCACTGCATGGTGTAGCGGTCGCGGCGCAGCACCCCGCGCAGCGGCAGCAGCAGTGGCAGGCACTTCAGGACCAGCCATGAGCCGCCCGGGCGCAGCGGCGCCAGCAGCCATTCCCAGCCGACGCACAGCAGCAGCAGGGCAACGAGGCTGCCCGCCGACAGGGCGTGCAGTGCCGGATTGTGCAGGCGGGTGTCGTCGGTGAAGGGGGCGGCCGCCATCAGCGCACTCCCGCGTCGAGCCGCAGCGCCGTCTGCGCCAGGCGGCGCCCGAGCGCGCGCGCCAGCGCGCTTTCGTCCTCGGTGACCGGGCCGCTGTTGTCGACGTGGGCGTAGTGGCTGGCGCCATAGGGCGTGCCGCCGGAGCGCGTGGTCATCAGCGCGCTCTCGGAATAGGGCAGGCCGAGCAGCAGCATGCCGTGGTGCAGCAGCGGCAGCATCATGGACAGCAGCGTGCTTTCCTGTCCGCCATGCAGGCTGCCGGTCGAGGTGAAGACGCAGGCCGGCTTGCCGGCCAGGGCGCCGGACAGCCATTGCGCCACGGTGCCATCGAGGAAGTACTTCATCGGCGCGGCCATATTGCCGAAGCGGGTGGGGCTGCCGAGCGCCAGGCCGGCGCATTCCTCCAGGTCACGCAGCTCGGCGTAGGGCGGGCCGTTGCCGGGGATGTCGGGGGCAGTGGCTTCGCTGACGGTGGAGACCGGCGGCACGGTGCGCAGCCGCGCATGGGCGCCGGGCACGCTGTCGATGCCGCTGGCGATCAGTTCGGCCAGCCGGCGCGTGCTGCCGTGGCGGCTGTAGTACAGGACAAGGATTTCGGTCATCGGGGAGCGGAGCGGGCAGATGGTGTCGGGCTCTGGTCGTGCTTGGGTCGCGCCTGGGTCGCGCCTGGGCCGGCTCTGGCCGGGCTGGTGCCGGGCACGCAGCAGGCCGGTCCGCTGCGGGCGGGCCGGCAATAGCGGTTATTATAGATGTGGCCCCGGCGCCAGCTCCGGCTGCGCCGGGCCATCGTCATCGAAGCTGGAGCCGTGCCCCCAATGTCCTCCGTCCGCCTGAACCGCCTGCGCCGCGGCTGGAACCTGCAGAAGCTGCGCGCGCTGCTGCGCTATGTGCTGCGCCGCGCCGGCGAAGACAAGCTGCCGCAGGTTGCCTCGAGCCTCACCTTCACCACCTTCCTGTCGGTGGTGCCGGTGCTGACCGTGGCCTTCGCCCTGCTGGCCGCCTTTCCCGTGTTCCGCGACTTCCGCGCGCAGATCGAGGCCTTCCTGTTCCAGAACCTGATTCCGGGCAATGTCAGCAATTCGATCTCGAGCTACCTGGGGCAGTTCTCCCGCAGCGCGCGCGGGCTGACCGCGATGGGCCTGGGCGGCCTGATGGTGACCGCTGTGCTGACCATGCTGACGGTGGAGAACGCGCTCAACGCCATCTGGCGCGTGCGCCGGCCGCGCCCGCTGGCGCAGCGCGTGCTGGTGTACTGGGCGACGCTGACCTTCGGGCCGGTGCTGATCGGCGCCAGCCTGTCGATCAGTTCCTACCTGATCTCGGTCTCGGCCGGCTACGTCGGCACCATGCCGTTCGGCGTCGGCCTGCTGGTCAGCATGGTGCCGGTGCTGCTGTCGGCGCTGGCCTTCGCCTTCCTCTACACCACGGTGCCCAATGCCTACGTGGACTGGCGCGACGCCATCGTCGCCGGGCTGGTGGCGGCGCTGGCCTTCGAACTGGCCAAGCGCGGCTTCGGCTACTTCATCACCCATATCCCGACCTATACGGTGGTCTACGGCACCTTCGCCGCGCTGCCGATCTTCCTGCTGTGGATCTACCTGAGCTGGCTGGTGACCTTGCTGGGCGCCACCATCGCCGCCAACCTGCCGGTGATCCGCCAGGGCCACTGGCGCCGGCGCAGCTTCGCCGGCAGCGAGTTCTTCGACGCGCTCGGCGTGCTCTACCTGTTGTACAAGGCGCGCGACGAGGTGCCGCGCAGCGTGGGCGAACTCGACCTGGGCCGCAAGCTGCGGGTGGAGGCCGACTACCTGGCGGCACTGCTGGGCAAGCTCAAGGCCATGCACCTGGTGGGCCGGCTGCAGCAGGAAAGAGGGCAGGCGCACTGGGCCTTGCTGTGCGATCCGAGCCAGGTGGCGCTGCGCACGCTGCACAGCCGACTGGTGCTCAACCTGCCGCGCCTGGCGCGCACCGCGCTGGCGCAGCAGCTGCAGGGCGGCGATGAGTTGAAGGCCATGCTCGACAATCCGCAGCTCGACCGCTCGCTGGAATCGGTCTTCCGCCAGGCGGAATATCCGGCCGGCGGCGGGGATGGCGGCAGCGAAGACCAGGGCAAGGGGCGCCGCCGCACCTTGGAGGTGGTGCCGCCGGGCTGGCACGGCCAGGTCTGAGTCCGTGCCGCGGGCGGCGGCCCGCCGCGCGCGCTCAGAAGGGGAGGCGGCCGCGCAGGATGTCGGCGTACATCACCCAATCGCCCATCAGGCTGTAGAGCGGGTGGCGGAAGGTGGCCGGGCGGTTCTTCTCGAAGGCGAAGTGCCCGACCCAGGCGAAGGCATAGCCGGACACCACGGCGCCAGCGAGCCACCAGGCATTGCCGCTGGCGACCAGCGCGGCCAGGCACAGCAGCGCCACCGTGGAGCCGGCGAAATGCAGGCGGCGGCAGGTGCGGTTGCGGTGCTCGTTCAGGTAGAAGGGGTAGAAGGCGGCGAAGCTGTCGAATTCGCGCGTGGATGCCGGGCGCATGGCGGTCTCCTGTTTTCGTTGGAATACATCCGGAAAACAGTGTAGCGCGCCGCCGCGCGCCGGGCATGCTGCGGCGCGGACCGGGCGGCCCGCGCCGGGCAGGGGGCGGGCTTCAGCCGGCCGCCATCGCGCGGCGCGCGAACGCGGCCAGCGCGTCCAGCACTTCGTCGGGCTTCTCGCCCATCAGCGCGTGGCCGCACGGCACCGTGACCACGCTGGCGGCGGTCATCCTGGCCGCCAGCGCCTGGGCTGCCCTGGGCGAGGTCATCAGGTCCTTGCTGCCGCACACGAACAGCACCGGGCAACGCACCGCCGCCGCCGCTTCGTCGCCGTGGGCATAGGCGTTGCAGGCCGAGAAGTCGGTGTGGAAGACGTGGGCGCCAGGATTGCGCTGGGCCACCCGCTCCATCAGGCGCTGGTTGCCGCCGTGCATCCACGAGCCCGGGCCGGGCGAGGAGGGCTTGTTGGCCAGGCTGGACAGCGACCAGTTGTTGACCATGGCGATGGCCTGGTCCTCACGCTCCAGCGCGGCCTGCAGCAGCGCGTCGGAGACCTTCATCGGATAGGCGGTCGCCAGCAGCGCGGCCCCGCGTACCGAGTCGGGGTGGCGCGCCGCGCATTCCAGCGCGATCAGCGAGCCCATGCTGTGCCCGAACACGAGTACAGGGCCCTGCACGCCGGCGGCGCGGGCCAGGTCCATGACCCAGTCGGCCATGGCCTCGACGGTGGCGAGCGGTTCGCCTTCGCTGCGGTTGTGGCCGGGCAGGTCGACGGCGAGCACCGAGAAGCCGTGGTGGGCGAACCAGCGCGATTGCAGGGCCCAGACGCTGTGGTCGTTCTGCGCGCCGTGCACGAAGATGGCACAGGGCAGGGTGGGGTCGAAGGGTTTGCCGCCGGTGTAGGCGTAGGCCTTGCGGCCGGAAACGGTCAGTTCCATCAGGCTGTCCTCACTTGCCGCTCATGGATTTCTCGGCGGCCTTGAGGCCGCGCTTGAGGTCGTCGATCAGGTCGTCCGGGTCTTCCAGGCCCACCGACAGGCGGATGGTGCCTTCGCCGATGCCGGCCGATTGCAGCGCCGCCGCGTCCATGCGGAAGTGGGTGGTCGAGGCCGGGTGGATCACCAGCGAGCGGGCGTCGCCCACGTTGGCCAGGTGGGAGAACAGCGTCAGGCTCTCGATGAAGCGCTGGCCCGCCACGCGGTTGCCCTTCAGGTTGAAGCTGAACACCGCGCCGCAGCCGCGCGGCAGCAGGCGTTTGGCCAGTTCGTAGTCGGGGTGGGATTCCAGCTCGGGATAGGCCACCGACTCGACCATCGGGTGCGACACCAGGAACTGCACCACGCGGCGCGCATTGTCGATATGCCGCTGCATGCGCAGCGGCAGCGTCTCGATGCCCTGCAGCAGCTGCCATGCCGCCATCGGGTTCATGCAGGCGCCGAAGTCGCGCAGGCCCTCGCGGCGCGCGCGCAGCAGGAAGGGCGCCACCGTGCTTTCCTCGGTGAACACCATGTTGTGGAAGCCCTCGTAGGGCTCCGACAGCTCGGGGAAACGCCCCGAGGCCTGGAAGTCGAAGGTGCCGCCCTCCACCAGCACGCCGCCGATGGTGGTGCCGTGGCCACCCAGGAACTTGGTGGCCGAATGGTAGAGCAGGCCGGCGCCATGGTCGAAGGGCTTGAGCAGGTAGGGGGTGGTGAAGGTCGAGTCGACCAGCAGCGGGATCTTGTGCTCCTGGCCGAGCTGGGCCAGCGTCGGGATGTCGAGCACGTCCAGGCCGGGGTTGCCGAGCGTCTCGCCGAACAGCAGGCGGGTCTCCGGGCGGATGGCCGCGCGCCAGGCGTCGATGTCGCGCGCCTTGACGAAGGTGGTCTCGATGCCGAAGCGGCGCAGCGTGTAGTGCAGCAGGTTGTGCGAGCCGCCGTACAGCGCGCTGGAGGCGACGATATGGGAGCCCGCTCCCATCAGGGTGGCGACCGCCAGGTGCAGCGCGGCCTGGCCGGAAGCCACGCCGATCGCGCCGACGCCGTTCTCCAGTGCCGCCACGCGCTCCTCGAATACCGCCACGGTGGGGTTGGAGATGCGCGAATAGACGTGGCCGGCCCGTTCCATATTGAACAGCGAGGCCGCGTGCTCGCTGTCGCGGAACACGAAGGACGTGCTCAGGTGGATCGGGGTGGCGCGCGCCCCGGTGGCGGGATCGGGCGCGGCGCCGGCATGCAGCGCCAAGGTGTCGAAGCGGGTTCCGGACATGATGAGGCAGGCTGAAGTGGATTCCGGCGTGCATCGTAGCATCGCGCGCGCGCCGCCGGCACCCCCCGCAGGCGCCTCTCCGGGCGCCCGGAAAGGCGCCTGTGCTTTACTTCGGCGGCCCGTTTCGGCTAGGATCGGGCGCATGAGGTTGTGCAGTGCTCGCGGCGCCGGGCCGACATACCCTTCCAACAAACATTATTCCTACCCAACACCGGCTATCCCGAGCCCCAGCGCCTGCAGCGCGGGCATCCGGCCAGACCCAGCGGAGACCATCATGAAAGTCAGCGACATCCTGCAGATCAAGGGCAACACGCTCTTCACCGTGACGCCGGACACGTCCCTGATGCAGGCCGTGCACACCATGTCGGAGCACGATATCGGCTCCCTGGTGGTGATGGAGTACGGCGATCTGGTCGGCATGCTCACGTTCCGCGAGATCATCCAGACCCTGGCGGCGAACAATGGCGCCGTGGGCACCGTCAGCATCCGCAAGGTGATGGACGACGCCCCGCTGACCTGCACCATGGAGACCGACGTCGACGAGGTGCGCCGCATGATGCTGGCGCGCCATGCGCGCTACCTGCCGGTGATGGACAACCGCACCCTGATGGGCGTGATTTCCTTCTACGACGTGGCCAAGGCGGTGGTCGAGGAGCAGAGCTTCGAGAACCGTATGCTCAAGGCCTACATCCGCGACTGGCCCGAGGAGCGGGCCGACTGAGTCCCCGGCGTCGCAGGCGGGCGCCATCGGCGCGCCCGCGGGTGCGCCGATGGCGCGGCGCCCGCGGCGGCCGCTGCCGGCGACGGCCGGCGTCCTGCCCGGACGGGCCAATTCCTGCGTCCCCATGAGCGATCCCAAGAGCCACTCCAAGAGCCACTCCAAGAGCCAGTTCCAACTGCTGTCCACGCGCCGTTTTGCTCCCTTCTTCTGGACGCAGTTCCTGGGGGCGATGAACGACAATGTCTTCAAGGTGGCCTTCACATCGCTGGTCACCTACCATGCCACGCTGTTCGAGGGCGTCGACCCGCACAGCGCCGCGTTCCTGATCTCGGCCATCTTCATCGCGCCCTTCGTGCTGTTCTCGGCCACCAGCGGCCAGATCGCCGACAAGATGGAGAAGTCGCGCCTGATCCGCCTGGTCAAGTCGCTGGAGATCGTCATCATGGCATTGGGGCTGGCCGGCTTCGTCTGGCACAGCGCACCGGTGCTGTACGCCTGCACCTTCCTGATGGGGCTGCATTCCACGCTGTTCGGGCCGGTCAAGTTCGCCTACCTGCCGCAGCACCTCGACGAGACCGAGCTGGTGGGCGGCAACGGCATGGTCGAGATGGGCACTTTCGTGGCCATCCTGATCGGCACCCTGGTGGGCGGCGAGCTGGCCGGCCTGAGCCGCGGCGGGGACGTGATCGGGCCGCTCTACGTGGGCGCGCTCTGCCTCGCGCTGGCGCTGGCGGGCCGGCTGGTGTCGCGCGGCGTGCCGGTTTCGCCGGCGCCGCAGCCGGACCTGCGCATCAACTGGAACCCGCTCAGCGAGACCTGGCGCAACCTGAAGCTGGCGCACCAGAACCGCACCGTCTTCCTCAGCCTGCTGGGCATTTCCTGGCTGTGGTTCCTCGGTGCCACCATGCTGACTTCCTTCTTCGGCTTCGCCAAGGAGGTGCTCGGCGGCGACCAGAACGTGGTGACGATGCTGCTGGCGGTCTTTTCGCTCGGCATCGGCATCGGCTCGCTGCTGTGCGAGCGCCTCTCGGGGCGCCACGTGGAAATCGGGCTGGTGCCGTTCGGCTCGATCGGCATGAGCGTGTTCGCCATCGAGCTGTATTTCGCCAGCCATGGCGAGCACCATGCAGCGCTGTCGGGGGTCGGCGACTTCCTGGCCGATCCGCGCCACTGGCGCGTGCTGGCGGACCTGTTCCTGCTGGCCATGTTCGGCGGCTTCTACAGCGTGCCGCTCTACGCCCTGATCCAGAGCCGCAGCGCGCCCACGCACCGCGCCCGCATCATCGCCGCCAACAACATCCTCAACAGCCTGTTCATGATCGCTGCCTCGCTGCTGGGCGTGGCGATGACGCAGGCCGGCTACACCATTCCGCACCTGTTCCTGGTGGTGGGCCTGCTCAATGTGGTGGTGGCGCTCTACGTTTATTCGCTGGTGCCGGAGTTCCTGCTGCGCTTCATCGCCTGGATCCTGGTGCATACGGTCTACCGGCTGCGCCGCATCCATGCCGAGCGCATTCCGGAGGCGGGCGCGGCGGTGCTGGTGTGCAACCACGTGAGCTTCGCCGATGCGGTGGTGCTGATGGCGGCGAGCCCCCGCCCGGTGCGCTTCGTGATGGATCACCGCATCTTCAAGGTGCCGCTCCTGTCGTGGTTCTTCCGGCAGGCGGGGGCGATCGCCATCGCGCCCGCGCACGAGGACGGCACGCTGCTGGCGCGCGCCTACGACCGCATTGCGGCGGCCCTGGCCGAGGGCGATCTCGTCTGCATCTTCCCGGAAGGCAAGATCACGGCGGACGGCGAGCTCAATCCCTTCAAGCAGGGCGTGATGCAGATCATCGGCCGCACGCCGGTGCCGGTGGTGCCGATGGCGCTGCGCGGCCTGTGGGGCAGCTTCTTCTCGCGCAAGGGCGGGGCGGCCATGTCGCGGCCGTTCCGGCGCGGCATCCTGAGCCGGCTGGAGCTGGTGGTGGGCGAGCCGATCGCGCCGGAGGCGGTGACGCCGGAAGGCTTGCGCCAGGTGGTGCTCGACCTGCGCGGCGACTGGCGTTGAGCGTGGTGCCGGACGTGGTGCCGGGGCTGCCCCGTGCGCTCCGGCGCAGTCTTCATCTTCCCGGGAGCAGGTAGCGATGATCGTCCTCTACACCTTCGGGCCGGCCTTCGGCCTGCCGGATGCCAGCCCGTTCGTCACCAAGGCGGACATGCTGCTCAAGCTGGCGGGCCTGCCGTACCGTTCCGAGCGCGGCAGCCTGCGGCGGGCACCCAAGGGCAAGTTGCCCTACCTGGACGACAGCGGCCGCATCGTGGCGGATTCGACGCTGATCCGCTGGCATCTCGAAAAGACCTACCACATCGATTTCGACGAGGGTCTCAGCGCCGCCGAGCGCGGCATCGCCTGGGCGGTGGAGAAGCTGCTGGAGGATAACCTGTACTGGGCCATCGCCCGCATGCGCTGGCTCGAGGGCGACAACTTCGCCAAGGGGCCGGCGCAGTTCTTCCGCGCGGTGCCGGCGCCGCTGCGCGGGCTGGTCGAGGCCCTGGTGCGGCGCAAGGTCAGGCAGGCGCTGTGGGCGCAGGGGCTGGGCCGGCATGCGCCGGAGGAGCTGCTGGCGCTGGCCGCCAAGGGCATGGCCTCCGTGGCCGATATCCTGGGCGACAAGCCTTACCTGATGGGTGATCGCCCATGTGGCGCAGACGCCACGCTGTTCGCCTTCGCCATGGGGGCGCTGGCGCCGGCGTTCGAGTCGCCGATCCGCGCGGCGGCGGCCTCGCATGCCAATGTGGTGGCCTACGTCGAACGCATGCGCCGCTGCTACTATCCGGAGCTGGCCGCGCCGGCGGCGGTGCCGCCCGCGCCATGGCCGGCAGCTGCCGCCTGAGTGCGCGGCACGGCTGGGGCAAAGCGGCACAATGGCCTTACAATGTAGGCCGTTCCCTCTTCCTGTGCGCTCCCCATCATGTCCGGCAATACCTTAGGCCTGCTCTTCACTGTCACGACTTTCGGCGAATCGCATGGCCCGGCCATCGGTGCGGTGATCGACGGCTGCCCGCCGGGCATGGCGCTGAGCGAGGCGGATATCCAGGGCGACCTGGACCGCCGCCGTCCCGGCACTTCCCGCCACGTGACGCAGCGCCAGGAAGCCGACCAGGTCGAGATCCTGTCGGGCGTGTTCGAGGGCAAGACCACCGGCACGCCGATCTGCCTGCTGATCCGCAACACCGACCAGCGCAGCAAGGACTACGGCAATATCGTCGAGACCTTCCGCCCCGGCCACGCCGACTACACCTACTGGCAGAAGTACGGCATCCGCGATCACCGCGGCGGCGGCCGCTCGTCGGCCCGCCTGACGGCGCCCGTGGTAGCGGCCGGCGCGGTGGCCAAGAAATGGCTGCGCGAGCAGTACGGCACCGAGATCCGCGGCTACCTGTCGCAGCTGGGCGAGATCGAGGTGCCCTTCGTCGACTGGTCGCAGGTCGGCGAGAACCCCTTCTTCGTGCCCAATGCCGACATCGTGCCGGAACTGGAAACCTATATGGATGCGCTGCGGCGCGACGGCGACTCGGTCGGCGCGCGCATCGAGGTGGTGGCCAGCCAGGTGCCGGTCGGCCTGGGCGAGCCCTTGTTCGACAAGCTCGATGCCGACATCGCCTATGCGCTGATGGGCATCAACGCGGTCAAGGGTGTGCAGATCGGCGCCGGCTTCGACAGCGTCGCGCAGCGCGGCAGCCAGCACGGCGACGAACTGACCGCTGCCGGATTCCGCAGCAATAACGCGGGCGGCGTGCTGGGCGGTATCTCGACCGGCCAGGACATCACGGCCTCGCTGGCGATCAAGCCGACCTCCAGCATCCGCACGCCGCGCGAATCGATCGACAAGGCCGGCCAGGCCGCCACCGTCGAGACCTTCGGCCGCCACGATCCCTGCGTGGGCATCCGCGCCACCCCGATCGCCGAAGCCATGCTGGCGCTGGTGCTGATCGACCACGCCTTGCGCCACCGCGCTCAGTGCGGCGACGTGCGCGTGGACACGCCGCGCATCCCGGCCCAGGCTCCGCAACAAGGCTGAGTTGCAGCCCGCCGGCCAGGCCGCGGGCGCGCGCGTGCCGCTGACGCGCTTCGGCCTGTTCTACCTGGGCTACTACAGCTACGTGGGGGTGGTGTCGCCCTACGTCAGCCTGTTCTTTGCCGGCCGCGGCTTCTCGGCGCTGCAGATCGGCGTGCTGATGGCCTGTTTCCAGGTCACCCGCATCGCCGGGCCCTATCTGTGGGGCTGGCTGTCCGACGTCACCCATACCCGCGTGCGCATCCTGCGCTTCACCGCCGTGTGCGCGCTGCTGGCCTTCCTGGTGGTGCCCGGCGTGCATGGCTACGGCGCCATGGTGGCCATGATGCTCGGCCTCAACCTGATCACCAGCGCCATGTCACCGCTGGGCGACGCGCTGACCATCTCCACCTTGCGCCGCCATGGCGCCTTCGACCACCGTTATGGCCGCATCCGCATGTTCGGCTCGGCCGGCTTCATCGCCGCGGTACTGCTGGGCGGGGCCTTGTTCGAGCGGGTCGGCATCGACGCTTTCCCGTGGCTGGCAAGCGCCACGCTCGCGCTGTTCACGCTGGTGGTGGCAGGAATGCGGGATGCGCCGGAGGAGGGGCCGCGCACGCGGCCGCCGCCGGCCATGCCGCTGCTGCGGCGTGCCGACGTGGCCTGGTTCCTGGGCGCATCCTTCCTGATGATGTTCGCGCACGCAGCGCTCTACGTGTTCTATTCGCTGTACCTGGAACGGCTCGGCTACAGCAAGTTCGCCATCGGCGTGATGTGGACCATCGGCGTGGTGGCCGAGATCGTGTTCTTCTTCTATCAGGGCCGCCTGTTCGCACGGGTGCCGCTGCGCGCGATCCTGGCCGGGACCTTCCTGCTGGCGGCGCTGCGTTTCGGCCTGACCGGTTACTTCGGGCAACTGGCCTGGCTGATGGCGGCGGTGCAACTGCTGCACGCGGCGACCTTCGCCGCGCACCACAGCGCCAGCCTCAAGCGCCTGCAGCATTGGTTCGCCGGGCCGCTGCAGGGGCGCGGGCAGGCGCTCTACACCGGGATTTCCTACGGCCTGGGCGGCACCCTGGGCGGACTGGCGATGGGCTGGACCTGGAAAGCGCTCGGTCCCGAGCACACCTTCGGGCTGGCCGCGCTGGCGGCCCTGCTGGGCGCGCTGTGCGCCTGGCTGAGCTTCGCTGGCGAGGCACGGCCGGCGCTGCCGGCCGCAGGCTGAGGCGCGGCGCTGTTCAGGCGAGCAGGGCGGCCACGCGCTCGCCGATGGCGAGGGAAGACGTCAGCCCCGGTGACTCGATGCCGAACAGGTTGACCAGCCCCGGCACGCCGTGCACGGCGGGGCCGTCGATGCGGAAGTCGGCCGCGGTCTCGCCCGGTCCGCTGATCTTGGGGCGGATGCCGGCATAGCCCGGCTGCAGCGTGCCGTCGGCCAGTCCGGGCCAGTAGCGGCGCACCTCGCCATAGAAACTGTCGGCGTCCGACGGGTCGACGCCATACTCGATCTCGTCGATCCAATGCACGTTCGGGCCGAAGCGTGCCTGGCCGCCCAGGTCGAGCGTCAGGTGCACACCCAGGCCGGCGGCCTCGGGCACCGGGTAGATCAGCCGCGAGAAGGGGGCGCGGCCGGCCAGCGTGAAATAGCAGCCCTTGGCGTAATACTGCGGCGGGATATGCTCAGCGGGCAGGCCGGCGATGCGGCGCGCCAAGGCGGGGGCCGTCAGGCCGGCGGCATTGACGACGCTGCGTGCCAGCAGCGTGGTGGTGCCTGCGCCGTCGGCGGCGCCGACCTCGAGCCGGATGCCGGTGTCGCCGGCCGCGCCGGACAGCACCGGCGACTGCACGGCCAGCATGGCGCCGGCACGCTCGGCATCGCCCAGCAGCGCCGTCATCAGGCCATGGCTGTCGATGATGCCGGTGGACGGCGACAACAGCGCGGCCTGGCATTCGAGCTGTGGTTCCAGCGCGCGCGCCTCGTCGCGCGACAGCAAGCGCAGGTCGTCCACGCCGTTGGCGGCCGCCTTGGCGCGGATGCCGTCCAGCGTGGCAACCTGCTCCTGGCTGGTGGCCACGATCAGCTTGCCGCAGCGCTGGTGGCTGACATGGTGGTCGGCACAGTAGTCGTAGAGCATGGCCTTGCCGCGCACGCACAGCTCCGCCTTCAGCGAGCCGGCCGGGTAGTAGATGCCGGCGTGGATCACTTCGCTGTTGCGCGCGCTGGTGATGGTGCCGAAGGCATTCTCCGCTTCCAGGATGATCACCTCGCGGCCCTGCTGCGCCAGCGCCCGCGCTACCGCCAGGCCGACCACGCCGGCGCCGATCACCACGCAATCCACTTGTTCCATCTTGCTTCCTTTTCGTTGTTCGTTGTTGCCAGTGACCGGCGAGCTACCGGCGAGCTACCGGTGAGCTAGCAGCCAGTGACCGGTCACAGGTTTCTGTTCCTTGCCGTTCGTCATGGCGCCTGCGCGGCGCGCCCGGCTGGCCTCAGCCCGGTTCCAGGCCCATGCGCCGTGCCGCCGCCAGCAGGTGCCGGCGTGCCGCCTGGCGCGCGGCAGCCGGATTGGCGGCGGCGATGGCCTCGACCAGGGCAGCGTGCTCGGCATCCGCGGCGCCGTGGCCGCCGCGGAAACGGGCGGCGTTTTCCCAGGCCGTCTGGCGGGCTTGCAGCAGGTGCTGGCCGACCAGGTCGGTCAGGCCGGTGAAACAGGGGTTGTGCGCGGCGGCGGCGATCGCGTGGTGGAAGGCCACGTCGGCAGCTGCCGCGCCGGCGAAGTCACCGGCGCGGGTGCGCATCGCCTCCAGCGCCGCACGGATGGCGGCAAGGTCGGCCTCGGTGCGCCGTGCGGCCGCCATCTCGGCGCAGGCGGTCTCCACCACCATGCGCAGCTCGAACAGCTGGACCGGTGTCGGTCCCCCGTCCGGTGCGCTGTTGACGCGCCAGACCTGCCCGCCGGGCGTGTCCGACACATAGGCGCCGGATCCCTTGCGGGTCAGCAGTACGCCGTCCGCCTTCAGCAGGGCGATGGCTTCGCGCACGATCGGGCGGCTCACGCCGAAGGCTTGCGCCAGCGCGGCTTCGGCCGGCAGGCGCGCGCCGGGCGCGAAGCGGCCGGCTGCGATGTCGGCGCGCAGGGCGTCGGCGATGCGGGTGGCGAGCGATGCAGGGCGGCTCAGGGTATCCATCGGCGTGGCTTGAATCTGTCAGGCTGTCAGACAGCATGGGGCGATGGGCGTATTCTGCTGAGCCCGGCCGGCGCCGTCAAGTGCGGCCATGCCGGAATGTGGCGCCTGGAGCTGGTGGTGCGCCGGCCGTCCGCGCATCATCGCTTTGCTTCGGGCAGGCGCATGGCGGACGCAGCGTGCCTGTCACGGAAGCTTAATTTTCGCGCCGGCGCGCCGTTAGCACGCGCATCGGGTGGCTGGCGCCGCCGGGCACGGCAAGTGTCTGTGGCTGCCAGCCGTGCTTTCGTCGAGGCTTTGTCGCGCATGGACTTGATCCCCCTTTCTCTCACCGATCTGCCGCTCGGGCAGCCGCTACCCTGGTCGCTGTTCGACGACGAGGGCAACTGCGTGCTCGGCAGCGGCAACATCATCCGCGATGCGCGCGACGCCGCCCTGGTATTCCGGCAGGGTGAACTGTGCCGCCAGGACAGCGAGCCGGTGCGGCCGAACGCAGACAGCGGCCGCGCCGGCAAAGGTCCGCTGGGGCTGCCGGTCGGCACGCTGCTGCATGCCAAGCGTCCGGAAGACAACGAACGTGCCGCGGCGAGCCGCCTGATCGGCTTCATGGAGCACGCCCTGTTCATCTCCTGGCCGCAACAGGGCGGCCGCGAGCAAGCGATCGAGGCGGGCGAGTCGCTGCTGCTGCGGGGGTTTTCCGGCCAGGTCATCTACAGCTTCCGCTCCACCATCACGGCGGTGTGCCGCAGCCCGTTCCGCTACCTGGTGCTGTCGGCTCCGACCGATGTGGAGCAGATCCCCGTGCGCAAGGCCGCGCGCGTGCCGACACGCCTCGCCGCCTTCCTGGGCAAGGAGGCGGGAGGCGAGGGCGAAGAGCGCCTCGTCATGCTGTCCGACCTGAGCCTGGGGGGCGCGCTGCTGCATGCCGCCGAGCCGGCGCCCACGCCGGGCAGCCGGGTGCGCCTGCGTTTCCAGTTGCGTACCGCGGCCGCCGACAGCGAACTCGACATCGTCGCGCGGGTGCGCAATCTGCCGGGGGAGGCCGAGGACGCCGGCTTTCCCGCCTTCGGCGTGGCTTTCGACAGCCTCGGCGAGCGCGAGCTGACCCTGCTGCACTGCTTCATCTACGAACAATTGCTCTCCGGCGCGCGTTTGCCGCTGTAGTCCTTGCCGGCACCGGGGCCGGCGTCGTCCCTGTCCCGGTGCCGGTTCGGCTCAGCGCGAAGCGGAGAACAGCGAGAACAGCCCGAGCCCGGCGCGTACCTCGTCGAGGGTCAGCTGCGTGACTGCGCGGGCGCGTTCGGTGCCCTGCCGCAGCACCTCCAACAGGTAGTCCGGGTGGCGCGCCAGCTGCGCGCGGCGCTCGCGGATGGGGGCGAGCAGGGCTTGCAGTGTCTCGTCCAGGCGGCGCTTGACCACCATGTCGCCGAGGCCGCCGGCCCGGTAGGCGGCTTTGAGCCGCTCGACTTCGGTGTGGTCTTCGTCGAAGGCGTCCAGGTAAGTGAAGACCACATTGCCCTCGACCCTGCCCGGGTCGGCCGCGCGCAGGTGGCCCGGATCGGTGTACATGCCGCGCACCGCGGCCTGGATCTGCTCGGGGCTGGCCGACAGCGGGATGGCATTGCCCTGCGATTTGCTCATCTTGGACTTGCCGTCCGCGCCGGGCAGCCGTCCCATGGTGGGGATCAGCGCCTGCGCTTCGGTCAGCACCGGGCGCCCGGCCTGCCGGTTGATGCGGCGCACGATCTCGTTGGTCTGCTCGATCAACGGCGCCTGGTCTTCGCCCACCGGCACCACGCCGGCGCGGAAGGCGGTGATATCGGCCGCCTGCGAGACCGGATAGCAGAGGAAGCCGGCCGGGATGTCGCGGCCGAAGCCGCGCGCCTGGATCTCTTCCTTGATGGTGGGGTTGCGCTCCAGCCGCGCCACCGTGACGAAGTTCATGTACAGCAGTGTCAGTTCCGCCAGGGCCGGCAGGGCCGACTGCAGCGCAATGGTGGTGCGGGTGGGGTCGATACCGACCGCCAGGTAGTCGAGCACGACTTCCAGCACGTTGCGCCGCACCTTGTCGGGGTCGTCGGCATTGTCGGTCAGGGCCTGGGTGTCGGCGACCAGCAGGGTCTGGTCATGCGTGTCCTGCAGCGCCAGCCGGCTCTTCAGCGAACCGGCGTAGTGGCCCAGGTGCAAGGCTCCGGTGGGGCGGTCGCCGGTCAGGACGATGGGGCGGACAGGGCTGGCGGCGGGCGCGGGAACGGACGCTTCGCGCGCGGCCTGGGGAGAAGCTTGACTGGAGTGTTGCGTATCGTGCATGGGGCATTCCATCGGGAACCGCCGCAGCACGGGTAAGGCAGGGAGATGACGCGATGCCGGCCGGTCTGCGGCGGCATGGTCAGGGGAAAAGACAGGAAAAACGTGACGATGCCGCTCCTTCAGGAGCGCCACCAGTTGCGGAGGGCAGGGGTCATCGTCGTGTGCATTCGCACAGCATGCCATAGCCAGGGGGGCTCTGACAACCTGGCCAGCCATTGAGGAATCCGCCTCGGGCGATCCTTCCGGTTCTTTTCAACGGGAAGGGGAGGCGATACCATCACCGCCATGGAAATCCGATCCGCCACCCCTCACGACGCAGAACGCATCAGTTCCCTGATCCGGAGCGTCTCCCGCTTCTTCACGCTGGATCCGCACGGCCTGGGCGCGGAAGGCTTTCTGGCCCGCATCGGGCCGGAGGCCGTGCGCGGATATATCTCGGCCCCGGACTTTCGCTATGCCGCGGGCTTCATCGATGGTGAGCTGGCCGGTGTGGTGGCGATGCGCGGCACCACCCACCTCTATCACCTGTTCGTCGCGCCGGCATTCCAGGGCCGGGGCCTGAGCCGCCTGCTGTGGGAACACGCGAAGGCGGATGCCATGGCCGCCGGCAATCGCGAGGCCTTCACGGTCAACTCGACACCCTATGCGGTGCCGGTCTATGAGCGCTTCGGCTTCCGGGTCACCGGCGCCCGTGTCGAGCGCGATGGCATTGCCTTCGTGCCGATGGCGTTGCGGCCGGGCGGCGGCCAACCTGCCTGACACGGCTTCCGCTCGCCTGGGCGGTCGTGCCCGATGGCCTGTCCTGCGGCGGAGCAGTACGCAGCGGTCACGGACGCGTGGCACTGGCCGGGCGTGCCGTATGCGTGATGCCGGGATGGCGCTCCGTCGCCCGCAAACGGCCTATCCGACGATGCGCAGCGCGGCGCGCGTGCCCCACCATGCCGCCTCCTCGAACACCGACAGCCCGGACAGGTCGGCGTGGGCGAACAGGATGCGTCCATCGGCCGCGCGCAGCGCCGCCGTGCCGGCATTGCCGAGGAAGCCGGGGCGCGGCGAGGCCATCGCATGGCCGCGCGCGGTGATCTCGACGCGGTCGGCGTGGCGCCAGAAGGCGCGGCCGTAGACCTGGCGCAGATCGGTCACGGCATAGTCCATCAGTTCGGCGGGGCTGGCCTGCGCCAGCCAGTGGCGCACCGCGTCCGGCGCGCCGGGTTCCGCGCCGTAGGCGGCGCCGGCCGGGCCCAGGGCCGCGGCGTCGAGCGGGCAGTAGGCCGTGAACACGGTCTGTGCGGGACGGGCCTGGCGTATCCATTGGTGGGTGGCGACCACATAGCCGAGCGCGCGCGAGCCGTGCACGACGTTGTCCCAGGCCAGCGGCACGCCCTCGGCTTCGGCTGGGAAGCCCTGCAGGCGGAAGTTCGACACCAGCCAGGCGGCATGCGCCGGCAGGTGGCGGGCTGCGTCGAAGCCGAAGCGGCCCAGCGGCAGCAGGCGGCCGGCCACATGCAGCGGCATGGCGCAGATCACGCGGCGCGCGCGCAGGCGCCAGGTGCGCGGCGGGGGCAGCGGGCCTGCGCAGCTGGCGTCGCCGGAACCATTGCAGGCGGGCCAGCTGGCGCACAGCACGGTGACGCCGTCGCGCTGTTCCTCCACCCGCAGGGCCATGCCGGCACGCCGCCAGCCCTGGGCCTGCGCGCCGGGCCGGGTGCCGAGCAGATGGTCGACGCGTGCCGTCAGCAGCCTGACCATGCCGTGCAGGCCGTCCGGCCAGGTCAGGACCGCGCCGTCGGCCGCGTTCTGCGCGTGGCCGCCGCGGCTGGCGAAGTAGTGCAGGCCGGCCCAGGCGGAGATGGCGCCGTGGCCGGCGCCGTAGTCGTCGCGGCAGCAGTAGTCGGCATAGGTGTGCAGCAGCGGTGAGGTGAAGCCCTCGTCCAGCAGCCACTGGCGCAGCGTGGTGCGGTCGAGCGCGGTCCAGGCGGGATCGCGCGAGGACAGGGCCAGCGGAATGGCGAAGGCCTTGCGGCCGTCGCTGCCGCGCGCCTGCTTGAGCCCCTCGACGCGGGCGAAGAAGCGCGCGCATTGCGCCGCATCGTCCGCGCCTATGCCCTCGGCCGGCAGCACGCCGTCCTGCCAGCGGCCGGCGAAGAACACGCGTTCGTCGGGCGCGTGGACGAGCACGCGCTCGTCGAAGCGCGGCCGCATGCCGAACGGGTCCTGCTCGATCACGCCGAGGTCGGCCAGCATCTCGCGCACATGGGCGGACTCGGGCGAGGGCAGCGGCAGGTAGTGGGCGCCGCGCGGGAAGCCGAGCGGGCCGAAGCGGCCGGCGGCCGCGTTGCCGCCGGACTCCGGTCCGTCGACCACGACGAAATCGCGCAGGCCGGCGTGCGCCAGCTGCCACGCGGCCGACAGTCCGGCGGCGCCGCTGCCGAGGATGGCGACCTCGGTCTGCAGTTCGCCGTCGGGCGCGGGCCACCGCTGCGCGTCGCGCAGCGCGTGGCCTTGCGCCATGCCGGGCCGCAACACTGCGGGCTCCAGTTCGCTCAGGCCGAGGCCGGCCAGGAAGCGGCCGGCAGTCTCGTCCAGGCGGTCGCAGCCGGCCAGCGCGGCGCTGCCGGCTGCGGCGGCACCATGGATCAGGAAGCGGCGACGGTCCATCGGGCGGGCAGCGGGGGCGGGTGCGTCAGCGGATGACGTCGCGCCAGTCCTGTTCGAAGTCGTGCACCAGCGTCTGTTCGTTGAGACGGTTCGGCTGGCCCGCGCGCGGCGCCATGTCGGCGGGGAAGCGGAACATCAGCGCGGTGCTGGCGGCGTCGAGGAAGCGCATCGGCATGTCGTAGCGCGTGGGCGGCGTGTAGTCGCTGCGCTTGCCGGCCAGGATGAAGCCCCATTCGCCGAAGGAGGGCACGTAGGCATGGTAGGGCCAGGTGTGGAAGCCGGCTTCGCGCAGGGTGGCGTCGATGTCCCAGAACGAGCGTGGCGCGTAGTAGGGCGAGGTCGACTGGATCACCGCGTAGCCCTTTTCCGCCAGGTGGTGGGCGAGCAGGCGGTACATCGGCACCGAGTACAGCTTGCCGAGGCCGAAGTTGGAGGGGTCGGGCAGGTCGACGATGATGGCGTCGAAGACCTCGGTGTTCTGTTCCAGCCATTGCGCCGCGTCGGCGTTGACCACGTGCAGGCGCGGGTCGCGCAGCGCGTCGCGGTTGAGGGCGCGCAGCGGCGCGCTCCGGGAGAACAGCATGGTCATGGCCGGATCCAGGTCGACCAGGGTGATGTGCTCGATCTGCCGGTGGCGCAGGATCTCGCGCGCCGCCAGGCCGTCGCCGCCGCCGATCACCAGCACGCGCCGCGCCCACGGCAGGGCCTGCAGCGCCGGGTGCACCAGGGCCTCGTGGTAGCGGTGCTCGTCGCGCGAGGAGAACTGCAGGTTGCCGTTGATGTAGAGGCGCAGGTCGTCCTTCCAGCGGGTGATGACCAGGCGCTGGTAGGGCGTGGTCTCGCTGTGGATGATCTCGTCGCCGAACAGGCCTCGCTCGGCCCAGTGGGTGAGGCGGGCCGAGCCGGCGAAGCCGGCCCCCAGCAGCGCGATGACGACCATGGCGCGCATGGTGCGTCCGGCCACGTCGGGCAGCTCGGCGCGGAACACGCGCGTGGTGAACAGGGCCACGGCGGCGTTGCACATGCCGAACAGGAAGCCCGTGCGCGACAGGCCGAGCCGCGGCGCCAGCAGCAGCGGGAAGACCAGCGAGACCGCGAGCGCGCCCAGGTAGTCGAAGGTGAGCACGCGGCTGACCAGTTCGCTGAAGGACGCGCGGCGCGCGTTGAAGATGCGCATCACCAGCGGGATCTCCATGCCCACCAGCAGGCCGATGACGAAGACCAGCGCGTACAGCGCGGCGCGGAAGGGTGCCGACAGCCAGGCGAAGACCACGAACAGCAGCGCGGCGGAAACGCCTCCGAGCAGGCCGACCAGGATCTCGATATCGACGAAGCGTGCCAGCACGTCCTCGTCCTTGACGTAGCGCGACAGCCACGAACCCACGCCCATGGCGAACAGGTAGCAGCCGATGATGGAAGAGAACTGGAGGATGGAGTCGCCCAGCAGGTAGCTGGACAGGGCGCCGGCGATCAGTTCGTAGCCCAGCCCGCAGGAGGCCACGATCAGCACGGAAAGGACGAGGGTACGGTCGCGCATCGGGCGGCGGGGAAAAACGGGAAAAGGAAGGCACGGCGCACCGGGCGGGTGCGGGTTCGGATCGCTGCGATGTGATCGGGTGAAGGGACTGCGGCCGTGACAGCGGCTATACTTGGTCGCTGATCACAGGGTCGCTTACCACGGGGTCGCCGGGGACCACTGGTCCGGCCCCGCCGGTCCGGCCGTGCAACCTGCCTCGGAACACGCACCATGCAACCCGTCTATGCCTACGCCTTGCACCTTCTCGCAAGCCTCGTGCTGCTGGCCGTGTTCGTCGGAGTCTACACCAGGATCACGCCGTTCCGCGAGTTCGCGCTGATCCGCCAGGGCAATATGGCCGCGGCGCTGTCGCTGGCGGGCTCGGTGTTCGGGCTGTGCTTCACGCTGTCGGCCAGCATCCAGCACAACGACACCTTCCCGATGTTCCTGTTGTGGTCGGTCGGCGCCATGCTGGTGCAGGTGCTGGTCTATGCCGCGCTCACCCGCATGCTGCCCGACATGGACGCGGCCATCGAATCGAACAATATCGGCATGGGCGCCCTGATGGGCACGATGTCGTCGGCGGTCGGCGCGCTCAACGCCGCCTGCCTGTCCTGAGGCCGCCGCGCCGGCCCGCTTCCCTTTCCACGCTCACCGCCTCCAGGGAGTCCGCCATGAGCCTCGGCTCGTTCATCAAGAAGCAGTTCATCGACATCCTGCAGTGGACCGAGGACGCCGACGGCGTGCTCGCCTGGCGTTATCCGATGGAGGACATGGAGATCCAGTACGGCGGCAGCCTGACGGTGCGCGAGTCGCAGATGGCGGTGTTCGTCAACGAAGGCAGGATCGCCGACGTGTTCGGCCCCGGCATGCACAAGCTGACCACGCAGACGCTGCCGGTGCTGACCTACCTGAAGAACTGGGACAAGCTGTTCGAGTCGCCCTTCAAGTCGGACGTCTATTTCTTCAGCACGCGCCTGCAGATCGGCCGCAAGTGGGGCACGGCCCAGCCCATCACCATCCGCGACGCGGACTTCGGCATGGTGCGGCTGCGCGCCTTCGGCCTGTATTCGTACAAGATTGCCGATGCGGCGAAGTTCTACACCGAGATCAGCGGCACGCGCGCCGAGTACGGCCGCGAGGAGCTGGAGGAGCAGTTGCGCAACCTGCTGGTCGCCACCATGACCAGCACGCTGGGCGCATCCTCGCTGCCCTTCCTCGACATGGCGGCCAACCAGGCGCTGATGTCGCAGGCGGTGCAGGAGAAGCTGGCGCCGGAATTCGCCCGCTATGGCGTGGCGCTGGAGAATTTCGCCGTCACCAATGTCTCGCTGCCCGAGGAACTGCAGAAGGCCATCGACACCCGCATCTCGATGGGCATGATGGGGGATATGGGCCGCTTCACCCAGTACCAGGTGGCCAGCTCGATCCCGCTGGCGGCGCAGAACGAGGGCGGCGTGGCCGGGCTGGGCGCCGGCCTGGCCGCCGGCGCGGCCATCGGCCAGGCCATGGCCGGGGGCCTGGCAGGCGCTGCGGCGCCCGCCGCTGCCGCTTCTGCCACTGCCGCAGCGGCTCCCGCCGGCGCCCCGGCGGAGGATCCCGCCGCACGCCTGCAGAAGCTCAAGGAGCTGCTCGACAAGAGCCTGATCTCGCAGGCCGAGTTCGATGCCGCCAAGGCCGAGATTCTGAAGAAACTGGTGGGTTGACCGGCGCGCATGCAGACGTTCCATTGCCCGAGCTGCGGCGCGGAGGGGGCCTTCCGTTCCTCTGCCGCCGTGATGGCGGTTTGCGAGTACTGCCACAGCACGCTGCTGAAGGAAGCCGATGCGGTCAAGGACATCGGCAAGATGTCGGCCGTGCTGGAGGACTACACGCCGCTGCGGCTGCATGCCAGCGGCCGCTGGCAGGGGCAGGGCTTCATCGTAGTGGGCCGCCTCCAGCTGCGCTACGACGCCGGCCTGTGGAACGAGTGGTACCTGCTGTTCGACGATGGCAGCGATGGCTGGCTGGCCGATGCTTCCGGGCAGTACATGCTGACGCGCCGCGTCGCGGATGCGCCGGTGCGGCAGGGCGGCGAGGGGCTGCCGCGTTTCGAGGCGCTGGCACCCGGAGCAAGCCTGTTCTTCGACAAGCGGAACTACCTTGCCGGCGACGTGCGCAGCGCGCGCTGCACCGGCGGCGAAGGCGAACTGCCCTTCGCCGTGGGGGCGGGCTGGCAAGCGCAGGTGGCGGATTTCCGCGAGGAAGGGCGCTTCCTCACGCTCGACTATGCCGATGGCTATCCGCCGGCGCTCTATGCCGGCGAACTGGTCAAGCTGGAACAGCTCGCCTGCCAGTTGCTGCGGCCCGCCGACGAGATCGGGCAAACGGCGGATCGCTACCGCGGCAAGGCGGTGCCGCTGGCCTGCCCGCAATGCGGCAGCCCGATCCAGTACCGTGCCGGCATGGCGAACTTCGTCATCTGCGCGCAGTGCCACAGCGAGGTCGACTGCACGACGTCGACCGCCATCGTGCTGGAGAAGCACGGTGAGATCGAGGCGCTGAAGACCAGCCTGTCGCCCGGGGACAGCGGCCGCATCGATGGCCGGGCCTACACGGTGCTTGGGTTGCTGCAGTGCACCGACCATGACGAGGAAGAGGCTTCGACCTGGGTCGAGTACCTGCTCTTCAATGAAGAGCGCGGCCTGTTGTGGCTGGTCGAACAGAGCGATGGCTGGGACCGCGTCGAAGTGCTCGACACCTGGCCGCGCCTGGTGTCCGGGACGACTGCCACCTACCAGGGGGGCAACTTCCAGCGCGGGTCCGACTACGAAAGCGAGGTGCTGTACGCGGCCGGCACCTTCAACTGGCGGGTGCAGGCGGGTGACCGCACGCGCTTGACCGAATTCGGGCCGCGCCAGCGGCGCCTGACCCGCGAGACCTCGGCGACCGAAATCGTGTGGACACTATCGGTGGCGGTGGCGCGCCGGCAGGTGGCGCAGTGGTTTCCGGACAAGCCCGGGCTGGCCAGCGCGGCGGCCACGCCGGCAGCAGCCAAGGCGGTCGGCGTGGCGGTCGGAGACATGGCGTTCTGCCGCAAGGCGGCCAAGGTCTATGCGCTGGTGCTGCTGGTGCTGAACCTGCCGATCGCGCTGTTTTCCGGCAGCGGCTGGTTCACGCTGGCCTTTGCGCTGTTGCTGCTGTGGGCGCCCATCTGGGTGGTGGGCCGCCTGGGCGGTGCCGAGGGGGATTGATCCGTGCGTATTCTCTATCTGGTCTACGGCCTGATCGTGCTGTTCGGCGCCACCTTCTACAACCTGGGGTCATCGACGACAGGCGGCTCGGGCGGCGCATCGTCCGCCCGCAGCTGGGGCGGTGGAGGCGGTGGAGGGGGCTGGGGCGCCGGCGCCGGGCACAAGTAGCGTGCGCCCGGCACGCGCCATCACTCGTGCGGCGGCCCCTCGCCGGTATCGACCGCCACCAGCACGCTGCAAGACACCTTGTCCAGCAGCAGGCCGTGGCCTTGCCCGGCCCACCAGCGCGCCAGCAGGCCGCAGCGCTTGTGCCCCACCACGATCAGGTCGGCGCGGATGCGGTCGGCCATGCGCGCGATCTGGTCGATCGGGCTGCCGGTAGCGAAGTGTCCGGTGGCGTTGACGCCGCGCGTTTCCAGCTTCTCGACGCCTTCGCGCAGGATCTCGCGTGCCGATTGCTCCTCGACCAGGGTGGCTTCCATCACCGCGGCATCGTAGCCACGGATCCAGTAGGCGTTGTCGAGCACGGCCAGCAGGTGGGTTTCCGCCCCCAGCCGCTGTGCCAGGTCGGCGCCCAGGCGCAAGGCGCGCCGCCCCTCGCGCGAACCGTCATAGCAGAGCAGGATCCGAGAGAACAGTTCCATTGCGCACCCCCTGGGGATTCCGGCGCGCCGCGCCGCCTCGCAGGCGGCGGGCGGTGCACCCATGGAAAAAGTATAGCGGGCGCGACAGGAAAAAACGGCAGCCCGGAGGCTGCCGTTTTCCCTGATGCCGGGGTGCCGCGCGCAACGCGGCGCCGGCCTTACATGCCCACGTAGTTGGGACCGCCGCCACCTTCGGGCGTGACCCAGACGATGTTCTGGGTGGGGTCCTTGATGTCGCAGGTCTTGCAGTGCACGCAGTTCTGCGCGTTGATCTGCAGGCGCTCCTTGCCGGCGTCGTCCTGCACGAACTCGTACACGCCCGCGGGGCAGTAGCGGCTTTCCGGGCCGGCGTACTTGGTCCAGTTGACCTTGACCGGCACCGAGGCATCCTTCAGGGTCAGGTGGGCCGGCTGGTTCTCTTCATGGTTGGTGTTGCTGATGAAGACCGAGGACAGGCGGTCGAAGGTCAGCTTGCCGTCCGGCTTCGGATACGCGATCTTCGCGCACTCGGCTGCCGGCATGAGCGACTGGTTGTCCGACTTGGTGCCGTGCAGCGTCCAGGGCGGGCTGGCGACGCCGATCTTGGGCAGCAGCCATTGCTCGATGCCGGTCATGATCTTGCCCAGCGTCGGGCTCTTCTTGAACCACAGCTTGAAGTTGCGCGTCTGGTCCAGTTCTTCCTTCAGCCAGCTCTGCTCGAAGGCGGCCGGGTAGGCGGACAGCTCATCGGCCGAACGGCCGGAGGTGACGGCGTCGAACACGGCTTCACCGCACATCATGCCGCTCTTGATGGCGGCATGGCTGCCCTTGATGCGCGCGGCGTTCAGGTAGCCGGCATCGCAGCCGACCAGCGCGCCGCCCGGGAACACCGTCTTGGGCAGGGCCTGCGGGGTGCCATTGTTGATGGCGCGGGCGCCGTAGCCGATGCGCTTGCCGCCTTCGATATGCGCGCGGATGGCCGGGTGCGTCTTCCAGCGCTGCATTTCCTCGAACGGGCTCAGCCAGGGGTTCTTGTAGTCGAGGCCGATGACGAAGCCGAGCGTGACCTTGTTGTCTTCCAGGTGATACAGGAAGCCGCCGCCGAAGGTGTCGTCCTCCATCGGCCAGCCGGCCGTATGCACCACCAGGCCGGGCTTGGCCTTGGCCGGGTCGATTTCCCACAATTCCTTGACGCCGATGGCGAAGGTCTGCGGGTCCTTGCCGGCGGTCAGCTTGTACTTCTCCAGCAGCTGGCGGCCCAGGTGGCCGCGCGCGCCTTCGGCGAAGATGGTGTACTTGCCCAGCAGTTCCATGCCGAGCTGGAAGTTGTCGGTCGGCTCGCCGTCCTTGCCGACGCCCATGTTGCCGGTGGCGACGCCGCGCACCGCGCCCTTGTCGTCGTACAGGACCTCGGCTGCCGCGAAGCCCGGGAAGATCTCCACGCCCAGCCCCTCGGCCTGCGTCGCCATCCACTTGACGACATTGGACAGCGAGATGACGTAGCAGCCGTGGTTATGGAAGTTGCGCGGCACCAGCCAGTCGGGCGTGCGCTTGACGCCGGTCTCGCTCAGGAACAGCACGTCGTCGCCGGTGACGGGCTGGTTGAGCGGGGCGCCGTCTTGTTTCCAGTTGGGCAACAGCTCGTCGATCGCGCGCGGATCCATCACCGCGCCGGACAGGATATGGGCGCCGGGCTCGGAACCCTTCTCCAGCACGCAGACGCTGACGTCCTTGCCCTTCTCCTGCGCCAGTTGCTTCAGGCGGATGGCGGTCGCCAGGCCGGCCGGGCCGCCACCGACGATGACGACGTCGTACTCCATCGATTCGCGGGGACCGAACTGTTCCAGGAGCTGTTGCTGATCCATTGTCTCTAACCCTCTGTCTTCTTGGCAGCACGCGCAGGCGGGCGCGCCTTGCCACCGCGCGGGCGCGGAGCCGGGACGCCATCCCTCGCGGTTTGTGGGATATACGGTATTCGTCTTCAGGCGAACCGGGCCGGGAGCGAACTTTTTCGCTTCCCCTTTGTCGGCCAAGTTCTTAGAATCTCCGGCATTGTCCGGGAGTCGCCACTCACAGGCAAGGATTTTTTTTGAACGATCGTTCTTTTTTTTGATATGCTGCCTTCCGCCCTGGCTTTGGCCGGCGCGCTCGTGAACGGGTGTGCCGTTGCCGGCGGGCGGAGTCCGCGGCTAGCAAAGAACAGGCGGGAAGGCCGGCAGCGTGTTCCCCGGGCATCCGGGCCGCGCGCTGGTAAAAGAGGTCAACATGGGTTTGTCGATTAATCTGGAAGGCAAGGTCGCGCTGGTGACCGGTGCATCGAGCGGCCTGGGCAAGCGCTTCGCGCACGTGCTGTCGGCCGCCGGGGCCAAGGTGGTGCTGGCCTCGCGCCGCACGGAACGGCTCAAGGAACTGCGCGCGGCCATCGAGGCCGAGGGCGGCAATGCCCACGTGGTGCGGCTCGACGTCACCGATCCGGACAGCATCCGCGCCGCGATCGCCCATGCCGAGACCGAGGCCGGCGCGATCGATATCCTGGTGAACAACTCGGGCGTGTCGACCACGCAGAAGCTCACCGACGTCACGCCGGACGATTTCGATTTCGTCTTCGACACCAATACGCGCGGCGCCTTCTTCGTCGCGCAGGAAGTGGCGAAGCGCATGATCGTGCGTGCCAAGGGAGCGGAGAAGGCGGGGCATCCTCTGCCGCAGTCGCGCATCGTCAACATCGCCTCGGTGGCAGGGCTGAAGGTGCTGTCGCAGATCGGCGTCTACTGCATGAGCAAGGCCGCGGTGGTGCACATGACCCGCGCCATGGCTCTGGAGTGGGCACGTCACGGCATCAACGTCAATGCGATCTGCCCCGGCTATATCGATACCGATATCAACCACCATCACTGGGGCACCGAGGCGGGCCAGAAGCTGATCCAGATGCTGCCGCGCAAGCGCCTGGGCAAGCCCGAGGATCTCGACGGCCTGGTGTTGCTGCTGTCCTCGGACCAGTCGCAGTTCATCAATGGCGCCGTGATCACCGCCGACGACGGCATGGTGTGACGGCCCGGCGCCGGACGGCACCGTCCGGCGCGCTGCCGGCAAGCCACAGCCCCGGCCGGCGCCACAAGCGCCCGGCGGGGCCAGTCGCTTTCGGCCGAGGACAACGATCCGGTCCCCTCGGCCATGCCGCGGCTTCGACCGCCTGCGACGCAGGCCGAAGCGGAATCCAGCCAGTTCCTGCCGAGCCTATCGCCACGCTCGCCACACTCTTGGCATAATCGCCCCAAGCATTGCGATTAAGTCTTTACATAAAAGTCTTTGCATAACGAATCACCGCGACGGCCGCAACGGTCCGCGCGGACCGGACCGGAGGCCGGGGAGGATGGAGCAGAAACGGGAGGCGCGGCGCGAGCCCGCGCCGCAGCATGTCGTCGATTCGGCGGTGATCCCGCAGGCGGCCGACGAGGCCGCCGAGGCGGAGTTCCGCGTCTCGCCGCGCATCGAGGACTGGATCGGCGTGATCGTGATGATCCTGCTGGTCGGCATCACCTTCGCCAATGTGGTGGTGCGCTATTTCACCGACGAGTCCTTCGCCTGGACCGAGGAATTCTCGGTGTTCCTGATGGTCGTGCTGGCCCTGGTGGCCGGCAGCGCCGCCGTGGCGCGCGACCGCAATATCCGCATCGAATACTTCTTCGAACGCGGCAGCGAGGCGCGCCAGAAGCGCCTGGCGATCGTGTCGGCGCTGGCGGTCGCGCTGATGTTCGCGGCGCTGGCGGTGCTTGGCGCCCGCATCGCCTGGGACGAATACACCTTCGGCGAAACCTCGCCCGGCATCGGTGTGCCGAGCTGGTGGTACTCGATGTGGCTGCCGGTGCTGTCGCTCGCCATCACGCTGCGCGCGCTGGCCTTGTTGCAGCGCAACGTGCGGGCGCTCAAGGCCCTGCACGCAGGGCGCAGCGAAGCCACCGGCAGCGCGGGTGCAGGAGGTGCGCGATGACCCTGATCGCCATCATCCTGTTCGCGGTCTTCATCGGGCTGATGCTGCTGGGCGTGCCCATCGGCGTCTCGCTGGGGCTGGGCGGCCTGGTCGCGATCGGCCTGTCCAACCTGGACACGCAGATGTTCGGCCTGCTGGCGGTGCCGCAGAACTTCTACGCCGGCCTGGCCAAGTACCCGCTGCTGGCCATCCCGATGTTCGTGCTGGTCGGCTCTATCTTCGACCGCTCCGGCGTGGCGCAGCGCCTGGTCACCTTCGCCATCGCCATCGTCGGGCGTGGCCCCGGCATGCTGCCGCTGGTGGCCATCCTGGTGGCGATGTTCCTCGGCGGCATCTCGGGCTCGGGCCCGGCCAACGCGGCCGCGGTGGGCGGGGTGATGATCGCCGCCATGTCGCGCGCCGGCTATCCGGGCTCCTACAGTGCCGCAGTGGTCGGCGCCGCGGCCGCCACCGACATCCTGATCCCGCCTTCGGTCGCCTTCATCATCTACAGCGTGCTGGTGCCCGGCGCCTCGGTGCCGGCGCTGTTCGCCGCCGGCATGATCCCGGGCGTGCTGGCCGGTGTGGCGCTGATCGTGCCCGCCGTGTGGCTGGCGCGCAAGCACAAGATGGGCGCTATCGAGGCCGCGCTGCCGCGCCCGCCGTTCTGGAAGAGCCTGCGCGAGGCCTCCTGGGGCCTGATCGCGCCGTTCCTGATCCTGGGCGGCATGCGCGCGGGATGGTTCACGCCGACCGAGGCGGCGGTGGTGGCGGTGGTCTACGGCCTGTTCGTCGGCATGGTGGTCTACCGCAGCATCGGTATGCGCGACCTGTTCGTGATCTTCCAGGAAGCGGCCGAGACCTCGGCGGTGATCCTGCTGGTGGTGGCGCTGGCCGGCATCTTCGCCTATGCGTTGTCGACGCTGGGCGTGATCGATCCGCTGGCCGATGCCATCGCCCATTCCGGCCTCGGCGAGTACGGCGTGCTGGCGCTGATCGTGCTGCTGCTGATGACCGTCGGCATGTTCCTCGACGGCATCTCCATCTTCCTGATCTTCGTGCCGCTGCTGCTGCCGATCGCCAACGCCTTCCACTGGAACCCGGTCTGGTTCGGCGTGGTGCTGACGCTGAAGGTGGCGCTCGGCCAGTTCACGCCGCCGCTGGCCGTGAACCTGATGGTGTCCTGCCGCATCGCCCGCGTGCGCATGGAAGAGACCGTGCCCTGGGTGATCTGGATGCTGCTGGCGATGTTCATCGCCATGCTGATGGTGCTGGCCTATCCGCCGCTGGCGACCTGGCTGCCCGACCGGCTCGGCTACTGATGCGATGACGCTGGCGCCGAGCCACACAACGATGAAGAACGATTCCCAAGAGGAGAGGAAACCGATGAAACGCCGTGCCCTGATGCTGTCCGCCGCCGCCGCGATCGCCGCCGCCGCCTTCGCGCCGGCCGGCGCCATGGCGCAGACTTACAAGTCCGAGTACAAGATGTCGCTGGTGCTCGGTCCCGCCTTCCCCTGGGGCAAGGGCGGCGAGATCTGGGCGGACCTGGTGCGCCAGCGCACCAACGGCCGCATCAATATCAAGCTGTATCCCGGCACCTCGCTGGTGGCGGGCGACCAGACGCGCGAGTTCTCCGCGATCCGCCAGGGCGTGATCGACATGGCGGTGGGCTCGACCATCAACTGGTCGCCGCAGGTCAAGGAGCTGAACCTGTTCTCGCTGCCCTTCCTGATGCCCGACTACAAGGCGCTCGACGCGCTGACGCAGGGCGAGGTCGGCAAGTCGCTCTTCGCCACGCTGGAGAAGGGCGGCGTGGTGCCGCTGGCCTGGGGCGAGAATGGCTTCCGCGAGGTGTCGAACTCCAAGCGCGAGATCCGCAAGCCCGAAGACTTGAAGGGCATGAAGCTGCGCGTGGTGGGCTCGCCGCTGTACATCGAGACCTTCAATGCGCTGGGGGCCAACCCGACCCAGATGAGCTGGGCCGATGCGCAGCCGGCGATGGCTTCGGGCGCCGTCGATGGCCAGGAGAACCCGCAGTCCGTGTTCGCCGCCGCCAAGCTCTATACCGTGGGCCAGAAGTTCGTCACCACCTGGGGCTATGTGGCCGATCCGCTGATCTTCGTCGTCAACAAGCAGATCTGGGAAAGCTGGACCCCGGCCGACCGCGACATCGTCAGGCAGGCCGCCATCGATGCCGGTAAGCAGGAGACCGCGCTGGCCCGCAAGGGCCTGGCCGAGCCCGGCGCGCCGGCATGGAAGGACATGGAAGCCCACGGCGTCAAGGTGACCCAGCTGTCGCCGGCCGAGCACGATGCCTTCCGCAAGGCGACCGCCAAGGTCTACGAGAAGTGGAAGAAACAGGTCGGGGCCGACCTGGTGACCAAGGCGGAAGCGGCCATCGCCAAGCGCTGAGTCTCGCGCGACGAGGGATGACGACGGGCGGGGCGGATGCTCCGCCCGTTTTTCTTTCAGCCATTTTCTGGGGGTGATTCAGATTCATCCGATTTCGAGGGCGTAGGGCCCTCGCTAGACTTGGCTGTCTTTTCCCGTCCGAGGCCATGCTCTTGCGTTCGCTCCGTCCCAGCCCGATCCTGCCAGCCCTGTTGTCCGCCGTTGCACTCGCCGCGAGCTTGCTGTCGGGCGGGGCTGCCGCGGCGGAGTTCGGGCTGCCGGTGGGCGATATGCCGGCCGCCGGCGCCCAGGTCCTGCCGCAAGATGGGGCAGGGGTCGAGCCGGCTGCCGGCACGCGCAGCATGCTGGTGGAGTTGCAGGCGCGCATGCGCGAAGGACGGGTGCGCGAACTGCGTACCCGCTACGACGGCGACTATGGCACCAGCCTTCTGGTCGCCGACGATGCGGTGGTCTGCTATGTCGCCCTGCTGCACCAGCGCAGCCTGTGGCGGGTATTCCGCTTCGATGCCTTCGCCGATGCCGAACGGGCCTTCACGCGCCTGTCGCAGCAGAACGCCGACTGGGCCAAGGATGCCATCGTCGGCACCGTGCTGAACTCGCAGCAGCGCGAACTGTCCCGCCTGACACAAGAAAGCGAGGCGCGTCTCGGCCTCCTCGACGCCGAACTGATGCGGATGCAGGCGCAGCGGCGCCTGATGCTGGAGGCGCAGCAGAGTGCGCAGGCGCAGGCCAATGCTGCGCATGTCGAAAACCGTGCCGCGCGCCTGCAGCTCGACCAGTTGTACACGCGCATCCGTGAACTCGAGGCGAGCCTGCTCGATGGCGTGGCGGATCCGCCGGCAAAGGCGGGCCGGCGAGCGGGCGACCGGCGCTGAGCCCGATCGTCTGCGCCGGACCGCTTGCGGCGGCTCGAACGCCGGGCCGCCGGGACGGAATCGAGGCGGCCGACGCATCATCCGCCGGAGCATTGCGCGGATGCCCCCGCATCTTCCGAATTCTCCGCGCAGCAACCGGCTGCGCCGACGCCAGTATCCGGCGAGCTTCCTGCAGGTGATCCCCATGTCCGACGCATTCCCTTCTGATCCCTATCCCGGCATCGCCGTGCCGCCGCCGTTCGGTACGCCTTTCGAGGTGCGCAAAGCGCTGGAGACGATGCGTGCCGACGCCGTGGCCAAATATATCGCCGGGACTGCCGGCGGGGCCCTGCGCGCCCGGCGGCGCGCCTTCCGGCACGGCCTCGGTGGCGGCCTGCTGGCCGGCTTGCTGCTGGGGGTGGGTGGTGGCGGCGCGGCCTGGTGGCTGCAGCAGGCCGCGCCGCCGACGGAACCGCCCGTGAGCGCCTCGACTGCCCTGACTCCGGTCGCCCCGGCTCCGGCCGCGTTTTCTGCCTCCGATGCCGCTGCTGCGCTCCTGGTGGCGCGCGAGGCACCGGCACCGGATGCCTCGGCAGCGCCGCCGGGTGAGGTGGGGGCCGGTGTGCCGGGGAGCAGGTCTGCGGCGGCTCCGGCCGCTCCGGCCGCCAACATGGCGCCGGCCGCTCCGGCCGCCAACATGGCGCCGGCCGGGGTTCCGCCGGCGGAGGCCGGCAAGGCGGTGCCGGCGCGGCGCGCAGGCGTGGCAGCGGCGGGGAAGCAGGGCGCCTCGAACGGCCGGCGAACGTCCACGCGTGCCGCGTCATCGGCGGCGGTGGGACCGGCGGCGTCGATACACCGGGGCGCCGGCTGGCAATCCCATCCGGGAAGCCGGCATCTGCCTGCCGAGGACGTCGCCTACGCGGCTTCGGACACGGCATTCGAGCTGCGCGGGCACGCGCCCTTGCTCGGGCAGTGAGCGGCCCGGCGGCAGGCCGATGGCGTGAGGGGCATCCGCAATGGTAGGCTAGCTGGCATGAAACCCGTCTATACCTGCCAGATGCCCATCCGCTGGGGCGACATGGACGCCATGGGCCATGTCAACAACACCGTCTATTTCCGCTACATGGAGCAGGCGCGCATCTCCTGGTTCGAATCGCTGGGCCGCGGCGGCAAGGACGCCGACGGCTGCGGACCGGTCGTCATCAACGCGCACATGACCTTCCTGCGCCAGCTGCGCTATCCGGGCGACATCGAGTGCCGCCTCTACGCCGGGGCCCCCGGACGTACCAGCTTCGAGACGCGTATCGAGATCCGCCGCATCGACGAGCCCGAGGTGGTCTACGCCGAAGGCGGCGCCAAGGTGGTCTGGTGCGACTACGAGGCGGAGAAATCGGTCCCGCTGCCCGAGGCCATCCTGGCGTTGATCACCGGCTAGTGCCCCGAGTCCAGAATTCGCGGGAGTATCCAGCCTGCCGGGAAGGCGTGCGAGGCTTGGTACGCAGCGCAGCAAGGCTGGAGTCTTGGAGCATTCCTGATGACGCATCGCGCGGCTGATCGACGCAATCAGGGCCGACTTAGTCCACGAATTTGTGATTCAGGACACGAGTGTTCCGATCGGGGCTAGTGGTTGATCAGCCTTTGCACCAGGTCGACGGCCGTGCTCGCCCCGTACTTCTTCATCAGGCGGGCGCGGTAGATATCGACGGTGCGCGGGCTGATCGCCAGCAGCTTGCCGATCTGCTTGCTGGTCTTGCCGTCGACCAGCTGGGCCGCCACGTCGCGTTCGCGCGCGGTCAGCTCGGCGGTGACCGGGCGCTTCTGCGAGAGGTCCTCGAAGCTCCAGATGCCTGCGCCGAGCGGGTCCTTGCGATCCAGCGAACGGCCGGTGACGTGGCACCAGAACAGTTCGCCGCCGGCGCGCTTCATGATGCGTTCGTCCGAGTACAGGCCGCGCGTGTTCATGATCGGCACGATGCGTGCGCCGATGCGCTCGAACTCGTCGGCGCTGGGGTAGAGCACCTGGAACGACTGGCCGACCAGGGTCTCGCGGGTGGTGCCGAAGATGCGGCAGACCTCGTCGTTGCAATCCTCGATGACGCGCTCGCGTGACAGCACCAGGCCGACGGGGGCGAGCAGGAAGGCGGTCTGGTAGTCGATTGCGGGCATGTCCTTATGTATTTTTACGTAATGGCCTAGCAGGCGCCCCATCGCGTATGCTTTCGCTCGGTCGACATGGCGGCGCTTGCCGCCCGATTGTACCGTTACAATTTCCCCGCGTCGCCCGCCGCCGGCTGGACCGGCGGCCCCGAGCGGGCGGGAACCACCGAGGAAGGAGCAAAGCATGAACAAGGTCTACGCCAGCGCCGCCGAGGCGCTCGCCGGCGTCGTCCGTGACGGCCAGACCGTCGCGGTCGGCGGTTTCGGTCTGTGCGGGATTCCCGAGGCGCTGATCGCCGCGCTGCGCGACAGCGGTGCCAAGGAACTGACCTGCATCTCGAACAATGCCGGTGTCGACGGCTTCGGCCTCGGCCTGCTGCTGGCCACCCGCCAGATCCGCAAGATGATCTCGTCCTACGTGGGCGAGAACAAGGAGTTCGAACGCCAGTACCTGGCCGGCGAACTCGAGCTCGAATTCACGCCGCAAGGCACGCTGGCCGAGAAGCTGCGCGCCGGCGGCGCCGGCATCCCGGCCTTCTTCACCAAGACCGGCGTGGGCACGCTGGTGGCCGAGGGCAAGGAAGTGCGCGAGTTCGACGGCGCCCAGTACGTGATGGAACGCTCGCTGACCGCCGATGTGGCGCTGGTCAAGGCCTGGAAGGCAGACCGTGCCGGCAACCTGATCTATCGCCGCACCGCGCGCAACTTCAACCCGATGTGCGCGATGGCCGGCAAGGTCACCGTGGCCGAGGTGGAAGAGATCGTCGATACCGGCACGCTGGATCCGGACGAGATCCATACGCCGGGCATCTTCGTGCAGCGCATCGTGCTGAACGCCAATCCCGAGAAACGCATCGAGCAGCGCACCGTGCGTGCCGCAGCCTAAGGAGACACATCATGGCATGGACACGTGACGAAATGGCGGCGCGCGCTGCCGCGGAACTGCAGGACGGCTTCTACGTCAACCTGGGCATCGGCCTGCCGACCCTGGTGGCCAACCATGTCCCGGCAGGGATGGAGGTGTGGCTGCAGTCGGAGAACGGCCTGCTCGGCATCGGCCCGTTCCCGACCGAGGACGAGGTCGATCCCGACATGATCAACGCCGGCAAGCAGACCGTGACGACGCTGCCTGGCTCGTCGATCTTCTCGTCGGCCGATTCCTTCGCGATGATCCGCGGTGGCCATATCAACCTGGCCATCCTCGGCGCCATGCAGGTCAGCGAGAAGGGCGACCTGGCCAACTGGATGATCCCGGGCAAGATGGTCAAGGGCATGGGCGGCGCGATGGATCTCGTGGCCGGCGTCGGTCGCGTGGTCGTGCTGATGGAACATACCGCCAAGAAGAAGGACGGCGGCGAGGACCTGAAGATCCTCGGTTCCTGCTCGCTGCCGCTGACCGGCGTGGGTGTGGTCAACCGCATCATTACCGACCTGGGCGTGATCGACGTGACCGAGCAGGGCCTGAAGCTGGTGGAAACCGCTCCCGGCGTCAGCCGCGAGGAGATCCAGGCCAAGACCGGCGCGCCGCTGCTGTAAGGGTGTACCCCGCGCGCTGCGTTCCTGCAGCGCGGCGGCTGGACCCGATGAAGCCCCGCCAGGCTCAGCCGGCGGGGCTTCGTGCTTTGCGCGGGCTGCCAGCCTGCCTGGCTTGCGGGGCTGCCAGCAAGCCAGCGCCGGGCGCGACCGCGGTCGCCAGTGTGCCGGTGTCCGCCCGGTCGCATAGGGTCTCCGGCAGGCCCGGCCATTGCAGGAAGCGCAGGGCGTTGCCGAACGGATCCAGCAGCACTGCCTGCCTGCCGGCACCGCATTCCTGCGGCCAGTCCTCGAGGTCGGCGCCGGCTTCCAGCGCGCGCTCGATGGCCGGTTCCAGCTCGGGCACCAGCCAGTCGACCCGGGCCGGGATGCTGCGCCGCATGGCGCGCTGCGGCAATTCCAGCAGCACTATCTGGGCGGGCTGCCCGCCGCCGGCGTGCAGCATCACGGCGCGGGCGCCGGGCCGCCAGGCGCCCGCGTGCAGGCCCAGGCCGTCGCGGTAGAACGCGGCAGCCTGGGCCAGGTCATCGACTTCAATGCGGGTGAGCAACTGCATCGCCGCCTCCAGGGATCGAGCGCGCCCGAGGGGCGCAATGGCGGCATTGTGATCCCGGTCTCCTGACAGGAGTTGTCAGGAGGATGCGTGGCCCGGCCGGCATCGGCGCGGGGCATCGGCGCGGGAACAGCGCCGATCGGTGAAGCTCAGCGCGCCGACGGCAGCAGGCGGACCACCACGTCGGCCAGGGCGTCGCCCAGCGCGAGGTGGGCCTCGGCGTCCAGGTGCACGCCGTCCACCTCGCTGCTGCGGATCACCGTGCCGGCATCGAACAGCGGGCAGCCCAACGTGTCGCAGACCTGCCGGTAGGCGTCGACCAGGCCCGCGCACTTGTGCTCGCCGCCGGCGAACTTCGGCGCCAGCGGGCCCCGGGGGGCGCGGATCGGCGGCGGCGCCACCACCAGCACGGGCGGCACCGGCATGCCCGGTTCGATCGGCGCGCCGCGGATGGCCTGCACCAGGGCGGAGATTCCCTGGGCGGCGTGCCAGGCATTGTGCGGGTGCATCGACTGGAAGTCGTTGCTGCCGAGCATCAGGATCACCATGGCCAGCGGCGAATGCATCTCGATGACTTGCGGCAAGCCGTCGAGACCATTCCGTCCGGGCTTGAACGGATCGTCCCAGACCGTGCGGCGCCCGTTCAGGCAATCCTCCAGCACGCGCACCGGCGCCTCGGCGCACGGGCCGCCGGCGCGGTTGAGCACGTGTTCCATGCGTCCCGGCCAGCGCACCGGGAAGGGCAGGCGCCGGCGCGTGCCGGGCACGATGCCCCAGGACAGGGAGTCGGCATAGACGAGGATCTGGCGCGGGTCCGGTGCGCCGGAGGGCAGGGCGTTAGCGGCGGGGGGCGTCTGGGCATCTGGCATGGGAAGGCTCCGGGATTGGGTGCGGTGCATCAAGCGAATTGATATCGCGGGCTACACGGTGCCGTCATAATATCGGCTATACGTTCCCCCCATTTCTGGAGAATCAAGTTGCGTTTCGAGCATCTGGTAGAGATCAACGACCCGGGCGATCCGCGGCTGACGCCGCTCACGCCGGAGCAACTCTGGCAGGGGCTGGTCCTGCGCGCCATGGAGCCAGAGCTGTTCATGCTCGGGCTCGATCGTTCCGAGATCGTTGCACGCGGTGACAACTGGATGGATAGAGAGCTGCATTTCGGCGGCGCCACCGTGCAGGACCGCGTGGTGCTGGAGCCCCGGCGCGGCGTGCGCTACGAAAGCGCGGCCACGGCAGAGCACGCCGGGGGCACCCTCAGCATGATGATCGAGGCGCCGGCCGAAGGGGCGCTGCTGCTGCGCTTCCTCTACGAGACCACCATGCCGACGGTCGACGAGACCGGCAACGACCGCTATGCGGAGATCGTCAAGTCCGCCTACCATGAGGCCGATCTCGACACCGTGCGCAAGATCCGCGAACTGGCCGCCAGCGGGCGGCTCGGGTGAGCGAGCCGGCCGCGGCCGCCCAGGCCGGCGTCCCGCGCGGCGCGCCCACGCGTGCCGCGCTGCGCGCGCGCTACGGCGAGCGGGCGCGCTGGCGCGTGCTGTTCACGCTGATGCTGGGGACGGTGTCCTCGATCGTCTCGTCGACCATCGTCAACGTCGCCATTCCCGACCTCAGCCGCCATTTCGCCCTGGGCCAGGAGCGCGCGCAATGGGTGGCGGCCAGCTTCATGATCGCCATGACGCTGTCGCTGCTGCTGACGCCCTGGCTGCTCAATCGCTTCGGCCTGCGCCGCACCTTCATCGGCTGCCTGGCGCTGCTCGGCTGCGGCGGGCTGGTCGGCGGGCTGTCGCCCACCTACGGCGTGATGATCGCCATGCGGGTGGCCGAGGGCATCGCCGCCGGCATCTTGCAGCCGCTGCCCAATATCCTCATCCTGCGCGTGTTCGAGGAGCGGGAGCAGGGCAAGGCGGTCAGCCTGTTCGGCTTCGGCGTGGTGCTGGCGCCCGCGCTCGGTCCCAGCCTCGGCGGCTTCCTGGTCGAGGCCTTCGGCTGGCGCTCCATCTTCTTTGTGGTGGTGCCGCTGACGCTGGCGGCATGGTGGATGGCGCGCCGCTACATGGCGGTCGATTCAGCCATGATGGGAGAGCGCAAGCCGCTCGACTGGCGCGGGCTGGGTCTGGCGGGCATTGCCACCGTGAGCCTGCTCAACGGCGTGGTGGCCATGCGCGGCGACCTGGCGGACGGCCTCGCGCTGGCGGGGCTCGGGCTGGCCATGCTGCTGGCCTTCGTCTGGTGGCAACTGCGCGCGCCGCATCCGCTGATGAACATGCGGCTGTACAGCTACCGGCAGTTTTCCGCCGGCGCCATGGTGGCCTTCATCTACGGCGCCGGCCTGTTCGGCTCCACCTACCTGCTGCCGGTCTATATGCAGATGGCGCTGGGCTATACGCCGTCGCGCGCAGGCCTGGTGCTGCTGCCGGCGGGGCTGGTGCTGGCGGTCACCATCGCCGTCGCCGGGCGCCTGACACGCCGCATCCCGCCGCACCGCCAGGTGTCGTTCGGGCTGGCGCTGCTGGCCGTGTCCTTCCTGCTGATGGCGACCGGTTCGCAATCGACGCCTTACCTGCTGCTGGTCCTGCTGGCGGTGGTGGGGCGCGTCGGCCTGGGCTGCATCCTGCCGTCGCTGACGCTCGGGGCGATGCGCGGGGTGGACTATTCGCTGATCCCGCAGGGCTCGAGCTGCATCAATTTCCTGCGGCAGCTGGGCGGGGCGATCGGTGTGAGCCTGGCCGGGGTCGGGCTGCAGTGGCGCCTGGCCACGCATGGGGCGGCGCTGGGCGAGGCGGGTGCCGCCGCGGCTGGTGCCGCGCGCATCCGTGCCTTCGACGAGACTTTCCTCGCCGTCGGCGTGGTGATCGCCATCGCCATCCTGGCGGCCTGGCGGATCCGGCCGCGGCCGGAGCCGCCGCCGGGCTGAGCGGCCGGGCCGGCGGGCGCCGTCTCCGGCGGCCGCGGTGCGTATCTCAGGCGGCCTTGCCGCTGCGCAGCTCCTCGACCAGCGCGATGTACTTCTCCTTGGCTTCGTCCTGGCCGGTGCCTTTCAGCGTTTCCCAGGCCTCGAACTTGTAGCGGCCGACGAAATCCGTCATGCCGGGCTTGTCGCCGTGGGCATCGCCCTCGCTGCCCTGCTTGAACAGTGCGTAAAGACGCAGCAGGGTCATATTGCTCGGGCGCTCGCTGAGTTGCTTGACATCGATCTGGGCCTGGTCGAAGCGGGCTTGCAGGTCGCTCATCGGTATCTCCTGTCTGGGCATCGTGGAAAAGGGGCGATGATAGCCGCGGCCCCGCTGCGTTTGCCTTGAAAAAAACCGAGGAAGCACTCGACTGCGCGTGCGCCGGGTGCGCGTCCGCACGCGGCAAGCGGGCCGACAGCGGCTACAATCGCGCCATGTCCTGGATTCTTGCAGTTGAAACTTCCACTGAGTGGTGTTCGGTGGCCCTTGGCCGCCTGGATGCGGATGGCACGCTGGCGTGCCTGTCCCGCCACGAGCATACGGGCGCGCGCTCGTCCTCCCGCGTGCTGCCGGCTGCCGGCGAGCTGCTGGCCGAAGCCGGCATCGCCCTGGCCGATTGCGCCGCCATCGCCTTCGGCGCCGGCCCGGGGTCCTTCACCGGCCTGCGTACCGCCTGCGGTGTGGCGCAGGGCCTGGCCTTCGGCGCCAGCCTGCCGGTCGTGCCGGTCAATACCCTGATGGCCTGCGCCGAGCGCGCCCGGCGCGACGGTCCGCCGCTGCCCGACGGCACCGCGGTGCTGGTGGCGCTGGATGCGCGCATGGACGAAGCCTATACCGGCGCGTTCGCCTGGCGCGACGGCCGCTGGCATGCGCTCACCGCGATGCAGGTCGGGCCGCCCGAGACCGTGGCCTTGCCGGCGGGACCGTACTGGCTGGCCGGCAACGCGGCCGAAGTGTTCGGCGAGCGGCTGGCCGGCCTGGGCGGCGCGCAGCGCTTGGCATCCGATGCGATGCCGGACGCGCGCGCCGTGGCCGCCCTGGCCTTCGGCGCGCTGGCGCGCGGCGAGGCGGTCGAGGCCGCCGAGGCGATGCCGATCTACCTGCGCGACAAGGTGGCGCAGACCATCGCCGAGCGCGAGGCGGCGGCAGCGCTGCGCGCCGCCGGGAGCCGGCCATGAGCGATATGGCGCAGCACAGCAGCCTGTGCGAGGTGCCCGAGATGCCCGTGTTGCCCGCAGGATGGGCGCTGGGTCGCATGAGCGCACTGGACGCGGATGCGGTGGCCGAGGTCGAGTCCCGCGCCTTCAGCCATCCGTGGACACGCGGCAACTTCGAGAACTCGATCAAGGCGGGCCACCTGGGCCTGGTCCTGCGCGACGCCGCAGGCGGGCTGGCCGGCTATGCCGTGCTGATGCCGGTGGTCGACGAGATGCACCTGCTGAACATCACGGTGGAGCCGGCTCGCCAAGGGCAGGGCCTGGGCCGCTTGCTGCTGGCCGCCGCACTGGCGACGGCCGAGGCGCACCACCTGCACACCATGCTGCTCGAAGTGCGGCCGTCCAATGCGGCCGCGCTGGCCTTGTATCGCCAGGCCGGCTTTGTCGAGATCGGGCGGCGCAAGGGCTACTATCCGGCCGCCGCGCAGGGCCGTGAGGATGCCCTGGTGCTGCGTCGGGCATGGACCGGAGGACAGGCAGCATGACGGACCGGCGCGCTCGATTCCTGGAAGTGCTCGGCATTACCCATGAGTGGCTGCCGCGTGGGCTGCCGCCGCTGGCCGCCGAAGCCGCACCGCTGGCAGAGCCCATGGAGCCGATGGAAGCGGTAGAGGCAGTGGAAGCGCTGGCGGTGGCGCCGGTGGAAGCCATGGCCCCGCTGCGGGACGATCCAGCCGTGTCCGTTCCGCAAGCGGTCTTGCCGCCTGCGCGCCTGCCGCAAGCCGCTGGCACTGGCATGGAAGCCGCCACGCCGGCCGTGGCGGACATGGCGGCAGCCCGCCCGCCGGCGCCGTCCGCCATGCCGCCACACGCGCAGGTGCCGGTCCCCGCGCGGCAAGCCGTTGCCACGCAGGGCGAGGCCGACGGTGCGCTGTCGGCCCGGGCTGCCGGCATTGCCTCGCTCGACTGGCCGGCGCTGGAAGCCCAGGTGTCCGGCTGCACCGCCTGCAAGCTGTGCAGCACGCGGACGCAGACCGTGTTCGGCGTGGGCGACCCCCAGGCCGATTGGATGCTGGTCGGCGAGGCCCCGGGCGAGAACGAGGACAAGCAGGGCGAACCCTTCGTCGGCCAGGCTGGCAAGCTGCTGGACAATATGCTGGGCTCGCTCGGCCTGGCGCGTGGGAACCGCGTCTTCATCGCCAACGTGCTCAAGTGCCGGCCGCCGGGCAACCGCAACCCGGAGCCCGAGGAGGTGGTGCAATGCGAGCCCTTCCTGAAACGCCAGATCGCCCTGATCCGGCCCAGGCTGATCGTGGTGCTGGGACGCTTCGCCGCGCAGAGCCTGCTGCGCACCACCACGCCGATCAGCAAGTTGCGCGGCACCGTGCACAGCTACGAGGGTATCCCGGTGGTGGTGACCTACCATCCGGCCTACCTGCTGCGCACCCCGGCCGACAAGGCACGTGCCTGGGACGATCTCTGCCTGGCGCGCGAGGTACACGACCGTGCGGGAGCCGAGGCTTGAGGCAGCCCTAGCAGCGGGCGGCACGCCGGCGCGCGTGCCGCTCTGGCGCGCCAGCCCGTCGCGGCGGCTGCGCGAACTGGCCTGGTGCACCTTGTCGCCCCAGTTGCTGGAGAGGCTGCCGGACGGGCCCGGCGGCGCGACGCCGGCGCGCTGGCCCGTGGCGGCGCAGGCGGCCTGGGAGCGCTGGCTCCAGGCCGCCGATCCCGAACGGCTTCCCCCTACCATCGATGAACTGGCCGCCGGCGAGCGCGATGGCCGCAGCCTGCGGCTGGGCCGCCATGCCGAGCGCCTGTTGCATTTCGCGCTGGAACGCTGCGCCGGACTCGAACTGCTGGCCGCCAACCTGCCGGTGCGGCGCGCTTCCGCGCGCGGTGTGCAGACGCTGGGCGAACTGGACTTCGTCTGGCGCGACCGGGCCGACGGCGCCATCGTGCACTGGGAGATGGCCGCCAAGTTCTACCTGCTGGTCGAAGCGGAAGGCGCAGGAGATCTCTGCGACGCCGATGAGGCCGCGCACCTGCGTCATTTCGTCGGTCCGAACCTGGTCGACCGCCTGGCCGACAAGCTGGACCACACCGTGCGCCGGCAACTGCCGCTGGGCCGCTCCGCCGAAGCCCTGGCGCTGCTGGGCCAGGCACCGGACCGCAGCGAAGCCTACCTGCTCGGCTGGCTGTTCTACCGCGACGGCCGGCGCCCGGACTGGCTCGAGGACGCCGGCTTCGCGCCTGACCATCTGCATGGATGGTGGTCGACGCTGCCCTCGTGGTCCGGCTGGGCTGCCCGGCAGGCGGGCGCGCGCTGGTGCCGCCTGTCGCGCTCGCAGTGGCTGTCGGGCGCGCTGGTGTCCGCCGCGCAGACGCTGGATGCGGCCACCCTGCAGGAGGAGCTGGCCGGCCGCTTCGCCGAGCCGCGCGCGGACCGGCATTGGCGGCGCGAATCGCCGGTCATGGTGTGCGAACTGGAGCCGGCAGGGGCCGAGGCGCCGGGCATGTGGCGCGAGGTGTCGCGTGGCTTCGTGGTGCCGCTGGATTGGGAGCAGCGGGCGCGCCTGCGGGCCGGCGGAGGACCGGCGGCACAGGGGAGCGTGGCCGGCGCGTTGCGCGACTAGGGCTGCGGGCGCCGAGGCGGCGGAGAAGGCGGGCCGAAAGGCCGGCGTGCGGCGGACCGGGCTGGCGCGGGCACTGCCAAGGTGCCGCGCCGCCGGCTTCAATGGTGCTTGTCTTCCCCGATCATCGCCAGGGAGTTGAACGTGCGGACGTTGTAGCGGTGCAGGCGCATCACCATCAGCATGGTGGTGCAGACGAAGATGCCGAAAGCGACGATGACCACGCCGATGGGCACGTTCAGCTTGACCAGCAGCGCGTACAGGCAAAGCATCAGCAGTACCGAGACGTTCTCGTTGAAGTTCTGCACGGCGATCGAATGGCCGGCGGACAGCAGCACGTGGCCGCGGTGCTGCAGCAGGGCGTTCATCGGCACGACGAAATAGCCCGACATGCCACCCACCACCATCAGGAAAAGGTAGGCGATCAGCATGTGCAGCGGCATGCGCATGCCAAGCAGGTCGAGCGTGACGGTCGGCACCATCTCCTTGGTGTAGAAGGCCATCAGCATCACCACCGCGCCCATGGCGACGCCGAAGGGCAGTACCGAGAGCGACTTGCGCAGCGGGATGCGCATGGCCGCCAGCATGGCGCCCACGGCCACGCCGACGGCGACCACGGCCTGCAGCAGGGCGCCCTGCGACAGGTTGAGGCCCAGCGATTTCTCCGCCCACTTCAGCACGATGAACTGCAGGGTGGCGCCGGCACCCCAGAACAGGGTGGTGACGGCCAGGCTGATCTGGCCGAGCTTATCGCGCCACAGAGCCATGAAGCAGTCGCCGAATTCGGCGATCAGCTTGATCGGGTTCTTTTCCTGCTGCGGATAGCGCGCCCCGGTGTCCGGGATGAACAGGTTGAAGATGGTGGCAACCAGGTAGAACAGCATGATGACCACCATCGCGGCTTCCGCCGGGGTGGTGATGCCCGTATCGACATAGGGCACGTCGATACTCAGCAGCAGCTGCGAGATGTGCACGGAGATCAGCGCGCCGCCGACCACCGTGCCGAGGATGATGGAGCCTACCGTCAGTCCTTCGATCCAGCCGTTGGCTGCCACCAGTTTTTCCGGCGGCAGCAGTTCGGTGAGGATGCCGTACTTGGCGGGAGAGTACGCCGCCGCGCCGAAGCCGACGATGCCGTAGGCCAGCAGCGGATGCAGGCCGAACATCATGATGGCGCAGCCGGCGATCTTGATGGTGTTGGTGATGAACATCACCCGGCCCTTGGGCATGGAGTCGGCGAAGGCGCCCACGAAGGCGGCCAGCACCACATAGGACAGCACGAAGAACAGCTTGAGCAGGGGGGTCATCCACTGCGGGGAATGCAGCTCGGCAAGAAGGGCGATCGCGGCGATCAGCAATGCATTGTCGGCCAGCGAAGAGAAGAACTGCGCCGCCATGATGATGTAGAAACCCTTCTTCATACTGTGGACTGTCTCTCCATGGCTGGTCTCGCTTCGGTTCGCTAACTCGCTCAGGCCGGCGGCGACTCCTGCCCCGCCTGCGCCGCGCAGGCCGGCCGGCGGCATGCGCGGGGCAATGGCCGTCGTCGGCAGGGAACCCGGCGCTGCCGGCATGTCAAAGTGATGCATGCGTGCAGCGGTGGAACGCCGTTCGGTCCGTCTGTTCGTCATCGATATTGCATCAGGAATGAAACATGGCCGGAGCGTCCGGCTTTATATCATGAAAACAAGACATTTCGGCGCATCGGCGGGAAGGCAGTTTGACAGCCTGGCAGCCATTCGATTCCCGGCCGCACGATCCGAATGTGTTCAAATATCGTTCATCAACGCTGGAGCGGCAGCGCGCGCGGACCGGGTAATCCCCGATGTGGTGCATGCGCGGTGTGCCCCGGTCGTTTTCTGTGTTCGAGGCGGTGGTTTTGTGCCGTTCTCTACGCTCGAGTAGCCGATTTCATGCCAAGACCGATTCACGCCGTCGTCCACCAGCCGGCGCTTGCCAACAATCTCGAAGTGGCGCGCCGCTGCGCGCCGGATTCCCGCATCTGGGCCGTGATCAAGGCCAATGCCTACGGCCACGGCATCCGCCGTGCCTTCGCCGGCCTGCGCGCCGCCGACGGCTTCGGCCTGCTGGACCTGGACGAGGCGGTGCTGCTGCGCGACCTGGGCTGGCAGGGGCCGGTGCTCCTGCTCGAAGGCATCTTCCAGCCGCAGGACGTGGCCCTGCTGGAGCAGTACCGCCTGACCACCGTGCTGCACAGCGAAGAGCAACTGCGCATGCTCGAGCTGGCGCGGCCCAAGGGGCCGCTGGCGGTGCAGCTCAAGATGAATACCGGCATGAACCGCCTGGGTTTCCATCCCGACCAGTACCGGACCATCTGGGAGCGCGCGCGCGCCCTGTCGTGCGTGGGCTCCATCGTTCACATGACGCATTTTTCGGATGCCGACAGCCCGCGCGGCATCGAGCACCAGTTGGCCGTCTTCGATGCGGCCACGGCCAACCTGCCGGGCGAGGCCAGCCTGGCCAACTCGGCGGCCACCCTGTGGCACCCCAAGGCCCACCGTGCCTGGGTGCGGCCGGGCGTGATGCTGTACGGCGCGGCGCCCACCGGGCGCCAGGCCGACGTCGAAGGCATGGGCCTGCAGCCTGCCATGTCCTTGCAGAGCGAACTCATCTCGGTGCAGGACCTGCAGCCGGGCGACACCGTCGGCTATGGCTCGCTGTACACGGCCGAGCGGCCCATGCGCGTCGGCGTGGTCGCCTGCGGCTATGCCGATGGCTATCCGCGCCACGCCGCCGGCTGGGGCGACAAGCCGGCGCCGGTGCTGGTCGACGGGGTGCGCACGCGCCTGGTCGGACGGGTATCGATGGACATGCTGTGCGTGGACCTGACGCCCTGCCCGAAGGCACGCGTCGGCTCGCCGGTCACGCTGTGGGGACAGGGCCTGCCGATCGACGACGTGGCCGAGGCCAGCGGCACGGTCGGCTATGAGCTGATGTGCGCGCTGGCGCCGCGCGTGCCGACCACGGTGGCGATGCTGACCGCCCCGGACCAGCCTGGCAACACGGGGGACTGAGTTGGCCAAGGTCAAGACGGTCTACACGTGTACCGAATGCGGCGGCACCGTGCCGCGCTGGCAGGGGCAGTGCCCGCACTGCCAGCAGTGGAACACCCTGGTGGAGAGCGTGGCGGAAAGCGCTTCGGCCAAACGCTTCCAGCCGCTCGCGGCGTCGACCAGGGTGCGCAAGCTGGCGGAGATCGAGGCTGCCGACGTGCCGCGTTTCTCCAGCGGCATCGACGAGTTCGACCGCGTGCTGGGCGGTGGCCTGGTGGCCGGCGGCGTGGTGCTGATCGGCGGCGACCCGGGCATCGGCAAGTCGACGCTGCTGCTGCAGGCGCTGGCCAATCTCGCGGCCCAGCGCCCGGTGCTCTATGTCAGCGGCGAGGAGTCAGGCGCCCAGATCGCGCTGCGGGCGCAGCGCCTGGGCGTGGAAAGCCCGGCGCTCGGCCTGCTGGCGGAGATCCAGCTGGAGAAGATCCAGGCCACGCTGGAGGCCGAGCGGCCCGAGGTGGCGGTGATCGATTCGATCCAGACCCTGTACTCCGAGGCGCTGACCTCGGCCCCCGGGTCGGTGGCGCAGGTGCGCGAGTGCGCGGCGCAGCTCACGCGCATCGCCAAGAGCAGCGGCACCACCATTATCCTGGTGGGCCACGTGACCAAGGAGGGCAGCCTGGCCGGTCCGCGCGTGCTCGAGCATATCGTCGATACCGTGCTGTATTTCGAGGGCGACACGCATTCGTCGCATCGCCTGATCCGCGCCTTCAAGAACCGCTTCGGCGCGGTCAACGAGCTCGGCGTGTTCGCCATGACCGAGCGCGGCCTGCGCGGCATCAGCAACCCGTCGGCGCTGTTCCTGTCTCAGCACGAGCAGACCGTGCCCGGTTCCTGCGTGCTGGTGACGCAGGAGGGCACGCGCCCGCTGCTGGTCGAGATCCAGGCGCTGGTCGATACCGCCCACGTGCCCAATCCGCGCCGCCTCGCCGTGGGCCTGGAACAGAACCGGCTGGCGCTGCTGCTCGCGGTACTGCACCGTCACGCCGGCGTTGCCTGCTTCGACCAGGATGTCTTCCTCAACGCGGTCGGCGGCGTGAAGATCACCGAGCCGGCGGCCGACCTTGCGGTGCTGCTTTCCATTCATTCCTCGATGCGCAACAAGCCGCTGCCGCGCGGCCTGGTGGTGTTCGGCGAGGTCGGGCTGGCGGGCGAGATCCGGCCGAGCCCGCGCGGCCAGGAGCGCCTCAAGGAGGCCGCCAAGCTGGGCTTCACGCAGGCGGTGATTCCCAAGGCCAATGCGCCGCGCCAGCCGATCGACGGCCTTGAGGTGATCGCCGTGGAGCGCATCGAGCAGGCCATCGACCGCGTGCGCCATCTCGAATGAGCGCGCCGGCCGACGCGCTTCCGTCCGGCGTGCCGGGGCTGCCGGCGCTGCTGGAGCCGGCCACGGCGCGGCTGCGCTTGCGCCAGTGGTGCGACGCCGACCGCGCGCCGTTCGCCGCGCTCAACGCCGATCCCGAGGTCATGCGCTGTTTTCCCGCGCCGCTGGCGCGCGCGGACAGCGACGCCATGGCGGAGCGCTGCCAGGGCCTGATCGCCGCGCACGGCTGGGGCCCGTGGGCGGTGGAGCGGCGCGAGGACGGTGCCTTCGTCGGCATGGTCGGCCTGCACGTGCCGGCGGCCGCACTGCCGTGCGCGCCGTGCGTGGAGGTGGCTTGGCGCCTGGCGCGCGCCCATTGGGGCAGGGGCTATGCCAGCGAGGCCGCGGCCGCCGCGCTGCGGGCCGGCTTCGAAGTGCTGGGGCTGGCGTCGATCGTGTCTTTCACGGTGCTTGCCAACCAGCGCTCGCGCCGCGTCATGGAGCGCATCGGCATGCGCGACAGCGGCGCTGATTTCGACCATCCGGCCGTGGCCGAGGGCAGTCCCCTGCGCCGCCATTGCCTCTACCGCATCACGCGCGGCGAGTGGCTGGCGCATCAGGCCGCCGTGCCGCAGGCGTAAGGCGGGGGTGCGTCAATCTGTCGCAAGCGCTACCGCGGTGTGCCGCGCCCGCGGCCGCGCCGTATCGCGAAAATCGGTAATAATGCGCTTCACGCGCGCGTGATCCGCTTGCCGCGCCAGGCTCGGCTCCGTGCTTTGTCAGACCCCTCTATTTCTTCCATGCAAGCCAATTCTCGCGCCTATTTCCTGCTGATCGCCGTGATCTCCTTCGGACTGGTCGGCTACGCGCTCTACCTGCAGCACGTGGAGGGCTACCAGCCTTGTCCGCTGTGCGTGATGCAGCGTTTCGCCTTTGTCGCCATCGGCTGCTTCTCGCTGCTGGCAGCGGTCGCGCAGAACACGCGCTCGCTGTGGCAGGGGCTGGGCATGCTGTCCGGCGTGGCCGGCATCGCGGTGGCTGGCTACCACGTGTCGCTGCTGCTGAATCCGAAGGCTTCGTGCGGTATCGATCCGCTGGAGAACTGGGTCAATGCGCTGCCCACCGCCAAGCTGTTGCCGCAGGTGTTCTTCTCGGACGGCCTGTGCACCGCGCCGCTGCCGCCGATCTTCGGCCTGTCGATCCCGGCATGGTCGCTGATCTGGCTGGCGATCCTGACCCTGACGCTGGCGGTCGGGCTGATCCGGCGCGAGAAGAACTACCGCTGAGTTCCGCGCGGCTCCCGTCCCGGACGCCCGTGCCGGAAGCGCTCCGGCGCGGGCGTCCGCTTCCCGCGTGGCAGGCGGGACTCAGGTGATCTGCTCGATCTGCTCCTGCAGTTCCAGCCAGCGTTCTTCCAGCGTGCCGAGTTCGCCCTCGACTTCGCCCTGGCGCTTGAGCATCGCCATCAGCTTGGCCTTGTTCGCTTCCGCGTAGCTGTTCTCGTCGGCCAGGAAGCCGTCGATCTCCGCCTTGGCCTGCTGCAGTTCGGCCATGCGCTTCTCCACCTTCTCCAGTTCCTTGGTCAGCGGCTTGCGCAGTTGCGCCAGGCGCTGGCGCTCGTCCGCTTCGGCGCGGCGCTGGTCCTTGCGGTTGAGCGCCGCCGGCGCCGCTTCGCCCGCGGCCACCGCGCGCTCGGGCAGCGCGGCGTTGCGCTTGGCGGCGGCCTGCTGCAGCAGCCAGTCGCGATAGTCGTCGAGGTCGCCGTCGAAGGGCGTGAGCCGGCCTTCGGCCACCAGCATGAACTGGTCGGTGGTGGCGCGCAGCAGGTGGCGGTCGTGCGAGACCACGATCAGAGTGCCCTCGAACTGGGCCAGCGCCATGGTCAGCGCCTCGCGAGTGTCGAGGTCCAGGTGGTTGGTCGGCTCGTCGAGCAGCAGCAGGTTGGGCTTCTGCCAGACGATCAGCGACAACGCCAGGCGTGCCTTTTCGCCGCCGGAGAAGGGCGCGATCGGCGCGGTGGCCATGTCGCCGCGGAAATTGAAGCTGCCGAGGAAGTCGCGCAGCTCCTGCTCGCGCGTGTCGGGCGCCAGGCGCGCCAGGTGCTGCAGCGGCGAGTCATGGTCGCGCAGGGTCTCGAGCTGGTGCTGGGCGAAATAGCCGATCTGCAGGCCCTTGCCGAGCCGCAGCGTGCCGGCCAGCGCATCCTGGGTGCCGGCCAGCGTCTTCACCAGCGTCGACTTGCCCTGGCCGTTGGCGCCGAGCAGGCCGATGCGCTGGCCGCCCTGGATCGACAAGGTCAGCCCGCGCAGGATCACCTTGGCCGCTTCGGCGCCGTCTGCGGGCGGGTAGCCGCAGTCCACCGCGTCGAGCTGCATCATCGGGTTGGGGGCGGCATCCGGCTCGCGGAACTCAAAGGAGAAGCCCGCCGCCGCGTGCACCGGCGCGAGCCGCTCCATCTTCTCCAGCGCCTTGACCCGGCTCTGCGCCTGGCGTGCCTTGGTGGCCTTGGCCTTGAAGCGGGTGATGAAGGATTCGAGGTGGGCGATCTGCTTCTGCTGGCGTGCGTAGGCGGCCTGCTGCTGCGCCATCTGCTGCAGGCGCTGCGTCTCGAAGAAGGTGTAGTTGCCGCCGTAGCGCTTGAGCTGCTGGTTCTCGATGTGCACGGTGACCGTGCAGATGGCGTCGAGGAACTCGCGGTCGTGCGAGATCATGACCAGCGTGCCGGGATAGCGCGCGAGCCAGTCTTCCAGCCAGACGATGGCGTCGAGGTCCAGGTGGTTGGTCGGTTCGTCGAGCAGCAGCAGGTCGGACGGGCACATCAGCGCCTGCGCCAGGTTCAGGCGCATGCGCCAGCCGCCGGAGAAGTCCGCCACCGGCTGCGCCACCTGGTCCAGCGTGAAGCCCAGGCCCAGCAGCAGCGTCTCGGCGCGCGCCGCGGCGGTATAGCCGTCGGCGTCGGCATAGGCGGCATGTCCCTCGGCTTCGGCGCTGCCATCACCGCTGGCCTGGGCGGCCGCGATCTGCGCTTCGATGTCGCGCAGGCGGGTATCGCCGTCGATGGTGTAGTCCAGCGCACTGCGCGAGACCGCCGGCGTTTCCTGTGCCACGTGGGCGATGCGCCAGGTGGGCGGGATCGCCACGTCGCCGCCGTCGGCATGGAGTTCGCCGCGCAGCAGCGCGAACAGCGTGGACTTGCCGCTGCCGTTGGCGCCCACCAGGCCGACGCGCTCGCCGGGGTTGAGGGTCACGCTGCTGTGGTCGAACAGCACCTTGGTGCCGCGCTGGAGGACAAGCTGGTCGATTCGGATCACGAGGGGGACGGAGAAAGACTTCGGGAGGGGCGTGTGCCCCGGCGAACAACCCGACATTGTAGCGTCAGGCGCTTGCCGTGCAGCGCCGCGAGCGGGCAGAGGGATTCCGCGCGGCATGCCGATGCGGGACAATACGGCCTTCGGCCGGGCGGGAAACCCGGCCCTTCATCACAGCAGGACGGCAGGACAAGCAGGCAATGCACAGCAAGGAGAGGGGCTGGACGCCCGTGCGCAAGGATTTCGTCGAGGCGGAGGTCCGCTGCAGCCACGCCCTGGCCGGCGTGGCCGACCATGCCGGCATCGCGGGCAGCGACGGGCGCCCGCATGGCGTGCCCGGCGGGCGCGCCATCGTGATGCGCGATGCACAGGGGCTGGAGTACCCGTTCGCGCCGGACTGCGCCCAGGCCGTGGTGGCGGACGCGGATGCGTTGGCCTGCCTGCCCGACTACACGGCGCGCGATGCGGGTCTGGCGACGCCGCGCGCCGGCGTCCAGCCCACGCCGGGCCAGGCGCCGGCCGTGGCCGGCCGCGTGTCGGCCGTGCAGCGCGCCAAGACAAGGTACCGGCAGGAAGCGTTGCTGCGCGCCGAGGCGGAGCGCTATCTGGTGCTGCGCATCGACAAGGTGGCGGCGGTGCCGCGCATCCAGCCATCGGTGCGCTATGCGGCGCTCGAGGAGCTGCATGAGCGCTATCTGCGCCAGGGCGGGCTGGAGCTGGCCCAGGCGCGGCGCATCCTTGCCATCGAGCGCGGCCCGGCCACGCCGTACAAGCTGAAGACCACCAACCTGCTCGACGTCTACACCGCGCATACCAAGCTGTGCTGGCGCATGGCGCAATCGCGCAGCCTCTCCGAGCAGCGCTTCCTGCGCGGGCTGGAGGACTGGCTGGCACGCCACCTGATGCTGACCCCGGCGCAGATCGAAAGCGCCGGACTGGCCTTGCATCCGGCGGCCTTCCTGCCGCCGGAGCCGGCCCGCGGCCAGACTGAGCTGCCCGGCTTCTAGCCGCGGCCGATGGGTGGCCGGCGGGTGGCCGGCGGGTGGCAGCGCGCCGGGATTTGGCGTCTAATGAAGAGCCAGCCGCCACTCGCCGTCGACGCCATGTCCGCCTTCTCCCGCAGCTATGCCGAAGCCAGACAGAAATTCCTCGATGCCGCGCGCGACGCGGGCGCGGCGCTGACCGAGTTCCCGCACCCGACGCAGCGCGGTGCCCGCGGCGAGGCCCTGGCCATCGACGTGGCCTGGGTCGGCGAGGCGTCCGCCCGGCACTGCCTGATGATCAGCTCGGGCATGCACGGGGTGGAGGGCTTCTGCGGTGCGGGAGCGCAGGTCACGCTGCTGCGCGATGCCGGCTTGTGCGCCGCCGCGCGCGCGGCGGATGCGGCGCTGCTGCTGGTGCACGCGCTCAATCCCTACGGCTTTTCCCATCTGCGGCGGGTCAACGAGGACAATGTCGACCTGAACCGCAACTTCCTCGACTTCAGCCGGCCGCTGCCGGAGAACGCCGCTTACGCCGAGCTGGCGCCGCTGCTCTTGCCCGAGCACTGGCCGGCATCGCAGGAAGACGAAGCCAGCCTGCACAGGATGGTGGCGGAGAAGGGATTGTCGTGGTTCCAGGCCGCGGTCAGCGCGGGCCAGTATGCGTTTCCCGACGGGCTGTTCTTCGGCGGGCACAAGCCGGCCTGGAGCAACTACACGCTGCGTCGGCTGCTGGCGCGCTTCGGTGCCGGCCGCTCCAGCCTGCGCTGGCTGGGCATCCACACCGGGCTCGGTCCGTGGGGTTATGGCGAGCCCATCTACATGGGGCCGGACGACGCGCGCCAGCTGGCGAATGCGCGTGCCATCTGGGGCAGGGAAGTGACCTCCATCCACGACGGTTCGTCCACCTCGGCCAGCCTGACGGGGATGGCCTGGCGGGCCATCCCCGAGACGCTGCCCGCGCTCGACTATGCCGGCATCGCGCTCGAGTTCGGCACGCTGCCGGTCGGCGAGGTGCTGGAGGCCCTGCGCGGCGACCATTGGCTGCACCTGCATCCGGACGCCGACCAGGGCCAGCGCACGCTGATCCAGCAGAGCATGTGGCGCGCCTTCTACGGCGATAGCGACGACTGGCGCGCGGGCGTGCTCGAGCAGGTGCGCGAGGCGGCGCTGCGGGCGCTGGCCGGATGGTGAGCCGGGCGCCGGAGCGCGGCGGGCCCCTGCGCGGGGCGGAGGATCCGCGTGATACGGCCGCTCAGCCCGGCAGCGTGTCGTAGGTCAGCAGGAAGACCTGGTCGTCCCCGGCGCTGACCGGCAGCCAGATGATTTCGAGGTCGGGGAAGGCGGCTTCCACGTTGGCGCGCTCGTTGCCGATCTCGACCACCAGCACGCCGCCCGGGTTGAGGTGCGCCTTGGCACCCGCGATGATGCGGCGCACTACGTCCATGCCATCGTCGCCACCGGCCAGCGCGATGCGCGGCTCGGCCAGGTACTCGGCCGGCAGTGCCTGCATCGAGGCCTCGTTGACGTAGGGCGGATTGCTCAGGATGACGTCATAGGTGGCGCCATGCGGCAGCGGGGCGTAGAGATCGCCCTCATGCAAGTGGATGCGCTCCGCCATCTTGTAGTCGGCCACGTTGCGACAGGCCACCGCCAGCGCGTCCGGCGAGATGTCGACCGCGTCGATGCGGGCGTTCGGCCAGGCGTGGGCCGCCAGGATCGGCAGGCAGCCCGAGCCGGTGCACAGCTCCAGCACCGGGCCGACGTCATCGGCTTCGCCCAGCCACGGTTCCAGCCCGTCCTGCAGCAGTTCGCCGATGAAGCTGCGCGGCACGATCACGCGCGAGTCGACGTAGAAGCGCAGGCCGTGCATATAGGCCTCGTGCGTGATGTAGGCGGCCGGCACGCGCTCCGTGACGCGACGCTCGATCACCGCCAACACGGCGTCGATCTCTTCTGGCAGCAGGCGCGCGTCCAGGAAAGGGTCGAGCGTGTCGAGCGGCAGGTGCAGGGTGTGCAGGACCAGGTAGGCGGCTTCGTCGTAGGCATTGGCGCTGCCATGGCCGAACGACAGCTGGGCCGCGCTGAAGCGGGAGACCGCCAGGCGCAGCAGGTCGCGTACGGTGCGCAGCGGGGAGGGAGTTGCCATGGGTTTGTTCTCGGTCAGGGGCGGGGAGGCGGTGCGGGCTGCCGGGGCTCAGGCCACCAGGCGTTCCAGCACACCGCGGTAGATATTCTTCAGCGGCTCGATGAAGCGGACTTCCACGTGCTCGTCGATCTTGTGGATGCTGGCGTTGGGCGGGCCGAATTCCACCACCTGCGGGCAGATCCTGGCGATGAAGCGGCCGTCCGAGGTGCCGCCGGTGGTCGACAGTTCGGTGGTGACACCCGTTTCCGCGGCGATGGCCGCGGCCATCGCTTCGGAAAGCTCGCCGCGCGGCGTCAGGAAGGGCTCGCCGCCGAGGGTCCAGGCCAGTTCATAGTCCAGGCCGTGGCGGTCGAGGATGGCGTGCACGCGCGCCTTCAGTCCGTCGGGCGTGCTCGCCGTCGAGAAGCGGAAATTGAAGTCGATGGTCACCTGGCCCGGGATCACGTTGGTGGCGCCGGTGCCGCCGTGGATGTTCGACATCTGCCAGGTGGTGGGCGGGAAGTACTCGTTGCCTTCGTCCCAGCGTTCGGCCACCAGTTCGGCCAATGCCGGCGCGGCCAGGTGGATGGGGTTGCGGGCCAGGTGCGGATAGGCGATATGGCCTTGCACGCCCTTGACCACCAGCTTGCCGGAGAGCGAGCCGCGGCGGCCGTTCTTGACCATGTCGCCGAGCACGTCGACCGAGGTCGGCTCGCCGACCACGCAGTAGTCGAGGCGCTCGCCGCGCGCAGCCAGCGCCTCCACCACCTTGACGGTGCCATCGTGAGCCGGGCCTTCCTCGTCGCTGGTGATCAGGAAGCCGATCGAGCCGGTGTGCGCGGGATGGGCCTGGATGAACTCCTCGGCGGCGACGACGAAGCCCGCGATCGAGGTCTTCATGTCGGCGGCGCCGCGGCCGTAGAGCTTGCCGTCGCGATGGGTCGGCGCGAAGGGGTCGGAATGCCACTGCTCCAGCGGGCCGGTCGGCACCACGTCGGTGTGGCCGGCGAACACCAGCAGTTTGCCGTCCTTGCCTGCGCTGCCGCGCCGCACCGCCCACAGGTTGGTGACGCGGAAGTCGTCCGGGCCGCTGACGATGGATTCGCAGTGGAAGCCGAGCGCCTTCAGGCGGCTTTCCAGCACGGCCTGGCAGCCTTCGTCGGCCGGCGTGACGGAGCGGCGGCGGATCAGGTCTTCGGTGAGGGCGAGGGTGGTGGTCATGGAGTGAATCGTTTGCTAGAGGCAGAGGCGCCCGACGGGCCGCGCACGGCGCGGCAGGTCGGGGCACTAGTTTACGCCTGTGCGCCGCCCAGCCGGGCGGACGCTGTCGGGGCCGGCGGCAGGGCAAGGCCGCCGGCCCGGCCGGTTTCAGAACAGGGTGGCGTACTGGTCGGCGCTGAAGCCCACGGCAACCTTGCCGCCGTGTTCCAGCACGGGGCGCTTGATCAGCGAGGGGCTCTGCTGCATCAGCGCGATGGCGCCGGCCTCGTCCTCGGCGCGCGCCTTGTCGGCGTCCGACAGCGCACGCCAGGTGGTGCCCTTGCGGTTGAGCAGGGTGCTGAGCGGAACCTGTGCGAGCCAGCCGCGCAGCAAGGCTTCGCTGACCCCTTGCTTCTTGAAGTCGTGGAAGGAATAGGCGACGCTGTTGCCGTCGAGCCAGGTGCGGGCCTTCTTGACGGTGTCGCAGTTGGGGATGCCGTAGAGCTGGACGGTCATGGAGCTTGCCTCAGCGGATATTGCGGGGAAGGAGCCGGGCGGGTGGCCCGGCTCCGGTCGTGCGGGATGGCTGGCGCCGCCTTCAGCGCAGCAGCAGGTTCAGCGAGACCACCAGCGCGCCGATGCCGAGCGCCACGCCGGCCATCGCCACCGCCGTCATCAGGCGCAGCCGGCGGTCGAGCCGCGCAGCCTCCTTGCGCAGCGCGTCGATGGTGATGGCATGCTGCTCGGCCAGCAGCTTGACCGCCTCGGCCTGCTGCATGGCGGCCGACTCGAGCTCGGCGAGGCGCGCGGCCGGGTCGCGCGGCTCCGCCGCGCCTGGCGCCCCGTCTTCGCGGCGGCGCCCCTTCTTGATCTTCTCGATGGTCTTGTTGGCCTGCTCGAGAATAGTCGGCAGCAGCGACAGGACGGTGCTGACGGTGGCGGGATCCAGGGCCATGATGCGCTTGCGCAGGGAGGGCACGATCATCTCGCGCGGCGCCTGCCGCCACGCTGCGTCCGCCGGGGCGGCCGCGCGGGGGCCGGCGCATCGCGCGCCGACGTTCAGTCGCCGCGCAGCAGGTCGTTCAGGCTGGTCTTGGCGCGCGTCTGCGCGTCCACCTTCTTGACGATCACCGCGCAGTACAGGCTGTACTTGCCGTCCTTCGACGGCAGGTTACCCGCCACCACCACCGAGCCGGCGGGCACGCGGCCATAGTGGATCTCGCCGGTCTCGCGGTCGTAGATCTTGGTCGACTGGCCCAGGTACACGCCCATCGAGATGACCGAGTTCTCCTCGACGATCACGCCTTCGACAACCTCCGAGCGCGCGCCGATGAAGCAGTTGTCCTCGATGATGACCGGGTTGGCCTGCAGCGGCTCCAGCACGCCGCCGATGCCGACGCCGCCGGACAGGTGCACGTTCTTGCCGATCTGTGCGCAGGAACCGACGGTGGCCCAGGTGTCGACCATGGTGCCTTCGTCGACGTAGGCGCCGATGTTGACGTAGGAGGGCATCAGCACCGCATTGCGGGCGATGAAGGAGCCGCGGCGGGCCACGGCCGGCGGCACCACGCGGAAGCCGCCCTTGGCGAAGTCGTCGGCGCTCCAGTCGGCGAACTTGCTCGGCACCTTGTCGTAGAACTGGGTGAAGCCGCCGGCGCCCATCGGTGCGTTGTCTTCCAGGCGGAAGGACAGCAGCACGGCCTTCTTGATCCATTGGTTGACGATCCAGTCCTTGCCCTGCTTCTCGGCCACGCGCAGCGTGCCGGCATCGAGCTGGCCGATGACGCTGGCCACCGCTTCGCGGATATCGTTGGGGGCGGACTTCGGCGACAGGCTGGCGCGGTCTTCCCAGGCCTGGTCGATCAGGGCTTGCAGTGCTTGCGTCATATGCGTTTCTTGATGGTTAAGCGTTGTCTACAACAGTCTCGGGTCCGGTTGCTGGGCTTCCGGTGCGGGGGCGGGCGCTCAGCCCGGTGCCTTGCAGAATTCCACGATGCGGCGTGCGCCCTCCAGGCATTCCTCGGGGGTGGCGACCAGCGCCATGCGCACCCGGTTGGCACCCGGATTGATGCCGCCGGCCTCGCGCGCCAGGTAGCTGCCCGGCAGCACGGTGACGTTCTGCGCAGCCAGCAGGCGCGTGGCGAACTCGGTGTCGCTCAGGCCGGTGCGGGAGACGTCGGCCCACAGGTAGAAGCCGGCGTCGGGCAGCGCCACGTCCAGCACTTCGGCCAGCAGCGGCGTCACCTCGCTGAACTTGCGCCCGTAAGCGGCGCGGTTGTCGCGCACATGGGCCTCGTCGTTCCAGGCCGCCACGCTGGCCGCCTGCACCGCGGGGTTCATGGCGCCGCCATGGTAGGTGCGGTACAGCAGGAATTTCTTCAGCAGCGCGGCGTCGCCGGCGACGAAACCCGAGCGCAGGCCGGGCACGTTCGAGCGCTTGGAAAGGCTGGAGAACATCACCAGCCGCTCGAAGCCGCGGCCCAGCTTGCGGGCGGCTTCCAGCGCGCCCAGCGGGGCGCGGCCCTCGTCGAAGTAGATCTCCGAGTAGCACTCGTCCGAGGCGATCACGAAGCCGTGGCGGTCCGACAGGGCGAACAGCTGCTGCCAGTCTTCCAGCGACAGCACCGCGCCGGTGGGGTTGCCCGGCGAGCAGACGTAGGCCAGCTGCACGCGCGACCAGGTGGCGTCGTCGATGCGGTCGAAGGCGGGCGCGAAGTTGCGCGCCGGATCGCTGTTGGCGAACACCGGGGTGGCGCCGGCCAGCAGGGCTGCGCCTTCGTAGATCTGGTAGAAGGGATTCGGGCACAACACCAGCGCGCCGGGCTTGCTGCCGTCCACCACGGTCTGGGCAAAGGCGAACAGCGCTTCGCGCGAGCCGGTCACCGGCAGCACTTCGCTGGCCGGGTTCACCGCGGGCAGGCCGTAGCGGCGCTCGAGCCAGGCGGCGATGGCCTGGCGCAGCGCGTCGGAGCCTGCCGTTGTGGGATAATTCGCCAGCCCCGCCAGCGACTCGGCCAGCGCCGTCTTGATGAACTCGGGCGTGGGATGCTTGGGTTCGCCGATGCCGAAGCTGATCGCCGTCCTGGCGGCATCGGGCTTCACGTCCGCGAACAGCGCACGCAGTTTCTCGAACGGGTAGGGCTGGAGCAGGTCGAGGCGCGGATTCACGTTCTGTGGTGGTGGGCCGGTTGAAACCGGACATTATAGAGGAACAGGGCCCATCGCCGGGCGCGCCGCTCCCGCGCGGGGGCGGCGCCCGCCAGGATGGCGCGCATCACGGTACCGTGATGTCCGCTGCGTGCTGCCGGATCCCCGTTTTCCGTTGCCGTTTTCCATTTCCATCCGTCATTCCCGGGTCCGATGAGCCCTTCGTCCCTTGCCTTGCAGCCCGGCGCTGCCGACCACGATCCCGTCAAGTCCTCGCTGTCCATCCTGCTGGGCGCTTCGGTATGGGGCATCGCCTGGTTTCCCTATCGCGTGCTGGCCGGCTGGGGCCTGGGCGGCCTGCGCGCGGCGGCGCTGGTCAGCCTGATCGCGGCCGCCATCGCCATGCTGGCCTTCCGCCGCCACCTGGGCGGGCTGCGCCAGTCCTGGTTGTTCTTGGCGATCGGCGCGGCCGCCGGCATCACCAACGCCGGCTTCGTCTGGGGCAGCGTCAACGGCCACGTCATGCGCGTGCTGCTGCTGTTCTACCTGACCCCGGTCTGGACCGCGTTGTTCGCGCGCCTGTGGCTCGGCGAGCGCCTGTCGGCCACCGGCTTCGGCCTGGTGGCGCTGGCGCTGGGCGGCGCCGGCCTGATGCTGTGGTCGCCGCAGGCCGGCGTGCCCTTGCCCGCCAACCTGGCGGAATGGGCCGGGCTGGTGGCGGGCATGGGCTTTGCCGTCAACAATGTGCTGTCGCGTCACGCCGGGCAGCGCCTGCCCCAGGTCGATGGGCGCGTGCGTACCGTGGCGGTGTTCCTGGGCAGTGTGGCGGTCAGCGCACCTTGCGCGCTGTGGCTGGAGCCGGCGCTGGCGGGGCCGGCGGCCGGGCGCGAAGGCGCGGTGCTGCTGCTGGCGGTGGCGCTGGCGGGCACCCTGGTGCTTGGCAACGCCATCGTGCAGTACGGGTTGCAGCGGCTGCCGGCCAACCGGGTGTCGCTGCTGATGCTGTTCGAGATCGTGGTGGCGGCCCTGTCCTCGTGGTGGCTGGCCGCGGAAACCCTGAGCTGGAAGGAGGGGGCGGGAGGCCTGTGCATCGTCGCGGCGGGGGCGCTGTCCGGGCTGGTGCACCGGCCGCGCGCGGCACGCGGCCCCGCTCAGTGAAGCATCGCGCGGGAAACCAGGGCGATCAGCGGGCGCCGGATGGCCCGTTCCACGCCACTGTGCAGGTGCAGCGGGCGCAGCAGCATCTTGACCGCCATATCGACCGGCAGGTGGCGCCGCACGATGGCGCTGACCTGTGAATTCAACTGGCGCACTTCGCGGTCGGACACCGCCTCGGTGCCGCGTTCGATGCGCAGCACGTTGCGCAGTGCGATCTCGGCATCCTCGTTCTTGATCTCCAGCAGGCGGCGCGCCAGCGCTCCCAGCACGCGCCCGCGCCCGACCTGCTCCTGGAGGCGGAAGTCGTTGAAATAGCGGAAGAAATGCTTGTAGTGGCGGACTTCGTCATTGGCGATGCGCCGGCTCAGGTCGCGCAGCACGGGCTCGTCGGTGGCTTGCTCGATGGCGCGGTAGAGCGTGGCGGTGCCGGTCTCCACCACGCAGCGTGCCACCATCTCCAGGGCATGGGTGGGCTCGAAATTGTCGATCGAGCAGGTCACGCGGTATTCCTCGAAGAAGCGTGCGTAGCCACGCTCCCAGTCGAACTCCGGCCAGACGCGCTCCACGTAGCGGCGCAGCGCCAGTCCGTGCTGCAGTTCCTCGGCTTCCCAGTGCCGCTCGAGCCACGAGGCGGCCTGCGGCACGTCGGCGTAGTAGGAGGCGAGATTGCCGGCGTAGGTGTCGGAGCCGCTCTCGATGAAGGAGGAGGCGGTCAGCAGATAGAACAGGAGCCGGTCGGGACGTATTCGCGCCGTGTCGATGGCTTCGTAATCGATCTCTCCGACTGACCACGGCAGGCGGGTCGGTGAAGATGCGGTCATGCTTGGTCCTCCCAGGAAAGGACGCGCGGGCGCGTCGCAAGGGTTCCGGCTCGGGGTGGGCATCCGGGGTCACGCTGTCAATTCAGAGACTAGCATCAACCCTGATAAGTTTCTTGTCCTCCTGCCTGCCGGCCATGACAGCCGGCGGTCATGGCGCGGCGCGGGGTGGCGGGCAGGTGAGAAAGTGCTCGCAGGAACGCCCGTAAATGGCCGATCCAGCAGGGAAAGTGATGCCGGGAAGCCGTGAAAAGCCGGCCGGATGCGGGATGGGCGATGGTATGATTAGCGCCAGCCAACGGGCACGCCAGGGCTGAATGCGATCCGAAATTCACTTTTTCGCGATGTCGCACGAGTTGCCGGGCGCCCGGCGGCAGCCCGTTTCCTCGAACGCTTTCCTACGCCGAATCCACACGACCAACCGTGCGACTGTCCTCGATCAAACTGGCGGGCTTCAAGTCCTTCGTCGATCCCACCAATTTTCAAGTGCCGGGCCAACTGGTCGGCATCGTCGGACCCAACGGCTGCGGCAAATCGAACATCATCGACGCGGTGCGCTGGGTGCTGGGCGAGTCGCGTGCCTCGGAACTGCGTGGCGAGTCCATGCAGGACGTCATCTTCAATGGCTCGACCGCGCGCAAGCAAGCCGGCCGGGCCAGCGTCGAACTGGTCTTCGATAACAGCGAAGGCCGCGCCAACGGCCAGTGGAGCCAATACGCCGAGGTGGCGGTCAAGCGCGTGCTGACGCGCGACGGCACCTCGTCCTACTACATCAACAACCAGCCGGTGCGCCGGCGCGACATCCAGGACATCTTCCTGGGCACGGGCCTGGGCCCGCGCGCCTACGCCATCATCGGACAGGGCATGATCTCGCGCATCATCGAGGCCAAGCCCGAGGACCTGCGCATCTTCCTTGAAGAGGCCGCGGGCGTTTCCAAGTACAAGGAACGCCGGCGCGAGACCGAGAACCGGCTGTCCGACACGCGCGAGAACCTGACGCGTGTCGAGGACATCCTGCGCGAGCTGGGCAACAACCTGGAGAAGCTCGAAGGCCAGGCCGAGGTGGCGCAGCGCTTCAAGGCGCTGCAGGCCGACGGCGAGGAGAAGCAGCACCTGCTGTGGATGCTGCGCAAGCGCGAGGCGCTGGGCGAGCAGGAACGCCACCAACGCGCCGTCGGGCAGGCCCAGGTCGACCTGGAGGCCCAGACCGCCCAGCTGCGCCATGTCGAGGCTGAACTGGAGACCATGCGCGCCGCGCACTATGCGGCCTCCGACAATATGCATGCCGCCCAGGGCGCGCTGTACGAGGCCAATGCCGAGGTCAGCAAGCTGGAGGCCGAGATCCGCTACGTGGTGGAATCGCGCAACCGCGTGCAGGCCCAGATCGCGGCGCTGTCGGCGCAGGGCGAGCAGTGGCGCGACAAGGCCGAGCAGGCCTCGGAGGACCTGGCGCAGGCCGAGGAAGAGCTGGCGCTGTCCGAGGGACGCACGATCGAGGCGCAGGACACCCTGGCCCAGCGCAGTGACGAACTGCCGGCGCTCGAGGCCCAGTGGCGCGAGGCGCAGCAACTGCTCAACGAGCAGCGCGCCGGCATCATCCAGGCCGAGCAGGCGCTGAAGCTGGAGGCTGCGCAGCAGCGCAGCGCCGACCAGATGCTGCAGCAGCTCGAGCAGCGCCGCGAGCGCCTGTCCGGCGAAGAGAAGGGGCTCGACCGCCCCGACGACGTGCGCCTGGAAGAGTTGCGCGCGGACCTGGCTGAGCAGGAAGCCGTGCTGGAGGAAGCGCAGGTCGCGCTGGCCGAAGCGGAGGAAAGCCTGCCGCGCCTCGACGCCGAGCGCCGTGCCGCGCAGGAGCGTGTGCAGGGCGAGGCCGCGGCCATCGCCGCGCTGGAGGCGCGCCTGGCCGCGCTGCGGCAACTGCAGGAGAGCGTGCAGACCGAGGGCAAGGTGCAGCCGTGGCTGGCCCGCCACGGGCTGGCCGAATTGCCGCGGCTGTGGAAGAAGATCCATATCGAGCCCGGCTGGGAGAATGCACTGGAGTCGGTGCTGCGCGAGAAGCTGGCGGCGCTCGAGGTTTCCGGCCTGGACGCGGTCAAGGCCTTCCTGTCCGACGCGCCGCCCGCCAAGCTGGCCTTCTATGCGCCACCCGCCGCGGCACGGCCCCAGGAAGCAACGCCGGGCCTGCGCCCGCTGATGGCCCTGCTGCAGATCGCCGAGCCGGGCATCCGCGCGGTGATGCAGGACTGGCTCGCCAACGTCTATACCGCCGCTGACGTCGACGCGGCGCTGGCGGCGCGCGCCACGCTGCCCGAGGGCGCCACCTTCGTGGTGGCCGAAGGCCACCTGGTCGGCCGCAGCGGCGTGCAGCTCTATGCGGCCGATTCCGAGCAGGCCGGCATGCTGGCGCGTGCCCAGGAGATCGAGAACCTGGAGAAGCAGGTGCGCGCACAGGCGCTGCTGGCCGAAGAGGCCAAGACGCAGTCGGTACGCGCGGAGACCGCGCACACGCACGCCAGCCGCGTGCTGGTCGAGGCGCGCACCGCCAGCGAGCAGGCCACGCGGCGCGTGCATGCGCTGCAGATGGACGTGCTCAAGCTGTCCCAGGCGATGGAGCGCTATGCTGCGCGCAGCAGCCAGATCCGCGCGGATCTGGAGGAGATCGCCGCCCAGGTCGAGGAGCAGCGCGCCATCCGCGCCGAGTCGGAGGCGAGTTTCGAGCAGCACGATGCCGCGCTGGCCGACCAGCAGGCCGCCCACGAAGCGCACCAGGGCGCCTTCGAAGCCCTGGACGGGCGCCTCGCGGCGGCACGCCAGCAACTGCGTGAGCTGGAGCGCGCGGCGCAGGAGGCGGTCTTTTCCGAGCGCAACCTGGGCAGCCGCATCGAAGAGCTGCGCCGCAATATCCAGGTGGCATCCGACCAGAGCGAACGTATCGCCGAGTCGCTCGAGAACGCGCGCGCCGAGCTGGAGACCATCAACGAGCAGACCGCGCATACCGGGCTGCAGGAAGCGCTGGAAGTGCGTGCTGAGAAGGAAGCCAGGCTGAACACGGCGCGCGTCGAGCTCGACTCGCTGTCGGCGCAGCTGCGCCAGTTCGACGAGCAGCGCCTGGCCGCCGAGCGCAGCCTGCAACCCTTGCGCGACCGCATCACCGAATTCCAGCTGAAGGAGCAGGCCGCGCGCCTGAACCAGGAGCAGTTTGCCGAGCAGCTCACCGAGGCCGGGGTCGACGAGGCGGCGCTGGCCGGCAAGCTGAACGCCGACCTGAAGCCGGCCTGGCTGCAGGGCGAGGTCACCCGTATCAACAACGCCATCAATGCGCTGGGCCCGGTCAACATGGCCGCGCTCGACGAACTGGCCACGGCGCGCGAGCGCAAGACCTTCCTGGACGCGCAGTCGGCGGACCTGAACGACGCCATCAACACCCTGGAAGACGCCATCAACAAGATCGACCAGGAAACCCGTTCGCTGCTGCAGGGCACCTTCGACCAGGTCAATATGCACTTCGGTGAACTGTTCCCGCAGTTGTTCGGTGGCGGACAGGCCCGCCTGATCATGACCGGCGAAGAGATTCTCGATGCCGGCGTGCAGGTGATGGCGCAGCCGCCCGGCAAGAAGAACTCCACCATCCACCTGCTGTCGGGCGGTGAGAAGGCCCTGACCGCGATCGCGCTGGTGTTCGCCATGTTCCAGCTGAATCCCGCGCCGTTCTGCCTGCTCGACGAGGTGGACGCACCGCTGGACGATGCCAACACGGATCGCTATGCCAAGATGGTGGCACGCATGTCGAACAAGACGCAGTTCGTCTTCATCTCCCACAACAAGATCGCGATGGAAATCGCCCAGCAACTGATCGGCGTGACGATGCAGGAGCAGGGCGTGTCGCGTATCGTCGCGGTGGACATGGACGCCGCGATGTCGATGGTGGAAGAAGCCGCCTGATCCCACCCGCCGTGGCGCGGCGCGCCCGGCGGGGACCAGAATTCTCGCAATCTCGATGCACAACAACATCCTCAAGGGAGCCGCAGCATAAATGGACCTGCAAACCGCCCTGATCGTCGCCGGTCTCGTCCTGCTGCTGCTGGTCGTCGTCTACAACCAGTGGCAGATCCGCAAGGCCCGCCGCCCGCGTGCGCTGCAGCCGGATGACGATGTGGCGCCGATGCGCGAGCCCACCTTCGACCTGCCGCCCGGCGCCGACTATCCCGCCGCATCCGCCAAGGCGCCGTCCATGCCGGACCGGCCCGCGCCCGCCGCCGCCAAGGAAAGCGAACCTGCGCCGGCGGCGCAGCGCCGCGAGCCGACGCTGTCGGCCTCGCCGCTCGATGCGGCGGCCGCGATCGGCGCCGCTGCCTCGACCGACGCCGACCAGGCGCTGGCCGATGAAGTGGCCGTGGCGGCCAATGTCGCTGCCACGAACGGCGAAGGCACCGAAGCCACTGCGACAGCGGACCGGGGCGACGAGGCCGAGCCGGCTGCGACGGTGCAGCAGCATCTGCAGGATACGGCGCCCGAGGCGCTCGAAGGCCAGCCGCTTCCCGCCGTCATCGACCCGCTGGTCGACTGCATCGTGCCGCTGCACCTGGAGCGCAAGGCCTCCGGCGACCGCATCCTGCCGCTGACCGGGCGGCTGCGCCGCGCCGGCACCAAGCAGGTTCATATCGAGGGCCTGCATGCCGAGGCCAACGCCTGGGAAGTGGTCACGGCGGGGCACCAGTACGAGGACCTGCAGGTGGCGGTGCAGCTGGCCAACCGCTCCGGTCCGCTCAACGCGCTGGAGTTCTCCGAGTTCGTCAACGCGGTGCAGGGGCTGGCCGAGGCCCTCGATGGCGCGACCGACCTGCCCGACATGAGCGAGTCGGTGGCCAACGGACGCGAGCTCGACAGCTTTGCCGCGAGCTGCGACGTCCAGCTCGGCGTCAATGTGATCTCCGACGGGGCACCCTGGTCGGCCGCCTACGTGCAGACCGTTGCCACCCAGGACGGCCTGGTGCTGTCGCGCGACGGCACGCGTTTCACGCGCTACCTGGCGGGTGCGGACGGCGTGCAGCGCGCGCTCTTCACGCTGCAGTTCGGCGATACCAACTTCCTGCGCGATGACCTGACCGTCAAGGCCGGGCGCCAGATCACGCTGCTGCTCGACGTGCCGCAGGTGGCGCGCGCCAGCAAGCCCTTCAAGACGGTCTGCGAATACGGCCACAGCCTGGCGCAGCGCATGGGTGCGCGCCTGGTCGACGACAATATGCGTCCGCTGAGCGAGGCTTCCTTCATCGCCATCTTCGGCCAGCTCGAAGTGCTGTACGACAAGCTCGAGGCGCGCGGCATGCCCGCCGGCTCGCCGGTCGCGCTGCGGCTGTTCAGCAACTAGTCCGGAGCGACACCATGACCGGAACCCGAACCGGCGCGCAGGCCCAGGCCTCCGCGCCCGCCGCCGCATCGCCGGCCGCCCGCGCTGACTGGTTGCGCGAGACGCTGGAGCGCTACAACTACGAGTACTACGTGCTCGATGCGCCCACCGTGCCGGATGCCGACTACGACGCGCTGTTCCGCGAGCTGCAGCAGATCGAGACCGAGCACCCGGAGCTGCTGCACCCCGATTCGCCGACCCAGCGCGTCGGCGGCGCACCGCTGGCGGCGTTCGCCACGGTACGCCACGCCATCCCCATGCTGTCGCTGAACAACGGCTTCGAGGACGAGGACGTGCTCGCCTTCGACCGGCGCTGCGCCCAGGGCCTCGGGCTCGAGCCGGCGGGCGCCGGCGAGCCCGACCTGTTCTCGGCCGCGGCCGCCGTCGAGTACGCCTGCGAGCTCAAGTTCGACGGACTGGCGATGTCGCTGCGCTACGAGAACGGGCAACTGGTGCAGGCTGCCACGCGTGGCGACGGCGAGTCCGGTGAGGACGTGACTGCCAATGTGCGCACCATCAAGAGCATCCCGCTGCGCCTGCGCGGCCAGGCACCGGCGGTGCTGGAGGTGCGCGGCGAGGTGCTGATGTTCCGCGCCGACTTCGACCGGCTCAACGCGCGCCAGGCCGAGGCCGGCGAGAAGACCTTCGTCAATCCGCGCAATGCCGCGGCCGGCAGCCTGCGCCAGCTCGATCCGCGCATCACCGCGCGGCGCCCGCTGTCCTTCTTCGCCTACGGCATCGGCGAGCTGCAGGGCGCGCCGCGCCCGGATACCCACAGCCAGATGCTGGACGGCTTTGCCGCGCTCGGCCTGCCGGTGTGCCAGGAGCGCGCGGTGGTGCGGGGCGCGCAGGGCTTGCTGGACTTCTACCGCGGCGTCGGCGCGCGGCGCGACCAGTTGCCGTACGACATCGACGGCGTGGTCTACAAGGTCAATGCGCTGGCCGAGCAGGAGCGCCTGGGCTTCGTCTCGCGTGCGCCGCGCTTCGCCCTGGCGCACAAGTTCCCGGCACAGGAAATGACCACCGTGGTCGAGGACATCGAGGTGCAGGTCGGCCGCACCGGGGCCATCACGCCGGTGGCGCGGCTGGCTCCCGTCTTCGTCGGTGGCGTCACCGTGACCAATGCCACGCTGCACAACGAGGACGAGGTACGGCGCAAGGACGTCCATGTCGGCGACACCGTGATCGTGCGTCGCGCCGGCGACGTGATCCCGGAGGTGGTGGGCGTGGTGCTGGAGCGCCGGCCCGTCGATGCGCGCGCCTTCGTCATGCCGACCGCCTGCCCGGTGTGCGGCTCGCATATCGAGCGCCTGGAGGGCGAGGCCATCGCTCGCTGCACCGGCGGCCTGATCTGCGCCGCCCAGCGCAAGCAGGCCCTGCTGCACTTTGCGCAGCGGCGCGCCATGGACATCGAGGGGCTGGGCGACAAGGTGGTCGAACAGCTCGTCGACCAGGGCATCGTGCGCACCCCGGCCGACCTGTTCAAGCTGGGCGTGGCCAAGCTGGCCGCGCTCGAGCGCATGGCCGACAAGTCGGCCGCCAACCTGGTGGCGGCGATCGAAGGCGCGCGCGCCACTACGCTCAACCGCTTTATCTTCTCGCTGGGTATCCGCCACGTCGGCGAAGCGACCGCCAAGGACCTGGCGCGCCACTTCGGCAAGCTCGACGGGCTGATGGCAGCCGACGAGACGGCCCTGCTCGAGGTCAATGACGTGGGCCCGGTGGTGGCGCAGTCCATCGTCAACTTTTTCGCCGAGGCGCACAATGTCGAGGTGATCGAACAACTGCGCGCGGCCGGCGTGCATTGGCCCGAGAGCGAACCGCAGGCGCGCGCACCCGCGCCGCTGGCTGGCAAGACCTTCGTGCTGACCGGCACGCTGCCGACGCTGTCGCGCGAAGAGGCCAAGGAGCGCCTGGAAGCCGCCGGCGCCAAGGTGGCCGGTTCGGTGTCGAAGAAGACGGACTACGTGGTGGCGGGCGCCGAAGCCGGCAGCAAGCTCGAAAAGGCCCAGGCGCTGGGTGTGGCCGTGCTCGACGAGGACGGCATGCTGGCGCTGCTGGCCGGTGCCCATGGCGCGGATCCCGAGCCCGCCCCCGATGCTTCCGAACCTTCCGAACCTTCCGATCCCTCTGATTCCGCGCCTTCCGCGCAGCCCGACCACGGAGAACAGGCATGATCCATGACATCCTCAAGATGGGCGATCCGCGCCTGTTGCAGGTGGCGCGCCCGGTCGCGCGCTTCAACACGCCGGAGCTGCGCACGCTGGTCGAGGATATGTTCGACACCATGGACCATGCCAACGGCGCCGGCCTGGCGGCACCGCAGATCGGCGTCGGGCTGCAGGTGGTGATCTTCGGCTTCGAGCGCAATCCGCGCTATCCGGGCGCGCCGGCCGTACCCAAGACGGTGCTGATCAATCCCGAGCTGACGCCGCTCGGCGATGAGCAGGAGGACGGCTGGGAAGGCTGCCTGTCGGTGCCGGGCCTGCGTGGCGTGGTGCCGCGCTATACGCGGCTGAAGTACTGCGGCTACGATCTGCAGGGCAACCGCATCGAGCGCGAGGCGGAGGGCTTCCACGCGCGCGTCGTGCAGCACGAATGCGACCACCTGCAAGGCATCCTCTACCCGATGCGGGTGCGCGACTTCACGCGCTTCGGCTTCACCGAGGTGCTGTTCCCCGAGCTGCCGCCCAACGCCGAGGACTGACGCGGGCGGCGCTCAGGCCAGCATGGCGGCCAGTCCCCAGGCCAGCAGCGCCAGCCAGACCAGCACATAGAGCCATTGCGCGCGCATCATCCTGCGCAGCGCGCCGGGCTCAGCCATGGCCTCGAGCAGGCGTGGTGCCAGCGGCACCATGCCCGCCATCGTCAGCAGCGCCATGAACAGGCAGACCGCCAGGATCTGCACGATCGACAGGCCGGAAGCCAGCAGGGCGTACAGCACCAGCGCCGCGAGTACATAGGCCAGCGCGGCCAGGAGCGCCGGGCGGGCATAGAGCCGGCGCATGGCGCGCAGCCATCCCTGCGGCGCCAGCAGGACCGCGCACAGCTTCAGCACGGCCAGGGCGATCAGCACCGCCGCCAGCAGCCGGGTCAGCGGTTCAGGCATGGCAGCTCTCCGGAAGCGGACAGGCTTCCAGCATGCGCCTTGCCGTGGCCGCCCGCAAGCGCGGCCGCCGGCACCGGTTCAGGCCAGCGCTTCCCGCCCGATCAGCTCGCGTTTGCGCTCCACGCCCCAGCGGTAGCCGGACAGCGCACCATCGCTGCGCACCACGCGGTGGCAGGGGATCGCCACCGCCAGGTGGTTGGCGGCGCAGGCCTGGGCCACCGCCCGCACCGCCTTGGGCGCGCCGATGCGGGCGGCGATCTCGGCGTAGCTGGCCGTGGTGCCGGGCGGGATCTCGCGCAGCGCCTGCCACACACGCAGCTGGAAGGCGGTGCCGCGCAGGTCCAGCGGCAGGTCCAGGCCGATCGACGGCGCCTCGATGAAGCCGACCACGCGCGCCACTAATTGTTCGAAACCTGAATCGCCGCCGATCAGCTCGGCCTTGGGGAACTGGTCCTGCAATTCGCGCGCGAGGGCGTCCGGGTCGTCGCCGAGCAGGATGGCGCAGACGCCGCGCTGGCTCTGCGCCACCAGGATGGCCCCGAGCGAGCACTGCCCGATGGCGAAGCGGATCGCCATGTCGGCGCCGCCCGCGCGCCAGCGGCTGGCGGTCATCCCCAGCATGCCGTCCGAGGCCGCATAGAAACGGCTGTTGGACTGGAAGCCGGCGTCGTAGATGGCCTCGGTGACCGTGGCCGCCTGTCCCAGCCGCTGGCGCAGGCGCCGCGCGCGATGCGCGTCGGCAAAGGCCTTGGGCGTCAGCCCGGTGAGCGACTTGAAGATGCGATGGAAGTGATAGAGGCTGAGGCCGGCCTGCGCAGCCAGGGTCTCCAGCGTTGGCGGCGTGTCGGCCGCCTCGATGCGGCGGCAGGCGGCGGCGACGATGGCCGCATGCCGCGCACCGGTTTCGGCGGCATCGTCCTCGGCGCGCTTGCTGGCGCGGTAGCCGGCCGCCTCGGCCTCGGCGGCCGTGGCGAAGAACTCGACGTTCTCCGGCCGCGGCAGCCGCGAGGGGCTGCTCGGGCGGCAGTAGATGCCGGTGGTGCGCACCGCATAGACGAACTCGCCGTCGGCAGCCGGGTCGCGCGCCAATACCTTGGCCCAGCGAGGATCCTCGGCGACGCTGTGGCGGGCCTGGGTGCCGGCCACGCCGGCGGCGCGCTTGGCAGCCTGCTTTGTCCTCATGCCTGTGCTCACGATCGCGTTCATCCTCTTCATCCTTGGCAAGCAGTGGTCTCGGGTTCGACTGTAGGGCGCGCGCGGCGATGCCGCACTCCGGCGCTTGCGCTCGAATTCGCGCACCGGCCAGCCAATTCCGGTCTATTCAGCATCATGGAAGATGATGCCCAGGGTAAAGCGCTGGCCTGAGCGCAGCCGGCTCACGCCGTGGCGCAGGTTGACGCGGTGGACGCCGCGGCCGCCTGTCACCGGGCGCTGGCTGACGGCGAAGACGACGGCATCGCCTTGGGTGAGCGGCACCACCTCGGCACGCGACTGCATGCGCGGGCGCTGCTCCGTCAGCACGAACTCACCACCGGTGAAGTCCGTGTCAGGTGCCGACAACAGGATGGCGACCTGCAGCGGAAAAACATGCTCGCCATAGAGGTCCTGGTGCAGGCAATTGTAGTCGCCGGGGCCATAGCGCAGCAGCAGCGGTGTCGGCCGCAGCTGGCCCGCGCCATGGCAGCGGGCGAGGAACTCCGCGTGAGCGGCGGGGTAGCGCGGTGCCAGTCCCATGGCCGCGTTCCAACGGTTGGCGGTCGGCGCCAGCCGGGCGTAGAGCGCGCTGCGCAGGGCGGCGAGCGGGGCGGGCAAGGGGTAGGCGAAGTACTGGTATTCGCCGCGTCCGAAGCCGTGGCGGGCCATCACCACGCGGCTGCGGAAGGGCCCTTCCTGCGCGTACAGCGCGGCCAGGGCGCGGCATGCCGGTGGCGCCAGCACGGCGGGCAGGACGGCATGGCCGTGCAGGTCGAGCTCGACGCCCACCTGTTGCCAGTCGAACGCCTGCAGGCGGGCGAGGGCGGCGGCCGCGGTGTCGGCGGGTGCGGCTTGAGGCACGGCGGTGGCCGGCGTGGACTGCCAGGCAGGCATCCTGGTCTCCTGTTCGATGTTCCGGCTTCCATGCTAGACGGGCATGCGCCGAGCGCGCACTCCGTCGCTTGCGGTCGAATTTGCCGGCTGCTCGCCGTGGCTGACTGCGCTGACTGTACAGCCGCTTCCGCCACGCGCCGGCGCGATGCGTACAATGCGGGGTTTCCGTTTCCCGCAGAGGAAGTCCGCATGGCAATGAAAAAGACCGATCTTGAGAAGAACAAGGCACTCAAGCTCACCAACAAGATGAAGCAGGCGACGGCCGACCGCTTCGGCAAGACTGCGGACGCCCCGGTCGATCGCCGCGAGCAGCGCAAGCTGGACCAGGCCAAGGGCCTGGTGCCGTTCGCCTGCAAGCTGGACAAGGACCTGGTGGTCCGCCTGAATGCCCTGGCGGCGGACCATGCCGAAGGGATGACCGGCCTGCTGACCGAAGTGATCCAGCGCGGGCTCGGCGACGCCGCGGCCTGATCGCGGCTACCCGGATACAGCGGCCCGGACGCCGGCCCCGGCCCCGGCGTGATGTGAGCTGGCGCGCCGAGTGCGCTGGCCGGCAATTGCCGGCCACCTATACTGCTAGCAACTCCCGCTCCGCGTGACGCCCACGACCGGAACCATGATGAAGCTGCGCGCAGGCCCGGCCGCCGAGCTGGGGGCCAATCTCTTGCTCCCCTGGCTCGCCTACCGGCTCGCCTTGCCGCATTGGGGCATGGCGGGGGCCCTGTACGCATCGGCCGTGCCGCCGGTGGCCTGGAGCGCCATGGAGTTCGCGCGCACGCGCCGCGTCGATGCCGTCAGCGCGGTGGTACTGCTCGGCATCGGCCTGTCGCTGGCAGCGATGATGCTGGGCGGCAGCCCGCGCCTGCTGCTGCTGCGAGAATCGCTGGTCTCGGGCGTGGTCGGCATCGTCTTCCTGCTGTCGCTGGGCTGCCGGCGTACGCTTGTCTTCTATCTTGCGCGGGCCACGTTCGCGCGCGAGAGCGCGGATGGCCACGTGCGTTTCGAATCGCTGTGGCAGGAGCGCGCCAGCCTGCGGGTGGCCCTGAGACAGATCACCCTGGTGTGGGGCCTCGGCCTGACCGGCGAGAACCTGCTGCGTGCCTGGCTGGCCTGGCATTGGCCCATCGAACGCTACCTGGTGCTGTCGCCGTTGATCGGCTACGCGCTGTACGGCGGGCTGATCGCCTGGACCTTGTGGTGCCGCGAACGCATGCGGCGGCGCGGCGAGATCGTCGTGGCCGCCGGCACGCCGTCGATTCGCTGACGGCGTGCCGCGTCCGGCGGCCGGCTTCAGGGCAGGCCGACGGCCGGCTCGGCTTGTGCGATGCTGTCGCGCTGGCGCCAGGGAGGCGTTGCGCCGAGCGGCACCGCTGCCGGCTGTGCGAGCCCCGCGTTCAGCTCCAGCGCCTGGCGCTCGAACAGGCGCCGATAGAGGCCGTGCTCGCGCCGGATCAGCTCGTCATGGCTGCCTTCCTCGGCGATGCGGCCCTTGTCCATCACCAGCAGACGGTCCAGCGCGCGCACCGTCGACAGCCGGTGCGCCACCACCAGCGTGGTGCGGCCCACCATCAGCCGTTCCATGGCCTGCTGGATCAGCACCTCGCTTTCGCTGTCCAGGCTGGAAGTGGCCTCGTCCAGGATCAGCACGGGCGCGTCGGCGAGAAAGGCGCGTGCCAGAGCCACGCGCTGGCGCTCGCCGCCGGACAGCTTGACGCCGCGCTCGCCCACCAGTGTGTCATACCCCTTGGGCAGGGCCTGGATGAACTCGTGCGCGTTGGCCAGGCGCGCCGCGCGCTCGATCTCGGCGCGGCTGGCACCGGGGCGGGCGTAGGCGATGTTCTCCGCCAGCGTGCGGTGGAACAGCACCGGCTCCTGCTGCACGATGGCGATCTGCGCGCGCAGCGAGGCCTGCTCGACCAGCGCGATGTCCTGGCCATCGATGGTGATGCGCCCGCCGTCGATGTCGTAGAGCCGCTGGATCAGCTTGACGAAGGTGGTCTTGCCCGAGCCGGAGTGGCCCACCAGGCCGATCCGTTCACCCGGGGCGATGCGCACCGAGAGCCCGGCGTAGAGCGGCTTCTCCAGCGCGCCGTAGCGGAAGGTCACCTGCTCGAAGCGGATCTCGCCGTCGCGGATGCGGATGGGGCCGGCGCCGCGGCGGTCTTCCACGCCGAGCGGCTGCGCTTCCAGCGCGACCAGTTCTTCCATGTCGTTGACGGAGCGCTGCAGGTTGCGGATATGCATGCCGACGTCGCGCAGGTAGCCCTGCAGCATGAAGAACATGGTCAGGGCGAAGGTGATGTCGCCCACGCTGGCCTGCCCGCGCGCCCACAGCCACAATGCGGCGCCGAGGATGGCGGCCTGCATGGCCACCAGCATGGTGCCCTGCACGCCGCCGTTGATGGTGCCGCGCACCCAGGTGCGGCGCGTGCGCTGGCGCCATTTGGCGATCACGCGCGCCAGCCTGGCTTCTTCGCGCGTTTCGGCGCCGAAGGCCTTGACCACCGCGTTGCAGCCGACCGCATCGGCCAGGGCGCCGCCCATGCGGGTGTCCCAGGCATTGCCGAGGCGCGCCGCCGGCGCGACGAAGCCGAGCGACAGCGCGACCGTGACAGCGATATAGAGCACGGAGCCCAGCCCGACCACCGCGCCCATCATCGGCCAGCGGATGCCGAGCAGCACCGTGGCGCCGACCAGCATGGTGAGCGAGGGCAGCAGGGCGATCAGCAGGGTGTCGTTGAGCAGATCGAGCGCCCACATGCCGCGCGTGATCTTGCGCACGGTGGAACCCGCGAAGCTGTTGGCATGCCAGTCGGTGGAGAAGCGCTGCACGCGCTGGAAGGCATTGGCGGCGATCTGGCTCATCATGCGCAGCGTCAGCACGATGATGTTCTGGAACACCGCCTGGCGCAGCAGCGTGCCGGCCACGCCGAGCGACACCAGCAGCGTGAAGGCGCCCAGCGCTGCCGGCCGGGCGGTGCCGGTGCCGGCGGCCAGCGCGTCGATCAGGCGCCCGGCGTAGAGCGGGGTCAGCACGTCGGCGCAGGCCGACAGCAGCGCCAGCAGCGCGATCAGCAGGATGCGCCAGGGCTGGCGGGCCCAATGGCGGAAGGTGAAGCGCAGGACGTCCTGGAAGGCCTGTCCCCGCAGGTCGAATTTCTTGCGAGCCATTTGTGGTAGCCAGGCACGCGCGGCGCCTGGATCGTCGGACTAGGATGGAACGGAGACGGCCCGGCATGCCGCTGGGGCGGCGAGGGAAGGGCGGTCTGGAGCGGAGCGGTGCCGGCGGGCGGCGCCGCGTGGCCGGCGGCCTAGTGGCGCCGCGGGGTCACGCCTGGAAAGGCGCTGCACATGATGTCTGCCATCGGACGCCTCCCTGGGTGAGTGAAGTGTGGGTCGGAACGCAAGACGCGCGACCATGCGCGCGTCTGGTGAATCGATTCTACCGCCGTGCCCGGCGCGCTGCAAGCTGGTGCATGGACACGGCCCGGTGCATCCTGCGGCCGTTGCCGCGGGGCGCTACACTGGCCGCCCCTGTCCCTTCCTTCCAGGCCGCCATGTCCGCCATGATCGCCGGTACCGCCGGCTACCAAGACGAGTCCGAGGCGCTCGCGCAGCGTTTCGAGAGCGTCGCGTTCGAAGCGGTGCATCGCGAGGTGCTGCCGCTCTTTCCCGATCGCCCTTGCCGGGTCCTGGACATCGGTGCCGGTTCCGGACGCGACGCCGCCGCGCTGGCCGGGCGCGGGCATCGCGTGGTGGCGGTCGAGCCGACCGCCGGCCTGCGCGAGGAAGGCCGGCGCCGCCATGGCGCGCAGCCGATCGAGTGGGTCGACGACCATCTGCCGGCGCTCGCGCAGGTGCGCGCCGGCGGCACGCGTTTCGACCTGATCCTGTGCATCGCCGTGTGGATGCATCTCGACGGCGCCGAGCGCCCGCAGGCGATGGCGGCGGTGTCGGCGCTGCTGGCGCCCGGCGGGCTGCTGGTGCTGACACTGCGGCACGGACCGGTGCCGGCGGGGCGCCGCATGTTCCAGGTCGACGCCGACGAGACGGTCGCGCTGGCGGCGGCCAACGGCCTGGCGCTGCGCCATCGCGGCGCGCGCGCGAGCCTGTTCCACGACAGCGTGCGCTGGAGCGTGCTGGCGTTCTCCCGCAGCCTGCCGGCGCCGTCTAGTCCCGCGCGCGGTTAGCCGTCAGTGCGGGCGCGGGCAGTATCGGCTGGCCCCGCATCACCTTGCGGCGAGGGGCCGGCCTCGCACTGCAGGTCGACCAGCAGTTCCAGGCGGGTGAGCTGCGCCCAGGTGTCGCGCTTGAAGGCCCGATGGTAGTCGTCGATGGCGGCGGTGGACGCCTGTGCGGCCTGGCGGGCCTGCGCTTCGGAGGCGGCGCGCATGTAGTAGACGAGAAAATCGCCATCCGCGCTGGAGTCCAGGAAGACGGATTCGATCGAGACGCCCTCGGCCGCGAGCGTGCGCAGCGCTTCGGCACGGTGCTCGCGCAAATGGGCGGCCCATTCGCGTACGCGCGGCAGCGAGCCGGGTTTGAGCCGGATGCGGGCGCACATCGGCAGCATTGGCGTGGACATGGCGGGTGCGGGGCCGATCTCTGCGCAGCTCAGCCGGGCAGGCCGTGCAGCAACAGCACGATGGCATCGGCGCCGGCTTTGCGGTCCTTGGCGATCTCCAGGTACTCGGGTGACTCGGAGAAGCGGCGCGCGGCGGCCTCATCGGGAAACGACATCATGACCACCTTGTCGCGCTCCCATTCGCCTTCCAGGCGCAGCGGATGTTCGTCGGCCACCAGCAGGCGCCCGTCGAAGCGGCGGAACACTTCCATGAAGCGCGCCTGGTAGCGGTCGTAGGCAGCGCGCTGGGTGAACGTTAGCTGGGCAAGCAGATAGACGGGCATGTGGACTCCGGGTCGCGGCACGTGGGGAGGCAGGCGCATGGGGAGGCCGGCGCCGGCTCGCAGCGATGTATGCGGGGTGCCGACGATGGTACTACGGAGTGCAGCCGGCTGCCCGTGGTCCGGTATTCCGCATCGCCGAAGGCGTTCTTTCCCGATCTCGAACGGAAAACGGGCTGGAACGGATGGGCATTGCGTTGCCCGCACCGCTTTGTCAGTTTTAAAATGCAACTAATGGCGCCGCGGCAGCCAGGCGCTGCTGCAACGACGACGAGTGAGAGGGAGGCAAGAGCAACGATGGTCAAACGGACCAGCCACAAGGAAGCAGGCTGCCCGGTGGCGCGGCCGCTGGATGCGATCGGCGACTGGTGGTCGCTGCTGATCATCCGCGACGCCTTCGAGGGCCTGCGCCGTTTCGGCGAGTTCCAGCGCAGCCTGGGACTGGCCCGCAACATCCTGTCGGCGCGCCTGCGCAACCTGGTGGAGCACGGCATCCTGGCCACCGCGCCGGCATCCGATGGCAGCGCCTATCACGAGTACCAGCTGACCGAGAAGGGGCGCGGCCTGTTCCCGGTGCTGGTGGCGCTGCGCCAGTGGGGCGAGGACTATTGCTTCGGCGCGGACCGGCCCGCGGTGCGCCTGCTCGACCGCGAGCACGCGCAGCCGGTACGGCACCTGGAATTGCGCGCGCAGGACGGGCGCCTGCTCGGGCCGGACGATACCGTGGTGGTGAAAGACGCGCCGGCCTGACGCGGCCGGGCGTTCCGGGGCCATCCGGCCCGCCGCTTTCAGCTCCGGCGCGCCAGCGGGCTGCGCAGGTAGACCAGCAGGGCCAGCGCGACCAGGATGCCGGCGCACAGGAAGATCGACGAGTAGATCCTGGCCACCGGCCAGTTGTCGTGGTGGCCGAAATCGGCGATCAGGCCGAAGGTCCAGGACGCTACCGCGGAGCCGAGAAAGACGAAGGTATTGAGCAGGCCGAGCCCGCGCCCGCGCGCGGCGGGCGGGATCAGGCCCCGGCCTTGCGCCATCACCAGCGGATGCAGCATGCCGATGGTGGACAGCAGGGCCATCAGGCCGACTCCTGTCGCCACGCCGTGCGCCGGCCACAGCGTCAGCAGCGCCGCGCCCGCCAGCGACAGGCAGGACCAGCCGGCGATGGTGGTCTTGAGCGAACTGCGCCACACCAGCACCGGCAGCACGAAGGCGGTCAGGAAGCCGCCGAGGCTGACCAGCGTCAGGGCCATGCCGCGGTGGCCTGCGTTCAGCTCGAACACATCGGCGAGGTAGGGCCCGCCCCAGGCATTGCGGAAGGTCGTGCCTGCCGCCATCGCCACGCACATCGGGATCAGGGCCCATAGCGGGCGCAGGGCCAGCAGGCGCACGCTGTGCAGCAGCATCTCGCCCAGCGGCGCATGGCGCGCCTCGGCGTGCCCTTCATCGTGGACGAAGCGCCAGACGCCGATACAGGCGGTCACCATGCCCAGCGCGGCGCAGGACATGGCCGCGCGCCAGCCGAACAGCTCCGCCGCCCAGCCGAGCGGCGCGGTCGCGCATAGCGCGCCGATCATGCCGGTGGCATTGGAGCGGCTGACGACCTTGGTGTACTGCGTTTCCGGCAACTGCTCGGAAGCGAAATGCAGCAGCCCCATGAACACCGGCGCGCAGGCCAGGCCCAGGCCCGCCTGCGCGAGCATGGCGGTGCCGCCATTCGGCGCGGCCGCGAACAGCACCGCGGACACGGCGCCCACGGCCAGCAGGCCGGCGGTCGGCCGGCCGACGCCATAGCGGTCGAAGGCGATGCCGATGGGGATCTGCGCCGCGGCGAAGGCCAGGAAGAAGCAGGAGGACAGCGTGCCGAAGCCGGCCGGCGACAGGCCGAAGTCGTGCTGCAGCTCGGGCGCCATCACCGCCAGGCAGCTACGGTAGAACTGGCTGAGCGAGAAGGCGAAGGTCAGCAGGGCGATGCCGCGCGCGGCGCGCGGATCGTGCGCACGGTCAGCGGCCACGGCGGTCTCCGGTGCGGCAGGTGGTGCCGGCGGACGCAGGGTCGCGGCGCCGGCCACGGTAGGCAGGGCAAGTCATCGTCACGATGGGGGATTCCGGCCCGCAGCGCCGCGCCCGGTTCGCGGGCGCAGGGATTGGCGGGGCCACGGGGAGGGGTGGCTCGATTCGTTGTTCAGTCAAGTAATCCGCCATTCTACGCGCGCTTGGCTGCGCTGGGCGGCTCTAGTGCTTCGCCATTGCCTTAGCGCAGCTTCCAGGCCGGGGAAGGCGGCCCTGGAGGTGCAGGCCAGCGCTCAGAACAGCGTGAGCTGGCGGCTGACCACCTTGTCGAAGCTGTCTCCGGCGAACGGCAGGATGGCGTCCGCCACCGGCTGCAGCTGCCGCGTCAGGTAGTGCTCGTAATCGATGGCGGCACGGCGCAGTTCGAGCGGCTCGGGGCCGGCCAGGGTCATCACATAGCTGATCCAGCCGCCGCCCTGGTACTGCGGCGGCCGCCCCAGGCGGCGGTGGTGCTCGTCGGCGAGGCGGGCGGCGCGCACGTGCGGCGGCACGTTGCGCTGGTAGTCGTCGAGCTGGCGGCGCAGCCGCTTGCGGTAGACGAGCTGGTCGTCGAACTCGCCGGCCAGCGTGCGCCGCACGTAGTCGCGCACGTAGTCGCGGTAAGGCTCGCGGCGGAAGATGCGCCGGTAGAGCTCCTGCTGGAAGGCCTGTGCCAGTGGCGACCAGTCGGTGCGCACGGTCTCCAGGCCTTTGAACACGAGCTCCTCGCTGCCGTCGGCGCGCTGCACCAGGCCAGCGTAACGCTTCTTGCTGCCCAGCTCGGCGCCGCGCACGGTCGGCATCAGGAAGCGCCGGTAATGGATCTCGAACTGCAGCTCGAGGGCGCTCTCGAGCCCGAAGGCCTGCGCCAGGTGCTCGCGCCACCATTGATTGACGTGGGCCACCAGCGCATGGCCGATGCGCGCCGCTTCTTCTTCGCCGTGCTCGCGCTTGAGCCAGACGAAGGTGGAATCCGTATCCCCGTAGATCACGGCGTAGCCTTGTGCCTCCACCAGGGCCCGCGTCTGCCGCATGATCTCGTGGCCGCGCATGGTGATGGAGGAAGCCAGGCGCGGATCGAAGAAGCGGCAGCCGGTGGAGCCGAGCACGCCGTAGAACGAGTTCATGATGATCTTCAGCGCCTGCGACAGGGGCTGGTTGCGCTCGCGCTTGGCCGCCTCGCGCCCCTGCCAGATGTGGGCGACGATGGCGGGCAGGCAATGCCTGTCGCGCGAGAAGCGCGCGCCGAGGAAGCCGGGGACGGTCGTTGCCGGCCCGGGCCCGCCCGTACCCGATGGTCCGCCGGTACCATGCGCCGCCGCCGCAGCGCCAGGCTCGTCGCCCTCGTCGCCCTCGTCGCCCTCGTCGTTCACACTGTTCCCGCCGTCCCCGGCCGCGCCGGCTTCGTGCATGCCCTCGACCAGGCCCACCGGATCGATCAGGAAGGTACGGATGATGGAGGGGTACAGGCTCTTGTAGTCGAGCACCAGCACCGAGTCATACAGGCCGGGGCGCGAATCCATGACGAAGCCGCCGGGGCTGGCCGCGGCGGGCAGTTCGCCGAGGTTGGGGGCGACGTAGCCGAGCCGGTGCATGCGCGGCAGGTAGAGGTGGGTGAAGGCCGCCACCGAGCCCCCGCTGCGGTCCGCCGCGAGGCCGGTCATGGTGGCGCGCTCGAGCAGGAAGGTCAGCAGCTCCGTCTTGTCGAAGATGCGCGTGACCAGCTCGCAGTCCTTCAGGTTGTAGCGGGCCAGCGCCGGCTTGTCCTCGGCGAACATGCGGTCGATGGCATCCATGCGATCGTAGGGCGTGTCGATCGCCTTGCCCTCGCCGAGCAGCGCCTGCGCGACGAACTCCAGGCTGAACGAGGCGAAGTTCCAGGTGGCCGAGCGCAGCGCCTCGATGCCGTCGATCAGCAGGCGGCCGGCCGCGCTGGCGAACAGGTGCCCGTTGCCGAGGCGGTGCTCGCGCCATTCCAGCGTGCTGCCGTCGCGGCCGAGGCGCAGTGGCACGCGGTGGCGCTCGGCCTGGGCATGCAGCACGCGCAGGTCGAACTGGATCAGGTTCCAGCCGAGGATGGCATCGGGGTCGTGGCGCGCGAACCACTGGTTGAGCCGCGTCAGCATGGCGGCGCGGTCGGGGCAGTAGGCCAGGTCGAAGCCGCACTCGCCTTGCCCGCCTCGCTCACCGCCATCGGCCGCGTCGTCCCGCCCGGCGGCGGGCGCCGTATCGGCGGCCGCGTCAGCCGCGGGCGGCTCGCCGAGCATGAAGACCTGGCGCTGGCCGCAGCCGTGCAGGGCGATCGAGTACAGCTCGCCATCCATGCTGGTCTCGATATCGAGCGATACGCAGCGCAGGCGGGGGCGGTAGTCGGGGGCCGGCTTGAGCACCGCGTCGCGCAGCAGGGCGCCGCCGTCGGCGTCGCTACGGCTGTCGCTATGGCTGCCGCTGAACCAGACCGGCGCGGTGATGAAGCGCTCCATCAGGTAGCGCTCGGGCGGACGGATATCCGCTTCGTAGACGTCGACCCCGTGCTCCCGCAGCAGCCTCTCCAGCCGCATCAGCTGGTTGTGCTGCGGGCAATAGAGCCCGTGCACCGGACGGCGGCGGAAGTCGCGCAGCGGCAGCGGGCGCAGTTCGGCCTGCGGCTCGCCGCGCAGCAAGGCGGCGGCGTGCTCGGCCTGCTCGGCGGGAATGAAGGCGACCGAGGGCTGCGGCGGCAGCCTGACCTGGCGCGGGCCCGCGTCGGTGGCCAGCCAGAACTCGACCGCCGTGCCGGCCGGCGTGTCATGCCAGTGCCGCGTGAGAATGAAGCCCGGTTGTGGGGAAAGCAAGACGCAGAGGGGAAAGCGGATCCAGTGCGGATTCTAGCGCCTGCCGGCCCGGTGCGCCGCCCTGCAATGTGGCGGGACGGGCCCGGTGCTGCGGGCTCCTGACAGCACGGTGTCAGGAGCCCGTGGTGCCCCGGCGCGCGCCGCGACGGTCGCGCGGCGGAGGGCGGGCGGCAGCCTCAGAACTTCTCGAACGGACCGAGGAAGCGCCACTGGCCGACCGGCAGGTCGCCCAGCACGATGCGGCCCATGCGCACGCGCTTCAGGCCCACCACTTCGAGGCCGACCTGCTCGCACATGCGGCGGATCTGGCGCTTGCGGCCTTCGCGCAGCACGAAGCGCAGCTGCTCTTCGTTCTGCCAGCTGACCTTGGCGGGCTTGAGCTCGACGCCGTCGAGCGAGAGGCCGTGGCGCAGCTTGTCGAGGCTTTCGGCCGGAAAGACATCGGCCACGTTGCGCTCGACGCGACCCTGCGGCGCATGCCAGACCACCCGCACCAGGTACTCCTTCTCGATGGTGGAGTCCTCGCCGATCAGCTGGCGCGCGACGCGGCCGTCCTGGGTCAGGACCAGCAGGCCGGTCGAGTCGATGTCGAGGCGTCCGGCGGGCGCCAGGTTCTTGCGCTGCCACGGGGCGAAGCGCTTGCGGGTCGGATCGTCCTGCCAGTGGTTCTCTTCGGCGAACAGCACGGCCGCCGGCTCGTAGCCGTCCTCGGCCTGGCCGGACACATAACCGACCGGCTTGTGCAGCAGTACCGTCACGCGCTCGCCCTGCTCGGAGCGGGCGGCCTGCAGGATCTCGATCTCGGCGTCGGGGCGCACGCGGGAGCCCAGTTCGGTGATGGCTTCGCCGTCGACCAGCACCCAGCCGCGCGGGATCCACTCGTCGGCCTCGCGGCGCGAGCACAATCCCAGCTCCGACATGCGCTTGGACAGGCGCACCAGCCCGTCCGCGGCAGCGGGTTCGGGCGCTTCCTGCCGCTCGGCCGGCAGCGCGCGCGCGGGCTTGGTGCGGTCGGCGGTGTCGCTGAAGCGGCGGGCGCGCACGTCGCCGGCAGCATCGCGCGGACGCGCTGGCGCATCGCCGGCGCGTCGGGCACCCGGAGCCGGGCGGCGCCACTCACCCTGCGGTCGTGCGCTGCCATCGTCGTCGAAGCGGCGCGGCCGCGGTCCGCGCGCATCGCCCGCACCGCGTGCGTCGCGATTGTCATCGCCACGACGGGCACCCGGGGCCGGGCGGCGCCATTCGCCCTGCGGGCGGGCGTTGCCGTCGTCATCGCCGAAGCGGCGCGGGCGCGGGCCGCGTGCATCGCCGGCACCGCGCGTGTCGCGGTTGTCGTCGCCACGGCGAGTGCCCGGGGCCGGGCGGCGCCACTCACCCTGCGGGCGGGCGTTGCCGTCGTCGTCGCCGAAGCGGCGCGGCCGCGGGCCGCGTGCATCGCCGGCACCGCGCGGGTCGCGGTTGTCGTCGCCACGGCGGGCACCCGGGGCCGGGCGGCGCCACTCGCCCTGCGGGCGGGCGTTGCCGTCGTCGTCGCCGAAGCGGCGCGGGCGCGGGCCGCGCGCATCGCCGGCACCGCGCGCGTCGCGGCTATCGTCGCCACGGCGGGCGCCCGGGGCCGGGCGGCGCCATTCGCCCTGCGGGCGGGCACCGGCATCGTCGTCGCCGAAGCGCCGTGGCCGCGCCTGGCGCTCGCCATCGCCGAAGCGGCGTCCGTCGCCGCCGGCGCGGCCGCGCGCGGGGTCATCGCTGAAGCGGCGCGGGCGTGCATCGCCCTCGCGCCTCGGTTGCGCATCGTCGAAGCGGCGGGGCCGCTCGCCGCCGGCCTTGGCCGCGGCATCGGCGGGCTTGCGCGGCTTGGCCGCATCCTGGGCGGCGCGGGCGCGCTTGATGCCCTCGGCCACGTCGCGCACGCGCTGGCGGTTCAGGTCCGAGATACGCACGGGACGGGTGGCGCCGGCCTTGCGGGGCGCGGCCTGGGCACTGTCGGTGCGGGTGGGTTTCAGGCCCAGCGTCTTGCGCTTGGGCGATTGGTCATCGGTCATGGAGTCGGTGCTGCGGGCCGCGCTCAGATGGCGAGCGCGTCCAGCAGGTCCTGTTCAAGCTGTAACTGCAATTTGTTGTCGGCGGCGAGACGGCTGCCGTCGACGAGGAACATATCCTCGACGCGTTCGCCGAGGGTATTGATGCGGGCGGTATGGACCGAAACGCGGTGCCGCGCCAGCACGCGCGTGATGGCGTAGAGCAGGCCGGTACGGTCGTTGGCCGACAGCGCCAGCAGGTAGTACTGGCCGCGCTCGTCCGGGCGCAGGTCGACGCGCGGCTTGATCGGGAAGCTGCGCGACTGGCGCGACAGCCGGCCCTGGGTGGGTTCCGGCAGCGCAGCCTGGGTGTGCAGGCGTTCCGCCAGTTCGTGCTCGACCAGCGTGATGATGTCGCGGTAGCCCTGGCTGCCGGTGTGCTGGCCGGCCGCCGCGCCGGAGATGCGCGGATCGATCACCTGGAAGGTGTCCAGCGCATAGCCGTGGCGCGTGGTGTGGATCTTGGCGTCCTGGATGGAGAAGGCCTTGCGCTCGAAATAGCCGCAGATGCGCGCGAACAGATCCGGCTGGTCCTTGACGTAGACCGCCACCTGCAGGCCTTCGCCGGCCGGCGAGATGCGGGCCTTGACCACCGGCGTATCGCTGTCGACGCGGTTGTACAGGTGGCGCGTCAGCCAGGCGATATCGCGCGAATCATGGCGCAGGAAGAAGGCGACGTCGAGCTGCGCCCACAGCGGCTTGCCGAGGTCGGGATCGAAGGCCATCAGGCGCAGTTGCGCGATGGTCTCTTCCTTGCGTTGCGACCACAGCGAATGCGGGTCGACGCGGGCGCCGCCCAGCACGCGCAGCGTGATGCGGTACAGGTCTTCCAGCAGCTTGCCCTTCCAGGCGTTCCAGACCTTGGGGCTGGTGCCGCGGATATCGGCCACGGTGAGCAGGTAGAGCGCGGTCAGGTAGCGCTCGCTGCCCACCGTGCGGGCGAAGGCATGCACCACGTCCGGGTCGGTCAGGTCCTGCTTCTGCGCCACATGGCTCATGGTCAGGTGGTGCTCGACCAGCCAGGCGATCAGGTCGGCATCTTCGCGCGCGATGCCGTGCTGCTTGCAGAAGCGGCGCGCGTCGACCGCGCCCAGCGAGGAATGGTCGCCGCCGCGGCCCTTGGCGATATCGTGGAACAGCGCCGCCACCCAAAGCACCCAGGGGCGGTCGAAGCTCGCCATCAGCTGGCTGCAGAAGGGGAACTCGTGCGTGTGCTCGACGATGGCGAAGCGGCGCATATTGCGCACCACCATCAGGATGTGCTGGTCCACGGTGTAGACGTGGAACAGGTCGTGCTGCATCTGGCCGACGATGCGGCGGAAATTGATCAGGTAGCGGCCCAGCACGCTGGTCTGGTTCATCAGGCGCAGCGCGTGGGTGATGCCCTGCGGCTCCTGCACGATGGCGAGGAACTGCCGGCGGTTCTCCGGATCGTTGCGCCAGCGCGCGTCCATCACGGTGCGGGCGTTGTAGAGGCCGCGCAGCGTGCGCGGCGACAGCCCTTTGATGCCGGGCGTGCGCTCGTACAGCAGGAAGGTCTCGAGGATGGCGCGCGGCTCACGCTCGTAGAGATCGTCGCTGGTGATCTCGAGCATGCCCTGGCGCTCCTCGAAGCGCTCGTTGAACACGCGCGTCACCTTCGATTCGCTGGGGAAGAGCAGGGCCTCGATATTGAGCAGCAGCACGCTGTTGAGCTGGGTGACGGCCTTGGCCGCCCAGTAGTAGCGGCGCATCAGCTGCTCGCTGGCGCGCTTGTTGGCGTTCTGGCGGTAGCCGAAGGCTTCGCCCAGGGCCGTCTGCAGGTCGAACACCAGCACGTCCTGGCGACGGCCTGCGACCAGGTGCAGGCGCGCGCGGATAGTCTTGAGCAGGCGCTCGTTGTGCGACAGCTCCTGGGCTTCGCGCTGCGTCAGCAGACCCTTCTGGAACAGTTCCTTCCAGCTGTCTCCCAGCCCCGCCGCCTTGGTCATCCACAGGATCACCTGCAGGTCGCGCAGGCCGCCCGGGCTTTCCTTGCAGTTGGGCTCGAGCGAGTACGGCGTGTCCTGGTACTTGGCGTGGCGCTGGCGCATCTCCAGCAGCTTGGCCTGGAAGAAGGCCGCCGGATCGAGCTCGGCCAGGTAGTGCTCGCGCAAGACCGTGAACAGCTGGCGGTCCCCGGTCAGCAGCCGCGCCTCCAGCAACGAGGTCTGGATGGTGATGTCCTGGCGCGCTTCGCGCAGGCAGTCCTCCACCGTGCGCACGGAGGAGCCGATCTCGAGGCCGAGGTCCCAGCACAGCCCGATGAAGCGTTCGAGCCGCTCGATGGTATCGGCATCGGGCTCGCGCGACAGCAGCAGCAGCACGTCCACGTCGGAGTGCGGGAACAGCTCGCCGCGCCCGTAGCCGCCGACCGCCACCAGCGCGGCATCCTCGGGCAGCGACAGTTCGCGCCAGGCCGTGACCAGGGCAATGTCGACCGCGCGGCGCAGCTGCGACAGCAGTGTGCCGACCTGGCCGCCCGCGGCGAAGGCATCGAACAACGCCTGCTTGTCGGCCTTCAGCTGGTCGCGGATGCGCGCGCCGAGCTGCGCTTCGGACGAGGCGGACATCGGAGTGGGGAGAGGATGGGCGGACACGGCGGCGGGCGGTGGATGTAAGAAGGGCGCCGATCCGGCGCCCGTTGCAGTGGTCAGACCGCGAGGGACTCGGTGACGAAGGCCGGCGGCGCTTGCGTGCCGGCGGAGACCGTCAGCACGTCGAAGCCGGTCTCCGTGACCAGCACCGTGTGCTCCCACTGCGCCGACAGGCTGCGGTCGCGCGTCTTGACGGTCCAGTGGTCCGGCATGGTGCGGATGTCGCGCTTGCCGGCGTTGATCATGGGCTCCACCGTGAAGATCATGCCGGCCTGGATTTCCATGCCGGTGCCGGGGCGGCCGTAGTGCAGGACCTGCGGATCCTCGTGGAAGTTCTTGCCGATGCCGTGGCCGCAGTACTCGCGCACCACGCTGTAGCCGGCGCCCTCGGCGTGGACCTGGATGGCGTGGCCGATGTCGCCCAGCCGCGCGCCCGGGCGCACCTGGGCGATGCCCTTCCACATGCACTCGAAGGTGACCTGGGCCAGTCGCTTGGCCAGGATCGAGCCCTCGCCGGCGATGAACATGCGGCTGGTGTCGCCGTAGTAGCCTTCCTTGGTGATGACGGTGATGTCGAGGTTGACCGCGTCGCCGCTCTTGAGCACGCGGTCGCCCGGGATGCCGTGGCAGATCACGTCGTTGACCGAGGTGCAGATCGCCGCGGGGAAGGGCGGGTAGCCGGGCGGCGCATAATTCAGCGGCGCCGGCACCGTGCCCTGCACGTCACGCATATAGGCATGGCAGAGCCGATCCAGTTCGCCGGTGGTGACGCCCGGCTTGACGAAGGGGGTGATGTAGTCGAGGACTTCGGATGCGAGGCGGCAGGCCACCCGCATGTGGGCGATGTCTTCGGCCGTTTTCAGATGGATGCTCATGCTGCGGCGGGAAGAAGGTGACGAAAGCGACGGCCGTGGCGTTGCCCCGGGTCGTGCAGTCAGTCGATTCGTAAATGCGAATTATCGCACCTTCGGCGGTGGACCGCAGCCCGGAATGCAGGATCTGGCGCGATTCGTGGCGCGTCCCGGCCTGCCGGCCGTGCGTTGGCCATGTACCGGCTGCGCAGCTCGGTCTGTGTTGCGTGTAAATCTCTTTTCCTGCCCGCATCCGGCATTTGTGCCGGCCTTGTGCCGGCGTGCCGGACTGCCGAACCCCTCTTCTGGGCCCGTGCTTGCACTTGAGCGCGGGCGCCATTGTTGCTACAATCGTTGGCTGTCCTGATCTCGGTTCCAGCTCCTGCACCGCTTTCCGCTGTGCGTCGTCCGCTGCCGGGGCAGGCAGTTCATTGGTAAGTAAATCGCGAGCCCGTCCTTCCGGGGTGTTCCTGTTGAGGAATGTCTGGGCGGGCTTCAGACCCAACCCTTATGGAGAATCCCATGTCCGTCACGATGCGTGAAATGCTGGAAGCCGGTTGCCACTTTGGCCACCAGACCCGCTTCTGGAACCCGAAGATGGCCCCCTTCATCTTCGGTCATCGCAACAAGATCCACATTATCAACCTCGAAAAGACCCTGCCGATGTTCCAGGACGCGCTGAAGTACGTGCGTCAACTGGCAGCGAACCGCGGCACCGTCCTTTTCGTGGGCACCAAGCGCCAGTCGCGCGAGATCCTGGCTGAGGAAGCCGGCCGCGCCGGTATGCCGTACGTCGACGCCCGCTGGCTCGGCGGCATGATGACCAACTTCAAGACGGTCAAGATCTCGATCAAGCGCCTGAAGGACATGGAAGCCGCCAAGGAAGCCGGCGCGCTGGAAACCATGAGCAAGAAGGAAGCGCTGATGTTCGAGCGCGAGATGGAAAAGCTGGAAAAGTCCATCGGCGGCATCAAGGACATGAACGGCATCCCCGACGCCATCTTCGTGGTCGACGTCGGCTACCACAAGATTGCCGTCACCGAAGCCAACAAGCTGGGCATCCCCGTGATCGGCGTGGTCGATACGAACCACTCGCCGGAAGGCATCGACTATGTGATCCCGGGCAACGACGACTCGAGCAAGGCTGTCGCGCTGTACGTGCGCGGCGTGGCTGACGCCATCCTGGAAGGCCGCGCCAACGCGGTGCAGGAAGTGGTCGAAGCCGTGCGCGAAGGCGACGAGTTCGTCGAGGTCCAGGAAGGCTGAAGCCCTTTCGCCGCGCGGCCCCTGGTGGTGCCGCGCTGCGGCGGGCAATGACGATCGTTTGCTGCCGGCCGCAAGGCTGGCGCACCAGGCAGGCCGGGCAAGGCAGGATGGGCCGGCGGCCGGAGCGCCAGGGTGCGCCCTGAGACAAGGCGACAGGAAAGGGGGCACATTGGCGCCCCCTTTTTTTGAATTGTTGTCATCCGCCTCGTGCAAGATCCGATGCGGATGAAATGCATGCATCCGGACCGGACGTGGCCAGTTCGAAGTGCCTGTCCGGCGAGAACCAATCAAGGAGTGACAAATGGCGGCAATTACCGCAAGCATGGTGGCTGAACTGCGCGCGAAGACCGACGCGCCGATGATGGAATGCAAGAAGGCCCTGACCGAGGCCGAAGGCAACATGGAAAAGGCCGAAGAGCTGCTGCGCGTGAAGCTGGGCAACAAGGCCAGCAAGGCCGCGTCGCGCGTCACGGCCGAAGGCGTGGTCGCGTCCTTCATCGACGGCACCGTCGGTGCCCTGGTCGAGCTGAACTGCGAGACCGATTTCGTATCGAAGAACGACGACTTCCTGGCATTCTCGGCCAAGGTCGCCGAGCTGGTGGCCAAGCAGAGCCCGGCCGACGTGGCTGCCCTGTCGGCCCTGGAAATCGACGGCGTGAGCGTCGAGGCAACCCGTACCGCCCTGATCGGCAAGATCGGCGAGAACCTGGCCATCCGCCGCTTCGTGCGCTACGCCGACGGTGGCAAGCTGGTGTCGTACCTGCACGGCACGCGCATCGGCGTGATGGTGGAATTCGACGGTGACGAAGCTGCCGCCAAGGATGTGGCGATGCACGTGGCCGCGATGAAGCCGGTGTCGCTGTCGTCGGCCGACGTGCCGGCCGAGCTGATCGCCAAGGAGCGCAGCATCGCCGAGCAGAAGGCAGCCGAATCGGGCAAGCCCGCCGAGATCGCCGCCAAGATGGTGGAAGGCTCGGTGCAGAAGTACCTGAAGGAAGTCTCGCTGCTGAACCAGCCGTTCGTGAAGAACGACAAGCAGACCGTCGAGCAGATGCTCAAGGCTGCCAACACCAGCGTCAAGGGCTTCACCCTTTACGTGGTGGGCGAGGGCATCGAGAAGAAGCAGGACGACTTCGCTGCGGAAGTGGCTGCCCAGGTAGCCGCGGCGCAGAAGGCCTGATGCCGGACGGGTCACCTGTCTCGGAAGCGAGGCAGGGCGGCCCCGTATAATGCCGAGAGGGGCGCCGCAAGGTGCCCTTCTGCACAAATGTGGTCTGGCAGGCGCATGCGTCTCCGGACTGCGACAGACGGCTTCCGCCGTCGCCTGCGCTCGCGGTACCACCGCGCACGGAGCAGACGACGGCGAAAACCAGTCTTTCCTGCGCGGCGGCGCGCCGATCCGCGCCGCGCGCTTTCAAACATCCGTTCGAACCAGCGTTCCGAACCAGCCCGAGGGTGAACATGCCAGCCTATAAGCGCGTCCTTTTGAAACTGTCCGGTGAGGCCCTGATGGGCGACGATGCCTTTGGCATCAACCGTGCCACCATCGAAGGCATGGTCAACGATATCGCCGAGATCGTGAAACTCGGCGTGCAGGTGGCGGTGGTCATCGGCGGCGGCAATATCTTCCGCGGCGTGGCTGGCGGTGCCGCCGGCATGGACCGCGCGACGGCCGACTACATGGGTATGCTGGCGACCATGATGAATGCCCTGGCCCTGCAGGATGCCATGCGCCACGCCAACATCGAAGGCCGCGTGCAGTCCGCGCTGCGCATGGACCAGGTGGTCGAGCCCTATATCCGCCCGCGTGCCATCCGCCAGCTCGAGGAGGGTAAGGTGGTGATCTTCGCCGCGGGCACCGGCAATCCCTTCTTCACCACCGACACCGCAGCCGCGCTGCGCGGTTCCGAGATCGGCGCGGAGATCGTGCTGAAGGCGACCAAGGTGGACGGCGTCTATACCGCCGACCCGAAGAAGGACCCGAGCGCCACGCGCTACACCACGATCACCTTCGACGAGGCCATCTCGCGCAACCTGCAGGTGATGGACGCCACCGCCTTCGCGCTGTGCCGCGACCAGAAGCTGCCGATCAAGGTGTTCTCCATCGTCAAGCCGGGTGCGCTCAAGCGCGTCATCCTGGGCGAGGACGAAGGTACGCTGGTGCATGTGTAGTAAACGGCCGGCGGGCCGCCGCAGTGGCGCCCGCGCCGGCAAAGAGTAGAATGGTTCATTTTCGGCCCCGCCGTGCGGGGCCACGATTGGCATTTGGAGGTAATGATGAGCGTCGCCGACATCAAGAAGAGCGTCGAGCAGAAGATGCAGAAATCGATCGAGGCATTCAAGGCCGACCTGGCCAAGATCCGCACCGGTCGCGCGCATACCGGTCTGCTCGACCACATCCAGGTCGATTACTACGGCTCCATGGTGCCGGTCAACCAGGTGGCCAACGTCGGCCTGGCCGACGCGCGCACGATTTCGGTGCAGCCGTGGGAAAAGAAGATGGTCGGCGCCGTCGAGAAGGCCATCCGTGACTCGGACCTGGGCCTGAACCCCTCGACCATGGGCGACGTGATCCGCGTGCCGATGCCTGCGCTGACGGAAGAGCGCCGCAAGGAACTGACCAAGGTGGTCAAGTCCGAGGGCGAGAGCGCCAAGGTGGCGGTGCGCAACCTGCGCCGCGATGCCAACGAGCAGTTCAAGAAGCTGGTCAAGGACAAGACCATTTCCGAGGACGACGAGCGCCGCGGCCAGGACGAGGTGCAGAAGCTGACCGACAAATACGTGGCGGAAATCGACAAGATGGTCGCGGAAAAGGACAAGGAGATCATGACGGTCTGAGCGGGCGGCCGGCGGCCCGCCGCCGGCACCGCGGACGATCGTCCTACACCATGCAGCACATCAGTTCCACGCTAGGCGTACCCGATACCAGCTACGTGCCCCGGCATGTCGCCATCATCATGGATGGCAACGGCCGCTGGGCGACCCAGCGGCATCTGCCGCGTATCGCCGGCCACACGCGCGGCCTGGAAGCCGTCCGGGCCGTGGTGGAGGCGAGCGCCGCGCGTGGCGTCCAGTACCTGACGCTGTTCGCCTTCAGCTCCGAGAACTGGCGCCGTCCGGTCGAGGAGGTCTCGTTCCTGATGCGGCTGTTCATGTCCGCCTTGCGCCGCGAGGTGGTCAAGATGCACGCCAACAACATCCGGTTGAAGGTGGTGGGCGACCTGAGCCGCTTCAGCGCGCGTATCCAGCAGTTGATCCGCGATGCCGAGGCGCGCACGGCGGGCAACACCGGCCTGACCGTGACCATCGCCGCCAACTACGGCGGCCGCTGGGACCTGCTGCAGGCCATGCGCAAGATGCTGGCGCGATCGCCGATGCTCGACGTGGATAAGATCGAAGAGGGGGAGTTGACGCCCCACCTGGCGATGGCCTACGCGCCGGAGCCGGACTTGTTCATCCGTACCGGCGGCGAGCAGCGCATCAGTAACTTCCTGCTCTGGCAGCTCGCCTATTCCGAGCTGTATTTCACCGACGTCTTCTGGCCCGACTTCGACGCCGCGGAACTGGACAAGGCCTTTGCCTCGTACCGCCAGCGCGAGCGCCGCTTCGGACGTACCAGTGCGCAGGTGGTGGCACCTTCGGGTCTGTCCGGCACGGCCTGAGGGCCGGGGACCGCCGCCGCGCATCGCACTGCAACCGCTCTTCGGGAACCCGCGGTACATGCTCATCACCCGTGTTATCACCGCGCTGTGCCTGCTGCTGGTGCTCCTGCCCATCCTGTTCCTGGCGCCGCCGGTCGCGCTGGCCGGCCTGGTGGCCGTGATCGTGCTGCTCGGCGGCTGGGAATTCGGCCGGCTGATCGGCTTGCCCGGCGCCTGGGCCTGGGGGTACGGCGCCGCCTGCCTGCTGGCGTTGCTCGGCTGGCAGGCGCTGTCGGATCCGGCACTGCTGGTACGCCTGCTGCAGGCGGCGGTGGTGTGCTGGGGCATCGCGCTGGTGCTGCTGGCGCGCGGCGTGCGGCGTGCCACGCCGGGCTTCACCGCGCTCGGCGCGTTGCTGGGCCTGGTGATGCTGCCCGCGTTCGGTCATGCCACCATGGTGCTGCGCCAGGCGGGCATCGGCGTGCTGCTGTCCGTGGCGGTGCTGGTGTGGGCCGCCGACATCGGTGCCTATTTCGTCGGCAAGGCCGTCGGCCGCCGCAAGCTGGCGCCGACCATCAGTCCCGGCAAATCCTGGGAAGGCGCGCTGGGTGGCTGGCTGCTGGCCTCGCTGATCTCTCTGTGGCTGGCTGCCAGCCACGTGCTGGCGCCGACCTGGTTCTCGCGCGGTGCCGATGCCATGGGCCTGCTGCCGGTGGCGCTGCTGGTGACGCTGCTGGTCGCAGCCAGCGTGATCGGCGACCTGTTCGAATCGCTGCTCAAGCGCCAGGTCGGCATGAAGGACAGCAGCGCGCTGCTGCCGGGCCACGGTGGCGTGCTCGATCGCATCGACGCCCTCCTGCCCGTCTTCCCGCTGGCCGCGCTGCTGGCGACCTTTTTCTAAGTTCAAGCTGATATGCATCGCGTTACCATTCTCGGAGCCACCGGCTCGATCGGCGAGAGCACGCTGGACGTGGTCAGGCGCCACCCCGGCCGCTATTCGGTCCATGCCCTGTCTGCGCACCGCCAGGTGGACAAGCTGGCGGCCCAGTGCCTGGAATTCCGCCCCGAGCGCGCCGTGATGGGCTCGGCCGAGGCCGCGCGCGAACTGGAGGGCCGGCTGCGCGCAGCCGGCCTGAAGACCGTGGTGGAGTGGGGCGAGTCGGCGCTGGAATCGATCGCTGCCGACGGCCCGACCGATGCCGTGATGGCGGCCATCGTCGGTGCGGCCGGGCTGCGGCCGTCGCTGGCGGCGGCGCGCGCCGGCAAGCGCGTGCTGCTGGCCAACAAGGAGGCGCTGGTGATGTCCGGCGCGATCTTCATGGACGCGGTGCGCGAGCACCGCGCGACCCTGCTGCCGATCGACAGCGAGCACAACGCCATCTTCCAGTGCCTGCCCGCCGACGATCCGCGCTGCCAGGGCGGCGTGTCCAGGGTGCTGCTGACCGCCTCGGGCGGGCCCTTCCGCACGCGCGATCCGCATACCCTGCACGATGTCACGCCGGACCAGGCCTGCGCCCATCCGAACTGGTCGATGGGCCGCAAGATCTCCGTCGACTCGGCCACCATGATGAACAAGGGGCTGGAGGTGATCGAGGCGCACTGGCTGTTCGGCGCTCCCGCCGACCGGATCGAGGTGCTGATTCATCCGCAGAGCATCGTGCATTCGATGGTGGCCTATACGGACGGCTCGGTGCTGGCCCAGCTCGGCAACCCCGATATGCGTACGCCGATCGCCTATGGCCTGGCCTACCCGGAGCGGATCGATTCCGGGGTGGCACCGCTCGACCTGGTCAAGGCGGGCAGCCTGGTGTTCGAGCACCCTGATTTCGAGCGCTTTCCCTGTCTGGCGCTGGCCTTCGACGCCCTGCGCGCGGAAGGCGTGGCGCCGGCGGTGCTGAACGCCGCCAACGAGGTGGCCGTCGAGGCGTTCCTGCAGGGCGCGATCCGTTTCACGGACATCGCCCATGTCGTGGCGCGCGTGCTGGAGCTTCCGGCCGAGGGCGACGCCGCCTCGCTGGAGGGTGTGCTGGCGGCCGACGCCGGCGCGCGCCGCCAGGCGCACAAGCTGCTGGGCGCGCAGCCCGCCTGATGCGCGGGTGCGCAGCTGGCTTCTGCCACAATAGCGATGACGACGCCGTGCCGGCGGTGCCCGCCAAGCGCAACCCTGTGACGAGCCGCAGCCCATGCAGACCCTGATCGCTTTCCTTGTCGCCCTGTGCGTGCTGATCTTCGTGCACGAGATGGGGCATTACCTCGCCGCCCGTGCCTGCGGGGTCAAGGTGCTGCGTTTTTCGATCGGCTTCGGCCGGCCGCTGCTGCGCCGGGTTTCCAAGGGGCGCGACCGCACCGAGTGGACACTGGCGGCAATCCCGCTGGGCGGCTACGTCAAGATGCTCGACGAGCGCGAGCTGGAGCCCGGTGAGGCGGCGACCGTCGATCCCGCCGAGCTGCCGCGCGCTTTCAACCGCCAGCCGGTCGGCAAGCGCTTCGTCATCGTGGCGGCCGGGCCGATCGCCAATTTCCTGCTGGCCATCCTGCTGTATTTCCTGTTGTTCGCCGGTGGCATGCGCGAGGCGGCGCCGCTGCTGGCCGCACCGGCGCCCGGCAGCGTGGCCGCCCAGGCCGGCCTGCGCGCCGGCGACCGCGTGCTGTCGCTGAGCGCGAACGGCAGCACGGAAGCGGTGCGTTCCTGGGGCGACCTGCGCATGGCGGTGTTCGCCGAGGGCTTCGGCGGCGCGCGCGCGGTGCTGCGCGTGCGCGGCACCGACGGCGCGGAGCGGGACGCGGTGCTGCCGAAGCTGCCCGATACCGGACGCGACCCTGAACAGGATCCGCTGGCCTTGCTCGGCCTCGCCCTGCAGGGCGGTCCGATCACCATCAGCGAGGTGCTGCCGGATTCCGCGGCCCGGCGCGCCGGCCTGCGCGCCGGCGACCAGGTGGTTGCCCTGCAGGGGCAGGCGCTGACCCAGGCCGGCGAGCTGATCCGCGCGGTACGCGCGCGGCCCGGCCAGGCGGTGACGCTGGGCATCGTGCGTGACGGGCAGCGGCAGGAAGTCGCGGTGACCCTCGACACGGCGCCGGCCACCGGCAGTGCGGCGGCTTCCGGCAAGCTCGGCGCTGCCCTCAGCCAGGCGGTGGAAATGGAGACGGTACGCTACCGGCCGGACCAGGCGCTGCTGCGCGCCGCCGGCCAGGTCTGGTCGACCAGCACGCTGTCGCTGAAGCTGCTGGCCAAGATGCTGGTCGGCCAGGCCTCGCTGCAGAACCTGAGCGGGCCTCTGACCGTGGCGGACTACGCAGGGCGTGCCGCGAGCCTGGGCTGGCAGCCCTTCGTGGGCTTTCTGGCGCTGGTCAGCGTCAGCCTCGGTGTGTTGAATTTGTTACCTATTCCGGTACTGGATGGGGGTCATTTGCTGTATTATTGCGTGGAATTTTTGACCGGCAGGCCAGTACCAGACCATTGGCAGGCAATGCTACAGAGGGTCGGCATCGCCTGCATTCTGCTCCTGACATCGCTCGCCCTGTTCAATGACGTCAGCCGGCTGCTGTTCGGGCGCGGCTAGAACAAGAGGCGGGCGGCGCAGCCGTCGCCGACGATGTCAGGCATACCGATGCCCAGGCGCAGCCCGGGGGCATCGGAGTCCAATCCTGCATGGAACCAAAGAGGGGATCAAGATTGATCAGACATAAGCGCATCTCGCTGAGCGTTCTGGCTAGCGCCATGATTGCCGCCTGGACGCCAGCGGGTTGGGCCGCGGAGCCCTTTGTCGTCAAGGACATCCGTGTCGAAGGGCTGCAGCGGGTCGAGCCGGGCACCGTGTTCGGCTACCTGCCGGTCCGGGTCGGCGAGACCTTCACCGACGAGAAGGGCGCCGACGCGATCCGCGCGCTCTACAATACCGGCTTCTTCAAGGACGTGCAGATCCGATCCGAGGAAGGCGTGCTGGTGGTCCGCGTCGAGGAGCGGCCGGCCATTTCCCAGCTCGAGTTCGTCGGCATCAAGGAATTCGACAAGGACACCCTGCGCCGCTCGCTGCGCGCCGTGGGCGTGGCCGAAGCGCGCTACTACGACAAGGCGCTGATCGACAAGGCCGAGCAGGAACTGAAGCGCCAGTACGTCTCGCGCGGCTACTATGCCGCCGACGTGCAGACCACGGTGACGCCGGTCGATCGCAACCGCGTGTCGGTGGTGTTCAACGTCGACGAAGGTCCGGTGGCCAAGATCCGCCAGATCAATATCGTCGGCAACAAGGCCTTCAAGGAAAGCACGCTGCGCGACGAGATGCAGCTGTCGACGCCGAACTGGCTGTCCTGGTACACCAAGAACGACCTCTATTCGAAGCAGAAGCTGACGGCCGACCTGGAGGCGCTGCGCTCGTTCTACCTGAACCGCGGCTACCTGGAGTTCGCCATCGAGTCGACCCAGGTGTCGATCACGCCGGACAAGAAGGACATCTTCCTGACGCTGAACATCAAGGAAGGCGAGCAGTACAAGGTGTCGGACATCCGCCTGGCCGGCGAGATGCTGGGCAAGCAGGACGAGATGGAGAAGCTGCTGAAGCTTCACAAGGGTGAAGTCTTCTCGTCGGAGAAGCTGACGCAGAGCACCAAGGCCATCACCGACCTGCTGGGTACCTACGGCTACGCCTTCACCACCATCAATCCGCAGCCTCAGATCGATCGCGAGAAGCGCGAGGTGGCGCTGACCCTGATGGTCGATCCGGGCCGCCGCGTCTATGTGCGCCGCGTCAACGTGATCGGCAACAGCAAGACGCGTGACGAGGTGGTGCGCCGCGAGATGCGCCAGATGGAGAGCTCGTGGTTCGACAGCGAGAAGCTGACGCAATCGCAGGCCCGCATCAACCGCACCGGCTATTTCACCGACACCAACATCACCACCGAGGACGTGCCGGGCGCGCCCGACCAGGTCGACGTCAACGTCAACGTGACCGAGAAGCCGACCGGCCAGATCAGCCTCGGCCTGGGCTTCTCGTCGACCGACAAGCTGGTGCTGCAGGCCGGCCTGCGGCAGGACAACGTGTTCGGTTCGGGCACCAGCCTGGGCCTGGACATGAACACCGCCAAGTCCTTCCGCACGATCTCGCTGACGCAGTACGACCCGTACTTCACGGTGGATGGCATCAGCCGCACGACCGACGTCTACTACCGTACCGCACGACCGCTGTACTACACCGGTGACTCGGACTACAAGATCGTCACCATGGGCGGCAGCTTCAAGTTCGGCGTGCCGTTCTCCGAGGTCGACACGGTGTTCTTCGGGGTGGGCTTCGAGCGAACCCAGGTCTACACCGATGTCAATACGCCCAGCCAGTACGTGACCTGGCTGAACAAGATCGGCAAGGGTAGCGGCGATCCGATCAACAATATCCCGTTCACCATCGGCTGGGCGCGCGACCGCCGTGACAGCGCGCTGGTACCGACCAAGGGCCCCTACACCCAGGCCAACCTGGAAGTCGGCCTGCCGGGCGGCGATACGCAGTACTACCGCGCCAGCGTGCAGCAGCAGTACTTCTACCCGATCTCGAAGTCGTTCACGCTGGCGTTGAACGGCGAGGTCGCCTACGGCCACGGCTACGGCAACACGCCGTTCCCGGTGTTCAAGTACTTCTACGCCGGCGGTATCGGCTCGGTGCGCGGCTACCAGACCAGCACGCTGGGTCCGAAGGACCAGAACGGCAACCCGGTGGGCGGCGCCTCCAAGATGATCGGCAACGCCGAATTCATCTTCCCGCTGCCCGGTTCGGGCGTGGATCGCACGCTGCGCCTGTTCACGTTCTTCGACTTCGGCAACGTCTACCAGGAAGGCGCGCCGCTGAACTTCGGCCAGCTCAAGTACTCGACCGGCTTCGGCATGTCTTGGCTGTCGCCGATCGGCCCGCTGAAGATCAGCATGGGCTTCCCGCTGCGCCTGGCACCGGAAGACAGGACCCAACGCTTCCAATTCCAGATGGGTACGGCATTCTGAGTACGGCATTCTGAAGAAGGGATACAGTTATATGAAAACCACTTCCCCATTGATCAAATCCCTGGGCGCGCTGGCACTGGCCGCCGCTGCCGTCGCCGCAGCACCCGCCTTCGCCCAGGAGGCGCGCATCGCCGCCGTGAACTCCGAGCGCATCCTGCGTGATTCGCAGCCTGCCAAGCAGGCGCAGGTCAAGCTGGAGCAGGAGTTCTCCAAGCGTGACCGCGAGTTGCAGGACATGGCCCAGAAGATCAAGACCATGGCCGACAAGCTCGACAAGGACACGGCCGTGCTGGCCGATACCGACCGTCAGCGCCGTCAGCGCGAGGTGGCCGATCTCGACCGTGAGTTCCAGCGCAAGCAGCGCGAGTTCCGCGAGGACCTGAACCAGCGCCGCAACGAAGAGCTGGCCCAGGTGCTGGAGCGCGCCAACCGCGTGATCCGCCAGCTGGCCGAGCAGCGCAAGTACGACCTGATCGTGCAGGAAGCGGTCTACGTCAACCCGCGCATCGACATCACCGACGACGTGATGAAGGCCCTGAACGCAGGCGGTGCCGCCACGGCCCCGGCCGGTAAGTAAGGCGCTCGCGCCTGCTGTTTTTCCCTCCTGGAAGTACTGCCATGAAGACGCCCACACTGGGTCAGCTCGCCACCGAAAACGGCGCGCAGGTTGTGGGTGATCCCGACCTCGCCGTGCGCGGCCTCGCGCCGCTCGACCAGGCGGGGCCGGACCAGCTCTCCTTCCTTTCCAATCCGCTTTACCTCGCGCAGGCGGCCTCCAGCACCGCCGCGGCGGTGATCGTGTCGCCGGCCGACCTGGAGCGCCTGCGCGCCGAGGGCCACGCCGAGGGCCGCCACTGGATCGTGGCGCGCAACCCTTACGTCGTGTTCGCCCGCATCGCGCAGCGCTTCGACCGCGAGGCCAATGCCGACCTGCGTACCGGTATCGACGCGCGCGCCAGCGTGGCAGCGGATGCGGTGGTGCCGGCGTCCTGTTTCATCGGCCCGAATGTGGTGATCGAGAGCGGGGCCAGGCTGGGCGAGCGCGTGCGCATCCTGGCCAACAGCTTCGTCGGTGCCGGTGCGCAGGTGGGCGACGACACGCTGGTCTACGCCAATGTATCGATCTACCACCGCTGCGTGGTGGGTGCCCGCTGCATCCTGCACAGCGGCGTGGTGATCGGTGCGGACGGCTTCGGTTTCGCGCCGGACATCGGCCCCGCTGGCGTGGAGTACGTCAAGATCCCGCAGACGGGCAGGGCGGTGCTGGGCAATGACGTCGAGGTCGGCGCCAATACCGCCATCGATCGCGGTGCCATGGCGGACACCGTGATCGAGGACGGCTGCAAGCTGGACAACCAGGTGCAGATCGCGCACAACGTGCGTGTCGGCGCCCATACCGTGATCGCGGGCTGCGCCGCCATTGCCGGCAGCACGCACGTGGGCCGCTTCTGCGTGATCGGCGGCTCGGCCAATTTCGCCGGACACCTGAATATCGCCGATCGCACCACGGTATCGGGCGGCACCTCCATCACCAAATCCATTACGAAACCCGGCGGGCACTACACCAGCGTCTTCCCCTTCCTGCCGCACGGCGAATGGGAAAAGAACGCCGCCATCGTGCGCGGGCTCTCCAAGCTGCGTGAGCGCGTCATGCAGATCGAGAAGCGCTTGCGCGGCGAGGGCGCCGGAAACCGCAACACCCAAGAAATCGAAGGGAAATCATCATGACCGCAGCCGACATCGACATCCGCAAGATCCTCAAGCTGCTGCCGCATCGCTATCCCATCCTGCTGGTGGACCGGGTACTCGAGTTCGAGCCGGGCAAGCGCATCAAGACGCTGAAGAACGTCACCATCAACGAGCCCTACTTCATGGGGCATTTCCCCGAGCAGCCGGTGATGCCCGGCGTGCTCATCCTCGAGGCGCTGGCGCAGTCGGCCGGCCTGCTGACGTTCGGCGCGGAACTCGAACGCAAGGAAGGCGCGCTGTACTACTTCGTCGGCATCGACGGCGCTCGCTTCAAGCAGGTCGTCTATCCGGGCGACCAGCTCCACCTGAACGTGACCGTCGAGCGCTACATCCGCGGTATCTGGAAGTTCAAGGCTTTTGCCACCGTCGACGAGAAGGTCGCGTGCGAGGCCGAACTGATGTGTACCGTCAAGCAGGCCGAGGCCTGATGGGCAGGGGTGCCGCCGCGCTCTGTAGCGCCGGCGGACCCTGCATGAATGCGCTTTATCAGACCATAGGACAGGACGCATGACGCAAATCCACCCCACCGCACTGGTCGATCCGAAGGCCGAACTGGCGGACGACGTGAGCGTCGGGCCGTTCTCCATCGTCGGCCCCAACGTACGCGTCGGGCGCGGCACCCGCATCGGAGCCCATACCACCGTCGACGGTCACACCACCGTGGGCGCCGACAACCGTATCGGGCCGTATGCTTCCGTCGGCGGCGCGCCGCAGGACATGAAGTACCGCGACGAGCCGACGCGCCTGGAGATCGGCGACCGCAACACCATCCGCGAGTTCACCACCATCCATACGGGGACCGTGCAGGACCAGGGCCTGACCAGCATCGGCAACGACAACTGGATCATGGCCTACGTGCACATCGCGCACGACTGCCGCGTCGGCAACCATACGGTGTTCTCCAGCAATGCGCAGATCGCCGGCCACGTGCAGGTTGGCGACTGGGCCATCATCGGCGGCATGAGCGGCGTGCACCAGTTCGTGCGCATCGGCGAGCATGCCATGCTGGGCGGAGCCTCGGCGCTGGTGCAGGACGTGCCGCCCTACGTGATCGCGGCCAGCGACAAGAACGGCAACAAGGCGGCGCCGCACGGCGTCAACGTTGAAGGACTGCGCCGGCGCGGCTTCGATGCCGCGCAGATCGCGGCGCTGCGCCAGGCCTACAAGCTGCTCTACAAGTCGGACCTGAGTTTCGACCAGGCTCGCGTGGAGATTGCCGATCTCGCCGCCCAGACCGATGCCGGCACGTCGCAGCCGCTGCACACCTTCCTTGCCTTCATCGCCGCCACGCAGCGCGGCATCGTGCGCTGAGGCGGCCGGGGTGACGGCCGTCGGCGCAAGGCAGGACGCCGGGCAGATGCCCGGCAAGCGGGGCACCATTGGCATGGTGGCGGGCGAGGCGTCGGGCGATCTGCTCGCCGCCCAGTTGCTGGCCGGGCTGAAGTCCCGGCTCGGGGACACGGTCGACTACGCGGGCATCGGCGGCAAGCGTATGATGGCGGAGGGTTTCCGCTCCGACTGGCCGATGGAAACCCTCTCGGTCAACGGCTACGTGGAAGTACTGGGCTCGCTGCGCGAGATCCTGGCGACGCGCCGCGCGGTGCGCGACAAGATGCTCGCCCAGCCGCCGCTGTGCTTCATCGGCGTCGATGCGCCCGATTTCAATTTCGGCCTGGAAGTGCCGCTGCGGCGCGCAGGCATCCCGGTCGTCCATTTCGTCAGCCCGTCGATCTGGGCCTGGCGCGGGGGGCGGATCCGCACCATCGCACGGGCGGTCGACCATATCCTGTGCCTCTTTCCCTTCGAGCCCGAGATCTATGCGCGCGCCGGCATTCCCGCCACCTACGTGGGGCATCCGCTCGCCGATGTGATCCCGATGGTGCCCGATGTCGCGGGCGCGCGCGCCCGGCTCGGCCTGCCTGAAGGACGCCGCGTGGTTGCCGTACTGCCGGGCAGCCGGCGCTCCGAGGTGCGTAACCTGGGCGCCACCTTCTTCGCGGCGATGGCGCGGATGCAGGCGATGGAGCCGGACCTGGTCTTCGTGCTGCCGGCGGCGAGCGCGCCGCTGCGCGCCATCGTCGAGGAACTGCATCGGCAGTATCCGGACCTGGCCCTGACCGTCGTCGACGGGCAGTCGCACCTGGCGATGGAAGCGGCCGACGTGGTGCTGCTCGCCAGCGGTACCGCCACGCTGGAGGCAGCGCTGTACAAGAAGCCTATGGTGATTTCCTACAAGGTGCCCTGGCTGACCGCGCAGATCATGAAGCGCCAGGGCTATCTGCCCTACGTCGGCCTGCCCAATATCTTATCCGGTCGCTTCGTCGTGCCGGAACTGCTGCAGGACGATGCCACGCCCGAGGCGCTGGCGCGCGAGACGCTGCTGCAGCTGAACGACGAGAGCAACACCGCCTTCCTGCGTGAGCATTTCACCCAGATGCACCATTCGCTGCAGCGCAACACCGCCGGACTCGCCAGCGAGGTCGTGGTCCGGCTGATGCACGAGCGGGGGCAGCTCTGATGGTGACCCGCAAGACCAGGGCTGCGGCGGCGCCACAGCTGGAGCTGGGCTGGCAGGCCCCTGCGGGCCTGCTGTGCGGTGTCGATGAGGCGGGCCGCGGTCCGCTGGCCGGTCCGGTCTACGCCGCCGCGGTGGTGCTCGACGCGGCCCGGCCGATCGAAGGGCTGGCCGACTCCAAGGTGCTGACGGCGCGTCGGCGCGAGGCCTTGTTCGATCTCATCCGCGAGCGTGCGCTGGGCTGGCATATCGCGCAGGCCAGCGTCGAGGAGATCGACCGGCTCAACATCCTGCACGCCACCATGCTGGCCATGCAGCGCGCGGTGCAGGGCCTGGCGGCCGGCGGCGTCACGCCGGACCTGGTCCAGGTCGACGGCAACCGCTGCCCGCAGGTGCCGTTCCCGGTGGAGGCCGTGGTCAAGGGCGATGCCAAGGTCCAGGCCATTTCGGCGGCCTCCATCCTGGCCAAGGTGGCGCGCGACCGCGAACTGCTGGCCCTGCACGCGGAATTCCCGCAGTATGGGTTCGACGTCCACGCCGGTTACCCGACGCCGCAGCACCTGGCGGCCCTGGCGCGCCATGGCGCGACCGCGCACCACCGCCGTTCCTTCGCACCCGTGCGCAAGGCGCTCGAAGCCGGCGCCGGCGCCGCCTGATGGATGGCCGGGCGGGCCGAGCGCCTGCCGTGCCCGGCCCGCCGAACTCCGGAGATTCCGCCGTGAAGCATCTCACCTCGCGCGACAACGCGCTCTTCAAGCACCTCAAGGCGCTGACCACCTCCACCCACCAGTTGCGCAAGGCCGGGCAGGCGCTGCTCGACGGCGTCCATCTGGCGCAGGCCTATCTGGACGCGCAGGGCACGCCGCTCCAGTGCGTGGTGTCCGAGCGCCACTTCGACCATGCCGAGGTCGTGCCTTTGCTGCGCCGCGTGCCGGATGATCGGGTGGTGGTGCTGGCGGACGCGCTGTTCGCGCAGATCGCCACCGTGGCCAACGGGATCGACCTGATGCTGGTGATCGATACGCCGCAGGGCAAATTGCCTGCGCGCGTGGACACCGACTGCATCATCCTCGATGGTGTGCAGGATGCCGGCAATGTGGGCTCGATCCTGCGCAGCGCGGCGGCGGCGGGCATTCCCCATGCCTTTCTCGCCACCGGCTGCGCCCTGGCATGGTCGGCCAAGACCCTGCGGGCTGCCATGGGGGCCAATTTCCACCTGAATATCGTCGAACACTGCACGCCGGAACTGCTGCTGCCGCGGCTGGCCGTGCCGCTGCTGGCGACCTCCTCGCATGCCGACGCCGAGCTTTACGACGTGGATCTGCGCGGGCCGGTGGCCTGGGTGGTGGGCAACGAAGGGGCGGGGGTGGGGCCGGCATGGATGGCGGCCGTGACGCGCAAGGTGGGGATTCCGCAACCGGGCGGGCTGGAGTCGCTCAATGTCGGGGCGGCGACGGCGGTGTGCCTGTTCGAGGCAGTCAGGCAGCGGCGCGGGTGAGGCGCGCCGCCGGGCCAGTGCGGATGCCGGGTCCGGCGGCGCCACTCAATAGCAGTTCAATAGCAGTTCAACGGCCTTTCAATAACCGTTGTCCCGCTCCACCTTGATTTCCTGCAGGATGGTGGTGGCGATCTCCTCGATCGATTTGTGCGTCGAGGACAGCCATTTGATGCCTTCGCGACGCATCATCGATTCGGCTTCATTGACCTCATAGCGGCAGTTCTCCAGCGCGGCATACTTGCTGCCCGGACGCCGCTCGTTGCGGATCTCGGTCAGGCGCTGCGGATCGATGGAGAGACCGAAGATCTTGCCCTTGAACGGATAGAGCGCCGACGGCATGCGGCCGCGCTCGAAGTCGTCGGGGATCAGTGGATAGTTGGCTGCCTTCAGGCCGTACTGCATGGCGAGGTAGAGGCTGGTCGGAGTCTTGCCGCTGCGCGACACGCCGACCAGGATCACGTCGGCCTCGGCCAGGTTCTTGTGCGACTGGCCGTCATCGTGTGCCAGCGAGAAGTTGATGGCCTCGATGCGGTTCTTGTAGGCCTCGGTGTCGGCATTCTGGTGGAAGCGGCCGATCGCATGGGTCGACTTGATGCCGAGTTCCTTCTCCAGCGGCTCGATGAAGGTCTGGAACATGTCCAGGATCATGGCCTTGGCGCGGCGCAGTGCCTTGTTCGACTCGGGATTGACCAGCGTGGTGAAGACGATCGGCGGGGCGCCCTCGGCATAGAAGGCCTCGTTGATCTTGCCGACGGCGATATGCGCCTTGTCGGGCGTGTCGACAAAGGGCATGCGCACCTTGCGGAAGCGCATCTCGAACTGGGCCAGGATCGAGTGGCTGAAAGTCTCCGCGGTAATCCCGGTGCCATCGGATACGATGAAGACGGTGCGGACGGCGGGACGCCCGTTGGTAGGCTCGGCGGGCGAGGTCGCTTGCGGCACTTCAGGCTCGGTCATATCTGAACAATATTTTGAGTACGGCTTCCGCGAAAGTGCGGTGCGGCACGGTAGAATAGCGGCGATCTTTTCGCTAAGCAATTCCACAATCCCAGTCGTTGCAATGGTTACGCGGTGGATTGTGCGCAATGTGCGCTGCAGCAAGGGCTGCGGTGGGGTGGCTTAGCCAAGCGATCTGTTCGGGAGCAGAACACTAAGAATATGCCGAACGCGCAACAGGTTTCTTACTTTGTTTTGAGGCTTTTATGACCAACCAGGCTAAAGACGGCGCCTACGTGCTGCCGTTCGAACAGTTGCGCATGGCTGACGTGGAAATCGTCGGCGGCAAGAATTCGTCGCTGGGCGAGATGATCTCCCAGCTGGCGGAAGCCGGCGTGCGCGTGCCCGGTGGCTTTGCCACCACGGCGCTGGCCTTCCGCGATTTCCTCGCCCACAACAACCTGACCGAGCGCATCTCCGAGCGTCTCAAGACGCTGGACGTCGACGACGTCAAGGCGCTCGCCGAGGCCGGCGCGCAGATCCGCGAATGGGTCGCCTCGGCCCCGTTCCAGCCCCGCCTCGAGCAGGAGATCCGCGAGCACTACGCCCGCGTGTCGGCACGCGAAGGTGCTGAAGCCTCCTTCGCCGTGCGTTCGTCGGCCACCGCCGAGGACCTGCCCGACGCTTCGTTCGCCGGCCAGCAGGAGTCCTACCTGAACGTCAGCGGTATCGACGACGTGCTCGACAAGATCAAGCACGTGTTCGCCTCGCTGTACAACGACCGCGCCATCTCCTACCGCGTGCACAAGGGCTTCGCCCACGACGTGGTGGCGCTGTCGGCCGGTGTGCAGCGCATGGTGCGCTCGGACCTGGCCTCCTCGGGTGTGATGTTCACCATCGACACGGAATCGGGCTTCCAGGACGTGGTCTTCATCACCTCCAGCTACGGCCTGGGCGAGACGGTGGTGCAGGGCGCCGTGAACCCGGACGAGTTCTACGTGTTCAAGCCCACGCTGCGCGAGGGCAAGTACCCGATCATCCGCCGCTCGATCGGCTCCAAGCTGATCAAGATGGAGTTCACCGCGCCCGGCGAAGCCGGCCGCGTGAAGACCGTGGACGTGCCCATCGAGCTGCGCAACCGCTACTCGATCACCGACGCCGACGTCGCCGAGCTGGCCCAGTACGCGCTGATCATCGAGAAGCACTACGGCCGCCCGATGGACATCGAGTGGGGCAAGGACGGCAAGGACGGCAAGATCTACATCCTGCAGGCCCGCCCCGAGACGGTGAAGAGCCAGGCCGCCGGCAAGGTGGAGCAGCGCTTCAAGCTCAAGGGTACCGCCCCGGTGCTGACCAGCGGCCGCGCCATCGGCCAGAAGATCGGTACCGGTCCGGTGCGTGTCATCAACGACCCGTCCGAGATGGAACGCGTGCAGCCCGGCGACGTGCTGGTGGCCGACATGACCGACCCGAACTGGGAGCCGGTGATGAAGCGTGCCGCCGCCATCGTGACCAACCGCGGCGGCCGTACCTGCCACGCGGCCATCATCGCGCGCGAGCTGGGCGTGCCGGCCGTGGTCGGTTGCGGTGACGCCACCGACTTGCTGAAGGACGGCACGCTGGTGACCGTGTCCTGCGCCGAAGGCGACGAAGGCCGCATCTACGACGGCCTGCTCGAGACCGAAGTGACCGAGGTCCAGCGCGGCGAGATGCCGGCGATCGACGTCAAGATCATGATGAACGTCGGCAACCCGCAGCTGGCCTTCGACTTCAGCCAGATCCCGAACAACGGCGTGGGCCTGGCCCGCCTCGAGTTCATCATCAACAACAACATCGGCGTGCACCCGAAGGCCATCCTCGACTACCCGCAGGTCGACGCCGATCTGAAGAAGGCAGTGGAAAGCGTGGCCCGGGGCCACGCCAGCCCGCGCGCCTTCTACGTCGACAAGCTGGCCGAAGGCATCGCCACCATCGGCGCGGCCTTCTATCCGAAGCCCGTGATCGTGCGCCTGTCGGACTTCAAGTCCAACGAGTACAAGAAGCTGATCGGTGGCTCGCGCTACGAGCCGGACGAGGAAAACCCGATGCTGGGTTTCCGTGGCGCCTCGCGCTACATCGCCGAAGATTTCGCCGAAGCGTTCGAGATGGAATGCAAGGCCATGAAGCGCGTGCGCGACGAAATGGGCCTGACCAACGTCGAGATCATGGTGCCCTTCGTGCGTACGCTGGGCCAGGCCGAGAAGGTCATCGAGCTGCTGGCCAAGCATGGCCTGAAGCGCGGCGAGAACGGCCTGCGCATCATCATGATGTGCGAAGTGCCGTCGAACGCCATCCTGGCCGAGGAATTCCTGCAGTTCTTCGACGGCTTCTCGATCGGTTCGAACGACCTGACCCAGCTCACCCTGGGCCTGGACCGCGACTCCGGCATGGAGCTGCTGGCCAAGGACTTCGACGAGCGTGATCCGGCCGTGCGCTTCATGCTGTCGCGCGCCATCTCGACCGCGCTGCGCCTGGACAAGTACGTCGGCATCTGCGGCCAGGGTCCTTCCGACCACCCCGACTTCGCTGCCTGGCTGGCCAAGGAAGGCATCAAGTCGATCTCGCTGAACCCGGACTCGGTGGTCGATACCTGGCAACAGCTGGCATCCTGAGGCATTTCGCGTCACAATAGAATCGTTGGACAGTTGCCGGCGCCTCGCGCGCCGGCACGCACCGGCCCTGCGTCAGGTGTGATATGGCCCCCGCAGGCGCCCACGGCGCGGCGGGGGTTTTTTCTTGCGCGAAGAGGGGACGCGATGACGAGCGAGTACGCGTGGTTCGTGGCTGCCGGCCTGCTGGTGATCGCCGAGCTGGCCAGCGGGACCTTCTACCTGCTGATGGTCGCGATCGGCCTGCTGGTGGGCGGGCTCGGCGGACTGGCCGGCCTCGAGCCCGGCGCACAGGCGGTGCTCAGTGCGGTGGTGGCGGTCGCCGGCATCGCCGTGCTGCGGCGCACCCGTTTCGGGCGGCCCAAGCGGCGCACCCCGGGCAGCGATCCCAATGCCAACCTCGACATCGGCCAGGAACTCGACGTGGCCGCCTGGGACCGCTATGGCCTGTCGCGCGCGCCCTACCGGGGCGCGGACTGGTCGGTCCGCCTGGCGCCCGGCCACGCGGCCGTGCCGGGACGCTTCCGCATCATCGAGGTGGACGGCACCACGCTGGTGGTGGTGCCGGCTGCTGCATCAGGCGGATCCGCAGGTGCAGCGGCCTAGCCGCAGCCACAGGGCCAGAACGGGCCGGGCGCCCCCGGCCCGAATCCGTCTCATCCGTGTTTCCCACGTTGCTGCGATGCGGTATCGCAGCCCCTCACTACGTACGGAGTGAATTCATGCTCGATTTCCAGCTCGGCCTGCTGCCCCTGATCATCCTCATCATCGCCGTCGTGCTGATCGCGCAGGCGATCAAGATCGTGCCGCAGCAGCATGCCTGGGTGCTGGAACGGCTCGGGCGCTACCACGCTACGCTGACGCCGGGCCTGTCCATCGTGGTACCGTTCATCGACCGCGTGGCCTACAAGCATGTGCTGAAGGAAATCCCGCTGGACGTGCCCAGCCAGGTCTGCATCACCAAGGACAACACCCAGCTGCAGGTCGACGGGGTGCTGTACTTCCAGGTCACCGATCCGATGAAGGCCTCCTACGGCTCCAGCAACTTCGTGGTCGCCATCACCCAGCTGTCGCAGACCACGCTGCGCTCGGTGATCGGCAAGCTGGAGCTGGACAAGACCTTCGAGGAACGCGAGTTCATCAACCACAGCGTGGTCAACGCGCTCGACGAGGCGGCCTCCAACTGGGGCGTCAAGGTGCTGCGCTACGAGATCAAGGACCTGACGCCGCCCAAGGAGATCCTGCATGCCATGCAGGCGCAGATCACCGCCGAGCGCGAGAAGCGCGCCCTGATCGCGGCCTCGGAAGGCAAGCGGCAGGAACAGATCAACCTGGCCGCCGGCGCGCGCGAGGCCGCCATCCAGAAGTCCGAAGGCGAGCGGCAGGCAGCCATCAACAAGGCGCAGGGCGAGGCCGCGGCCATCCTGGCGGTGGCCGAAGCCAACGCCCAGGCGATCGAGAAGATCGGCCGCGCGATCCGCACCGAAGGCGGCATGGAGGCGGTCAACCTGAAGGTGGCGGAGGAGTACGTAGGCGCCTTCGGCAACCTGGCCAAGCAGGGCAATACCCTGATCGTGCCGGGCAACCTGGGCGAGATGAGCGGGATGATCGCCTCGGCGCTGCAGATCGTGAAGGGGCAGCAGAAGGGTGGTGCGGTAGCGAATCCGTGAAACCTGCCTTGGCGCCAGTCCAGTAAGGGGTACACATTGCTGGTGACTCACTGACTCTGCAACTGCGGTATATCTTCCCTCGAGATATGTACACCGCGGTGGTAAGAAATGAAATGCGCCTGGCAGCGAGCGGGTCAGCGCAGGACGGGGCGCGTGCGGGAGACGAAAAACAGCGCGAATGCGGCGGCGCTCATAGTCCAGTAGTCGGTGGGGGCAAACGCAATCCAGTGGATGTGCCAGGGCACATAGGCCGGTGCGAACTTCGCAAGGCCGTAAGCGGGGTTCAGCGCGAACCAGAGAAAATCCTCCGTCAACCAGAAGAGCATGATGCAGGCGATGATGCGTGCCTCGTCGCGCCAGCACCATTGGCCATTGAAGACCGAAGGCAGGTGGAAGAACAGCGCCACGAACGGGAACACCCACGCGTGGTAGCCGGTCATCGGGCGGCCGCCCCAGAAGAGGTCCAGCAGCCAGTGCTTTTCGATGCGCCACGTGGGGAGATCGGCGGCCCAGCCAGCGCTGCCCTCGATCTGGATCTCGACATTGGCGAAGAAGAAGCCGAGCAGCAGCACCCAGGCCACTAGCACCAGGGTCCGGCGCTGCGGAATGAAGGCTGCTGCGCTCATGCGGTGCGGGCTCATGGCCCGATATCCAGCACGCGGTTCAGCACGAACTGCGCGGCGTGCGGCCGGCCAAGGGGCGCGATCCTGTGGTGCATCGCCGTAAGGCGATCCGGCTCTTTCAGCAGTGCGCGAATGCGGTACTCGAGCGCGGCGTCGTCGATGGCCTTGAGCGCGACGCCGTGTTCCAGCAGGAAATCGGCATTGCGCTCTTCCTGGCCGGGGATAGGTGAATTGATGATCATCGGCAACTGCATTGCCAGGCATTCGGAGGTGGTCAGGCCACCAGGCTTGGTGATGACCAGATCGGCGCATGCCATCAGACGTTCCACCTGATGGGTGAAACCTTGTGGGAAGAGCCTGCCCGGATAGCGCTGCGCAACGCGCTGGAGGGCTGTCAGCATCGCCTGGTTCTTGCCCGCCAGTGCGATGAGCTGAAAGTCGCCGTCCATTGCCAACAGCCGCTCGGCCAACACATCCAGATCGCCCAGCCCCGCGCCACCGGACATCATCAGGAAGGTCTTGCACCGTGGATCGATACCGAACTCTGCGGCACAGACGGCGCGGTCGAGCGGTTCGCTGAACGCCGGCATGATGGGGATTCCGCTGACGTGAACGGCGGCCTCTGCCAGGCCGCTTTCGCGCATGCGCCAGGCGACCTCTTCATTGCCGGCAAAATAGCCCCGCATGTTCGGCACGATCCACATGCTGTGCAGATCGAAATCGGTCACCTGCACCCAGACCGGCACAGCCAGGCGCCCCTTGCGCAACTCGCGGGAAAGCAGCTCCGCGGGCAGGAAGTGCGTGCAGATGATGGCATCCGGGCGCTGGCGCTTGATCTCGGCCAGCAACGGGCGACAGCTCAGCCGCTCCACGGCACGGCGGATCTTCTGGGAGAGGGCGCCGGGCGCCGCCGCATCGGTCTTCTGGTACAGGTAGCCCCATAGCGCCGGCTGGTTGCTGACGAGTTTGATGTAGAGGTCGGTGTAGAGCTTGCGAAAGCCTGCCGACACAAAGTCCATCACGTCGAGATGTGTAGCTTCGATGCCGGCAGGGTGCGTATCAGCGCATGCGCGAATGGCTTCGGCCGCGCGCATGTGGCCAGCGCCGGCGCTGACGCTTAAGAGCAGGATCTTCTTCATTGGGGAGGCGTTGTTCCATAAATACCAGAGCGGCGCCGCAGGCTGACGGTTGCGCGCACCACACTGTGCTGCAGACGTTATCCGCTCATACCGTCGCCGGCGACAACCATGTACTGACCGGTGCAACGTTCGAAAGAGACATTCGGAAAGTAGATTGCCCCATATTGATTGATATCGGAATTTTTTCGGCCAAAATCGCACGCCACAAAGCGGACGTTCTCGCTGGTTTTCCCTGCCATCAGGTACGCCTTGTTGAGAGTGTCACTGCGCAGGAATAGCTCATCCTCGAAGTCAGAGGCTTGGAAGTTGGATCCCGGGAACTGGCATCGCTCGAAGACGCAATTCCTAAGCAGCTTCAGCCGTGTCATTCCGTAGAAGATGCAATTGTAGAAATGCACGTTCTCCCAGGTGGCTTCATAGAACGCTTCGAGCGTGATGAAGTCCGCCCCGCTGATCTTGAGCGGCTGATCGCCCAGCGTCCTTCTACGAAGCTCGGGGTCGGTGAGCATGGCAAATTCATGCGGCATCCGGTCGATGTTCTTGGCGGTCATGCGTTTGCATCCAGAGAGAGTCAGCCCAGCGGCGGCGAGCGATCGAAGAAATTGGCGGCGCAAGATCATTTGCTATCCACTCCAATGATCTTCTTTCTCAACGGATATCGCTTGGTATGTTTGTGTGTGTCATGAAGCCAATCCCAATCCGGCACCTCCCCCTGTTCCCCCAGCCGCCGGGCAATCAGCCCATGCTGATAGTCAACGGGAAACACCCAGGAACTCGCCACATCGAACATGCCCTTGAGCTTCTCCGCGCCCTTGGGCCAGGTCGGCTCCTTCAGTAAAGCCTCGCGCTGTATGGCAGGTAGACCCCGCTCGCTTGCCCTCACAGCCTGACGTTGCTCCCCTCGGTCACGATTTCCTGGGTTGTATATCGAACCAGCCCGCTGATCTGCTCAATGCGTGCCTTGGTGAAATCGATCTTGCGCACGATGCCTGTCCCGTTGAGTGTCAGCGAGCCGATCGTGCTTTCGGAGAAGTCCGCGGTCTGTGCGTCGACCTTCTCAATTGCCACGTTGTGGGCATTGATTGATCGCAGTTTGATTTCTGGCACTTGGCACTCGCGGAGGACAATCTGCGAGACAATGGATGCTTCTCGGGGCAACCTTTCTCGTACCCCCGCACCGCTGAGTGCAATGGCGGTCTTATCCGACCGGCATCTCACGCGCTCCAGCACGATAGCGTTTGCACACATGCGCCCGGCATCCATGACGGTACGGGACCAGTCGTGAAGCCCATCTCCGGTAAGAACCACGTCGGACATCGTGAAGCTTCCCGCATCGATCCCATTGGCGGCGATCCCGTTGGCGGTGACGTTCTCGAATCGAACGGCACCGGTCGCTTGAAGCTGGGCCATGTCGAGCAGCGCAAAGGCGCTGTTGCGGACGGTGAGGGAGGATACGCGCCGGCCTAGCCGCAGCCTCCCATCGCTTTTGACATTGTTGAGCAGCATCCTGCCCGGGTACGTGGTGCCGGTCTTGTGGTCATAGTCTCCGCCGCTCAAATCAATGCTACCGAATCGACAGTCCTTGTATGAGACCGCATCTCTACCAAATACACTCGTGAACTTGCCGGTGCAGTTTTCGAATGAAATATCACCCGCCCACGTTCCCACCGCACCCCAGTGATTGGGATCCTCATTGGTTCCGCCGAAATCGCATTCGACGAAGCGGACTGTCTTGCTCTCGTCTCCCCCCATAAGGTTGACCTCGCCGAGCGTATCGCACCGCACGAACAGCACGTTATCCCAGCCGTAGCCCTGGAAGTTCGATCCCGGGAACTGGCATCGCTCGAAGACACAATTCTTGAGCAGGCTCAGCCGGGTCATCCCGTAGAAGATGCAGTCGTAGAAGTGCACGTTTTCCCAGGTGGCTTCATAGAACGCTTCGAGCGTGACGAAGTCTGCCCCGCTGATCTTGAGCGCTTGGTTGCCCAGCGTCCTTCTACGAAGCCCGGGGTCGGTGAGCATGGCAAATTCATGCGGCATCCGGTCGATGTTCTTGGCGGTCATGCGTTTGCATCCAGTGAGAGTCAGTCCTGCGGCGGCGAGCGATCGAAGAAAATGGCGGCGCGAGATCATTCTCGATTCACCTTTGTTGTTTTCCCCTTCGCTGGGTAGCGACTTGGATTGAGAGTCAGACTCAGCCAATCCCAATCCGGCACCTCCCCCTGTTCCCCCAGCCGCCGGGCAATCAGCCCATGCTGATAGTCAACGGGAAACACCCAGGAACTCGCCACATCGAACATGCCCTTGAGCTTCTCCGCGCCCTTGGGCCAGGTCGGCTCCTTCAGTAAGACCTCGCAGAACATGCGGCACGTCGAGGGGTTGAAGCGCACCAGCAGCGGTTGAAGAGGGGCGGCCATGACATAGCTACCCGGACGGGGCTGTGCTCGCCAGTCCGTTGCTGGCTTGAGCAGGGCATCAACTTTGCTCCAGTCGCCTCCTTCACCGGTTGGGCTGGCTGTGAAGACCCAGAATCTCACCTTGTCGATACATTGCAGCGCATCGGTCAGCGGGCCAACCTGCATGGTCCAGGAGGTGGGCGGCAGCGGGCCGTTGGCGGGTGGCACCCACACCAGCGGCGTCTCCACCTTGTCGACGTGCAGATAATCGAGCGCCACCGCCAGGCGCGGCTTGCCGTTGCCCGCCTCGGTCCTGACCTGGCGGATGGGCGTGGCGTCGGCTTCGTTGAGCAGCGTGCCGGACGGTGCCGTCAGCAACCATTGCTTCAGTTCGCCGTTCAGGTTCTGCGTGCCAAGCGGGCCACCCGACGAACTCACGATCAGCTTGGTGGGGCCGCCGTGCTTGTTGGTACTCTGCGTGGCGGACAGTCCGGGGTCGAAGGCGCTGCGCACCTGAACCAGCTTTCCACCATGTTGCAGTCCCACCGTGTACACCCCGGCGCGATGGGAGTGCCCGCTCAGGTGATAGTCCACCTTGTCATGGTTGGGCTGGTCATGACCCGCCACGCAGGTGTGGAAATACCAGTCGACATTGCGCTCGCAGGTTCCCATATTATTCAGGTTCCAGCCCCCGGCGTTGTCCTCGAAGCGCATCGTCTTCAGAGCATTGGGGCTCTGCTGGGGTTCGATCTGGCGGCCTTGCTTTGAGAGTTCAATCGCGCCGTCATAGTTGACGATGGTGAAGTGCGAGAACACGGTCAGGCTGGCGCCGATGTCGCGCTTGCGGCGGCGCCCGCCTTGCAGCAGGAATTTCTGTTCTTCTGAGAGGGATTGCGTTGCCCGGGGGAGGATACCGAGCCCCTGTTTGTCGGCTCGACTGGGCAGATGTTCAGCTACCCAGCGGATCTTGTCGTCAACCTCGGGGAGCTTGTCGATGCCTCCCAGGGGATTGAGATAGTTTTCGCCACTGCCCCAGTCCAGGCCGAGCAGCGTCTGTCTTGGCCCGTAATCCAGGCGCCAGTCCGAGAGGGGCGTGATGAGGGTGAAGAACCAATCGAAGTTCGCGGGCGTAAAGTTCTTTGCCGTGAGGACCTGCGCATAGGTGGGGCCATACGCCAGGCAGATTTCGTAGAGGGTGAGGTTGTGGTCCGCCGCGATCCCGGCGTTCGCCTTGGCCTCGGCCCAATCGCTGGCGCGATCGAAGTCCTGGTAGATTTCGGCGGCTTTGTCCGCCGCCTTGCTGCTGCCGTGCTTGCCCAACTCACGGCCGGCGAGACCACCGAGAGGTCCGCCGAGGATCCCGCCGAGGATCCCGGCCCCGGCGCTGGCCACTTTGCCGAGATCCTCGATCTTGGCGGGGTCGATCGCTCGCGGCCCGTGCGTGCCCTTGAGCGCCCCGACTTGCTCCAGCGCGCCGGCCGTCGCGACCCACGGGTTGGTGCGTGGCGATACTCCGTACGGCACCGCGTAGGCCTCATGGTTGCCGGTCGTCAGGAACACCGGCAGCTTCAGGTCCCGATAGGCATGGCGCAGCAGCGAATAGAGCAGCATGTCATCCGCGCCGCGCTGGTAGAGTTTCCCATTGCGGATCTGGTTGAGGACGTTGAAGGCGTTCCACTGCTCGGCAATGGTACTGCCAGTTTCCGCCGGCACAATGTTGCGGTTGAAGTCGATCAGATCGCCGGTGATCACCAGGGCGTCGGCGCGGCCTGCCTTGCCGAACTGTTCGATCAGATCACGCAGCGCCAGGAAACTATTGCACAGATGGGAAGCGCGTGGAGTCGGAGGCGTCCCCGGCACTGGCGTGCCATCGGTAGTTTCGATCAGGCACGCCGGAGACTTCTGCAGGGCCAGGTGGCGAACGTTGACGTGGACATCCGACAGGTGTCCGAGCTTCAAGGTAGCGATCGGCTTCTGGATGACCGGATGCCACGCCGTCAGGCGGTGTACGGTATCGGCCTTCAGCGGCGGCAAAGCGAATGCCGTGGCCTTGTCCACATCGTATTCGTAGAAGCGCGGCACGTGGTTCTGACCATTCTGTTGCTCGGATTTCGCCTGCGCGTCGAGGAAATCCAGAATCACCTGATCCTGGTACTCCCAGGCCTGTACGCCCTTGACCTCCGGACGTTGCGCATACCTGGACGGCACCGGGACCATCCACGCGAAGGTATGCATGAGGGTGAGGTCGGGCTTGTCGGGCAACGTCGCGAGATCGATGTCAATCTCGTAGACATGCGTCATGTCCTTGTACAGCCTGACTGTCTCCGGGCGGATGATGGCCACCGGCTCGCCACGGTGATCGACCATCAGCCCGCCATGAAACCGTCCGACCTGCCAGACGTTGACCACCTCCATGGCGCGAGAGGCGGCCTTGCCGTCCCGAAACAGCATGGTGTCCTTGGGCTCGGCCGCAGTCCCTTTGCCCTGGATCGGGTACAGGCGCAGATGGCGGTCCACGAAGACGGGGCCGTACTTGGCCTTGATGATCTTGCGGCCGTAGTACTCAACGGGCTGCACGGGCTTGCCCACGCCGAAGTACTGCTCTGCCATGGCCTCAGCCGCGATAAAGAGGCTGCACCGGGTCTGCTTGGGCGGCAGGACCAAGGGCGTACCCAGACTGGGACTGAGGATGATGGCACGGATAGGCGCTTTTTCCTCGCAGTCCACACACCCTTCGAGCTTCCGCTCATGCGTGACACTGGTGCGGGCGATGCGCACCCTCTCGGCGGCGGTGAGTTCGGGAGTGGTCATGATGCAATTCTCGATGTCAGGTCGTCGGCAAAGCGCTTGCGCATGGCTTTCAGTTGCTGCCCTCCAAGCAACGCCAAGACATGCCAATCCCCATCGGGTATCCCATCCACGGCAGCTAGGAATCGTGACTCGGCATGGAGCGGTGATGCCAGCGCTTGCGCCATGGCAGGCGCGGCCTGGTCGAAGGTAAAGCAGGCATTGAGCCCGATGGAGCAGAACAGGCGGATGCTGGACTGGGAGTCGAGACCGTAGTTGCGCGCGCGGCTGACAAGATCGGCAGCGAGCTGGTATTGCAAATGGGGCGCCAGTGAATCGAGCTGTTCCGATCGCGTCTCGTCGGCGAGGATCCAGCTGAGGGCGAGGTCCGCCTGGCCTGATTGGCCAAATGCCTGCATGAGGGCGTTTGGCAAGGTGAAGCTCGCGTGCTCCGGCTGGAACGTTGCTTGGTTCGGGCCCTCGATGGCATGCCAGTGCAGTTCGCGGTCCCAGAAGGCGATGGTTTCGATCGGGCCAATCAGCGGGGAGCGAATGGAGTCCGGGGCGGAGCGCAGAAGCACCGGCAGAATTCGCGGATCGTAGTAGCGGAGCTGAACGCTCGTACCGTCTTCGAGCACGCCATTCAGGCAACTGCGCAAATGGGTGTGCAGCTTGAAGGTTGGCAGTGGGCTGCTGAGAAAACTGACGACCCACCCGTACGCCATCAGCCCCGTGATGGTTTCGAGAGCTGCGGGATTTGCACCGTTCAGTTCGACGAGGTAGGGCCCGACGGTTTCCAGTTCCGCCTCCGGTGTTTGGCGCAGGATCGGCTCGAAGGGGAGGGCGTGCTCCTGCAGGAGCGAAACCAGTTGAACTTCCGTGAAGTGCAATTGCCCTGCGTCGACCAGCGCATACCCTGGGGTCGGCCCGGTCTGCGCCAGCCAGCGCTGCAAATCGGCGAGAAGCGCTCTTCGGAACGTCTCGCGCAGCGGGGGCTGCCGCCAATCGGTGTCCACGTGGATGCTGGAGTTCATGCGCGAGGTCCCGAGTTGCCACGCTCCGTGATTGCGGCACCTTCCCGGGCCGCCTGTACGGCACACGGCAGGCAAACATCCGACGGCGGCACGCCGACAACGGTACGCATCGACTTCGGCCCAGGCAGGTCGTGTGCCGCGGCATGCGCTCTCCACGTGCCTGTCGTGCCTTCCACGATGCCGCCGTCGGTGATCTTCAGGAAACTGCCTCCAACCGAAAAGGTCACGGCCTGGGGCGATGCAATCTCGATACGCTCTTGGGCACTGATGAGCCGCAGCACCCGCTGCGCAATCGCCTCGATGTCGTCGCTCTGGGCCTGGACCTCGATCTTTCCCTTGGCCGCGATGAAGCGCAGACCGCGCCGGCGAGCGAAGAGCACCAGGCTATCGCGCGCGCTGGCGAGGAAACTCTTGTGCGTCGCCAGTGCCAGATGCTCGCCGGTCGAGAGCGCCGTGTGCCGGGCAGCGTGCAGGTGGATGTCTTTGCCGGCGGTCGCGGCGATGCCGGCCGGACTGGCCAGAACGAGTGCCGGCTGTTCCAGTTCGTCCTGCTCTCCACTGCCGTGGATGGCTTCGTTCTGCGCATGGAGTGCATCGGCAACGGCGACCTGTTCACCTGCCAGCGCCTGCTGAGCGTCTGCGGATTCTCCCAGCGAGCGCTGGATGTCCTGACCGCTTTTGAGCCGCGCCGCGGTTTCACTCAGGTCCTTATGATGCCCGCAGGCATTCTGGCGGGCCTCTGTGGTGATCAGCATCCCGGCCCCTGCGCGAGCGCAGCCCCAGCCATCGGTACGCAGTTCGTACCCTTCGCCGCGCCTGTCCTTGCGTCCGTCATGGTCAGGTATGCGGATCATGTACCCCATGCTCAGCATCGAGGCCTGGTGGTCGCTGCTGATCTGCGTTTGGATCTGCCCCTGGGTGTCATCCTGCACCAAGGTGTTGTGCCGCTCGCCAAACAGCTCTTTGCTGCGGAATCCCGACAGGGCATGCTGAGCGGGCAGTGCCCAAGGCGGCATATTGACCCGGTTGGCGACACGCCCGGTGATGATGGGGCAATCGGCATTTCCGGTGAGGAAATCGACGATGACTTCCTGGCCGATACGCGGCAGTTGAATGGCGCCATAGTTGTCGCCTTGCCAGTTGGAGGCGGCACGTATCCAGCAGGAGCTATGCTCGTTGTGCTGGCCGATGCGGTCCCAGTGGAACTGCACCTTGACCCGGCCGAACTGGTCCACCCACAACTCTTGGTTCCCGGGCCCGACGACCGTTGCCGTTTGCGGCCCGAACGTGCGCGCTCGCGCCTGCTCGCAATCGGGTCTGAAGATCTCGCTGCTTGGCTGGGCATCGAAATCCACCTCGCATCGCCATTGCTGACCCTGGCCGGAGGCTTCGGCCACATCCTCGATCTCGAGGCGGGTTGCGAGAACGAGATACTCCCGATTCGCTTGCCGGCTTGGATGGTTGGCGAGCTTGAAAGTGTGCCCCGGAGCCATGCCGCGCAGATTCCCACGGCCCTTGGCGCGGCTGCCATGCTGCCGGATCGATTCGATGCGGATACGCGATAGCATATCGCCCTCGCGCCAGGGGTCGTTGTCCGTCGCCGGCTGTGCGTGCGTGCCGGGCCAAGCTACCATCTCGCCGTCGGCGTGAGCAGTGTCCCGCGGATCGGCGGTGCCAACGGTCAGGTCAGCTCGCGGCTTCACGAAATCGTAGTCGTTGCTCGTCCACTTCCCCGATACCAGTTTGTCCACGAGCCGGAAGTCGAACAGGTGTTCTTCATCGATCCGGTCCGCGCTGCGGTACCAGCGCAGGGTGTGATAGGCCGGGCTCGCAAAGCGTCGGAAGGCGCCATTTCCATCGCTCAGCACAAGCCGGTGCCTGCCATCGGAGTGCTCGAAGAACCAGGAGATTCCCCATTCCTCGGTCAACCGCTTGAAGAAGGCATAGTCGGTCTCCCCGTACTGCACCTGATACTCCCGCTTCGGGTAACGCGCCACATCCAGCCGTTTCTCCACTGGAAAGTTGTAGTCGGTGAGAAGGGCATCCAGGATCTCGACAACGGTCTTGTGCTGGAAGATCTTGTGGTCGGTGGTGAGGGTGGAGAGCCATAGCCAGGGCCTCAGCGTGAGCCGATATGCGAACTGACGCCCGACGAGGAAGGGGCCGCGCACTTCATCGACGAGCCCCGTGATTTCCCGGGTCCCGGCGCCGATGCCACCGGACAGTCCGATGCCAGTGCCGTCGAGCTCGATCTCGAGCGTGAGCTCCTTACCCTGCATGGCCTCCAGGTCCAGGTTGGCTCCCGGCCCGATGCGGACGTGTGAATGATCGGGCGTCTTGAGCTCGATCTCATACGCAAAGAGCGTGTTGATACCGTCCCGCCCCTTGAGGCGTGAAAGAGTGAGAGAGCCACCAGGGACAAGCGGCAGGCCGGGGCCCTTGACCGTGATGGAGCGCCGCGGGTGGAGTGGCAAGTCGCGAGAGCCCATGATTGTGGTCCTTTACGGAAGACGGCAGGATCAGCGCGCGGCCATGCAGGTGGCCATGCGTTGGCGAAGTTGCGTTTCCCAGCCGGTCAGTTCCCCCCGCGTCCAGGGCCAGCGGAGTCCGGGCATGGCCTCGATCGGCATGAAATAGACACAGCCGCTGGGCGGGCTGTGTTCCGTCTTGAGTTCGCCGGCGGCACGCAAGACTTCGAGGGCGGACAGCACTGCGGCTGGCTTGGTGTTCAGTACTCGGGCGAGGTTGTTGGCGCTATAGCGGCCCCCGCGGCGTAGCTGGAGATACTCTCGTACCGTCTGGATCAGCTTGGGATCTGGAGAAATGGCGCGGCGGCGGGTCATGGCGTCTCCTGTGTCCAGCGTGTGACGAGGTCGGGCGGGATGGCCTGGAATACCTCGGCAAAGGGCTTGCCTGCGAGGTGCTCGGCCTGACGAAGCAGCAGCGAGACGGGGCTGCTCGGCTCATGGTTCTCGAACCATTCGCGCGCAGCGCGGACCTGCACGACGGCGGCCTCGCGGCCGGTTGGCACGTCGGAGGCGTTCTGCGGGAGGTCGGTGGCAACGCCCGTGTCGAGCGAGCCAGGCGGCGGCGAGGGCAAGTGCGTGGGGGCGGAAGTGCCAAAGGAAGATTCGTCGCACAAGGCGGCAGGCTGCGCCAACTCCGGATTACCGACGAGGTGCAGCAAGCGGAGCAGCGGACTGAGGTCGGGCGCATCGCCCGGCAGGTTTGCCTCGCACCAACGCTGGACGGACTGTGCCAGCGCGCAAGCCTGGTCCAGCGCCGCAATCGTTGCCAGACCCTGCTGCCGGTAGGCTTCCAGCTGTTGCCTGACGGCATCGGGCGCCAGTGCGTCGTGCGGACGCGGGGCGCCCAGCGCGCGCTCGATGTCCCGAATTTGAAGGCGCGTGGTGGCGTTGCCGCCAAGGCTGATTTCGCGCACATCGGACAGCAAGCCTTCCAGGTCGGTGAGTGCTGCGAGTGCATTGGCGCGCAGGGCGGGATCCTGCTCGCCGTCCACCTCGAGCTGCGGATGAATCTGGGCTGGATAGGCTGTCAGCAAGGCACACAGCAGGGCCAGGCCATCGCGCAGTCCTTCGGCTTGCTCCAGCCGCGTGCGGCAACGCAGGAAGAGCGTCAGCAGGCGGATATCCTTGCTGCGCAACAGCAGCCGCTGGCAGTCACGTTCCAGTTCCGTCCAGTTCAGTGGATCGGCTGGCGCGACGAAGTTCCCATACTGCGCTGATTCGCGTGGAGCGGCTTTAGCCATGAGTACCACGAATTCGGGATCGTATTCGAGGTCGCGGCCGCAAGGAACTGCAGCATCCACCGGCAATGCCAGGTTTGCGAACCGTATCTTGGCAGCAGGCACTGACTTGGGTGACTTGGTCCTTGCCTTCATCGTTGTTCCATGGCTGATCGGGTGACGTATTGTTCGGGCTGGAAGACCATCCCTGAGATAGGGCGGCTGGCGTCCGACTCACCGAGCCAGGTGGACCAGCCCAGTTGCTCCTGCGCGCCGAGCACGGCAGGCGGTGCGGCGTTCGGCCGAACCTGCAGTTCGACTTCCCATTCGAATTCAAAGCCGACGAAGCTGCGTACCCAATCGACCAGCACCGGCAGGTCCCGGCCCTTGGGCGTGAAGTCGAGGTACTGTTGCAGGTCCAGCGGGCCGATCACCAGCCGGAACCGGTGCTGACGGTCGGGCACCGACTCGCCCAGCAACGCGCCTTGGCCCATGATGCTCGCTGCGCCGGGGCGGCCTAGGTGGCTGTGCTCGGCCGGATCCAGGGCGATCCAGTGCAGCACGAATTCGTCCAGCCGCACCGGAACGCCGAAGAAGTGGGCGAGCGCGCCGACGATGCCGTCCGGGTTGCGCGATTCGCGCACGTGGTGGGCGCTGGCAGCCAGGCGCGCATGCGGCGGCAGCGGACTGCTGCCGATTTCACCGGCCTCGTGGCCGGCGAGCCAGCCGATATAGCGGGAGAACACTTCCTCGCCTTCCCGGTCGAGGCCGGCGGTCGCCTGCGAGCCTGCCCAGGCGCGATAGAACTGTGTCAACGCCCGGTGGTGGAAGAGATCGAGAAAGGCGGCGATCGTATCGTCGCGGTGTGCTGCGCTACGCTCGCGCACGATCTCCGTCATGTGTAGCGGGAGCGCGCCATTGGGACCGAGCATACCGAGCCCGAACAACTGAATACGCAACCCGTTCTCACCCGCCTCCAGCTTTGCGATTTCCCGCGGTGCGAAGGTGAGGGCAGCGGTCTGTCCGATGCGGAACGGTTCCGCTTGCGGACGTGATGCGCGGCCGACTGGAGGCAAGTCCGGATGGCGCGCCGAGAGGCCGCGCAGCAGGCCGAGGAAACTCAGTTTCCACGGCGCCACACCCGCATAGTGGCTGGTGGCGTTGTGCGTGGGCCTGGCCGGCGGGCCGATGTCATCGGGACCTTGGAACATGGTTAGAAGGCGCTGCGGCCCCCCATGCGCGGCGCCCAGCGGTGAATCAGGCCGCGCTCCATCGCGTACAGCTCCGTTTCCGTGAAGGCATTGACCGAGACGTGGCGTGCTAGAAAATGCTCGATCACCACGCCGAACAGGTAGGGGCTGATCCCGGAGAACCCGCTTTCATCCACGGTTAGCTGGCACTGGATGCCCCGGCCATAGAGAATCGGACCGTTTCCCGGCAGGCGCCGCGTGACGGGCAATACACGCGAGCCGATGAGGCTTTCGATCTGCCGTTGCTGGGCGGTGTCGTCGCTGGCCACGAACAGCCGCAACATACTGCGCAGACCCTGGCCGCCCTCGCGATGATCCAGATCCGTGAGCGACAGATAGTTGAAGCCCAGCTGCCGGATCAGCCGCCAGGCCATCTCGCCTTCGGCAAAGGGCGCGCGCGGCGCCGATGGCGGACGGATCAGACTGACCCCGGCGACGGGGATGGAGTCGGGCGAGCGGAGATCGTTGAGTCCGTCGCGTGGTATCAAATTCGGCAGGTCCCGGTTCGTGACCATGGCCTCTACCGACAGGTAATGCAGATCGTTGGAGTAGGGGGCCTCGTTCTGGTCCACCAGTGAGACAAAGACCTCGGTGCCGGTATAGGGCGTGCGCGTGCCGTACTTGCGCGCGTGATTGGAGAGGAGCCGCCGCTCGCGCCGCACAGAGAAATACCGGCCGTGGTTGCCCTCGTCGCTGTTGAGCGTGGCAAAGAGGGGGCGAAAATCGATCGGAGTGCTGTGCTCGTGCGCCTGCCCGGACAGACCCTGGACGGAGAAGATCTCGTAGTCGAGCGGGCGGCGACGGTCCGCCACCAGATGGAATTCCGTGCGTCCGGGATCGATTTCCATCCGATCGGTGCGCATTGGGAAGAGGTTGACGACGGGCGTGCAGAAGAGCGCGAACTGCGCAGCATCGACCTGGCTGGCAAGGGTGCCCGGCGGCTTCGAGAGCAGCACGACAAGCTCCGCCTCCCGGCTATCCACCTTGGCCAGTCCAGGCCGGAGCCCGTTGAGGCCGAAGAAGAAGAAGCGCTGCGGGCAGGCAAAGTACTCATGCACCAGGTTATGGCCGTGGAACTTGTTCCAGGCCAGCGGCAGTGCGCTCTCGTCAGGTGCCATACCGACATAGCCGACGGCGTTGGTCGTGACCGCGCTGGGTCGCTCGCTCATCGCCCCGGGCTTGCCGATGAGGATGGCGCTGCCAGCGCTGTGCAGCAGTTCAAACAGGTGCGTTGCGACCTGGTCCTGACCGCTCAGGTGGACCGGCAGGCAATCGAGGCCAGTCAGCTGCGCAAAGGTAATGTCGCGGTTGAGCCGCAGGCGGATCCGTAATGCTCCTTGCACGCTCACATGGGCTGGCACATACCGTTCCAGTCCCTGGATGTCCGTCGGAATCCCGGTGAGCCGCGCCTCGGCAATCTCGATGGGCCAGAGGGAAAGTGGTTGCGTGGTGCGGAATTGGCACTGAGTGGATTCGCCGGCAGGTGCCCGGGCAAGGAGCGAGGTGCCACGCGGCACCGCGACGCCACGTACGAGGTCGCCTTCCCTGTGGCTTGGATGAAACCGCGCGACCGCGATGGCAGGTGTGGGTGCGATGTAGTTCGGATAGACGACCTCAAGCAGCCGCTGGGTGAAGCGAGGGAACTCCGCATCCAGTTTGATCTGGGTGCGGGCCGACAGGAAGCAGAAGGCCTCGATCAGGCGTTCGACATAGGGGTCGGCGACCTCGATGCCATGCATGCCCAGGCGCCTGGCGACCTTGGGGTGCTGCCGCGCGAATTCGCCGGCAAGCTCGCCCATGTAGACGAGTTCCCGGTTGTAGTAGTCGAGCAGTTGAGGGTCCATGGCGTCAGTGAGCGCTAAGCGACTGGAGTTGTATCCGGCTGGTTTCGAGATCCAGCGAGCTTTGTGCGGTGAATGCCATGGGGTACGGGTCCATGTGGATGAGCCCGCGGATCTCGAACAGCAGCACGTTGTAGCGGTGAGGGGCGTCTTCCTTCATCAGCGGCCGGACCTTGAGGGAGCCCGGTATCAGCCGCGGCTCGAAGTCTTCGATCGCGCGTTGCACGATGCCGATGATGTCGTCCCACTTGTGCTCGGATAGATAACTGCCCGCCACCGGTGGAACGCCGTAGTTCAGCGTCGAACTGGCGGCCTCGGGATACCGCTCGCGGTCGATCTCGTCCTCGCGGTTGGTGGTGTTGAGCAGGTAGGTGAGGTCGCGCTGGATGATCTCGCGCATCTGCGCACGGGTCACGGTGAATTCGCCTGGCCCCTCCGATTGACGCAGTGGCGCATCGTCGCGAAGGCGATCGAAGAGCGTGGGAAGCAACTGCGCATTGGGCCGGCGTGGCGTGCGGGGATTACTCATGGCCGTTTTCGCTTATCGTCAACGTTGTCACTTCGAGCAGGCCGATATCGCCGGCATTGGTCATCCAAGTCTTCTGGCCGGAAGCGATGACCCCGGTTTGGCCAATCTCGGTCCACCGGGTTTCCCGTGCGAGGCGGATGGCGTCACTGCCTTGCTCGGAGCCTGGATAGCGCACGGGTATGAATCCGCGGACAACCACTCCATCGGCGAGGGTCAGCGTGGCCGGGCGCCAGATCAGATCGAGCAGGCGGGCTACCGGATCCATCTCGAGTTTGCGTAGTTGAGCAAATGGCAGCCAGGCATAGCGGCGGGCCGCGACAATCTCACAGGCAGGACCAAGGCGGGTGTCGCTGTCGGTGATCCAGTCAAAACGGGCGCCATCATGGTGGCCGGAGGAAACCGTCACCACGGACAATGCCAGATGGCGGTCGCGGTCGGCGCCGTCAATGTCACCCGCTGCGGCCGACGCCAGTGCCGCGCGCAGGTGCCCCATCCACGCTGGCGCGGGCAGCAACGCGCCAGGTTCGCGCACTCCCTTGAATACCTCCAGGCGGAAGACCTCGGCACGAATCAGATCGCGATAAACGTGTGAGGTCTGTACAAAATCGGGCGTCAATTGGGCGACAACCTGCAGTTGCTTGAGGGCGCGCGGCCAGTCTCCCACTACGCAGAGCCACTGGAACAACTGCCAGCGAGCCGGGAATGCGGCGGGCTGCCGGCGTACCAAAGCCTCTGCCGTCGCCAGGGTTTCGGTGATAGAGCCCATCTGCCGGAGAATAGCCGCGAGACCGGTGCCGCCACGTTCGCTGGACGCGGTATCAGGCGTCATGGCCGGGCGCCTGCGCTGGCGCCGGACGATAGGCGCTGTCCATCGAGACGAGGTGGTGCTCGCGGCGGCTAAGGGGCGAGGCGACATCGCGCACTCGGGTGGGGACGATGCCGCCCGCAAAGAGGCGTAGTACGTCTGGTGCCGGCGCTGCCGCAAAGAGCGCGAGACCATCGAGGTCGTCGAGGGGCTCGCTCAGGCCGCTGATGCTTGCGGGGCCTTCCAGCAGTTCGAGCAGGCTGCGCTTGTCGTGCCCTGTGGGTTCCCGGGAGGGACGCGGATCGGGACCCGACCCAGTTGGCGCGGGTTCGTGCAGCGCTGCGACGGTCGCCGTGTGCATGCTCACGTAGTTCGGGTCCTGCAGTACTGACTCGGCTTCGTACATGAGCAGCTCCAGGATGTCCACAGACTCGGCCGGCTCGGAACGCGCTGGCCCGGTGCACCTCGGGCCGGCGGCGGGATCCAGCAGTGAGAATGGACTGTTCTCATCTGCCAGGGAAGAGCCGACCAAATGCCAGAGATCGCCTTCGCCGGCGGAAGTCTGTCCGGGGCCGCCGCCTTCCATCGATGGCTTTTCCAAGTCGCACATATTCGTCTTTTTCAACATGCTCGTCCGTTCTAAGCTTTGGCTTCCCTGGATGCGGATAGTAATCGCAAATCATGGAATGGCAAAAGAAAAATAGCCATTGTGAGTCGTCAATAAGATTTTGGTCGGATAAATCTTATATTTATCTAGGTTAACTCCCGCTTTTTATGCGGAAATCTCCATCTCTGCCTTGATATCTTCTGGTTTTTCTACTGGGTTGAAAATTTGCGAGGCGGAACTGGAATTCTGCGGAGGCTTGGTTGAAACGGCGTAGCGTATTGTCTATTCAAGAGATGCATGAAATCGACGTGCTGTCGGTTGCGGGGAGACTGCAAGGAAATTCGACAGGACGCTTTTCTCAGGATGATTGCGTGTCGATTGCTTTTCCACTAGCCTAAAAAAGAAGAATTGATGTTGCGCTTCAACGGGCAATAGCAATGGCCCATTCAGAAAAGACGAAAGGCATCGGATGGATATCTCGCGTCAGGCGCTGTTTGGCCGACTCAATCCCACGCTGTTCAAGGCGATCGAAAGTGCAACGGTCTTCTGCAAGCTGCGTGGCAACCCCTATGTGGAACTGGTGCACTGGCTGCACCAGTTGCTGCAGGCACCGGATGGCGATCTGCAGCGAGTGCTTCGAGATGCGGGGGGCGACTCGCAGGCTCTCGATGCGGATCTCGCACGGGCGCTGGCGGCATTGCCTTCCGGCGCGACTTCGATCAGTGATTTCTCATTTCAACTCGAGTCCGCGATCGAGCGGGCCTGGGTCTATGCGACGCTGGCGTTCGCCGATGACCGTGTGCGCGGCGCTTACCTGCTGACCGCCCTGCTCAAGACGCCGGAACTGCGCCGCACGGTACTCGGCATCTCCCGGCAGTTCGCCAAGGTGCGCGCAGACGATCTGGTCGCCAGCATTCCTGCACTGGTCGCCCAATCTCCGGAAAGCCGGGAAGCCGCCTACGATGGCAGCGGCCTGGCGCCGGCCGTGCCAGGCGAGGCGAGCGGCTCTCTGGCGCCTGCGGGGCCTGGCAAAGGCGCGCTGAGGCAGTACTGCCGGGATCTGACCGAGGAGGCAAGGGCGGGCCGGCTGGATCCGGTGATCGGACGCGAAGACGAGATCCGTACGATGACGGATATCCTGCTGCGCCGTCGGCAGAACAATCCGCTCTTGACAGGGGAGGCGGGGGTGGGCAAGACCGCTGTGATCGAAGGGCTTGCGCAAGCCATTGCCGCCGGAGACGTGCCACCGAGCCTGAAGGAAGTCCGCCTGCTGAGTCTCGACGTCGGCGCATTGCTGGCCGGCGCCAGCATGAAGGGCGAATTCGAGGCGCGCCTGAAGGGAGTACTCGAGGAAGCCGCCAGATCCCCCACACCCGTCATCCTGTTCGTCGACGAGGTGCATACACTGGTCGGCGCCGGTGGGCAGGCGGGGACCGGCGATGCGGCCAACCTGCTCAAGCCTGTCCTGGCCCGTGGCGCGCTGCGCACCATCGGAGCGACCACTTGGAGCGAGTACAAGCGCCATATTGAGAAAGATCCGGCGCTGACCCGCCGCTTTCAAGTCCTGCAGGTGATGGAGCCACAGGAAGCCAACGCGATCGCCATGGTGCGCGGCCTCGTGAACACGTTCGAGATGCACCATCAAGTGCTGATCCGCGACGAAGCCGTGCGCGCTGCGGTCAAGTTTTCGCATCGGTATATCCCGTCGCGCCAGCTTCCGGACAAGGCTATCAGCCTGCTCGACACGGCTTGCGCGCGCGTTGCGCTGTCTCTGCACGCGCCACCGGCTATGGTGGAGCATCTACGCCAGAAGCTGGCCGCGGTCAATGTCGAAGCGGATCTTCTTGCCAAGGACGCTCGATTCGGTAAGGGAGATCAGTCCCGACTTGCGGAGGTCGACAACGCGATCCGACGGACCGAGGCCGAGCTTTCCCGAGCGGAGGGACGCTGGCAACGGGAAAGGGAATTGGCGATCGCCATCCTTGGCCACCGGAAAGTGATCGCCAGCACGCCAACGGCACAAGAGGGTGGTTCAGGCGCCGAGGTACTGAGAGACCTGGAGGCATCGCTGCGCGTTGCGCAAGACGGTGCCGTGCTGGTCCGCACCGAAGTCGATGAGGCCGTCGTGGCTGCAATCGTGGCCGACTGGACTGGCATTCCGGTCGCGCGCATGGTAGCCGATGAGGTCGCGACTGTGATGGCTCTGCCGCAGACGCTCGGCGAGCGGGTCATCGGCCAGGAGCATGCACTGGAGCAACTGGGTGAGCGGATCCAGACGGCCCGTGCGCAATTGACGGACCCCGACAAGCCTGTCGGCGTCTTCCTGCTGGTGGGGCCTTCCGGTGTCGGCAAGACCGAAACAGCACTGGCGCTGGCCGACACTCTCTATGGCGGTGAGCAGAACCTGATCACCATCAACCTCTCGGAATTCCAGCAATCCCATACGGTTTCGACGCTCAAGGGCGCCCCTCCCGGCTATGTCGGCTACGGCGAAGGGGGCGTCCTGACCGAGGCGGTCCGGCGCCGACCCTACAGTGTTGTGCTGCTCGATGAGGTCGAGAAGGCGCACCCGGATGTGCACGAGGTCTTCTACCAGGTCTTCGACAAGGGATACATGGAAGACGGGGAAGGGCGCTACATCGATTTCCGCAACACGATCCTGCTGCTGACCAGCAATGCGGGTTCGGATCTGCTGGCCAGCCTTTGCGACGATCCGGCGTTGATCCCGGAGCCGGCGGCGCTGCGCGATGCGCTGATGCCGGAGTTGCGCAAAGTGTTCCCTGCCGCGTTCCTTGGCCGCCTGGTGGTTGTGCCCTACCTGCCGTTGGCCGACGACAGGCTCGCTCGTATCGTTCGTCTGCATCTCGATCGGGTCGTATCGCGCATGCGCGAGCAACACGGCATCGCGCTGACCTACGGCGAGGCGGTCGTGTCGCACATTGTGCGGTCCTGCCCGGTTGGCGAGACCGGCGCTCGGCAACTGATCAGTTATATCGAACTGGTCATCCAACCACAACTCGCCAGACTCTGGCTCTCCGCGCTGTCAGACGGGCGCCAATTGGCCGCGATCGAGGTCAGGCACGACAGCGAAGCATCGCTCGGGCTGGCCTATCACACCGAATACCGTGCCGGCTGCGATGTCGTCGTGCCGGAGATTCCCGAAGCCAAAACGGCGTGATGCCGTGCGGCACATCCATGCAACCCGTTGGGGAGGATCATGTCTGTTGTGAACAGTTCGCAGAAATTCATCGCGCGCAACCGTGCGCCGCGCGTGCAGATTGAGTACGACGTCGAGGTGTACGGCTCGGAGAAGCGCATCGAGCTGCCATTTGTCATGGGGGTCCTGGCCGATCTGTCCGGAACGCCAGCGGAGCCGCTACCGCCGGTAGCCGATCGAAAGTTCCTGGAAGTCGACATCAATAACTTCGATGAGCGCATGAAGGCCATGAAGCCGCGCGCGGCATTCGCCGTGTCCAACACCCTGACGGGCGAGGGGCAACTGATGGTCGACATGACGTTCGAGAGCATCGAGGACTTCTCGCCGGCGGCGGTTGCCGGCAAGGTCGATGCGCTCAGGAAGCTCCTCGAAGCCCGCACGCAGCTCGCCAACCTGCAGACCTATATGGATGGCAAGTCCGGTGCCGAATCGCTGATCAACCAACTGTTGCAGGACCCGGCACTGCTGCAGGCGCTGGCCAAGGCGCCGAAGCCCAAGACCTCCGATGGCGAAAGCGACGCCGCCTATTCCTGACTGAGGCGGTGCCTCGCCCTAGTGACCCATTCCATTGATCGAGCTATCCATGGCTTCCGCACAATCCAAGCAACAAGCGACCGCCACCGGCGCTGACCAGTCCGACTTCGCGGCGTTGATCAATCGCGAGTTTTCCCCGAAGACCGATCAGGCTCGCGAGGCGGTCGATCTCGCGGTGAAGACGCTGGCCGAGCAGGCGCTGGCGTCCAGCTTCACGATGAGCGACGACGCCTACAAGAGCATCGAAGCCATCATCGGCGCAATCGACAAGAAGCTCTCGGCACAAATCAACCTGATCCTGCATCACGAAGATTTCCAGAAGCTGGAGTCGGCGTGGCGCGGTCTGCATCACCTGGTCTCGAACACCGAGACCGATGACAAGCTGCGTATCCGTGTCATGGATGTGTCCAAGGAGGAACTGCGCCGCACGCTGCGCCGCTACAAGGGCATCGGCTGGGACCAGAGCCCGTTCTTCAAGCGCATCTACGAAGAGGAGTACGGCCAGCTGGGCGGCGAGCCCTATGGCTGTCTGGTGGCGGACTACTACTTCGATCACACACCGCCCGACGTGGAACTGCTCGGCTCGCTCGCCAAGATTTCGGCCGCTGCGCACGCCCCGTTCATTGCCGGCGCCTCCCCGTCGGTGCTACAGATGGATTCGTGGCAGGAACTGGCCAATCCGCGCGACTTGTCGAAGATCTTCCAGAACCTGGAGTATGCGCCTTGGAACAGCCTGCGCAATTCTGAGGATGCGCGCTACGTAGGCCTGGCCATGCCGCGCTTCCTGTCGCGCCTGCCCTATGGCATCAAGACAAATCCGGTCGATGAATTCGATTTCGAGGAGGATACCGACGGTGCCGATCACCGCAAGTACACGTGGAGCAACGCAGCCTACGCCATGGCGGTCAACATCAACCGGTCATTCAAGCTGTATGGCTGGTGCACGCTGATCCGTGGTGTGGAGAGTGGCGGCGTAGTGGAAGACCTGCCATGCCACACCTTCCCGACCGATGACGGTGGGGTGGACATGAAGTGCCCGACCGAGATTGCCATCTCCGACCGTCGCGAAGCGGAGCTTTCCAAGAATGGCTTCATCTCGCTGGTGCACCGCAAGAACACCGACTATGCCGCCTTCATCGGCGCACAGTCGTTGCAGCGGCCGGCGGAGTACTACGACGCGGATGCCACCGCCAATGCCAACCTGTCGGCCCGCCTGCCGTACCTGTTCGCTTGCTCGCGCTTTGCACACTATCTCAAGTGCATCGTGCGCGACAAGATCGGTGCGTTCAAGGAACGCGAGGACATGCAGCGCTGGTTGAACGAATGGATCATGAACTACGTGGACGCGGATCCTGCCAACTCGTCGCAGGAGACCAAGGCGCGTCGCCCGCTGGCCGCAGCCGAGGTGGTGGTGGAGGAGACCGAAGGGAATCCTGGTTACTACAGCGCCAAGTTCTTCCTGCGCCCCCACTTCCAGCTTGAGGGCCTGACCGTGTCGCTGCGTCTGGTGGCACGCCTGCCGTCCGTCAAGGATGCCGCCTAAACAGTGTCGGAGCCCTGAATCCAACCGGTAGTTCCACAGCGGCGCACCGCCTTCCCCGCCCCCCGCATCTTGGGGAGCGGGCGGCGCTGTGGCCCTTGTCTGCAGTATCCAAACCAGAAGGAGTTATGCAATGGCACAGGACATCTTCCTGAAGATCAATGGCATCGACGGTGAGTCACAGGACTCGTCGCACAAGAACGAGATCGAAGTGCTGGCCTGGGACTGGAGCATCGAACAGCAATCCACCATGCATGCGGGCAGCGGTGGCGGTGCCGGCAAGGCAACCGTGTCCGATATGTCGTTCGAGCACTTCATCGACCGTGCCTCGCCCAACCTGATGAAGTACTGCCTGACCGGCAAGCACATCAACGAAGCCGTGCTGGTAGTGCGCAAGGCCGGCGGCAATCCGCTCGAGTACCTGAAGCTCACCATGACCGATGTGATCGTCACCAAGGTGGCGCCGCGGGGTTCGGTGGAGGACGAAGTGCGGATGCGCGAGAAGGTGGCGCTGTCGTTCTCCAAGGTCAAGCAGGAGTATGTGGTGCAGAACGCCCAGGGCGGAAGCGGCGGAGCCGTGACCGCGGGCTATGACATCAAGGGCAACAAAGAGGCCTGATCGATGTCCCTGCCGCGGCCTTTTGCCAGTGCGCTGCGGCAGGGTGTCGAAGGCTAGGTGTTCGAAGCGTTCGCAACGTGGGAGAAACAATGGGTGCCTCGTTCCATCTGTCCGGCTCGGGCGGTCGCACGGTCACGCTCAAGGGCGATGGCTTGCCGGAGCTGCTTGGACAGCCGGCGCTGACCGTGGTGCGCGTCGAGGGTCACGAGGATCTCTGCGAACTCTTCGAATACCGCGTCACCCTCAAGACGCCGGACAGCCAGAATGAACTGTTCGGTCCGGCCGCCAATCTGGACATGCCAGGCCTGCAGGGACGGGAGTTGACCATCCGGATCGAGCTGGATGGGATGGGTACTCGCATGACTGGTCGCGTTGGCGCCGGCGTTCGTGAAGTCACCGGGCTGGTCACGCAGGTGGAAGGGCCGTCCAGCGAAGGACGGTCGCTGGCGTACACGCTGACGTTGCGGCCGTGGCTCTTCCTTGCTTCGCTTACTTCCGACTACCGGGTGTTCCAGCAGAAGACGGTGGTCGAGATTCTGGATGAACTGTTGGCCGACTATACGTTCCCAGTGGAAAGGCGCCTCGACGTGGCGCGCTACCCCAAACGGGAATATCAGGTCCAGTACGGCGAGACTGACTACACCTTCTTCAAGCGGCTTACGGAAGAGTGGGGTATTGCCTTCTTCTTCGAGCATTCGCAAGGCCGTCATCGGCTGGTGCTGAGCGATGGCAACGGGGCCTTCCGCAAGCCGCGATGCCCGGCGTATCACACCGTGCGGTGGCATGATTCCGTCGGCCGCATCGACGAAGAGCACATCTTCGAGTTTGCGACTATCGACAAGCTGGTGTCCGGCGCATGGGTGTCGAACGACTATGACTTCGGCAGGCCGCGGGCGGACCTGAGCGTTGGCACGCGGGACCCGCGCGATACGGCCCATGCCGACGGGGAGATCTACCAGTGGCCAGGCGATCACGCCCAGCCGGCGACGGGAAGCGATCCATGGCGGGAGGGAGACATGCTCTCCCGCATCCGCATCGAGGCGCTGCGCCAGAGCGGCAACCGCGCCGCCGGCAAGGGAAACCTGCGAGGTCTGGCAGCCGGCAATACCTTCAGGCTGACACATCACCCGCAGAAGCTGGCCAACATCGAGTACCTGGCCTATGCCACGAGCCTGACGCTGGAAGATGTCGCTGAAGAGTCTGGACAGGGCCAGCACTGGCAGTGCGAGCTGGCCTTCGAGGTTCAGACGGCCAAGGAAATTTTCCGGCCGCTGCGGGAGGTGCCGAAGCCCCGCACCCACGGGCCGCAGACCGCTACCGTGGTCGGCCCGGAGAATCAGCAGCTATGGGTCGATGAGTACGGGCGTGTCAAGGTGCAGTTCCACTGGGACCGGGTCGGCCAGCGCAACGAGAATAGTTCGTGCTGGATCCGGCAGTCGTCGGCCTGGCAGGGCGACCAGTTCGGCGCAAGCCATCTCCCCCGTATCGGGCAGGAGGTCATCGTCGATTTCCTCGGGGGCGATCCGGACTGCCCGATCATCACGGGCCGGGTGCCCAATCGCGAGACCATGGCGCCGTGGACGCTGCCGAGCCAGCATACCTTGTCCGGGTTTCGCAGCAAGGAGCTGTTCGGAGAGCGCCACAACACCTTTCTGCAGGACGACACCCAGGGGCAGATCCAGACACAGATCGGCAGCGACCACCAGGCAACGCTGCTGAGCCTCGGCTATATCACGCGGGTGCCGAACGCCGAGGGACGCAAGGAAAAGCGCGGGGAAGGGTATGAATTGCGCACCGACGGCTGGGGTGTGCTGCGCGCGGCCAAGGGCATGCTGGTCACGACGGAAGCGCGGCCTGGGGCACAGGCCCACCACAAGGACCTGGGCGAGACCGTGCAGCGGCTCGCCGGCGGCGGCGATGCGCAGCAAGCGCTGGGGGATGCCGCGCAGCACCAGCAGGCGCAGGCGGGCGAGCAGCTCGATGTGGCGAAGGCGCTAGCAGCACAGAACGACGCGATTCGCGGCAGTGGCGAACAAGGGGAACTCAGCGCCCCGCACCTGGTGCTGGCCAGCCCGGCGGGGATTGGCGCGACCACCGCGGAGACGACACACCTGCACAGCGGCCGGCATACCGCCATCACCAGTGGAGAGCACCTATCGGTCGCCACCGGGAAGAGTCTACTCGGTTGCTTTGCGGAACGCGCGGTGCTGTTCGCACGGCAACTCGGCATGCGCTTGTTCGCGGCTAAGGGCAAGATCGAATTGCAGGCGCAGTCCGATGATATCGAGATCATCGCGCAGAAGGTGCTCAAGTTGATCAGTGTCACGGACCAGATCGAGATCAGTGCCAGGAAGGAGATCCTGGTCAACGCTGGAGGCAGCTACATCCGCCTCCATGCGGGCGGTATCGAGCAGGGGACGAATGGCAGTTGGAAGGCGCATGCCAGCTCGCATGGGCTCCCCGGTCCGAAGATCTTGGCGCAATCCCTACCACCCATGCCGCAAGGGCTGCAAGGCAGTTACGACCAGGCTTTCGTTGCGACCTGGGCCGGAACAAGGTTCCCGGCGTCGCAGGTTGGCTATCGCCTGCGTGATGCCGGCGGAAAGGTCATTGCCGAGGGTCTTACTGGCGAGAACGGGGAGACCGCGTTGTTGCAAAGCCAGGTTCCGGATGGCGTGACCGTGGAACTCTTCGACAAGCGAGGGAAGACGGCATGAGCGAGGGAAAAGAGAATTCGCTTGGCAGCGGTGACGCCATCTACACCCCGGCGAGCTGGCAGGGGCGAGCCCAGGTACGGGTATCGTCCTGCGACAAGATGGTTCCCCCGGCAACGGACAAGATCATAGGCCAGTGCATCTACTACTACCGGCCGGTCCATCCCGAGATTGTCGAGAAGAGTGGCGTCACGACCTGGGAAGCCGTGAAGGCATGGCTGACCGCATGGGACCCGTGGGACGACCAGGATGTTGTCAGGAGACTGCTGCAGAACCGTGATGTCCTGATCCAGCCGTCCAGCGATTCGCCGCTGTGGTCGCGCGGAATGAACTTCATGATGCGGCACATTGGCTGCGGGCATCAGCTGCCGAAGTACTACGTGGGGTATGGGTACTACTACTGCTCGAATTATGGGGAGAAGCTGTATCCGCGGTTGACAGCCAAGGGGAAGACTTGGCTTGTGGATGCAAGGAGAAACTTGCAGAAGAACATGGAGCTTGGCTTGGCGCAGAACATGATGGGAGATGTCATCTTGATTCCGTGCCGATTCAATAAGCGTCGTGGCTTCAGAATACAAGCCAAGCGGTTGGAGCTCGAACTGAATGGCGAAGATTTCAAGGCGTTCGCATTTAAGACCCACGTTCCTGCGTACTTGGACGGAGGATTAGCGGATCTTCCTCCGGACGATCTTCTGAGAATCGGTGGCCAGCCGAATACCGAAGAGTGGCTCGACGGGGCTACATGGGAGCAGGCCATTGATAGTGGGGCAGATGTCGGGAGGCACAAGTTGAATCAACCACGACAGACCATCAAGGAATCAGGGGAGGCGCTTGTGCGGGTGATTCAAGGCCTTCTGGCTGAAATGCAATGAGTCGCCGCTGGCTGGTCGGATTCGCTATTTTCGGGGTGCTGCTCGGCATCATTGGATATGGATGTGGGGGAACTTGGATGTGGACGAATCGTGCAACGGTACTACGCCATGACAAGCCGTACGGTGGTGCGGATTTTCGGGTGAAAGGCAATCAGCTACTCTGGCTGAAGGTCTCCCCGCCTCTTGATACTCTCAAGCCCCGTAGCGAATGGAGAGATCCGATGATCGCGGAGCCCACGGAACCGTGGATGAACAACGTACACGAGACACTGAACCGCTACACAGTTCGCTTCTTCACCGGGAGCTTCGAGCAGGATCTGACTAAGCGCTTCGAGCAGTTTGGCCAGAACGCGACTTGGTGGGTCAGCCCGGATTGGAAGGTGATCTATATCGCCACCGAATGGACCGATTACAAGCAGGGCAACGGACCCGACGGCTATGGTGTGACGCTCCACAAACTCTGGAAGAGCACTGACGGTGGCATGACATGGAGGCGCCTCGCTTGGCCCGAGGTGAACAATATCGGTCAGTTGTCTTTTCTGGATGCCGATCGCGGCTACGCGATCGGCTGGGGCCCTCGCATCTGGCGTACGGCGGACGGTGGAGAACACTGGGAAGAGGTCAAGGCACCTGCGCTCGCATACGAAGTGGATTCCGAGCGGACTCGTGCGGCGCAAATGAGCGCAAGAGCAGATGTGCGGCCGATCAAGGGGACGCGCTTTGAATTGACGGCGGCATCCCTGGAGAAAAACGGAGTACTGTTTTTTGCCTTCTTCTCACCGGAGCCATATCGCGGACAGAAGGCAGTGAGCCTGGTGTACGCGCTCCGTTGGGAGGACCCAGCGGACATCTTTGCGCGTGCCGATGAGCCCCGTGGCCCGGAGATCGTCATTCCCGAGGCGACTGTGGTGGATGTGTTGTGGGTCCGGGGCGGAGAACGGGGGCCGCGAGGCAATGCGCTGTACCTGCTGACGGAGCAGGGCCTGCCGCACAACCATGACATTCCCCATGACACGGATCGTGCGCGTCCGGCTGGCGTCTGGCGGTGGACGGGTGAGCGTGCGACACACCTGAAGACATTCGATGACGATATCCGGCCCGACGCGCTCTACGTGGGCAAGGACGGCTTGCTCTTGATCGACGCGAGCAGCAGCAGGAATGAACACGATATTGCGCTCGTCAGCCGGGACGGCGGCGAAAGCTGGACAAGGCAGGACGAAGGGCCGGGCGCAGCCGGTGGACATTTTGAGAACGGTGGCACCACCAAGTGGCGCTACTTCGGCTATTCGCTGTTGAGCCGTGAGATTCACTGAATGCGATGGGAATCGGGAGAAGACGGTGCCTCTAAAGGATACGGACCGCATTGTGTGGGAAGGGGATTGAGAGTATGAGTCTAGGCATCATCATAGTTGGAGACCGCACCGATCACGGCGGCAAGGTGATCAGTGGCTCGCCGACGCATACGATCGGCGGCAAGCCGATCGCGCGCCTGCACGACCTGGTGGATTGTCCGCTGAAGTATCCGAACGGCCGTCCTCACGGCGTCAACAAGATCATCGAGGCTCACCCGACCTTTACAGTCGGCGGGATAGCGGTGGCGGTTGAAGGTTGCCGTACGGAATGCGGCTGCAGACTGATGGCGTGCGGCAGCGCCTCCGTGGGAGATTGAGCATGCATGAATGGCGCCGGCCCGCCGCAGCGCTTCTGTCGCTGCCGGTTCTGCTTCTTGCCGCATGTACAGTGCCCCCGTCAACCACCCCGAAAGAGCAGATCAAGCTTGACTTGGCTGTCAGTGCTGGCGCGGCGGTCAATCCGGATGACCAGGACAGGGCATCGCCGGTTCTCGTGCGTGTCTACGAACTCAAGACCGAATCCACGTTTCAGGGCGCGGATTACTTCTCGCTCGACAAGAACGATAAGACGGTTCTCACCCAGGACATGCTGGCTCGCGACGAGTTCATCCTGCGTCCCGGTGAGTCGAGAGACATCGAGCGGAAGCTGAATCGTGACACGACCACGCTGGGCATCCTGGTCGGTTACCGGGATCTTGCCAAGGCGACCTGGCGTACCGTCTACAAGCTGCCGCCGGCACCCGAAGTGGCGTGGTACCGCGCCGTGGTGCCGGCACGCAAGGTCAAGCTCCAGGTCGTTCTCGACCAGCAATCGATAACCGTATCCCAACCCGACTGATTCATGAGCTGGTATAACAAGGTCGTCTGGAGCGAAGGGCTCTTCCTTCGCCCCCAACTGTTCCAGCAGCAAGAGCGCTATCTGGAGCATTTTGCTCACAAGCGTGCCGCAGCGTTGAGCCCGTTCTTCTGGGGTTTCCATCATTTTGCGGTGGATACGGAGGCCCTCGCTTTGGGAAAGCTGGTGGTGTCCGGGGCTGCCGGCATCTTCCAGGATGGCACGCCATTCGACGCGCCGGCCCATGCCAAGCTGCCCGCTCCGTTGGCACTGCGCCATGAGCACCTGAACCAGACCATCTTCCTGGCTGTGCCCATTCGAACCCCGAATGCGGAAGAGACCAACTTCGAGGACTCGCCTGATTCTCTGGCCCGCTTTCGCAGCTTCGAAGAAGAGCTGCTCGACGCCAATTCGATTGCCCAGGGGCCGAAGCTGGTGCAACTGGGCGACCTGCGCTTGCGGCTGCTTCCAGCGCGGGAGCTGACCCAGTCCTGGCTCGGACTGCCGCTGGCCAGGGTCAGCGAGATCCGTGCGGACGGCAGCGCCCGCCTGGACCCGGCACTGATCCCGCCCGTCAACGTCTATACCGCCAGCGCGCTGCTACATACCTGGCTTGGCGAGATCCACGGTCTGCTGCGTCTGCGCGCGACCGCGATGGCCGAGCGGCTGGCGGCTTCGAGCACCCGTGGCGGAGACTCCGCGGAAGTCTCGGAATATCTGATCCTGCAATTGCTGAACCGCTGTGAGCCGATCCTGACGCACATGCTGGAAGCCAAGGCAGCGTCGCCGGAAGCGCTTTACGTTGAGCTGACGGCGCTGGCGGGTGAGCTTTCCACGTTCGTGCGCACGGCGACGCGTCGCCCGAACACCTACGATGCTTACCGGCACGACGAGCCCCACACCTGCATCAAGCCGGTGGTGGACGACCTGCGCTTCCTGCTGAACGTCGTGCTTGAGCGCAGCGCACAACGCTTCGAGTTGCGAGACCAGTCTCATGGCATTCGCGTGGCGGTGCTGGATCCGGCGGAGTTTGACCGTTTTGGGACGTTCGTGCTCGCGGTGGGGGCGCAGATGCCGGCGGATGTGCTGCAGAAGCGCTTTCCGGCGCAAGCAAAAGCGGGGCCGTCCGAACGCTTGGGCGAGCTGATCCGTTCCCACCTGCCGGGGATTCCCCTGCACGCGATGCCGGTTCCGCCGCGACAGATTCCCTTCCATGCCGGGCAGGTTTACTTCGAATTCGCGAAGGACCATCCGCTGTGGGGCCAGGTGCAGCGCAATGGCGGTTTGGCCTTGCATGTGGCCGGGACTTTTCCCGAATTGCGACTTGAACTGTGGGGCGTGCGCGGCTGATGGAAAAGACCATGAACGACGAAAATACCGGTACCACCGTTGCCACAGAGCCGGGGGGGCTTGGCAATGCCGCGCTGAATGCTCCGTCCGGCCGCGCCCCGCGGGCGGCCGCGCCAGCCAGACGCACCGCATGGCGCTGGATGACTCCTGAAACGCAGGAGCAGCGTGCCGAGCGTATCGCAAAGGCAGACAATCCGCTGTTGGCTGCGGCGCAGCCTTTGCTGCGCGCGCTGGCTGACCTGCCAGCGGACCTCCGTCACGCCGCCACGGCGACCGATGCACTCAAGCGCCTCCTGATGGAGGAAATCCGCCAGTTCCAGGCCGTTTGCGAGCGAGCCAATATTCGTCGCGAGCATGTGCTGGCCGCCCGCTACACCCTCTGCACGGCGTTGGACGAGGCGGCGAACGCCACATATTGGGGCCGTGAATACAACTGGGCCACGCAGAGCCTGCTGATCCAATGCCACCAGGAGAATGATGGCGGAGAGAAGGTCTTTCAGGTGCTGGGCAGGTTGGTGAATTCGCCGCAGGAGCATATAGACGTCATCCAGGTGATCTTCCAGACCCTGTGCCTGGGCTTTCAGGGCCGCTATGGCAAACGGCCCGATGGGGATCGTGAACTTGCCGCTATCCGTCAACGTCTGCTAAGCCTGATTACCTCGGCGCGGGGAAGCGTGCCACAGGATCTGTCGCCGCACTGGCGTGGCGAGCCGGCTGGCAAGTTGAAGCTGATGCGCTCAGTGCCGGTGTGGGTCACCGCCTGTGTGCTGACCCTGACCTTGTTCGGGATGTTTGCGTGGTTCAAGTACCAGTTGCTGCTGCGCTCGCACGATCTCGAGCAGCAGATTCTGGCGATTGGCCGTGCCACGCCGCCCGAGCCGCCAAAGGCGCTGCGGCTTGCAGAGCTGCTCAAGGAGGAGATCGCGAGAGGCGTCGTCAGCGTCAAGGAGGACAGTGTGCACAGCGAAGTCACTTTCCGAGGCGACGACATGTTCGGCGCCGGGCAGGTGGAGGTGAGCGACAGGGTCCTGCCTGTGTTGGACAAGGTGGCGAGCGAGATCAACAAGGTGACGGGCAAGGTGACCGTGATCGGTCATACCGACAATGTGCCGATCAAGACGGCCAGGTTTCCGTCGAACCAGGCGCTTTCCGAAGAACGGGCCACCACGGTGATCGAGTATCTGGCCGGCAAGGGCGTGGCCAAGGGCCGCCTGGAGGCAATCGGCAAGGGCGACAGCGAGCCGCTCGGGCCAAACACGACTGCGGCTGAGCGCTCCAGGAACCGGCGCGTGGAAATCGTGGTAACGCAATCATAGAGAAGAACGGTATGAATTTCCTGAAACGTTGCGCTGCCGTACTGTTCTCGCGTCAGATGCTGATCTTCGTGGCGCTGCTCGTGGTGGGGCTCGCTATCTGGTTCATCGGGCCCCTGCTGGGTTTCAACGGGATGCATCCCCTCGCCGGTGCCGGCATCCGGGTCGCTGCGATCGTTCTGTTGCTGGCCCTGGCGCTGTTCATCACTCTCAAATGGTCGCTCGCAGCGATCGCGGTGGCCGTGCTATGCCTGCTGGTCTGGTATGCCGGGCCGCTGCTCGCGTTCGGGGCGTCGCATCCGCTGGCTTCGGCAACCGTCCGGGTGGTTATCATCGCAGTACTGATCTTCATGGTGATCGCCTATGAGACGTATCAGTTCCTGCGACGGGCACAGGCCGGTGGGACAGCGCTGGAGAAGATTCTCAACTTCGGTCGGAAGCGCCCGGAGGTAGTGGCCGAGGACCGTATCGCCAAGGTGGACAAGGCTGTCCAGAGTGCGTTGAATCAACTGAAGAGCATGCGGTCGGGTGGCGGCTCGATGCGCCTTCTCGACGACCGGCGCTACCTCTATGAACTGCCTTGGTACATGATCCTCGGCGTTGCCGGTGCCGGCAAGACCACAGCCCTGCTCAACGCAGGGCTGCAGTTTCCGCTGCCGGAGCAGATGAACGAGGCGGCCAAGGCGCGCAAGGCCACCGATCACGCCGACTGGTGGTTCACCAATGAGGCCGTTCTCATTGATGCCGCGGGCCGTTACACGAATCATGAGCAGGACCAGAGGATGGACGCCGCGGAATGGTCGGGGTTCCTCGGCCTGCTGCGAAAATACCGCAGCCGAGCCCCCATCAATGGTGTCGTCCTGACCATCAGCGTCGAGGATCTGTTGACCCAGACGCCGCAGGCACGTGTTGCGGAGGCTGCCAGTTTGCGTGCCCGCCTGGTGGAACTGCGTGAGGATTTGGGCATCCGTTTTCCCGTCTATGTGCTGGTCACCAAGATGGACCAGCTAGCAGGATTTGCTGAATACTTTCAGGACTTGAGCAGCGAAGGCCGTGCCCGGCCCTGGGGCTTTACGTTTCCGCTTCGCGAAAAGAAGCGTAAGCGCGGGGAAGCCACGGTGCCATTCGAGCAGCGGTGCCGCGAGGAAATGGAGCTGCTGATCAAGCGCGTACGGCACGGGCTAGATACGCGCCTGGAGGAGGAATGCGGCAAGACACCGGACAAAGCACTGTTCGGGTTGCCGGAGGACATGGAAAGCCTGACGGGGTCGCTCGTCGACCTGCTCTCGCAGATATTTCTTGGCTCGCGTTTTGATCGCACCGAACGCACATCCATGCTGCGTGGAGTCTATTTCACCAGTGCGGCCCAGTCAGGGGCGCGCGTCATCGCCAGCCATGCGACGGTTCTGGAGAGCCATGATCGCGATCAGGCAGCGTTAGACAGCGGATCCGGGGAGGGCGAGTCCGAGCCCTATCCCACGGCCGCGAGCGAGGCTGCGGGCGTTCCGAGTCTGGCGGCCGTCAGCGGCAACCGAAGTTACTTTCTTGAGGATGTGTTCAAGCAGATCATCATCCCCGAGGCGCATCTGGTGAAGCCGAACCTGCGCTGGGAATTCCGCTTCCGGCTCCTGCGCAGGCTCGGACACGCTCTGGTGGTGGTCGTCTTCCTGTGGCTGGCTGCGGCCCTCTGCACCAGCTTCGGTCACAATGGCAGCTATGTGGAGGTGGTGCGGGGAAGGGCAAAGGCCCTGGCTGCGACGGTGAGTGAGTTCTACAAGAAGCCGCAGCCGGTTGCCATGCCGGATGTGCTGGCCGCCGCTCAGGATCTGCCGGCATATACCGGGCTGGACCTGTCCGCGCCAACGATGGACTGGCGCTACGGCCTCTACAGCGTGCCGCCGGTAGCGGACGCCGCGCGGCAGACCCATACGAAGCTGGAGGACCACTTGCTGGTCCCGTACCTGGTACGCCGCGTCGAATCGGTGCTGGTGGAGGCGGTGAATTCACGGGATACGAAGCAGACCTACGATACCTTGCGCGTTTACCTGATGCTGCATGACAAGGACAAGTTCAACGCGTCCGATGTGCGTAGCTGGGTGCAGAGCGATTGGGCCATCGGAAATGGCGGCGACGCTTTCGGCGGAAGGGTGGCGGTCCTCGAGCACCTGAACAACCTGCTGGGCGGGGCCCGTCCGGTGCAGTCTCCCTATGCCAGGAATGAGGCCTTGATTCGCACTGCCCGGGACTTGCTCGACGGCAGCACTTCCATCGAGCGGCTGTATGAGCGGGCGAAGGCCGCCATGATGGAGGAGGCACCGCACGATTTCACACTCGTGCGGGCCGTTGGCCCACAGGCAGGAATGGTCTTTACCCTGGCGAGCGGCGAACCGCTGGAGCGCGGCATTCCCGGGCTGTTCACCTATGCGGGCTATCACGAATTGTTCAATGCTCGCCTGCCCGAGTTCCTGGGCAAGGCGCAGGCCATTGACGCATGGGTGATGGGGCGCGGAACCGGCCTGGGCGCTCAAAAAAAAACGCTTGATGCCGCGGCCACTGGCAAGCTGAACGGCAACGATCCTCTGACGCGCGAGATTCGGCGCCTTTATCTGCTTGAGTATGCTAAGCGATGGGAAACGTATTTGTCCGACATCCGGACCGTGACTGGGAACAATCTGGCCTTCGATCTGGAGATCCTGCGTAACTTCGCGGCACCAGACTCACCGCTGGCAAGGCTTGGTCGCGCAGCGGTACGCGAGACCTCGCTGAGCCAGCCGGCTGACCCGGTGGACAAGTCGCTGGCCGACAAGGCGCTCGCAGTCCTGGATAAGGCGACCGACAAGGTCGGCGGCTTGAGCGCCAGGAGCGAAGCACGCCAGGAGCGTGAACTGTTGGACAGCCGCTTTGCAGCACTTCGGGAAGTCGTCACCGGACAGGCGGATGCGTCTTCGCCAGCCGGACAGGGGGCGAGCGGCAAAGCGCAGCTCGATGTCATTGCCGGTATGGTCAATGCGTACTACACCACCTTGGTGGTGGCCAACAACGCTCTGAATACACGCAATCTGCCGCCGCCTGCGGAGGCCGGCGCGCAACTGCGCATGGAGGCGGAAAAGCTACCGGCGCCCTTTAAGGCAGTGCTCGCCGATCTGGTGGTGCAGGGGGCCCGCGACGTGAACAAGGGCATCGGGGATATCCTGATCGCCCAGATGGATGCCGTCATTGGCGAGAGTTGCCGCAGCGCCATCGATGGTAAGTATCCATTCACGCCGACCTCGATGCAGGATGTCGATCCGGACGATTTTGCGCGGGTCTTCTCCACCGGCGGCGTGCTGGACGATTTCTTCCAGAAGGTGCTGGCTCCGCATGTGGATTCCGCGACCTCGCCCTGGCGCTACAAGCTGACTGCGCCTGACGTGCCGCCGATCGCCGGACCGAGCCTGGTGCCGTTCCAGCGCGCCAAGGAAATCCGGGAGGTATTCTTCCGCGAATCGGGCGCGAAGAAGATGGCCTGGAAGGTCGACCTGAAAGTCGTCGAGCTCGATCCCGAAATCGTCGAGCTGAACATGGATTTCGACGGGCAGAGCCAGCGCTACGTACACGGCCCTGTCATTCCGCTCAAAGTGACATGGCCTGGCCCACGCGGCGGGCAGGGGGCGGAAATAACGGCCAGTCCGCGCATTCGGCCGGATACCTCGACGCTCTCTGCCGATGGCCCGTGGGCATTGCTGCGGGTCATTGCCAAAGGAAAGCTCGCCGGCTCAGCCACGGCTAGCCATTTCCTTGCCGAATATGATTTCGATGGGCGCAAAGCCAAGCTCGACATCAACACCGGCAGCCTTGCCAATCCATGGACCACGGGTTTGTTGCAGGGCTTCCAATGTCCAGGAAGATCAGGATGATCTCCGTGCCGTCGATCTTCGGCAAACTGCCGGATTCGGGCGCCTTCATCTGCCACAATGCGCCGCTGCATCAGGTAAAAGCGTGGCGCACCTGGTTCGAGCCTGGGGACGCCGGCGCATCGAGAGCGATGCCCGGGGCGTCCGTTGACGGCCACCGGCCCCACTGGCTACATTTGACGCCACCCAGCCTGGTGAGAGATTCCGGGCTGTGCGCGGGCGAGCCTTGCTATTTCATCCTGCGCCCACATGGGCTGCGGTTTCCGAGTGATGCGGACTACCTGATTGGTATCGTGACGGCTTCCCGCGACCGGGTCGGCCGGCGCTATTCACTGGTGGTCTGGCAGGCGGCCAGCGCCAAATGGGCTGAGCTCATGCTTGCTGCACCGGCGAACTGGCTGACGGATCTGGCGCAAGTGGTCCACGACCACGCTCGCCTGCCGGGCCCCACGGGTTTGAACGGCATGGTGGATGCGCTGTGGGCCAATTACCGGCCGGGCTGGCGGGACCGTTTGAGCGCAGTACTCAAGCGGCTGGCGGATTCCCGCGATGAGGCGGCTTCGGGCGACTTGCCGGGCGAACCGCTGGCCGGGCTGGTCGATGTGCGGCGTGACTGGCCGCCAACACTGCTGCGCGGCGGCAGCCACGGAAGCGTCTGGCAGGCAAATACGGGGCGTGCAATTGACATTGATTGCGTGTCTTCGCTTCGGCGATTGCTTGCCGATCTCTAGACTCTCCACTAGTCTTTGGGCCTGCACCCTGAATAACCACGCAACCACGCTTGTGGCAGTGTCAGGTCTTGCCGCGATTCATGAAGAATTCACAGAGCCTTCTATAAAGCGCTGATTCGGATGGAAAATCAATCAGCTGACCCGGCCAGTTTCAGATGCATTCTTCGCCGCACGCAAGAGTCATGGTGCTCATGAATCACATCACTTTGGCGGATCGGTACGGCTGATAGATATTGCTCAGGGGGCGGCGGATGGATGCCCTGCGGCGGCCTATTCCTTGCTGCCGCCCTTGAGCAGGCGCGCCTTCTCGCGCTGCCAGTCGCGGTTCTTCTCGGTCTCGCGCTTGTCGAACAGCTTCTTGCCCTTGGCGAGGCCGATCTCGCACTTGACCCGGCCGCGTGTGTAGTGCAGGTTCAGCGGCACCAGCGTGTAGCCGCGCTGCTCGACCTTGCCGATCAGCTTCTTGATCTCGTCCGCTTTCAGCAGCAGCTTGCGCGTGCGCACCGGGTCGGGATTGACGTGGGTGGAGGCGCTCTGCAGCGGGCTGATGTGGGCGCCGATCAGGAACATCTCCGCATCGCGCACGACCACATAGCCTTCCTTGATCTGCACGCGTCCCGCGCGGATCGCCTTGACCTCCCAGCCTTCGAGCACGATGCCGGCTTCGTATCGTTCCTCGATGAAGTAGTCAAAGAAGGCTTTCTTGTTGTCTGCGATGGTCATGCGGTTCCGGTCTGAACGGCGGGTGGGCGGCACGGCCGGCGGCGGGATGGCCTGCGCCGGCCCGACGGGATGCCTGGAAGGCGCGCGTCGGCTAAAATCGCAATTCTAACAAACCGGCCCGGCACCGGTTCACGTCCGGCACTGACGCTGCCGGCGTCCGACATGCGCCGGCAGCCCCTGTCTTTCCCCATTCATGGCAGACGTCCATAAATCCGTGCTGCTCGGTTATTCGGCCGCGCAAATGTACGACCTGGTCACGCGCGTCGAAGACTATCCCAAGTTCCTGCCCTGGTGCGGCGGCGTGGAGGTGTTCGAGCAGACCGAGACCCTGCTCGACGCCAAGATTCACATCCATTTCAACGGCATCAAGCAGTATTTCCACACGCGCAATGTGCAGCAGCGCCCGACCCAGATCGACATGACCTTCGCCGACGGTCCCTTCAAGGTGTTCAAGGGTTCATGGCGCTTCACGCCGCTGCGCGAGGATGCCTGCAAGATCGATTTCCACCTGCACTACGAATTCTCCAGCTTCCTGCTGGAGAAGCTGATCGGGCCGGTCTTCAGCATGATTGCCAATACCTTCGTCGATGCCTTCGTCAAGCGTGCCGAGGTGGTCTATGAGGGACAATGACGCCGCCGCGCAGGTGCGAGCCCTGGTCTGCTACGCCCGGCCGGGCGAGGTCTTCCTGCGCGAGGTCGAATTATCGGCCGGCTCCACCATTGCCCAGGCGATCGCCGCGGCGGGCCTGTTGCAGGCCTGCCCGCAGATCGATCCTGCCAGCGCGCGGGTCGGCATCTTCGGCAAGCTGAAAACGATGGAAACCGTGGTGCGCGAAGGCGACCGCGTGGAGGTCTATCGCGGGCTGGTCGCCGATCCGAAGTCGGCGCGCCAGCGGCGGGTGCAGAAGACCCGCGCGGCGGGCTCGCGGGAAGGACACAAGTGGCGGGGCGGCGGCCAGTAGCCAGTGGCCGGTAGCCCGCTACGCGCCCGGCTGGCGCCAGCCGGGCGCGCTCAGATGCAGTTGCGCTCGATGTTGGCGTTGGTACGTTCCAATTCGGCCTGGCGCTGGTTGCCGTCGAGGCGATTGAGCGAGCCGTCCGGCGCCACGGTGGCGATCCGGATGCCTTGTTGGAGCCCGTTGGCATAGTTGCGCAGCTGGGAGCAGCGGGTCTCGCGCTCCGCTTCCTGGGCTTCCTTCCGGGCCAGTTCGGTTTCCTGCTTCAAGTGTGCTGCGCGGCGCTTCTGGAAGGCCTCTTCCTCGCCTGCCAGTGCCGCTCCCGGCTTGGCCGGCAGTGGGGCCGGCGCGGCCGCCGCCGGCGCGCTGACATCGAGCGCCTGCAGGCTGCCGGCGAAGCGTCCGGGCGCCTTGAGGATGCTGCCGTCCGGCACACCGGGCGGCGGCGGCACATCGCTGTAGACCATGCGGCCGTTGCCGTCGCGCCACTGCCACTGGGGGAACGCGGTGGCCGGCAGCAGCAGGCAGGTGGCGAGCAGGCATAGCGCAGGCGTTCGTTTCATGGCGGGGCAGGGCGTCGGGTTTGGCTGGCGCGGCGGGCTTGGCGGGCCGGCGCGGCGCACGCGCCACACCGGCCGTGGGCGCTAGTTTAGGCAGACTTGTCGTCCGCGTGCAACCGCACCGACCAGGCCACGCCGATGATCAGCAACAGGATGGCGGCCAGCTCCAGCGGGCGTGGCCAGCGGTGGTCGAAGACGAAGCCGTAGGCCAGCGCGAACAGGGTCTCGAAGACGATCATCTGGCCCGACAGCGTCAGCGGCAGGCGCCGGCTCGAGATGTTCCACAGGTTGTTGCCGATCAGCGAGGCGCCCAGCGCGACGGCGGCATTGACCATCCAGAACCAGTGCCAGTCACGTCCGCTGCCGGATCCGCCCGGCGCGCTGCCGGCGAACAGCCAGCCGGCCAGCGCCAGCACCACCGAGACCGCGCCGGTCGACATGCCATACAGCGCGGACCACTCATTGCCGCTGTACTGGGGATTGCGCTGCAGGTAGCGCGCGTTGTCCACCGCATACAGGGTCCAGCAGACCAGGGCGCCGGCCGCGCACAGCACGCCGGCGACCTTCTCCCACACCGGCCGCGCGGCAGCGCCGGCCGCCGCCGCGTGGGCGCTGGCGCCGCCGCCGAACAGGTCGATATTGATGCAGGCGATACCGGCCGCGACCACCAGCAGCGGCCAGATCAGCCGCGCCATCGGCACTGCGCCGTGATCGCGCCGTCCCATCACCGTGACCGAGATCGGCAGGATGCCGATGATCAGCGACGTGGGGCCGACGCCGGCCAGCTGCACGCCGAAGGCCAGCAGCACGTAGTAGAGCAGGTTGCCGGTGAAGGCCTGGCGCAGCAGCGCGACGCAGTCGGTGCGTGTCAGCTTGCGCGCGATGCGGCGCAGCAGCGGCAGGGAGGCGATGGCCGCCACCAGGCCGTAGGCCAGGTAGCGCCCGATCGCCAGCTCCCAGGGGGAAAAGGCTGGCAGCAGCTTGGGGGCGATGAAAACCATGCCCCAGAACGCACCGGCCAGCAGACCGCACAGTACCCCGATTCCCATGGCAACGACGCCGCGGCGTCCGTGCTGCGGCTAAAAGGAATCGAGGATAGCAGACGGCGTGCGCCGACACATCTGCGCCGGCGAGGTTCCTGTATAATTCGGTTTTGCGCCTAGAGGAATTGCTATGCGTCTTGTCCAGAAAGCACTCACCTTCGATGATGTGCTGCTCGTCCCGGCCTATTCGGCCGTCCTTCCCCGGGATGTCTCCCTCCGCACCCGCCTGACCCGCTCGATCGACCTGAACATTCCGCTCGTGTCCGCCGCCATGGACACCGTGACGGAAGCGCGCCTGGCGATCGCGATGGCACAGGCCGGCGGCATCGGCATCGTCCACAAGAACCTGAAGCCGGCCGACCAGGCCCGCGAAGTGGCACGCGTCAAGCGCTACGAATCGGGTGTGCTGCGTGATCCGATCACCATTTCGCCGGATATGAAGATCCGCGATGTGATCGCCCTGTCGCATCAGCACGGCATTTCCGGCTTCCCGGTGCTGGAAGGCAAGACGGTGGTCGGCATCATCACCAATCGTGACCTGCGCTTCGAGGAAGAACTGGACGCGCCGGTGCGCGCCAAGATGACGCCGCGCGAGAAGCTGGTCACGGTGGCGGAAGGCGCCAGCCTGGAAGAGGCCAAGCGCCTGATGAACCGCCACCGCCTGGAGCGCGTGCTGGTGGTCAACACCGCTTTCGAGCTGCGCGGCCTGATCACGGTGAAGGATATCCAGAAGGCGGTCGAGCACCCGCTGGCCAGCAAGGACGATCACGGCCAACTGCGCGTAGGCGCCGCGGTCGGCGTGGGTCCGGACAATGACGAGCGGGTCGAGCTGCTGGTCAAGGCCGGCGTCGACGTGATCGTGGTCGACACCGCCCACGGCCACAGCCAGGGCGTGCTGGACCGCGTGCGCTGGGTCAAGCAGAACTTCCCGCAGGTGCAGGTCATCGGCGGCAACATCGCTACCGGCGAGGCGGCGCGCGCGCTGGTCGAGCACGGCGCCGACGGCGTCAAGGTCGGCATCGGCCCCGGCTCGATCTGCACCACGCGGATCGTGGCCGGCGTGGGCGTGCCGCAGATCACCGCGGTATCCAATGTGGCCGAGGCGCTCAAGGGCACGGGCGTGCCGCTGGTCGCCGATGGTGGCGTCCGTTACTCGGGCGATATCGCCAAGGCGCTGGCCGCCGGCGCGCATGCCGTGATGATGGGCGGCATGTTCTCGGGCACCGAAGAGGCGCCGGGCGAGGTGTTCCTGTTCCAGGGCCGCTCGTTCAAGAGCTACCGTGGCATGGGTTCGGTGGGCGCGATGAAGGATGGCGCGGCCGACCGCTACTTCCAGGAAGACAACACCGCCAACGTCGACAAGCTGGTGCCGGAAGGCATCGAAGGCCGCGTGCCCTACAAGGGTTCGGTGATGGCCATCATCCACCAGCTGTGCGGCGGCGTGCGCGCCTCGATGGGCTACTGCGGCAGCCAGTCCATCGCCGACTGGCACGAGACCTCGCAGTTCGTGCAGATCACCGCGGCCGGCATGCGCGAGTCGCACGTGCACGACGTGCAGATCACCAAGGAAGCACCGAACTACCACATCGACTGAGCGCCCGGCGGCGCGCCGGCCGGCAACCGCGAGAAGCGGGCCCGGCCGGTGCGCGCAGGCGCACGGCGCGGGCATCCGCGGCCGTCCGGCATCGCCGTCCGTGGCCGCAGCGCGAATCCGCCCGCCCGGGAAAACCTAGCGGAGGACTTCGGATGAAGGTATTGCTGCGAGGCGTGCTGTTTCTCGACGCGGTGCTCAACCTGCTGCTCGGCCTGTTGCTGCTGCTGTCGCCGTCGGCGACGCTGTACAGCGCGCTGCAACTGCCGCAGCCCCAGCCCGCGTTCTACGGACAGCTGCTGGGCGTGGCCCTGGTCGGCCTGGCCTGGCTGCTGTGGCAGGCCACGCTCAACGGGCAGCTGACGGTGGCGGTGGCGCGCACGGTCGGCCAGGTCAACCTGGCGGGCGCGCTGATCGTCGCGGTCTGGACACTCTTCCTCGACGTACCCCTGCAACCCGCCGGCAAGATCTGGCTGCTCGCCCTCGCGGTGGTGCTTGCCTTCTTCGCGGTGGTGCAGATTCCCGCAGCGAAGAAAGTCAGGCTGCGCGAGCGCGAACAGCGCGATCAACGCGAGCAGGACCAGGAACGGCCGTCCGCCAAGGACGCCAGAAGGAACAACGGCGCGCCCGCCGCGCGCCAGACGCAATCAAACGAACCCCGGCGCGAGCCGGTCATCACGCCGCCGCCTGGCTACGGGCCGGGTACGGAGGTGATGACGGAGAGCGCTCCAGAAGAAACGCCACCGGCACATCATGCACGACAAAATCCTCATCCTTGATTTCGGCTCGCAGGTTACGCAGCTGATCGCCCGCCGCGTCCGCGAGGCGCACGTCTACTGCGAGATTCATCCGAACGATGTGTCGGACGAGTTCGTGCGCCAGTACAACCCCAAGGGCGTGATCCTGTCGGGCAGCCACGCCAGCACCTACGAAGATCACCAGCTGCGCGCGCCGCAGGCGGTGTGGGATCTGGGCGTGCCGGTGCTGGGCATCTGCTACGGCATGCAGACCATGGCCGTGCAGCTGGGCGGCAAGGTGGAGTGGAGCGACCAGCGCGAGTTCGGCTACGCCGAGGTGCGCGCGCACGGCCACACCGCGCTGCTCAAGGACATCCAGGACTTCGCCACGCCCGAGGGCCATGGCATGCTCAAGGTCTGGATGAGCCACGGCGACAAGGTCACCGCGCTGCCGGAAGGCTTCAAGCTGATGGCCTCCACACCGAGCTGCCCGATCGCCGGCATGGCCGACGAGGCGCGCGGCTACTACGGCGTGCAGTTCCATCCCGAGGTCACCCATACCGCGAAGGGCCGCGAGCTGATCGAGCGCTTCGTGCTGGGCATTGCCGGCGCGCGCGCCGACTGGATCATGCGCGACCACATCGCCGAGGCCGTGGCCAGGATCCGCGAGCAGGTCGGCGACGAGGAAGTGATCCTCGGCCTGTCCGGCGGCGTGGACTCCTCCGTGGCCGCCGCGCTGATCCATCGCGCCATCGGCGACCAGCTCACCTGCGTGTTCGTCGACCATGGCCTGCTGCGCCTGGACGAAGGCAAGATGGTGATGGACATGTTCGCCGGCCGCCTGCACGCCAAGGTGGTCCACGTCGACGCCTCCGAACAGTTCCTCGGCCACCTGGCCGGCGTCACCGACCCCGAGCAGAAGCGCAAGATCATCGGTCGCGAATTCGTCGAAGTGTTCCAGGCCGAAGCCAAGAAGCTGAACAAGGCCAAGTGGCTGGCGCAGGGCACCATCTACCCGGACGTGGTGGAGTCGGGCGGCACCAAGACCAAGAAGGCCACCACCATCAAGAGCCACCACAACGTCGGCGGCCTGCCTGAGACGCTGGGCCTGAAGCTGCTGGAACCGCTGCGCGACCTGTTCAAGGACGAAGTGCGCGAGCTCGGCGTGGCGCTGGGACTGCCGCCCGAAATGGTCTACCGCCACCCCTTCCCGGGCCCGGGTCTGGGCGTGCGCATCCTCGGCGAAGTCAAGCGCGACTACGCCGACCTGCTGCGCCGCGCCGATGCGATCTTCATCGAGGAACTGCGCAAGACCCTGGCCACCGAGCAGGACGCCGCCGCCGGCCTGTGCGGCGCCGACCAGGTCGGCAAGAGCTGGTACGACCTGACCAGCCAGGCCTTCGCCGTGTTCCTGCCGGTCAAGTCGGTCGGCGTGATGGGCGACGGCCGCACCTACGACTACGTGGTGGCGCTGCGCGCGGTGCAGACCACGGACTTCATGACCGCGCACTGGGCACACCTGCCATACGCGCTGCTGGGCCGCACCTCGAACCGTATCATCAACGAGGTGCGGGGGCTGAACCGCGTCGTGTACGACGTCTCGGGCAAGCCGCCGGCGACGATCGAGTGGGAGTGAATTGACGTCGTTCGGGGACTATCGCCAGTTATCGAAAAGCTGCCGTAACGTGTTGATTTAAAAAGAAATACGTCACGGCAGCTATCGGTGGCTATCGCCGGCCAGCAAAAAAGGTTGACGGTAGAGCTGACGGTAGGAATTGAGGCGAGATTAAGACACTCACGTTCACTATTGAGGCTTTTACCGTCTTTGACGGTAAAAGCCTTCTCGGGAAAGCTTGTTTCATGCGGCTTTCCGGGCATCAGCGGGTCTCCTGGTCCCTGACGGTAAAAGCCGTCAAAAAAAACAGGAGAAAACCTCGATGCTGACCGACACAGCGCTGCGCAATCTCAAGCCTAAGTCATTGACTTATAAGGTTTCTGACCGGGACGGGATGTGCGTGACGGTATCGCCCGCCAATACCGTCACCTTCCGCTACGACTAGCGTCTCAATCGCCGGAAGAGCTCGATATGGCAGGTCATTTCAGTTCCGCGACTGTAGGTCAGACTCTCGCGCAGAAAGGTCGGCAGCTTCTTCGTTTTTCGTGTAAAGCCCTCCAGGGCATCTTGGGCCGTGCAGCCGTCCATGCGTGCTGGCCGGCGGCGCCTTCAAGCCTGAAAGAGGTGTCTCTGCCCCACAGCAGAAGGCACGACTTTCTCCTCCCCGAATGCCTCGACGAGCCTGTGAGTCGCACGCCAGCCAGTGCAATGACCAGGCACAAAGCGTTTCAGATTGAACTGCCCTAGATCACTGATGGTCTGCGGAATCAACGTCTCGCTGGCTGAACCACTGAGATGGAAACCTCCCATGACTCCCCATAGCGGTATTGGCGCTAGCTCTTCCTGAGCGCGATGCAGCACGTTGACGACCCCGGCGTGGGAACAGGCGGTAAAGACTATCGCCCCAAGGCCTGCCACGTTTACTGCCATCCATCGCTCATCTTTTATTAATGGATCCGGTAGCCAAGCGCCGTCGTTCGTCTGCGCAAAATGTCCAGGCAGCCCGTTCTCGTATGATGTTCGCCGCGGAATCTCGCCACTCAGATGGAAATGCCCATCAAGCAGGGTGCGTGCGTCATCGCTTGAGACAATCTCGGCTCCGGCCGCGGAAAGCTGCTCTTTGGATGGCACCTCATCGAACGGGAGGAGTTCTCCATCGGCTCCCGGCTTATGCACGGCTCGCGGTACGAACATGCCGTCATTCACGTGTACGGGGATCTTGCGGTCACCATTTGCATCGGTGATCAACTGGATCGCTGTCAACATCCCCCCGACATGGTCCCAGTGGCCATGAGAGAAGACCGCTGCGTCAATATCTCCGAAACGCAGACCAAGCCTCTCGCCGTTTCGTTTGATCGCATAGCCTTCCGGGCCGCTATCAAACAGGACCGTATGCGTTTTGCCGTTGAGCGTAGTCTTGATCACCAGGGAAAGACCCCATTGCGCACAACACAGGCACCGTCCGGTCAATTGGGACGCACCGGCTCTCACAATGTTGGAAACCTCGCCAGTTACACGTTCTGGAAGCGAGGAAAGAAGATCACTGACATTGTCGAGAAGAACAAGAACTTCACAGCTGTCCACTTCTTTGAGTAACACGATACTATCCTTCTTAGATTCCAGCCGGTCGAATTTTTTTAGCGTTAAAGACGGAATGTTGCTTAAAACAATCAGCAAAATCGCGCTGACGAATGCATCCATGGCGCATGCCTGCGATACGTTCCGCGATATGTCCGGCCGCTAGATAGACGAGGCTCTAGTGCCAATAGGTGTCACGAAGATCGCGACTCGGCTCCAAATGCCGGAGGTTACCGGCAATCGCGAGTCGACGTCGCGAACGCCATAGCCTTCCATCAGGATCGTCTCCCGCTCCTTGGTCACGGCCAGCGCGAGGCCCGGCAATTGCCATTCAGCCATCGGCGCTTCGACAAAGTCATCGAACTCTTCCAGCATGTGAGGCGCTCATCTCTTAGTCCGGGGCAGACGCTGAATGTAGCAAATCGCGCGGGAGTTGTGTGTCGGCGTACTGAGGAAGAGCAGGGGCACGCCGGCGGACGCTCGGATCGAGACGGCAGACGAGAAGACGTGCTAGGATCTCTTCACTCGCGTGACTGGCGCATATAGATAGAACACTATCGGGGAGCGTGAGTTTGCTGCCGCCGCGCGCCTGGGCATTACCTACTATCCATGGAGATGGGTTATGCCTGATTTCACACAATTGCTCATGTTCGCTCTTGTGGCGTTGGGAATGGTTTTGACGCCGGGGCCGAACATGGTCTATCTGATTTCCCGCTCAATTTGCCAAGGTAGACGTGCAGGCCTCATTTCGTTGGGGGGTGTTGCGCTGGGCTTTGTATTCTACATGCTCTGTGCGGCATTCGGAATTACGGCCTTTGTATTTGCAGTGCCTTACGCATACGATGCGCTTCGCTTTGGTGGTGCTTTATATCTTTTGTATCTTGCCTGGCAAGCGGTCAGGCCAGGCGGACGATCCGCATTTGCCGTGCGTGACCTGCCGGTCGATACTCCAATGAAGCTCTTTGGCATGGGGTTTATCACTAACCTGGCGAATCCAAAAATCGCCATCATGTATCTGTCGCTGCTGCCCCAGTTCATTACGCCAGGACATGGCAGTGTTCTTGCGCAATCGCTGGCGCTTGGCAGCGTTCAGATTTCGATCAGCCTTGCCGTCAACGCACTGATCGTCGTGACAGCCGGATCGATATCGATCTTCCTGTCGGGACGCCCGTCGTGGCTATTGGTGCAGCGCTGGCTGATGGGAAGCGTTCTGACAGGTCTGGCGGTACGGATGGCATGCGAGTCCAGGAAATAGCGACGCCTCGCATGGGCTGTATGTCGCCCCTGCGTTAAAGAAGGTCTGCGCAACGCGGATCGATGCTGACCTTCCACGCCCCCCAACAGTTGAGGGATCGCCCTGGATAACGCGTTCCGCACACAATCTACCGATGCCCCAGGCAAGCTACAAGACGGAAACCTATTGGAAACAGTACCAATCCTTTTTTCCCGCACATGCGCGAGTCACCACGGCCAGCGGCCCGAATGAAGAGTGGCTCCCCTGGAAAGGAGCATCGATCCATGTTGATCGATTTCCCTGCGCAGCGTCGCCGCTGACCGTGATCGTCGTGCATGGAGGAGGGGGATACGGCCGGTTGTTCGCGCCGATTGGCAAGCTATTGCACAGCGCAGGCTACGAGGTCGTCGCTCCGGATCTACCGGGGTATGGGTTGAGTCAGGCGCCTCCTTCACTGGTCTCTTATGAGGCGTGGTCCGACTTGCTATGCGATCTGGCAACCATCGAGTACCGGCACACCGGGCGACGCGTGGTCTTGTGCGGCGGAAGCCTTGGTGGCTATCTGGCTTACCTGTGCGCGGCACGGATGGGAGACGGCCCCATTGCTGGCGTGATCGCCACAACCCTTGCGGATCCGCGGACGCCGCTGGTGAAACAGCAGTTTGCGCGCAACGCGCTGGTGCGCCACGTCATGATGCCCCTGTTGCCCTGCTGCGCGCCTCTGATCGGCAGACTGAGGCTGCCCGTGAAGTGGTTTACCAAGATGGACGCGATGTCGAACGATCCATCGCTGAACCGGCTCGTTGCCGAGGATCCTTACGGCGGCGGCGTACGTGTGCCGGTCAATTTCATGCAGTCGATTTTCGCCGTGCGGCCGGAAGTCGAGCCCGAGGACTTCGACCACTGTCCTCTCCTGCTGGCACATCCCGCAAACGATCGCTGGACGGGCTTCGAATCGAGCCGGCAGTTCTTCGACCGCATCAAGGGCGAGAAGAGATTGGTGATGCTGGAAAACTGCGGCCACTTTCCAGTGGAGGCGCCAGGTATCGCGCAACTGGAACAGGCTTCGATCCGATTCCTGCGGGAGATCGCCAGCAACGGACCGCGCGCGTGACCGCGTGAGTTGGTCGCAGGAGTATTGGCGATGCCCAGCCCCGCGCCCGCCAGCAGGCAGAGATGATCGCGTAGGCTGTCAGGCAGGCCAAGTTGCCTTTCTGGGGGGGCGGGCTCCGTCCATGCCAAGGCGCCGGATAATTGGGAGAGCGGACCCGATATTCCCATGATCTGCGCACGCCTCACGCGCCGGTAGTCAGAATTGATATCGCAAGCCGGCGACGAACTGTCTGCCGAGACCGGGAATGACTGCAAGGTTGCCCCATGAGGCAGGATAGTAGGTCTTGTCGAACAGGTTGTGGATGTCGAGATAGACCTTGGTACGGCGGTCAATCTGCCAGTACGAGACCAGCTTTACGGTTGCGTATGCCGGCAGCGAGTAGGTGTCCGTCGCGTTGCCGGAGCGCGAACCAGCATAGACAACGCCCGCACCAACGCCATAGCGGCCACCGACCCATGGCATGGCGTCTTCGCGGATTGCCAGCAAGCTCGCGCTTACCTTGGGGATGTTGGTAAGGCGTGTCCCAGCTGCGATGGCGTTGTCTTCGGTGACCTTTGCATCAATCAGCGAGAAACTTGTGCTGATGCGCCAGTTCTGGTCCACTTGACCAAAGGCATCAATCTCAACGCCACGGCTCGTGGCTTCGCCGGCTGCAATGTTGAAGTTCGGGTTGGTCGGGCTGCGGGTGAGCACGTTGCGCTTCTGAATGTCGTACACAGACAGCGTTGCACCGAGCCTGGCATCGCTGGACTGCCATTTCACACCAGCCTCCACTGCACGGCCGTGCTGGGGACTGAAGGCGTTGCCGGATTCGTCCACACCGGTGTTCGGCCGGAACGATTTCCCGAACGACAGGTATGTCGAAATCTCGGCGGTCGGCAGCCAGGTGAGTCCTACGCGTGGCGACACGGCCGTTTGATTCTGACTGCTTGTCTTCGCAGTGATGAGGTTGTCGACTGACTGCTGATAGCTATCAAACCGTACTCCGCCCAGCAGCTTCCACTTCTCCCCAAGCGAGATCTCGTCTTGCATGTATGCACCGAAGTTTCGCTGGTTCTCTCGCGTGGATGTACTCAGAGTTACCGGCGGCTTCGCTTGCCCGTAGACAGGGTTGTAGATATCGATTGCATACCGATTCATCGAGGGATTCGAGTACGCGATGTCCATGCCCATGTACAGCCGTGACACATCGAGACCAACCATCATGCGATGGCCGATTCCGCCGGTGTTGAAGTTACCTTCCACTTCGGCTTGGACAGACGTATCGCGCGACGGCAACGAGCGCCAGCTATTGCGCCGCGTCAGCGTGCGGCCGTCTGCCAGCAGGCTTCCGAACTCGGCTGCGTTGCCTTCGAAACCGGATTCCTTGTAGCTCACGCCGAACCGCGTGCGCCAACCAGGGGCGAGGTCCCGCTCGAGTGTCAGTTGGTGCGTGTTGCTTGAGAGATGGAGGTTAGGGTCGTTCGGCTCTTGCAAGTATCGGTCACGTGGCAGCACGAGTTTGCCGTTCACGTTGATAACGCCGCGGTCCAACGGTGTTTGCACACGCATGAACTCTCCCTCGTACTGGAGCAGCGTGTCATTGTCTATGGCCCAGGCCAGCGCAGGGGCGATCAGGTACTTGTGGTTGTCGATGAGCGAACTGCGGCTGGCACCGTCTTCTGCCATCATGTTCAGACGGTAGGCAAACTTGTCGTTGACTGGCCCGGTCGTGTCTACGGTTGCGCGCGCGAAGCCAAGCGTGCCGCCACTGACCTCAGCCGTCGTCGACCGCGTGAACTTCGGCTTCTTGGTGACGATGTTGATCGTTCCTCCGGGCTCACTACTGCCGTACAGCGCCGCTGCCGGACCTTTCAGAAATTCGAAGCGCTCTACAGTAGCCGTATCCCGCATGGGACTATAACCGCGGGATCCTGGAAAACCATTTACCAGGTAGCCCATATCGGTGCTGCTGAAGCCCCGAATGGCATAGTTGTCCCACGTCCCGCCGAAATCGTTTTGCCTGGCGATACCGCTCACATAGTCCACAGTGTCAGACAGGCGGGTTGCGCCAAGGTCTTCGATGAGCGCTGACGTGACCACGCGAACGGACTGCGGCACCTCGCGCAAGGGTGTTTCAGTGCGCGTGGCACCTCCGGCTTCTGTCGGGACGTACTTCGATGCAGCGCTCGCGGCGACCCTTACCTCGGGCAATTCGGAGTCTGGAAGGGCGTCAGCATCGGCGTATGCGAAGTCCGATATGGGAAGAAGAAGCAAGCTGACGTGACAGAAATGGCGTGCAATCAAGCTGCGCGGGTACGGCGGAGTCAAAGACATGTTCAAACTGAGTGTGAGGCTCTATGCACTAATATACCTCAACAAATGCAAATACGTCTCATTTGAATTAATGCCGAGAGGTCTTTGCTTTCGGGCTGATGGATCATGCCCAAGGTCCATGCGCAGAAAGCGCAGCAGTTCCGGTGCGCGTTCCTTGCACGCTTTCGGCTGGGGACACGACATGAGGCTGGAGGCTGCGATCGAACGCGCCATGGAAGGGGCGGCGGCCCGCGAACTTGCGGGCCATGGCCTGCTATGCCCACGCAGAGAAAGCCTTCGCGGACGGCGGCTCCCGCAACGTGATGGCTATGCGTTGCGCTGGTTATACCTGGAGGCCAGCTGTGAGCGACGGCGCCATGCGTCGCGACAGCGCTGAGCGGCGGCCCAACAGAAACGCGCGGAGCAGCATCGGATAGTCCGCGCGTACCGCCTCGACGACCGATGGCCGCATCGCCAAGGCGCGGCGCCAGTTCCGCGCCTTCGGCAAGCCCTCCAGGAAACCGAAGTCGCCGATCGCATCGAATACGTCGAAATACCGGAACACAGGTCCGAAGACCGCATCGACGATGCTGAAGGGCTCGCCTGCGAAGTACGGCCCGTCGCTGAGCGCGGCCTCGATCTGCGCGAAGCGGGCTTGGATTTCGCCCGCGCGCGCGATCAACACGGGTTCGTCAGTGGCGTTGTAGAACGCCCCGATCGAATTCAGCAGCGCCGAGCCGAACTCCATCCACGATCGATGTTGCGCCCGCTGCAGAGCGTTCGTCGGGTGCAGGCGGGGCAGTGCCGTCTCGTCGAGGTACTCGCAGATGACGGCAGACTCGAAGATCGCCTCGTCGCCCACCAGCAGCACCGGTGTCTTGCCCAATGGCGAGATGTTCCTGAACCAGTCCGGCTTGTCCGCCAGGTTGATGTCCCGGCGCTCGAACGCCACGCCCTTTTCCGCCAGCACGATGGCCGCGCGCTGGACGTAGGGACACAAGGCGTGCGACACCAGCACCAGGTCCGGCGCCGCGCGCCGCGCATCGGCGAGGCTTGCGCGCGGTTCCGGGAGGCCGATCTGCGTGGCGGAAGGTACCGATGCGTCCATGGTGTGGTTCGAGGCGGGTGGCAGATGGGACGACTGTAGTCGTGCACTAGCGAAATCAGAATAGGCCGGATGGCAAGCTCCGATTGCAAAAGCGCAATGCGAGATGTGCCCCCGGAAACTTGGAGTGTCGCTCGCGTCAGGCCCGCTTGCCGACCATGCAGAGGTACTGTCGCCGGTTTCGGCCACCTTCGGCTTCGGCTCGTTGACCAGCACGCTATGCGTGGCGCAAGCGCTGTTCCCCTCCGTGCGCATGGGGTGCCCCGTGGAGAAGATTTCCTTCTCATGGCCGCCTTCCTTGAACAGCCACGAGATCTGCCATCCGCTGCTCGGCGGATCTTCTTCAGGAGACGATTTCCGCTTATATTCGACGCTCGTTTGTCAGCCACTGCGCCGTGCGCGAAGGGAGTCTCGCATGTCCAAGACGAAATACGCCGCCTACAAGCCCGCCGCCCCATACTTCGATCTCGTCCGAGGGGCGCTGGGGGATCTTGTCGATGGCGAGCACTTCTTCGATGTCGTCACCGACGGCACCGTCTACGAGGTGCGCTATGACTTCCCCGGTTGGCCTCGCGTCATTCGGGGGCGGACCGACCTGATGGCAGCGTTCAGGGGCTATGTCGACAACATCGCCCTGCAATCCGCGGACCGGCTGCTTGTCCACCGGACGGAAGGGGCGCGCGTCGTCGTCATCGAATACGAGGTCCACGGGACCATCCTGGCGACCGGCGCGACATACGACAACCGGTTCTGCTCCATCATCGAGATCGAGAACCGGAAGATCGCGCACTGGAGAGACTACATGGACTCCCTGGCGGCGTGGAACGCATTGACCGCGCAGGCTCGCTCCGCGGCGGCTCCGACAGCGGCGTCCTAGTCCTGGCAAGGGGCGAGAGGCGAACCAGATGCGCATCGCGCGCGAAGAGGTCTTCGGGCCCGTGCTGACCATCATTCCCTATGGGGATGAATTCGGGGCTCGGGCGCGAAATGGGAAAGTGGGGGATAGATAGATGCCTGCCTGGAACCGAAGATCTTGCTGATGGCAGCGGAACCACCCCTCCACTGACGCGCCGGCGTCATGCGGCGGATGGCTGACCCGGGGGGGGGGGCGCGGATGGGCGCTACCCCCGGGCCAGCGGGATCTGCACGAACACCACGATCCGAGCCGGCCCGAACCTGGCGCGAACCGGGCAAGGTGCTCCTTGCGATCCATCCTGGCCAAGGGTTTTCCCTTGGGGCCGCGAGCGCTTGCCTGCCGTGTCGCCGCACCGCAGCAGAAGAAACCAACCTTTTGTCGGGGTGGTCGTGGCGGGTCCGCCTGCTCAAATTCTCCTGGCGCGCGAGCCGCGCGCGAACAGGAGACAAAGCTATGAACGAGCTGCAGGGCCGAAGAGCCCTAGTGACGGGTGCCGCGCAAGGCCTGGGTTTGGCCATTGCCCGCCTGTTCGTCGAGCGTGGCGCGCAGGTCATGCTTGCCGACATCGACGAAGCCGGAGCCGCCCGGGCCGCGGACGAACTCGGCGCCCATGCCCGCGCGGTGCGCTGCGACGTGACCTGCGCGGCTGACTTCAGCGCCGCCGTCGAGGCCGCCACGCAGGCTTTCGGCGGCATGGATACGCTGGTCAACAACGCCGGCATCGAGATCGTCAAGCCGCTGCTCGACCACACCGAGGAAGAGTTCCACCGGATGATGAGTATCAACGTGCTGGGCGTGTTTCTCGGCATGAGGCACTCGCTCGGTGCGCTGGTGGCGTCGGGGCGCGGCTCGGTGGTCAATATCTCTTCACTGGCCGGCATCAATGGCGTGCCCCTGTTCGGCCTCTATGCGGCGTCGAAGGCGGCCGTGCTGCAACTCACCCGTACCGCCGCCGCCGAACTCAAGCAGGCTGGCGTGCGCGTCAATGCCGTGTGCCCGGGTTTCGTCAACACCGCCATGGTCGATCGCCTGATCCCCAAGGTCGAGGCTGCCGTGGGGGTTCCGTTCGACGCCCTGGTGGCGGCCAAGCAAGGCCGCCTGGGCACCGCACAGGAGGTTGCCGAGATGACGGCCTTCCTCGCCTCCGACGCCGCCAGCTGGACGACTGGCTCCCACTACATTCTGGACGGCGGCTTGTCCGCTGGATTGCTATGAACAGGAAGCTGCTGCAGGACAAGGTCGCCATCGTCACCGGTGCCGGGCGCGGGCTGGGCGAGGCCGTGGCACGGGCCTATGCGGCGGAGGGCGCCAGGGTGGTGGTTTCCGACATCGATGCGCAGGCGGCGCGCCAGGTGGCCGATTCGCTGGCGGGTGCCGTCGCGGTGCCCTGCGACGTGCGCGTGCCCGCACAGGTGGAGGCGCTGGTGGCGGAAGCCGTGCGGCTGCACGGCCGCCTCGACATCATGGTCCCCAATGCCGGCATTGCCCGGGTCGCGCCGCTGGTCGCCACCAGCTACGCCGACTGGCGCGAGGTCACCTCGGTCAACCTGGACGGCGTGTTCCTGTGCATCCGGTATGCGGCGCCGGCCATCATCGCCGCGGGCGGTGGAAGCATCATCAATATGGCGTCGGTGACGGCCAAGGCGGCCTGCGCGCTGATCGGCAGCTATGCGGCGGCCAAGGCGGGCGTGGTGTCTCTCACGCAGACGGCGGCGGTGGAACTGCGCGCCCACAACGTGCGCGTCAATGCGATCCTGCCCGGCTTCATCGACACCGAGCTGGTGACCTCGCACATCGCCGAATTCGAGGCGCAGCTCAAGCTGCCCGACTTCGGCGCGGTGGTGAGGCAGCGGCAGGGCCGCTACGGCAGGGTGGAGGAGGTGGCCGCTCTGGCGGTCTTCCTTGCCTCGGATCGCTCGAGCTTTTCCAATGGCAGCGGCTTCGTGCTGGACGGCGGCGTCAGCTCGTCGCTGCTCTGAACCATCGCTATCCAGGAGACATTCAATATGAGCAAGAAGCCTGTCGTCGTCTATGGCGCCTCCGGCTACACCGGGCGCCTGGTATGCGAATACCTGCGGGAGTACCAGATACCCTTCATCGCCGCGGGGCGCAGCGCCGAGAGGATCGAGGCGGCCATGAAGTCCCATGTGCCCGGCATCGAGACCGCCAGCTATGAGGTGGCGGAGGTGGCCCATACCGTGCCCGCGCTGACCGAGCTCTTCCGCGGCGCTGCGGTCGTGCTCAACACCGTGGGGCCGTTCGCCAGGTTCGGCACCGAGGTGGTCGAGGCCTGCCTCGCGGCCGGCTGCCACTACACCGACACCACCGGCGAGCAGGACTGGCTGATCACGCTCGACGAGCGCTTCGGCGCCAGGTTCGAGGCCGCCGGCCTGCTGCTCTCGCCCGGCCTGGCGCAGATGTACACCACCGGTGAGATCGCCGCGCAGTTGTGCCTGGAGACGCCGGGACTGGACACGCTCGACATCGCGGTGTTCTGGGGCGGCAGCCCGACCATCGCCTCCACCCAGACCATCCTGGTCAATGCGGCCACCTCCAAGGCCTTCTACCTGGAACAGAACCGGTACGTGGAATGGCAGCCGGATGCGGGCCTGTACCACCTGTCGATCCCCGGCCAGCACGAGGCGGCGCTTGCCCTGCCCTGGGGAGGGACCTCGCATCCGGTGTGGTTCAAGCGCGATCCGCGCGTGGCGAACGTCAAGGTGCTGGGCGGCGTCTTCAACAAGGCCCTGATGCAGGGCGTGCCGCAGATCGTGGCGGCGGCCATCCAGGCCACGGAAGGCATGGCCGACGACGAGCGCCATGCGGCGCTGGTCAAGACCGCCTCCAGCGTGATGAACACCATGCCGCCGCGCGAGAATCCCCGTATCAACAAGTCGGTCGACTCGGTGCATGCTTCCGGTCCGCTGGGGCGTGTGCACTGCGTGATCTTCGGCAACTGCAACTACAAGCAGACCGGCTTGTTGCAGGCCCATGCGGCGGCTTCGCTGCTGCAGCAGGCGCCGCGCCGCGCGGGGCTTGCCTCCGGCTGCCAGGCATTCGGGCACCGCGAGTTGCTTGGTACGCTGCGCAGCTTCGGGCTGGTGCAGGAGCCCGTCATCACGCGCATGGGCTGAGCCATGCGACTGGTCGACTATCTCGACAAGGGCGCCCAGCTGGGCGCCGACGCGCCCTGTCTCACGATGGGGGAGACCGAGCTGAGCTACGCGCAGGTACAGCGCATCAGCTGGCGCGTGGCGCGTGGCCTGCAGCGCGCCGGCATCCGGCCGGGCGACAAGGTGGCGGTGTTGTCCGGCAATGACGCTTACGCCTTCTCGGCGGTGTTCGGCATCTCGCGCGCGGGCTGTGTGTGGTGTCCTGTCAATCCACGCAATGAGGCGGGTGAAAATGCCTTCGTGCTCGATGCCTTCGATTGTGCCTGCCTGGTGTTCCACGGCAGCTATGCCCCCATGGTCGAGCAGATGCGCGCGCAGCTTTCCAAGCTGCGCGTGCTCGTCTGCCTGGACCGGCCACAGCCGTTCGCGCCATCGTTGGGGGAATGGCTGGACGGGCTGGACGAGCAGCCGTTCGACGTCGCACCGCCGGACGATCTGGCGATGATCGCGGGCACGGGCGGCACCACCGGCCGGCCCAAGGGGGTAATGCTCTCCGGCCGCAACCTGGAGACCATGTCGGCACTCACGCTGATGGGCTATCCCTTCCCGGCGCGGCCGTGCTACCTCGCGCTGGCACCGCTCACCCACGCGGCCGGCGTGCTGTGCCTGCCGGTGATGACACTGGGCGGCCGCATCGTGATCATGCCCAAGCCGGACCTGGGCGAATTCCTGGCGCTGATCGAGCGCTACCGGGTCACGCACACCTTCCTGCCGCCCACGCTGATCTACATGCTGCTGGAGCACGAGAAACTGGCCACTACGCGGCTCGATTCGCTGCAGTGCTTCTGGTATGGCGCGGCGCCCATCGCGGCGGCCCGGCTGGAGGAGGCGCTGGAGAAGATCGGCCCGGTGATGGCCCAGCTGTTCGGCCAGACCGAGGCACCGATGATGATCTCGATGATGCCGCCGCGCGAGCATTTCCACGCGGACGGCACGGTGGCGCGCCGGCGCCTGTCGTCGGCCGGCCGGCCCGGTCCGCTGGTCCAGGTGGCCACGATGAACGACGCCGGCGAGTTGCTGCCTGCGGGCGAGCGCGGCGAGATCGTGGTGCGTTCGTCGCTGGTGATGGCCGGCTACTACAAGGATCCGGCGGCCACGGCGGAGGCGTCCCGCTTCGGCTGGCACCACACCGGCGATATCGGCTACCTGGACGAGGACGGCTACCTCTATATCGTCGATCGCGCCAAGGACATGATCATCACCGGCGGCTTCAACGTCTACTCCGTGGAGGTTGAAGCCGTGCTGATGGAGCACCCGGGGGTGCAGGACAGTGCGGTGATCGGCCTGCCCGACGACAAGTGGGGTGAGCGCGTGGTGGCGGTGCTGCAGCCGCGTCCGGGCTGCACGCTGGCTGCGGAGGAAGTCATCGCCTTCGTCAAATCGCGCATCGGCAGCGTCAAGGCGCCCAAGCAGGTGGAGTTCTGGACCGACCTGCCACGCTCCAAGGTGGGCAAGGTGATCAAGAAGGAGGTACGTGCTACGCTACTCGGCAAGGATGACTAGGTATGGGCGAACCAGCGCGGGGCACGCGGCCGGGCCCGCCGTCCGACCCGGTCCCGGTGGCGCATGCACCGTCATGCCCGCCCGGCCGGATCGCGCCGGGCGCCGAGAAGAAGGCAGCGTGGAGGGCGGAGACAGGGATGGCCAGGTCCAATCGATCGTCGGGCGCCGCCACGGCGCCGGCTGCCGTGCTGGTGGAGTCGCGCCTCGCGCCGCCGCAGCTTTCGGCCGTGCTGCTCGCGCGTCCCGGCTTGTCCGCGCTGCTGCATACCGGCCTGGGAAAACGGCTGTTGAGCGTCACGGCGCCGGCGGGCTACGGCAAGACCACCGCGCTGGCGCAGTTCGTGGCACAAGCCGGGCAGCTCGGCGTCATGGCCGCCTGGCTCAGCCTGGAAGAAGAGGACAACGATCCGCTGATCTTCTTCCGCTATCTTGCTGCCGCGCTGCACCATGCCGATGCGCGGCTGGGCCGAAGCGTGCTGGCGCAGACCGCCGGTGGCAGCCTGGCATCGACCGACGCCATCGTGGCATCCCTGCTCAGCGACCTGGGCGGCGTGGACGGCCGCCTGCTGCTGGTGCTCGACGACTTCCATGTGTTGCGGCATGAGGGTTTGCACCGGCAGGTGGAATGGCTCGTGGCCCATCTCCCGCCCAATATCGGCGTGGCGATCGCGAGCCGTACGCGCCTGCCCTTGTCGCTCAGCTCCTGGCGGGTGCGCAACCAGCTGCTCGAACTCGATGCCGCTCACTTCGGCCTGGGCTTCGACGAGGCTGCCGACTTCGTCGGCCTCGTCAGCGGCGCGCCGCTCGACCGCGCGCAGGTCGAGACGTTGCACAGCCGTACCGAGGGCTGGATCGCGGGCCTGCAGCTGGCCTCGCTGGCGCTGCGCGAAAGCGGCGACCGGGGCGCCTTCCTGCGCGATTTCTCCGGCACCGATCGCGATATCACCGACTACCTGGGCGAGCACGTGCTCGACAGCCTGCAGCCCGGGCTGCGCGACTTCCTGCTCGATACCGCGGGGCTCGAACGCTTCTCCGCCGAGCTGTGCGATGAGGTGCTGTCCCGCAGCGACAGCCGGGCCATGCTGGCCGAGGTGCAGGCCCGCAATCTTTTCCTGTCGGGCCTCGATCGAAGCCGCACCTGGTTTCGCTACCATCACCTGTTCGCCGACTATCTGCGCGGGCGCAGCCGCGAGCGCCCGGCGGAGGGGAACCGCATCATCAGCCTGCGCGCCAGCGCCTGGTTCCAGCGCCATGGGCTGCTGCGCGAGGCGATCCGCTATGCCTTCGATGGCCAGGATCTCGAGCGCGCGGCCGACCTGGTGGCCGCGTTCTCAGCCGAACTGGTGCAGCACCGCGGCGAACACGCGACCCTGCTCGGCTGGCTGGCGCGACTGCCGCAGCAGCTGGTGCATGCGCGGCCGAAGATCCGCGTCGGCCACGCGTGGTCGCTGGTGCTGACGCGCCGCTATCCGGAGGCCGAGTATGAGTTGCGCGCGCTGGAGCATGCCTGTCAGGACAGCGGCGACGACGAACTGCGCAGCATGGTCGACATGATCCGCTGCGTGTACTGGGCCCACGTCGGCGAGCCCTTGCAGGCCAAGGCCAGCAGCGAACTGTGGCTCAAATCCTGGCCGCGCGCGGATGCCTTCTGCACCGGCGTGGTGGCCAATGTGCTTGCCAGCGGCTGTTGCGTCACCGACGCCTTCGACGAGGGCGAGCAGGCCTTGGCCATCGCGCGCCGTTCCTTCGGCGAGACGCAGGCCGACTACGGCCTCGCCTGGGTGGCCGCGCTAGGGGTGATGCTGGCGATGCGGCGCGGCGACTACCACGAGGCGATGGCACGGGCCCGGAGCGGCATGGCCGTGGTCGAGCGCAGCCTGGGGCTGGCTTCCTACGCAGGGTCGATGCTGGCACTGCTGGCGGCCGAGGTCTGCTACGAGCAGGACGACCTGGCTGCTGCCCAGGCCTTCCTGGACGTGGGCCTGCCCTATATCGACGACCACGGACTGATCGAGATGACGACCGCGGGATACCTCACGCGGGCGCGCCTGCTCAGGCTGCGAGGGGAGATGGCGCAGGCCGATGGCTGCCTGCTCGAGGGCGAGTCGCTCGGGCACCGGCTCAAGCTGCCGCGGCTCGCGCTGATGCTTTCCGCCGAGCGCTGCGCGCTGCGCCTGCAGGCCGGTTCGATCGAGGAAGCACAGAAGCTCGCGCGTTCCTATGGCCTGCTTGGCTACGGTGCGGGCATGCAGGTCCAGGCGGCACCGAACGAGGAGGACAGCGTCCACCTGGTTCAGCTGCGCCTGCGCATGGCGGCCGCCGAGCCGGGTGGCGGCGGCGCTGTGAGCGGTGCCCTCAACGATGCGCTGCGGCGGGCCCTGCGCGACCATCATCGCGCCCAGGTGGCGCGCCTGCAGGTGCTCAAGGCGGTGAACCAGCAGCGCGCGCAGGAAGGGGCGCAGGCCCTGCGCACGCTGGACGAGGCGCTCGACCATGCCGCGTGCTGCGGCCTGCTGCGCAGCGTGGTCGACGGCGATCCGGTGGTGCTGGACATGATCGAGGCCATCCGGGCCAACCGCGGAGAGCGGCATGTCGAGGGCCGGGGACAAGCGCCCGATGCTTACCTGGAGCGCCTGCTGTCTGCTGGAGGCAGAAGGCTCCAGCCAAGCCTGTCCGGTGCGCCGGGCGCCGGTGCCGAGTCGGCCCAGGTGGAACGGTCGGGCGAGCGGCTGGGCGAGCGCCTGACCGAGCGCCTGACCGAGCGCGAACTCAGGATCCTGCGCTTGCTCAAGAGCGGTCTGGGCAACCGGGAACTGGCGCAGAGCCTCTTCGTCTCGGAGGCGACCGTGAAATGGCACCTGCACAATATCTTCGCCAAGCTCGGGGTGAAGAACCGCACCAGCGCGCTGGCGCGCGCCCAGCAGAAGTCCCTGCTGTGAGTCGCGCCGGCGTCCGCGCGCCGGGCGCGCCTTAGCGCAGTCACCAGAGCGCAGCCGCCGCGCCGCTTGCGGTCTCAGGCCGCATCGACGCGCGTCTGCCTGACCGTGGACAGCAGGCCGTGCTTGCGGATCTTCTGGTACAGGGTGCTCTTGGCGATGCCGAGCTGGCGGGCCGCCTGCGTCAGGTTGCCGCCGTGGCGCACCAGCGCCAGCCGGATCGAATCGAGCTCGACCGCCTCCAGCGAACCCTGCGCCTGCGCACATGCCGGGATGGGCCCGGCGCCGGCCACCGTACCGGCCACAGCGCTGGCGCGCCCGTCCGCCACCGCGCCGCAGGCGATCTCCGGCGGCAACTGTTCCAGCGTGATCACGCCGTCGCGCGCCATCAGCAGGGAGCTCTCGAGCACATTGCGCAGCTCGCGCACATTGCCCGGCCAGTCGTAGGCGAGCAGGCTGGCATAGGCCGCGTCGTCGAACACCGGCCTGGGCAGGCCGTCGCGCGCGCACAGGCGCGCGAGCCAGTGGTCGATCAGCACCGGCATGTCATCGCGGCGCTCGCGCAGCGGCGGGATGGCCACGGTGGTGACCGCGATGCGGTAGAACAGGTCCATGCGGAAGCGGCCCTGCGCGATCTCGTCGCGCAGGTTGCGGTGCGTGGCCGCCACCAGGCGGAAATCGACCTTGCGCGGCGTGTTCTCGCCGAGACGGTAGATTTCCCCTTCCTCCAGCACGCGCAGCAGGTGCGGCTGGATCTCCAGCGGCATCTCGCCGATCTCGTCGAGGAACAGCGTGCCGCCGTTGGCGGCCTCGATCTTGCCCGCGGCGCCCGACTTGCGCGCCCCGGTGAACGCGCCTTCCGCATAGCCGAACAGCTCGCTGGCGAGCAGGTCGCGCGACAGCCCGCCGCAGTTGAGGGCGACGAAGGGGCCGTTCGCGCGGGGGCTGGCCAGGTGGAGGCCCTGGGCGAACAGTTCCTTGCCGACCCCGGTCTCGCCCGCCAGCAGCACCGGCACGCTCGAGGCCGCGAGCTGGCCGGCCTTGGCCACCGCGGCGCGCAGCGTGGCGCCGCTGCCGACGATGCGCGCGAAGGCGGCGGCGCCACGCGGGCCGCCTGTGCCCGGCACGGTGGCGCCCGCCGCTTCGGCGCGGCCGCCTGCATCCGCCTGCGTGGCGGACATCGTCCTGCGCCCGCCGGCCGCTCCCGCGGCAGGAATCACGACCAGGTAGCCCAGCACCTCGTCGCCGTCGCGCACGGTTTCGATCCGCGTGTGCGCCAGCCAGCCGGGTGCCGCGCTGCCGCCGCGCGCCGCGGTGTCCACGCCGGGCAGCGCGAAGCTGCTCGACAGCGGCGTGCTGACGCCGTGGCGCGCCAGCGCGGCGGCAGCCTGCGGATTGGCCTTGAGCAGGCGGCAGCGCTCGTCGAGCGCCAGCACACCGTCGCTGCGCCCGGGCGCGAAATGAGCCATGCAATGATCGAGCAGCTGGAGGCGCCGCTCCATCGACAGCTTGGCCAGGCGGCTTTCGATGCGGCCGGCCAGGGCCACCGTCAGGGCCAGGCTGTGGCGGCTGTAGGTGGCGGCCAGGCCGGACACGTCGATGACGCCCAGCACCGCACTGTCGACGGGATCGCGGATGACGGTGGCGGAGCAGGTCCAGCGCTTGATGCCGGCGCAGAAGTGCTCGGCGCCATGGATCTGCACCGGCCGGCCGAGCGCCAGCGCGGTGCCGATGGCGTTGGTGCCGCAGTTCAGCTCGGTCCAGTTGTAGCCCGGCATCAGACCGGCCTCGCTGGCCGGCTCGACGATGTGCATATCGCCTTCCTGTTGCAGGATGATGCCCTCGGGATCGGTCAGCAGCAGGATGGTGCCGGTCTGTTCGAGAAAATCGCGCGTCTGCTGCATCAAGGGCAGGCTGGCGCTGACCAGGCGTGCGTTGCAGGAACGCCAGCGCGCCAGGCCGGACTTGTCCAGCGGCGGTGGCGCGCGGTGCGCGGCGGGGTCCACGCGGCCGTCCAGGCAGCGCCGCCACGACTCGTCGATGACGCCGCGCAGGTGGCCTGGCAGGGATTTGCCGCCATCCAGCAGGTGTTCCCAGGCGGACATGATGCGCGCATCCTGTTCCGGACTGGAGAACCAGTCCATCGGCGCCGTGACCTTTTGCATTGGGGTGTCTCCTGTCGTGCCGCTTGGCGCGGTCATCTTTTGCGGCAGGTCGAGCCCCGCCGATCGCCACATCCTAACGCGTCCGGCGCGCAAGGTGGCCAGCTGGCAAGAAGCAAGATGCGCGCCGGCGCGCGCAGGCGGCGCGCGGGAGACATCGGCGGCGCCTGGCGCGGCGCATGCGCCGCTCCGACCGTTCGAAAACGAGACGGCCGTCCGGAATCCGGACGGCCGGAGCAGCACCGGGGCCGCTCGTCGGCCCCCTGCCTTCAGTCCGCCCGTTGCGGCACGGGCAGGCCCAGCCAGTCGCCATAGAAGGCTTCGATGTCCGGCTCGAAGTCATGGATCACCGGGTACCACGGTGTCGGCGCCTCGACGTCGTGCATGGTGCCGCATTCGGGGCAGTAGTACTCGCGGTAAACCTGCCAGTTGGTGTCCGGCGCCATCAGGTGCGGGTAGACCTCGGCCATGGCCTCGGCGCTCTCGCGCACATAGATATTCGCGTGCAGCTTCCAGTTCTCCCGGTAGTCGCAGAACACATGGCCGCAGTCGCACTGGGTGACCCATTTCCTGGTCTTGGCCTGCTGCACGATGAACATATGAGGGCTCAACGGCAGCACGATGCGGTCCGCCCAGTCCAGCTTGCGCTGGAGGGCCTCCACGTACATCTGGAAGCGCTCGGCGTCCTTGGGCATCGACAGCATGCGCAGCGTGGTGTCCCAGTCGAGCTTGCCGTCGACCAGGTTCTTGATCTGTTCCTTGGTGTAGGTAGACATGATGCGTGTTCCTTTTCGTCGTTTCCGTTCGTCGTATCCGTTCGTCGCTTCGGTTCGTGCCGGCGGCCGCCGCCGCCGGCCGCCTTCATTCCTCGACCAGCACCACCGTATTGACGTCGGGCATGCGGGACAGGTCCATGCGGAACTTCGCGCCGTAGGTCGGAACGTTCAGCTCCTCCTCCTTCAGCGTCCACGTTTCGGGCAGGTCCCAGAAGCGGCGGAACTCCTGTTCGAATTTCCGCGACAGGCCGAAGCTGGTGGCGAACATGTGCTGCACCTGGGTGGAGGCGTGCTTGACCAGGATGCGCTCGCGCTCACCCTTCATCCACTCCTGCGTCGGCTGCGAGCGCGCCAGGCGCTGGTTGCGGATCTCGATGCGCAGCAGCGCGGTCTGCTTGGCATCCACCCTCCATATGCCGTTGGCGTCGCGCGTGGCCACCGCGCCATACACCCTCTGCGCATACTCAGGCAGCAGCAGTGCGCTGTTGAGGTCGCGCTCGATGGCTTCGGGCTCGCGGTCGAGCGGGTCACCGAAGCCGGGGCCGCCGCGCAGGTAGTTCAGGTACAGGTCGTAGTTGTCGTAGCAGTCCTCGGTGGTCATGCACTGCTGGTCGCGCTTGACCACCGCGCCGGCGTTGAGGTGGTTCTCGTAGTCGGGCACATCCGGGTTGGTGTCGCCGCCCAGCGGCAGGCTTTCGCCCAGCGCGATGCGCTCCTTGAGGCCGGTCTTGTGCGCCTCGAAGCGGTAGCCGGTGGCCGCCGGATAGCCGCCCATCAGGCCCCAGTCGCTGTTCATGTAGCCATTGCCCATGAAGAACATGGTCCAGTCCTGGGCCTTCCACACCATGCGCAGCGTCTCGAAGCCGCAGCCGCCGCGGTACTTGCCGTAGCCGCCGGAGTTGGCCTTGACGTTGCGCCCCAGGTAGAGCAGCGGCTCGGCCATCTCCCAGATCTCGATGTCGCCCATGTCGCCTTCCGGGTTCCAGATCGCGGCGGCATGGTTCAGGCCATCCTTGATGGCGCTGGCGCCGGTGCCGCAGGAGGAGGCCTCGAAGCTGTTGACCGCATGGATCTCGCCTTCCTGGTTGATGCCGCCGCCCTGCAGCCAGTTCGAGGTGTTGGCATTGCCGGAGTTGACTTCCTCCAGGTAGCCGCGGCTGAAGTAGGCCTGCGACAGTCCGCGCCACATCGCGCTCCATCCCGACACCAGGAAGTGCCAGGCATAGGCATGGCCGGTGCGGCGGTCGTCGGGGTTCATCCACGCCCCCTTGGGCAGGCGGAACTCGGTGCCGTAGTAGGCGCCGTCGTTGATCCGCTGCGTCGGCACCAGGGTCTGGGTCATCATCACCCAGATGCCGCTGGTGAACGCGACCTGGTGCGCGTTGTAGGAATGCCAGCCCCAGCGGCTCGCGCCCTCGAAGTCGAGCCGCCACGAGCCGTCCTTGCGGATCTCCATTTCCACCGGCGAGTGCATGATCGAGTCGAGCTTGGCGAAGGCCGACGACGTCTGCACATCCGGGTGGTTGTAGGGGACGTCGACGAAGGCCACCTTGCGGTACTTGCCCGGCAGCGTCATCGCCTTGATGCGCGTCTGCAGCCCGCGCCGGCCTTCCTCGATCACCTCGTAGGCGAACTTCTCGTAGGCCTCCAGGCCCTCTTCCTCGATCACTTCCTCGATCAGGTCGCGGATCATGTGGCAGCCGGCGATGCGGGTGCGCTCGTCGAGGATCCAGTACTTCGGCGTGCGCACCGAGCGCTGGCTCTCGTGCAGCCAGTCGCGCAGGGGCGTGTCGTTCACGCCGGTCTTGCGGCAGGTGATCATGTAGCCGTCGCCGAAGCGCTGCACCTGGCCGGTGGACATCGAGCCCGGCGTGACCGCGCCGGTGTCGATCACGTGCGTCACGCCGCCCACCCAGCCGACGAGCTTGCCGTGCGCGAAGATCGGCACGATGGTGGCGATATCGCAGGGGTGCACGTTACCGATGGCGCAGTCGTTGTTGGTGAACATGTCGCCCGGATGGATGCCGGGGTTGGCCTCCCAGTTGTTCTCCATCATGTATTTGATGGCGGCGCCCATGGTGCCGACGTGGATGATGATGCCGGTCGAGGTCAGCACGCAGTCGCCGGCGGCGTTGTAGAGCGTGAAGCACAGCTCGCCTTCCTGTTCGACGATGGGGCTGGCGGCGATCTTCTTGGCGGTCTCGCGTGCGTGCACCAGTCCGCCACGCAGCTTGGAGAACATCTTCTCGTAGCGGATCGGATCGCTCTCGCGCAGTTCCAGCCGCGTGAGGCCGTTGTAGTGGCCGGTCTGCTGCGTGCGCGCCAGCACGCCGTCGCGGAACTGCTTGAGGGTCTGGCCGGTCTTGAGCAGGTCGGCAAGGCCGAGCTCCTTGTTGGACATCATGTTCATGGCGTGTCTCCTGGTCTGTGCTTATTTCACTTCCTTGAGATGGAAGAGGCGGTGCTTGTCGAGCGTGGTGACGAAGCCGTCCGGCACCACGAAGGTGGTGGCGTCCGATTCGATGATGGCCGGCCCGTGGATCACGTTGCCGGGCTTGAGCGCTTCCATCTTCCACAGCACCGCTTCATGCCAGGTCTTCTTGCGGTACAGCGGACGCGTGCCGAGCCGCGCTTCCTTCGGCGGCGTCGGGCCGCCCTCGGGATCTTCCGGCAGCACGGGTTTCTGCGTCACCACCATGCCGCGCATGATGGCGCCGGTCACGGAGAAGCCCAGTTCCGGCGAGCGCGCCGAGCTGGCGTAGACGCGCCCGTAGGTCTCCTCGAAGGCTTCGACGATGCGGTCCCAGTCGGCGGCGCTGCTGGCCTGGCCGATCGGCGAGCTGATCTCCAGGTCGTTGAGCTGCCCCATGTACTGCATGCGGTAGCCAGGGCGCAGGATCACGTCCTCGGCCTGGAAGCCGTTGATCTTGAACTCCTCGATGACCTTGGCGCCCAGCTCCGACCAGGCCTTCTGGATGGTCTGCGCCGCCTGCGCCTTGTCCTGCTCGGCGGCGTGCTGCGGCAGCGCCAGGTCCACGCTCTTGTCGTAGCGGTACTCGAAATCGGCGCAGGCGCAGCCGAAGGCCGAGAAGCCTGCAGCCCAGGCCGGCACCACGACGTCCTTGAAGCCGAGGCCCTCGGTGTAGCCATAGGTATGCACCGGCCCCGCGCCGCCGTACGAGAAGCAGACGAACTCGGTCGGGTTGTAGCCCTTGGCACTGACGTTGGCGCGCAGGTACTCGCGCAGTTGCAGGTCGAGCAGTTCGATCACGCCGGCGGCCGCGTCCTCTACCGTCAGGCCGAGCGGGTCGGCGATCTGCGCCTTGATATGGGCGCGGGCGCGCTCCACGTCCAGCTTGATGGCGCCGCCGAGGAAGTTGTCGGGATTCAGGTAGCCCAGCACCACGTGGCAGTCCGACACCGAGACGGTGTCGAGGCCGCTCTGCGGCCAGCAGGTACCGACGCGGTAGCCCGCGCTGTCGGGCCCCAGCTTGATCGCGCCGCTGTAGGGATCGAGGCGCACGAAGCTGCCGGCGCCCGCGCCGACCGAGTCCATGGTCACCAGCGGCAGCGACAGCACCAGGCGCGCCATGTCGGGATCGGCGGCGATGGCGAAGTTGCCGCGGGTGATCAGCGCCATGTCGAAGGAGGTGCCGCCGATGTCGGAGCAGGCGATGTTCTCGTAGCCCAGCGCCTCGCCCAGCAGCTTGGAGCCGATCACGCCGCCGATCGGCCCCGAGACGATGGTGCGCGCCAGTTCCTTGGCTTTCCAGCTGATAGTGCCGCCATGGGTGGCCATCACGCGCAGGTCGAACTTCGCGCCGTGCTTGCGGAAGCGGTCGCTGACCTTCTTCAATGTCTGGCGCGATGGCTCTGCCGCGTAGGCCTCCAGCACCGTGGTGTTCATGCGGTGGCTTTCCTTGCGCTGCGGGTAGTAGTCCACCGAGGCGAACACTGGCACCTCGGCCGCCAGCCGCTTGAGTTCGTCGCGCACGATGTCGCGCGCCTGCTGTTCGCTGGTGCCGTTCTTGTGCGACTGCAGCAGGCAGATCACGATGGCCTTGGCGCCCGCCGCCACCAGTTCGCGCGTGGCCTGGCGCACCTCGGCCTCGCGCAGCGGGATGACGATCTCGCCCTGGACGTCGGTGCGCTCGGTCACGCCGCGCGTGCGCGACAGCGGCACCAGCGGCTCGTCGTAGCGGTGGGTGTTCAGGTGGATGCGCTCCTCCAGCGCATAGCCCAGGTAGCTCTGGATGGCGCGGCCCATCGAGTGCACATGCTCGAAGCCTTTGTTGACCAGCAGGCCGACGTCGAGGCCCTTGCGCTGCACCACGCGGTTGAGCATCGCGGTGCCGGAGTAGACGCAGGTCAGCAGTTCCGGATAGACCTCGTCGACGTCGCGCTGCCAGTGCGCCAGCGCATCCTGCGACGAATTGAAGATGGCCAGCGACTCATCCTCGGGGTTGCTCTGGGCCTTGCCGACGACGAAGCGGCCATCTTCGCGCACGAAGAAGGTATCGGTCATCGTGCCACCGGCATCGATGCCCATCACCTGGACTTTGGATTGGACTTGCATGTCCTTGTCTCCTTCCGATCTTGGTTGGCGACTCGCGGCGCCGTCCGGCGCAGCGGTCGGGATCGTCAGTCGCAATCGGCATGCCAGCGCGCGGCGGAATGCCGTCGGAAGGCGCGCAAGCCGCGCGCAGCAAGGCGAAGCGGCGGAATGGAGGGTATGAGGGCAGGGCGGCGCAGCCGCCGTTGCGTCGTGGAATCGAACGGCTGGCGCGTTCGGTTCCGCGACGGGGGGGCCTGTGCCGGCGCTGCCGCATCGCGCGGCAGCGTCGCCGCCGCATTTTGCGGCGGTTGGTGGCGGTTGGTGGCGAGGAAGCGGGGGGCGAGGCCCCGGCGGTGGCGGCCCCTGCTCAGCCGAGGCTCTCGAGCGCCAGCGCGATGCCCTGGCCGCCGCCGATGCACAGCGTGACGATGCCGCGCCGGATGCCGTCGGCGCGCATGCTGTGCAGCAGGCGGGTGGCCAGGATGGCGCCGGTCGCGCCGATCGGGTGGCCGTGGGCGATCGCGCCGCCGTCGACGTTGATGAGGTCGTGCGGCAGGCCCAGTTCGGCCGCCACCGCCAGGGGCACGGCGGCGAAGGCTTCGTTGATCTCGAAGCGTTCCACCTCGCCCAGCGACCAGTCCGCGCGTGCCAGCGCCTGCCTGACCGCGGGCACGGGGCCGAGTCCGAACAGGCCCGGCGCCACCGCGCCCAGTCCGTAGGCGACCAGCCTTCCGAGCGGCTGGAGCCCGTTCGCCTCGGCGGCGGCACGGTCGGCCACGATCACGGCGGCCGCGCCGCTGTTGATGCCGGGCGCGTTGCCGGCGGTGATGGTGCCGTCGGCGCGGAAGGCGGGCTTGAGCCTGGCCAGGCCCGCCAGCGTCGTGTCCGGACGATTCGCCTCGTCCTGCGCGAAGGCGGTCGTGCCTCCCTTGCTGGCCAAGGGCACGGGAACGATCTCGGCGGCGAAGCGGCCTTGTGCCTGTGCCCGGGAAAAGGCCTGCTGCGAGCGTTCCGCCCAGCGGTCCTGCGCCTCCCGGTCGAGCCGGTAGCGTGCCGCGAGGTCCTCGGTATGCCAGCCCGAGTGCTGTCCGGAGAAGGCATCGACGAGGCCGTCCATCAGCACGCTGTCGTGCAGCACGCTGTCGCCCATGCGCTGGCCCCAGCGGCCGGACGGCAGCAGGTAGGGGGCGCGGTCCATGTTCTCCATGCCGCCGGCGATGGCGATGTCGACATAGCCGAGGCGGACCTCGTCGGCGGCGGAGGCGATCGCCTGGGCGCCGGATCCGCACACGCGGTTGACCGTCAGTGCCGGGACGCTGTCGGGAATGCCGGCGTTGAGCGCGGCCTGGCGTGCCGGATTCATGCGGTTGCCGGCCTGGATGACATTGCCGAAGGTGACCGTGCCGACCCGCGCGGGATCGAGCCCGGCGCGCTCGATGGCCGCGCGGATGGCCAGGGTGCCGAGTTCAGTGGCCGGGATGCCCTTCAGGGAGCCGTTGAAGGCGCCGATCGGTGTGCGGACCGGGTGGCAGAGTACGACGTCAGGGTGGCGCATGGTGTCCTCACGGTAGTAGAGGTGCGGAGCGGGAAGCCGTGGTCAGGGCGAGTTCGCTGTCCAGGCGGAGGCCCTGGCCCGGCGCGGGAAGATGGCAGTAGCCGTTGCCGGTGCGCGCGCAGGCGGTGGCGCCGTCGCGCGGCGGCTGGGTGGCGGCGCGGGCCGGCGGCGGTGCGCCGGCCGACGCGAGCGCCATGGCGACGGCCAGGAAAAGAGAACGATGAGAGCGACGGGAACGATGCGGGCGATGGGTTGCAGGCATGATGGCCTCCATGCACGGTCAATGGGCATCCGCCGACGGTGCCTTCGGCGGCGCGACCTTGTGCATCAGCGGGACCAGCAGGGTCGCGATGACGAAGCACAGGCAGATGGCGAGAAAGGCATCGGAGAAGGTCAGGGTGCGCGCCTCGCGCATGGTCAGGGCCCACAGCTGCCTGGCGGCGGCAGCGTTGTCGTCGAGCACCTGGTCGCTCAGCGTGGCCAGGCGGGCCGCCGATTCGTGCAGGAACCGGGCCATGGCCTCGTTGCCGAGGTTCAGGTGTTCGGCCAGGCGCAGGAAATGCAGGTTGGTGCGGTCGTTGAGGATGGTGGCGCAGGCCGCGATGCCGATCGCGCCGCCGAGGTTGCGCATCAGATTGAACAGGCCGGAGGCCTGCTTGAGGCGCGAAGGCGGCAGCGCGCCCAGCGTGAGAGTGACCGTCGGCGCCACCGCGAACTGCTGGGCCATGCCGCGCAGGGCCTGCGGCAGCAGCAGTTGCGCGCCGCCCCAGTCGTGGGTGATGGGCGCGAAGTTCCACATCGACAGGGCAAACAGCGCGAGCCCGCCCATCAGCAGCCAGCGCAGGTCGACGCGGTTGGCGAGAAAGGCGTAGAAGGGGATCGACATCACCTGGAACAGGCCGGTGGAGAAGATGGCGAGCCCGGTCTGCAGGGCGCTGAAGCCGCGCACCTGCCCGAGGAAGAGCGGCGTCAGGTAGATGGTGGCGAAGATGCCGATGCCGGTGACGAAGGAGAAGAAGCAGCCCAGGGCGAAATTGCGCTCCTTCAGCGCGCGCAGGTCGACCACCGGATTCGCGTAGGTCAGCGAGCGCCACAGGAAGCCGATGCCGGCCAGCCCCGAGATCCACGCCGTGGCCAGGATGGCGCGGTCGCCGAACCAGTCCCAGCGCGGGCCTTCCTCCAGGGTGTATTCGAGGCAGCCGAGGAAGAGCGCCATCAGCACGATGCCGAGGTAGTCGGCACCCTTGAGCAGGGACCAGTCGGGCTGGTCGATCTTGACCAGCAGCGGTACCACGATGGTGACGAAGACGCCGGGCACCAGGTTGATGAAGAACAGCCAGTGCCAGGAGTAGTGGTCGGTGATCCAGCCGCCGACGGTGGGCCCGAGCGTCGGCGCGAGCGAGGCCAGCCCGCCGATGATGGCGGCCGCGGCGACGCGCTGGCGTTCTTCGAAGAAGGCAAAGGCGGTGGTGAAGACCATCGGGATCATCGAGCCGCCGAGGAAGCCCTGGGCGGCGCGGAAGGCGATCATGCTCTGGATGTTCCAGGCGATGCCGCACAGCAGGCTGGTCAGCGTGAAGCCCGCCGCGGACGCGGCGAACAGCCAGCGCGTGGACATGACCCGGGCCAGCCAGCCGGACAGCGGGATGACGATGATCTCGGCGATCAGGTAGGCGGTCTGCACCCACACGGTTTCGTCGGTGCCCGCCGACAGGCCGCCGCCGATGTCGCGCAGCGACGCGGACACGATCTGGATGTCGAGCAGGGCGATGAACATGCCGACGCACATGGTGGCGAAGGCCAGCACCCTGGCGCTCAGCGGCATCTGCGCTGGCGAATGGGCGGGCAAGGGGGCCGGCGGGCGGGTCGGCGCGGTGGGCGGCACGGAGGCCGCCGCGCTGGGGTCGGCCGGCCCGGCGGTGACGGCGGCGCTCATGATTGGTCCGCCTCCTTGGCGGCCTGGGTGTCGATTTCCGCCACGACCGACAGGCCGGGGCGCAGCAGACCGAGCCTGGCATCCGCATCGTCGAGCACGATGCGCACCGGAACGCGCTGCACGATCTTGGTGAAGTTGCCGGTGGCGTTCTCGGGCGGAAGCACGCTGAACTGGGCGCCGGTGGCCGGCGCCAGGCTCTCGACGTGGCCGTGGAAGACCTTGCCGGGCATCACGTCGGCGACGATGGTGGCGCGCATGCCGGGGCGCATGCGGGCGAGTTGTCCTTCCTTGAAGTTGGCGTCGATCCACAGGCCCCTGGCCGGGACGATCGACAACAGCTGGCTGCCGCTGGCGGCATAGGCGCCGACGCGCGCGCGGCGGTTGCCGATGGTGCCGTCGATGGGGGCGCGCAGTTCCGTGTACTGGAGGTTGAGGCGCGCCAGGTCGCGTTCGGCTGCGGCCTGTGCCAGCGCGGCTTGCGCCTGCTGCTTCTGCGTGGCGATCACCTCCAGCTGCCGCTGCGCGGCTTCGACGCTGGCCTTGGCCTTCTGGCTGTTGGCCAGCGACTGCTTGTAGTCGGCGTCGGCCTTCTGCGAGCTCTGCACCGACACCGCCGATTTCGCCACCAGGCTGGCATAGCGCGCCTGGTCGTCGCGCGAGCGGGCCGTCTCGGCGTCGGCGGCGGCCACGCCGGCCCTGGCTTCGGCGATCACGGCCTCCTGCAGCCTGGCGCGCGCATCCAGGTTGGCGAGCAGCGCCTGCTCGGAGGCCACGGCACCTTCGGCCTTGGCCAGCGCGGCGCGGTAGTCGCGATCGTCGATACGGGCCAGCAGGTCGCCGGCATGGACCTGCTGGTTGTCGGTCACCAGTACCGCCGCCAGGTAGCCGGGCACCTTGGCGGCGAGCAGGGTGACGTCGCCGCCCACATAGGCGTCGTCGGTGTCTTCGACGAAGCGCGCATGCGTCCACCAGTGGTAGCCGTATGCCGCCGCGGCCAAGGCGATCAGCGCGCCGCCGGCACGGACCGCCGCAGCCTTGCGGCCGAGCCGGGGCCTGGACACGGTGCCCTCCGAGGGGGCGCGGCTGGCTGTGTCGGCGACGCTGGTGGTGTTGCTCATGGCATTGCTCCGAGATTAGAGGGCGTCCGTCGCGGACGCCGCAGGGTTGACTTCATGGGCTTGTGCGTGCGCCGCCGCGCGGCCGGATGCCGGCAGCGGCGCCGTGGCCGGCGCGGCGAGACGCGCGGGCGGTGCCTCGCTGGCCGCCGGACCGGGCGCGATGCGGTGCCTGGCTTCGGTGATCCGTTCGCCGGTGTCGGCATCGATCAGCGCGACGCGCACGGGCCGCCCGCTGCTGAGCTCGACCAGCCGCATGGTTTCCCCGGCGCCGGGAAAGTGCCGGTTTCCCCAGGCCAGCAGTGTCAGCAGGACCGGGCGGAAATCGCGCCCGAGCTCGGTGAGCACATAGTCGTCGCGTGGCGGATGGGTGCTGTAGGGGCGCCGGACCATCAGCCCGTCGTCGACCAGGGCGTTCAGCCGGCGCGTCAGCATATTGGGCGCGATGCCCAGCGCCTTCTGGAAGGCATCGAAGCGGGTGGCGCCATAGAAGGCCTCGCGCAGGATCAGCACGCTCCATGCGTCGCCGACGCGCTCCATGCTGCGCGCCACGGGACACACGGCATTCCGGTGTGACTTTCTTTGCATGTTGCTCCTCGTTAAAAAGAGGTTGCTATCAACATGAAAGTTAGTCTAGGCTAGTAACTAGCATCGTGCAAGTAAATGTTGGGCAAGACCTGCCAGCGTCTTGCATGAGCCATCACGAAAGGAACCGAGATGTCGAACCCTGCTTTTCCTGTACCGGTCCGCCGTGCCGTGACGGTCGCCGCGGCGATGCTGGCGGCGCTTGGCCTGGCGGCGTGCGCCGTGGGCCCGGACTACCATGCGCCCCAGGCCGCCATGCCGGCGGCCTATGCGCACGCGGCCGCGCTGGCGCCGATCAATGCCGCGCGCGCGCCGGTTGCGCTCGATACCTGGTGGGACGGCTTCAACGACCGCGCGCTGTCGGCCATCGTGCAGCGCGCCCTGGCGCAGAACCTCGACCTGGCCGCCTCGGTGGCCCGGGTCGAGCAGGCACGCGCGGCCGCCCGGTTCGCGGGGGCGGCGCTGCTGCCGCAGGGGAGTGCGTACGGCGATGCCAGCAAGCAGCGACAGTCGCTGGAAAGCCCGCTGGGCAAGATCGGCAGCGCGCTGCCGGGCTACCAGCGCGGCCAGTCGCTTTATTCGCTGGGTGCCGCCGCGACGTGGGAGATCGATATCGCCGGCGGGCTGCGGCGCGGTGCCGAGGCCGCGGATGCGGAGCGCGAGGCCGCCGAGGCGAACCACCTCGGCGTGCGTATCCTGGTCGCCGCCGAAGCGGCGGATGCCTACTTCCGCGTGCGCGGCGCGCAGAACCGTATCGCCATCGCCCAGGCGCAGGTCAAGACCGACGAGCGGCTGCTGGAGCTGGTGCGGCTGCGCCTGGCCGATGGCATCGGTGCCGAGCGCGAGCAGGCGCAGGCCGAGGCCCGGCTGGCACAGACCCGCGTGACCATCCCGCCCCTGCAGAGGGAGCTGGAGACGCAGCTCAACCGCCTCGACGTCCTGATGGCCGCGCAGCCGGGGACCTACGCGGCGGAACTGCAGGCGTCGCCGGGCGACCCGGTGGTGCCGCAGCTGGCCCTGGCCCAGGGGCCGGCCAACCTGCTGCAGCGCCGTCCCGACGTGATCGCCGCGGAGCGCCGCCTGGCCGCCTCGAGCGCGCGCATCGGCGCAGCGGTCGCCGAGTACTACCCCAAGGTCTCCCTGTCGGCCCTGCTGGGCTTCGAGAGCCTGTCGGCCGGCAAGCTGCTGACGGCGCAGGCGTTCCAGCCGGCGGCCACGGCCGGGCTGCGCTGGCGCCTGTTCGACTTCGGCCGTGTCGACGCCGAGGTGGCGAGCGCCAAGGGCGCCTATGCCGAAGCCCTGGCCAACTATCGGAAGTCGATGCTGCAGGCGACGTCGGATGTCGAGGACGCCCTGATCGCGCTGACCCAGCTCGAGGCGCAGAGCCGGGAACTGGACCGGGAGGTCGGCGCGCACCAGCGCGCGCGTGACGCGTCGGAGGAAGCCTACAAGGGGGGAGCGGTCAGCCTCTACGAGGTGCTCGACGAGGACCGCCAGCTGCTCGCCTCGCGCGACCAGCTGGCCAAGGTGAAGGCGGACAACGCGCGCGCGGCGGTCGCGGCATTCCGGGCGCTGGGGGGCGGATGGTCCTGATGTGATCCCGGGGCGCTCCCGGGAATCGATCGCTCTGCCGCGGGGCACCCCGGCCATGTGCAGGGATGCCGCTTGCGGGCCGGAGATGCGGCCCGGCCCGGGCGTGGCGCGGCAGTGCCCGGCTCAACGCGTTTCGCGATACCTGTCCGCCGGGACGTCGCTGGACAGGTGCGTCGACATCGAGCGGCGCGCGGCTTCATAGGCCTCCCACTGTTCGACCGCATGCAGCGACGGGATCGTGACCAGCTCGCCGCGGTCGAATCCCGTCAAGGCCGCGTCGACCAGGTCAGAGGCCGACATGACGATCTCCTTGGGCAGGTGCGCCAGCGGCAGGCCCCCGGTCTCCCAGAAGTCGGTGGCCGTGGCGCCGGGGAGCACGGCCTGGACCCGCACGCCCTTGTCGGCGAGTTCGTGGTGCAGCGACTGGCTGAATGCGAGGACAAAGGCCTTGGTGCCGCCGTAGACACCATTGAGCGTCTCCGGCGCGATCGCGACGATGGAGGCGATATTGATGACGGCGCCCCTGCCGCGCGCGACGAAGGCCGGTACGGCGGCGTAGGTGAGGCGTGTGAGGGCGGTGACGTTCAGGTCGATCATGCGGCTCATGGCATCGGCATCGCTGTCGAGCAGCGGCGTATGCGTGCCGACGCCGGCATTGTTGACCAGCAGGGTCAGGCTGGCGTCCTGCCTGAGCTTGGCCTCGATGCGGGCCAGCGCGGCGCGGTCGTTGAGGTCGGCGTCGAGGATTTCGACGCTGCGGCGCGTCTGGTCGGTGATGCGGTCGGCGAGAGCCAGCAGGCGGTCGCGCTTGCGCGCAACCAGGATCAGGTCGTAGCCGCGACGGGCCAGCCGGTCCGCATAGACGGCGCCGATGCCGGACGAGGCGCCGGTGATGAGGGCGGTGCCGGGATGTGCTTGGGTCATGACGTCACTCCGTGGTGTGGTGGATGAAGGTGAAGACGGTGTGAGGGCATTGTGGACGCCGGCAGGAGAGACCGAAATGACGTATATAGGTAGGATTCAGGCCATGGCTTGGCGGAGGTGGGCATGCATCGGATCGGATTCCTGGTCAGCGAGGGCTTCCAGATCATGGCGCTGGCCCCGCAGTCGGTGTTCGAGTACGCGAACATCGTCGCGGGCGAGCCGTTCTATGCGCTGGAGAATTTCTCGGTTGCCGGCGGCGCGGTGCCGTCGTCGCTCGGCGTAGCGGTGGGGACCCGCTCGCTGCGTGGGCGCGTGGAAGTCGATACATGGATGCTGGCGGGGGTGAACGACCCGCTCCAATCCCCGGCGCCGCAGAAGATCCTCGATTTCCTGCGCAAGGCGGTTCATCGGGCCAGGCGTGTCGCGGGGATCTGTACCGGCGGCTTCGTGCTGGCCGAGGCGGGTTTGCTGGCGCAGCGCCGCGCCACCACGCATTGGGCGTTCGGGCGGGCATTGCAGCAGCGCTTTCCGGACATCCATGTGGAGCCGGACCGGATCTATATCGTCGACGGTCCGATCTGGACCTCGGCCGGCATGACGGCGGGGCTCGACCTGGCGCTGGCAATGGTGGAAAAGGACCTGGGTGCGGACGTGGCCCGCTCCGTCGCACACAAGCTCGTGATGCCGCAACGCCGCGCGGGCGGGCAGTCGCAGCATTCCGAGATGCTCGAGCTGGCGCCCAAGTCAGACCGCATCCAGAGCGCGCTGGACTACGCGCGCCGCAACCTGCACCGTCCGCTCACGGTGGAGGCGCTGGCCTCCAGCGTTCACTTGAGTCCGCGCCAGTTCAGCCGTGTCTTCACGCTGGAGACCGGCCAGTCGCCGGCCAAGGCCGTGGAGCGGCTGCGCCTGGAGGCAGCCCGGCTGATGATCGAACAGAGCCGCCATGCTCTCGAGGTGGTCGCGCGGGAGACCGGATTCCGCGATCGCCGCCATCTGCGCGAGGCCTTCATGCGGGGATTCGGCATGCCGCCGCAGGCGATCCGGCGCGACGCCCGCATCGACTCCCGGATCGATACCCGCTGAACCGCCCTGGCGCCTGGCGGGCCTGCCGCCGGCGCCCCGTCCGTGGCCCGGCCGGAGCGGCCGTCCCTGGGCGATGGAGCCGAAGCGGCGCCGCAGGAGAGGGGGCAGGCTCCCCGGGGTGGGGCACGGATTCGTGGAAGAATCCGCTGGCTTGGTCAATAATGTCTCCTCCTGGTGACATGTTCCGATCCGACCGGCCTCAACTCGACTCGAGCGCGCCATGCCCCTGCACAGCCTGCAATCGTTCGCCGACCTGCTCGACGAGTTGGACATCGCCTTCTGCCTGTTCGACTCCCAGGACGTGACGCGGGGCTGGAACCGGACCTTCCTGCGCTTCTTTCCCGAACACGACGGCAAGATCTTCGCCGGCGAGCATTACCGGCAGAATCTGCGCCGCTTCTACTCGGCCCGTCTCGACGCAAGCGAACTCGACAAGGTCGACCTCTACGTGGAACGCGGCATCCTGCGCCACCAGTCGCAGACGCGCCCATTCCAGTTCGAGCACCGCGGGCGCGTGCTCAAGGTGGTGGCCCAGTCGATTCCGGATGTCGGCCGGGCACGCCTCTGGCGGGAAGTGGACTCCGGCACGTGCTACCGCACCGACCCTCCCCAGGGTGACCACGGCGGCTGGATCGAAGAACTGCCCGACGGTTTCTCGATCGAGGACGCGGCGGGCCGGCTGCTGCAGGCAAACAGCCGGTTCCGCGGTATCTACGGGCTGCCCGCGGGGGCGGAGGTGGAGGGCCGCACGCTCGAGGAGATCGTCACCGCGGCGTGGCGGGCGCAGGCTTCCCGGCGCCACGGGCCGGGCGAGGAGGCCGAACTGATCCGGGAGTGGAAACGCTTCGCGGGCGCGCCCTATGAGATTGCCTTGCCGCACGGGCGCTGGGTGCGCGTGATCGACGAACGGGCCGGCAATGGATGGATCAAGTCGGCCCATTTCGACATCACGGTGTTCAAGCAGCAGCAGGCCAGCCTGATCGCCTCCGAGCGCACCGCGCGCGATCGCGAAGCGCGCCTGCACGCCGTCATCGAGCAGTCGCCGTCCGGCGTCATGATCGTCGACCGCTACGGCCGCATCCTCGAGGCCAACCGGCTGCTGGCGTCGATGCTGGGCACCAGCGCGGCGATCCTGGGCGGCGATACCTTGTTCCGCTACCTGCACGAAGATGACCTGCAGCCGGCGCGGCGGGCCCTGGAGGCGATCGCGGCGGGCGAGCAGGCGACCTTCGAGCACGAAGGCCGTTTCCGTGCCGTGGACGGCACGTTTATCTGGGCCTTGAGCTCGATGGCGCCGCTGCAAACCCCTTCGATCGAAGGCATCGCCGCCATTGTCCAGGTGCAGGACATCCGCGCCCGCAAGCGCGCAGAAGCCGAACGCGACCAACTGCTGGTGCGCCTGGAGTACATGGCTTTCCATGACGCGCTGACCGGGCTGGCCAACCGCGCCCGCTTCGACGAGGCGCTCGAAGACCTCGATGCCCTCGATGCGCCCGCCGGCGGCGATGCCAGGGCGCATGCGATCTGCCTGATCGACCTCGACGGTTTCAAGCAGGTCAACGACGTCGGCGGGCATGGCGCCGGCGATGCGCTGCTGGCGGAGGTCGGCAGGGTCCTGCTGGCAGCGGAAGGGCGGCATGTGCTGCCGGCCCGGCTGGGCGGCGACGAGTTCGGCTTGCTGCTGGGTGCCGAGGCGGTGGCTGAGGCGCGCGCCATCATCGAGCGGATCCTGGCCGGCATTGACGCGGTCCGCATCGGCCGCGACGGCCGGGTCTTCTCGGTCAAGGCGAGCGCCGGCATGGCACTGTTCAGGCCCGGCAGCGATGTCAAGCAGGTGCTGCGCGACGCGGATGCCGCCTGCTACCGGGCCAAGCGCAACGGCGGGGGCGGCGTGGTGATGGCGGATCCGGTGCCGGCGGCGGCGCAGGGTGGCCTGCCGGCCCGCTGAGGGCGCGAGAGCGCGGACGGCCACGCGCCGCCGACGGGCGCCAGCCCTGTCCCGAAAGAAAAGAGCCGACCGGGTGACGCCGGTCGGCCCCGCGCAAATGCGCTTGGGAATGGCAGCGGTTACTGCACCGGTATTTCATCATCTCGCGAGGGGAATAGTTGCGCGAAACAGATGTGATGTTTCCCACTATTTCGACTCTTGCATTCTCTTCGTTCCCTGGGCCGGGTCGTGCCGGCGCCGCGCACCGGCTGCGTTCATTGCGAGTTCATTGCAAGTTCAGTGCGAATGCGCTTGTCAAATCGAGTGATCATCAGCATGGCATCGCATGCACATACTGTGATAACTCAATGTATTCATCGAGAGACAATGGGAGTGTGAAACTGCTCGCAAAATGCGCTGAATGTGCGTCGTTCTTTACACATCATCGTCTTTTTTCCGCATCCCCCTCATTGGTGGGGTGAGGGCTGGGGCAGGCCTGCCGTTAGCGCGCCCCAAGCTACCTCGTAGCGACCATTCATCCAGGGAAGGGAGAAGCGCATGCGCAATAACCAGCCAGTGACGCAGCACGAGTACGAGTTGCCGGACAACGCGACCCTGATGTCGACCACGGACGCCCACAGCCACATTGCCTACGCCAATGCCGCGTTCGTCGAGGTGAGCGGTTTTACCCGCGAAGAGCTGCAGGGCCAGCCGCACAATATCGTGCGCCATCCCGACATGCCCACGGAGGCCTTCGCCGACATGTGGGCCACGCTCAAGCGCGGCGAGCCGTGGACCGCGCTGGTCAAGAACCGGCGCAAGGACGGCGACTACTACTGGGTGCGCGCCAATGCGATGCCGGTGGTGCGCGATGGCCGGCCGGTGGGCTACCTGTCGGTGCGCACCAAGGCCTCGCGCGAGGAGATCGGCGCCGCCGAGGCCTGCTACCGCGATTTCCGCGAAGGCCGTGCCAAGGGCTGGCGCTTCCACAAGGGACTGGTGCTGCGCGCGGGCTGGCTGGGCTGCCTGTCGCTGCCGCGCACCCTGCCGGTGCGCTGGCGCATCCGGCTCGGCCTGGCCGGCGTGCTGCCCGTGTCGCTGGCCGGCGCGCTGGCGCTGGGCGCCGGCGGCACAACGCTCTGGGGCGGCGGCGCGGTGCTCGCCGGCGCGCTGGGGCTGGCTTCGCTGTGGCTGGAGGCGCAGGTCTCGCGGCCGCTCGAGCGCATGCTGACGCAGGCGCTGCGCGTGGCCTCGGGCGAGAGCCAGAAGGTCGAGCACATGGACCGTGTCGATGAGATCGGCATGGCGCTGCGCACCATCAGCCAGCTCGGCCTGATGTTCCGCTGGCTGATCGACGACGTCAGCGAGCAGGTGCTGAGCGTGCAGAGCGCGAGCGGGGAGATCGCCCAGCGCAACAGCGACATGAGCGCGCGCACCGGGCGCGCCGCGGCGAGCGTGCAGGACACGGTGTCGTCGATGACGCAGGTGACCGAGGCGGTCCGCAACAATGCCGAGACGGCGGCCCAGGCCAATGCCATCTCGGGCGACGTCAGCCAGGCGGCGGCCAAGGGCGGGCAGGCCATGTCCGAGGTGGTGGCGACGATGGACGAGATCTCGGGCAGCTCGCACCGTATCGCGGACATCATCGGCGTGATCGACGGCATTGCCTTCCAGACCAATATCCTGGCCTTGAATGCCGCGGTGGAGGCCGCGCGCGCCGGCGAGCAGGGGCGCGGCTTCGCGGTGGTGGCGGACGAGGTGCGCCGGCTGGCGCAGCGCAGCGCCGGGGCGGCCAAGGAAATCAAGGCCCTGATCGATGCCAGCGCCGGCAAGGTCGAGCAAGGCACCCGCATCGTGCACGATGCCGGCGCGACCATGGACGATCTGGTCAGGCAGGTGCAGCGCGTCTCCGACCTGATCGCGGAGATCAGCGCCTCCACGGCCGAACAGTCGAGCGGGGTAGGCCGGGTTGGCCAGGCGATCGGCGAGATCGACCAGGTCACCCAGCAGAATGCCGAACTGGTCGGGCAGGGCGCGCAGGCCGCGCAGGCGCTGCGGCAGCAGGCGAACCGGCTGGCGGAGGCGGTCGGGGTGTTCTGCTGAGCGTGGCGCGCGCGGCGGTGCCGGCCCGGGATTACAATGCCGCCCTGACGGAACGGGCGGCAGGGGCGCCGGAGCCGCCGCGCGCGGTACGCCGCCCGGCCGGCCCGGGTGCGTACGGCCGCGCCGCCCTGATGCCCACGGGTCCGGGACGGGCCGGTCTTTGTCCTTCCAGGATCCAGGTATGCGGACAATCCTCTTGCTCGAGGATGAGAGCGAATTGCGCGACGAAATCGCCGCCTTCCTGCAGAAACGGCAGTGGGCGGTGCTGCAGGCGGGCAGCCTGGCCGAATTCGCGCCCTTGTGCGAACAGGCCGACATCGCGGTGATCGATGCCATGCTGCCCGATGGCTCCGGCTTCGACGCGGTGCGGGCCTTGCGCCGCCAGCGGCCCGGTTGCGGCATCGTCATGCTGACGGCGCGCGGCGAGACCCACGACAAGCTGCAGGGCTTCGACGGCGGCGCCGACCATTACCTGGTCAAGCCGGTCAAGCTGCTGGAGTTCGATGCGGTGCTGCGTGCCTTGAGCCGGCGCGTCGCCACCAGCTGGCGGCTGGACCGGCAGGCCGGCCGGCTCAGCTCGCCGGACGGCGCCGCCATCGCCGTGTCCGTCAACGAAGGCAGCCTGCTCGAGCTGCTGGCGCGCCATCCCGGCCAGCCGGCGAGCCGCCGCGAGATCGTCGAGAGCTTCGGCGAGGACTGGCGGCACTACGACGAGCGCCGCCTCGAAACCCTGGTCAGCCGGCTGCGCCAGCGCTGGCGCGGCGAGACCGCCAGCGAACTGCCGCTGCGTGCCGCCCACGGCGTCGGCTACGTGTTCGCGGCGTCGCTGTCTTTGGCTTGAGTTCCGGCCGGGTTGCCGGCCTCCTGGTGGTTGGCTGGAACGCCGGCTGGAACACCGGCTTGAGCCCCGGGCAGGGCGCCCGGCGGCTGCGCCGGCAGGAAGATGACGGCCCGGCAGCCCTGGCCGGGCTGGCTGTCCAGCGTCAGCGTGCCGCCTTGCATCTCGACCATGCGCAGCGCGAGCGACAGCCCGAGCCCGGTGCCGGGCACGCGCCCGACGCCCTGTCCGCGGTAGTAGCGCTCGAAGACGCGCGGCAGGTCGGCCGGCGCGATACCCGGCCCGTTGTCCTCCACCTCCAGTACGACGCCGTGCTGCACCAGGCGGCCGCGCAGCAGCACGCGGGTGCCGGCGGGCGTGTACTTCACCGCGTTATCGGCCAGCGTACGCAGGGCCAGGCGCAGCAGGCTGCCGTCGCAATCGAAGGCGGGCGGCAGGCGGCTGCCGTCGACGTCGAGACGATGTGCCTCCGATAACAGGCGGGCGGCGGCGGCGGCGTCGTGCAGCAGGGCCGCCAGGTCGACCGGGCCGGGGCGCGAGCCGTGGCGCAGCAGCTCGAAGCCGTCTTCGTGCAGCGACTCGTTGATCAGCATGGTCAGGCGCTGGGTGGCGCGCAGGATCTTGCGGTAGCGTGCCGAGGTGCGGGGATCGTCCTGTTCATCGTCCAGTTCCAGGTTCTGGGCGGTCGCGTCGATGACCGCCAGCGGTGTGCGCAGCTCGTGCGAGACCGTGGCCAGGAACTGGCGCTGTTCCTCCTGGGCCCGCCGTTCCAGCGAGAGCGAGGCCTCCACCTGGGCCATGGCCTCGCGCAGCGCCCGGGTGCGGCGTGCCACCTTGGCTTCCAGGTCGCGCTCGGCCTGGCGCGCCACGCGCAGGGCTTCGGCCTGCGCGGCTTCCTTTTCCGCCCGCATATCCGTATAGCGCCAGCTGATCGCCGAGTTCATGATCAGCAGGAAGGCGACCATGCCGAGATAGTTGCCATTGTCGACGATGGGGCCGGGGTCGATCCATCCCACGTTGCGTGCCAGGCGCGCCGCCGTTCCGCCGAGCAGGAGCAGCAGCACGAGGAAGAGCACGCGCGCGGCCTTCTGTCCCCGCCAGCTCATCACCGCGGCCACGCCCATCAGGATGGCGAGGGTCAGCACGCTCCACAGCAGGTAGAACGGCCGCAGCCAGCGTGCGACCGACAGCAGCAGCCAGGGCGCGCACAGCAGCGAGACGGCCCAGTTCAGCGCCGAGAAACGGATGGCCCAGCGGCGCCATGGCGAGTCGAACAGGTCGAGGTAGTTCGCCATGAACAGCACGCCGAGCGGGATCGCGCACAGCCAGCTGACCATGTAGACGGCATCGCTGGCAAGCGGATGCTGGGGCAGCAGGTACTGGTAGGTGAAGCCTTCGGCGGACAGCGAGGTGAACAGGTTGGCCAGCACCGTCAGGCTGAACAGCAGGAAGGAGCGGTTGCGCGTGACCCAGTAGAACCAGCCGCTGGTCAGCAGCAGCACGATGTGCGCCGCATAGAACAGGCCGAACAGGAACAGTTCGGTGCCCATGAAGGAAATAAAGGCATCCGGCGACCATAGCAGCAGCGGGAAGGTCATGGTGCTGGTGCTGCGCACCCGCACGTAGACCGTGACCGGCTGGTCCGGCGGCAGGGAGAGCCGGAACACCGGGCTGCGGTAGGCGATGTCGCGCCCCGCCACCGGCTGGCGGTCGCCTGCCACGCGCCGCTCGAAGCCGCCCCCGGCGCGCGGCAGGTACAGCGTGACGTCATCGAGCAGCGCCGAGCGCAGGTCCAGCAGCCAGATCGGCTCGGCCGCCGCCGGGCGCCTCAGGGTGAGCCGCAGCCAGGCCGTGCCGTCGACGTAGCCCAGCGCGGGCGGGGTGTGCTGCTGATGGAAGGCAGCGGCCATGTCGGGCCGCGCGACCTGCTCGATCGTCAGGGTATCGCCCGGGTCGCGCAACAGCGCCCAGTCGTGGCCCAAGGCCACCTCGCCCGACGCCGGCAGGCGCACCTCGGCCCACGCCGCGGGCCATTGGCAGAGGCAAAACAAGACAATGCACAGGATCCGCGACATCACCGTAAACGGGAGAAAAGAGCCAGGCCGGCACGTGCCGCATCGGAGGCGGCCGTCGGCATAGGGGGCGATAGGAGCCAATCGGGGGCAGCAGAGGGCAAGACTATAGCCCAGCGCGGCCCGTTTTCCCGCCACGGCGAGGGGATGTCAGGATTTGTCAGCTTTACGCGCGCGATGTGCTGTAGCATCGCCGAAGCAATACTTGGACTTGGCCGACCACCCGCAGCCCGAACCCATGCAACGCGACGAACTACTCAAGCGCCTGGCGCAGGGCGCGCGTCTCTACCTGACTTCCACGCCCTGGGGTTCACGTGTCCAGGGCGCGCTGCTGCGCGACGAGACGGCTCCCGACGGCCACCAGCTGATTCCCGGCAGCAAGGTCGAGCGCCTGCTGGAGATGCGGCTGCTGCGCCATGGTCCGGTGGACGAGCATGGCAATATCGACCTGATCCTGACCCGCATCGGGCTGGCGGCCGTCTATGGCCGTCGCGCGGTCGCGGCCGGGCTGCCGTTGGCGGCGAACGGTACCACCGGCGCCGCCGCCCCGGCAGCGCCTGCCGCCGCCGCTGTCCCCGCGCCGCGGCAGCCGGAGGCCGGGATTCCGGATTATTCCTTTGCCTTCCAGCCTATCGTCGACGTCGAGCGCGGCGCGGTGGTGGCCTACGAGGCGTTCGCGCGCCGGCGTGGCGACCGTTCGTCCGCCCACCTGATGCGTGCCTTGCCGACCGATGCCATCCATCGCTTCGACGATGAATGCCGCGTTGCGGCAATGACCGTGGCAGAGCGGCTCGGCATCCGCCATCGCCTGCACGTCAACTGCTTCCTGCCGGAACAGGCGGAAACCCAGCTCTCGCTCGAGCAGACGGCGGCGGCGGCTCTCCGGCTCGGCTACCAGCGCGGCCGCCTGGTCCTGGAAAACAAGGCCGACGAGATCATCGACCGCCCCGAGGCCTACGCCGCGCGCATGCAGCCGCTGCGCGACCAGGGGCTCAAGCTGGCGCTCAGCGAGATCGGCGCCAGTTCGGCCGGCCTGAACCTGGTGGCGGCCATCCGGCCCGATATCGTCAAGCTGAGCCGCAAGACCGTGCACGGCGTGGGCAAGGACGGGCGCCAGCAGCGCTTCGTGCCGCAGGCGGTCCAGCTCTGCCGCAATCTCGGCATCGCCGTCATCGCGGAGTGCGTCGAGACCCTGGAGCAATACCGCTGGCTGCGCAACGCCGGCGTGCACCTGTTCCAGGGCAATCTGTTCGCCGCGCCGGCGTTCGAGGCGGCGCCGCCGGCACGGCTGCCCTGAGCGCGGGCGGCCGGGCCGGCAGAACCGCCGGAGCGGGGGAAAAAAAGACGCCCCGGTGGTGGACTGGGGCGGTTGATTTGGGAATGTGGGGCAAGGTGAGAGCCCCGGTACCCATGCTACGGCGGGTGCCGGCGGGCCACCATCCTCCCGACGGCTGACATCCCGATGGCTGATGCCGGCCGCACCCGGCCGCACCCGGCAGCGCGAGGCCGCGGCAGGGTGGCGTGCCAGCGCCTATGGTGGAAGCAGGGCCGGGCGCCTGCCTGCTGGAGCTGGCGCCACCGGGCAGCCGAGCCAGCCACGCCGAGGGGCCGCGATGTGCTATTCCGCCATGATCCGATCCGAACACCGCCGCTACGAGAGGGAGTACGGCGTGCAGGTGAGCCTGCGGCGCTATGTCGAACTGTTCTGGGAAAAGCGCCGCGATGGCGGCTGGCTGCGCATCCCCAAGGCGATGCGCGCCGATTTCGCCGAGGCACGCACGCCGGCTGAACGGGAGCTGGCAGAACTCGCCGCCGCCGCCGACGGGGAGCAGGCCCGTATCCTCGAGGCCGAGCTGTTCCGTCAGAAGGCGCGGCTGGCGGAGGCCGAGCGCGCGCTGGCTGTGCGCGCCAGCCGCAAGGCGGAGGATGAGCAGCGCATCGCCACCGACAAGATCGCACGCGCCCAGCGCAACCTGGCGGACCTGCAGCGCAGCCACCTGATGCAGCGCGACGCCCGCATCTTTCCCGGCCACTATGCGCCGCTGATCATCTGGCAGGACGGGGGCCGCGTACTGGTGCCGATGCGCTACCAGTGCCGGCTGCCGGGCTGGAGCGAAGCGGACGAGCGCAGGCGGCCCGGTACCTACAATGCCCGGCGCGACAACCTGGGGCATGCCTGGCGCAAGCTGTTCGGCCACCAGCACGGCGTGCTGGTGGTGACGGCCTTCTTCGAGAACGTGGCGCGCCACAAGCTGGAGCACCGGCCGCTGCCTGCGGGGGAGGCCGAGGAGAATGTGGTGCTGGAGTTCAGTCCGCAGCCGCCGGCCGACATGCTGCTGGCCTGCCTGTGGTCATACAGCCCGGGCGAGGGCGGCGGGCCCGGGCTCTACTCGTTCGCGGCCATCACCGACGAGCCGCCGCCCGAGGTCGCGGCCGCCGGCCACGACCGTTGCATCATTCCCCTGCGTCCCGGGCATCTCGACGCCTGGCTCCAGCCGGATCCCCACGACCTGGCCGCGCAGCAGGCCATCCTCGACGACCGCGCGCCGCTGCATTTCGCCCATCGGCTCGCGGCCTAGCGGCCTGGCGGCCCGAAGCGCTGGCCCTGAAGCGCTGAATCCTGGAACCACCGAAAGCGGTCGTCAGGTGCCGGACAGCAGGTCGCGCGCGTTCAGCAGCGCATAGGCGATCTCGGGCCGGGTTTCCATGCTGCGCCGGATCGCGGCCGGGATGGCCTGCCGTGTCTTGCGGCACAGGCCCGGCTGCTCCGCCACCTGGATGGCGATGCCGCGCGTGGTGCGCACCTCGTTGGCACTGGGCGTGACGGTCAGCACGATGCCCAGTTGTTCGAACATGCGCTGTTCCATGCGCCGCAGGTCTTCCAGGCTGGCCAGGCTTTCGAGGCGGGCGATCAGCCGCTTTTCCTCTTCCCGTGTCAGCCGCAGGATGCGCAGGTCGGCCCGCGGATCCTCCAGCAGCGCATCGCGGCCGCAGATGCAGGCGCCGGGCGGGCAGCCGGTGCGGATCGGGAACGGTGGGGCGTTCATGTCGTGGAGGGGGCGGGCGCGTCCGGCGCGGGATGCGTGGCGCTGCCGGCAATCATAAACCAGGCGGCGCCGCCTTCGCCCGGCCGGCGCGGCCGGAGGCCGGCCGGGTTTACGCCGATGTCGAGCACCTTGTCACCTCCTTATTATCTGTTCCTTAGGAGAACGTGAGTTCTTATGGCGAACAATCGGGCCGGCAGCAGGATGATCCGGCCTCGGCGCAAACCGGCAGGAGACAGCATGCAAGATCCCGCAGCAACCCGCGTCGTCGACGTCCAGGCCTTTATCGACGGCCAGCGTTTTTCCGCTTACCAGTGGCTGATCCTGCTGCTGTGCTTCCTGATCGTGGCGATCGACGGCTTCGATACCGCGGCGATCGGCTATATCGCTCCCGCGCTGGTGCAGGACTGGGGCATCGACAAGGCCACGCTCGGCCCGGTCATGAGCGCGGCGCTGTTCGGCCTCGCTGGCGGCGCTATCTTTGCCGGGCCGCTGGCCGACCGGGTCGGCCGCAAGGCGGTGCTGGTGCTGTCGGTGTTCTTCTTCGGCGCCTGGAGCCTGGCCACCGCCTTCGCCGGCTCGCTCGAATCGCTGACGGTGATGCGTTTCCTGACCGGCCTGGGCCTGGGCGCGGCCATGCCCAACGCGGTCACGCTGATGTCCGAGTTCGCCCCGGCGCGGCGCCGCGCGGTGCTGGTCAACACCATGTTCTGCGGGTTCCCGCTGGGCTCCGCCGCCGGTGGCTTCGTGGCCGGCTGGATGATCCCGCACTACGGCTGGCACAGCGTGCTCGTGCTCGGCGGCGTGGTGCCGCTGGTGCTGGCGGTGCTGCTGGTGCTGCTGCTGCCGGAGTCGGTGCGCTATATGGTGATGCGCGGCCAGCCGGCCGGGCGGATCCGCCGGGTGCTGGCCCGCCTGACCGGCTCGGTCATCGACCCGGCGCTGCGCTTCACGCTGGACGAGGCGGCGCCGCGCGCGGGCTCGGCCATCGGCACGGTGCTGTCGCGACGCTACCGCCTGGGCTCGGCCATGCTGTGGCTGACCTACTTCATGGGCCTGGTGATCTTCTACCTGCTGACCAGCTGGATGCCCACGCTGATGAAGGACGCCGGCTTCAGCATCGAGCGCGCCGCCTTCCTGACCGCACTGTTCCCGCTCGGCGGCGGCGTCGGCACCATCCTGGCCGGCTGGCTGATGGACCGCATGAATCCCAACAAGGTGATCGCCTTCACCTATGCGCTGACCGGCGTGCTGGTCTATGCCGTGGGGCGGGGCAGCGGCGGCCCGCTGCTGCTGCTGGGCGTGCTGATCTTCCTCGCCGGCACGGCGATGAACGGTGCGCAGTCGTCGATGCCCTCGCTGGCCGCGGGCTTCTACCCGACCCGGGGGCGCGCCACCGGGGTGGCCTGGATGCTGGGCATCGGCCGCTTCGGCGGCATCGCCGGCGCGTTGCTGGGCGCCGAGCTGATGCGCCGCCACCTGAGCTTCGACGCCATCTTCACCTTGCTGGCGGTGCCCGCGCTGGTGGCCGCGGTGGCGCTGGTCGTCAAGCACCTGGGCGAGGCCGGCCGGCCGCGGGCGGACGAGGACGGCGATGCACCGGCGGGGGCGGGCATGGTTTCCGGGCACTGATCGCCGATCCCGGGCGGCGGCGAGGGCCGCCGGGCAAGCGGCTTCATGCCGAATTTGCATGAGGCCGCGCGCCAGGCTGTGAAAGAATGACGAGGATGGCACAAGCGGCTGAGGCCGCGGCGCCATCCTCTTTTTTTTGGGGCGGCACCGCCACCCCACGTTTCCGCTCCCGAGCGCAGCCCCAGCCACCATGCAAGACGCTACCGTTTACCTGAACGGCGAATTCACGCCGTTGTCCGAAGCCCGTATCTCCGTCCTCGACCGCGGCTTCATCTTCGGCGATGGCATCTACGAAGTCATTCCCCTTTACGGCGGCAAGCCGTTCCGTGCCGCGCAGCACCTGGCGCGGCTGGCGCGCAGCCTGGAGGCGATCGGCATGCGCAATCCGCATGACGAGGCCGGCTGGATGGCGCTGATCGGACGGGTGGCCGAGGCCAACGGCGCGCGCGCCGACCAGATGATCTACCTGCAGGTGACGCGCGGCGTGGCCAAGCGCACCCATGCCTTTCCGCGCGAGGCCGAGCCCACCGTGTTCATCATGAGCAGTCCGATGGCGCTGCCGCCGGCCCAGGCGCGTGAACGCGGCGTGGCCTGCGTGACGATGGAAGACCGGCGCTGGCTGCACTGCCACATCAAGTCGACCTCGCTGCTGGGCAATGTGCTGGCGGCGCAGTATGCCGCCGAGCAGGAAGTCACCGAGGCGATCCAGTTCCGCGACGGCTGGCTGACCGAGGCTTCCTCGTCCAACGTCTGGATCGTCAAGGATGGCACGGTCAGCGCGCCGCCCAAGGATGCGCTGATCCTGGAGGGCATCCGCTATGGCCTGATCGAGGAGCTGTGCGCGGCGGCGGACATTCCCCTGGTGTCCCGGCGCATCGCGCGCGAGGAAGTCTTTGCTGCGGACGAGGTGCTGCTGTCATCGGCGAGCAAGGAGATCCTGCCGGTGGTCTCCATCGATGGCAAGACGGTCGGGGCGGGCGTGCCCGGCCCGGTATTCGCCCGCCTTTACGCTGGCTACCAGGCAGCCAAGGCGGCCTGAGCCGCGCTCCCGCCCGCACGGCCTGACGCACCGGCGCGCCAGGGTCTATGCTTCGGGGGCGGCCGCTGGCCGTCCCGGCATCCTTCCCGGCAGGGAGGCGCCGGCCACGACAGGCAAGAGGAGGATCAGCCATGTCTCTGCCGATGTACGACGTTTCCATCCCGGCCTTCCTGCGCGGCTTCCGCAACCTGCGCGCCGTGCTCGACAAGGGCGTGGCGCATGCGGAATCGACCGGATTCAATCCCGCGGAACTGCTGCAGGCCCGGCTCTACGTCGATATGTATCCGCTGGTCGGGCAGGTGCAGCGTGCCAGCGATACCGCCAAGGGATGCGCCGCGCGGCTGGCGGGCATCGAGGCGCCGGCCTTTGCCGACAACGAAGCGAGCCTGCACGATCTGCACGCGCGCATCGACAAGACGGTCGCCTTCCTCGAAAGCGTGACGCCGATGCAGCTGGAGGGCAGCGAGGAGCGCATCATCGAACTGAAGCTGCGCCCCGAGCCGGTGCGTTTCAGCGGCAAGGCCTATCTGCTGGAGTTCGCGCTGCCGAACTTCTATTTCCACCTGACCACGGCCTACGACATCCTGCGCCACCGGGGCGTGCCGCTCGGCAAGCGCGATTATCTCGGGCTGCAGTAGTCTGGGCGGCATCAACCGCGCGTGGCGTACGCGGCGCCTGTGCCGGCGAAGCCCCGCCGGCACAGGCGCCTTACCGGCCCCTCTGGTATACTCTCTGCCTTCGCAGCGATCGGAGGCGACCGGCGCATGCCGAGGAAACGCCCCACGGCAAGGCCCTGGCGTGCCGCGCTGCCATTCTCCGACGATCACCGAGGACCGCCGCCCTGGCGCCGGTCGCCGACAACACGTGACGGCCCTGCGGGCCGCTAAGCATGACCTACGCTGTCAAGGAAATCTTCTATACGCTGCAGGGCGAAGGCGCCAATGCGGGCCGCGCGGCGGTGTTCTGCCGTTTCGCGGGCTGCAATCTCTGGAGCGGCCGTGAAGAGGACCGCGGCAGCGCCGTCTGCCAGTTCTGCGACACCGATTTCGTCGGCACCGACGGCACGCTCGGCGGCAAGTACCGCGATGCCGCAGCGCTGGCCGCGGCCGTCGCCTCCGAATGGCCGCAGGGCAAAGGCGGGCGGCCGCTGGTCGTCTGCACCGGCGGCGAGCCGCTGCTGCAGCTGGACGCGCCGCTGATCGCCGCGCTGCATGCGCAGGGCTTCGAGATCGCCATCGAGACCAATGGCACCATCGCCGTGCCGGACGGTATCGACTGGGTTTGCGTCAGCCCCAAGATGGGTTCGGAACTGGTCGTCACGCGCGGCCACGAACTCAAGGTGGTGATCCCCCAGGACGGCCAGGATTTCGCGGCATACGAGCGGCTGGATTTCCAGCATTATCTGGTGCAGCCGATGGACGGCCCGCTGGCGAGAGAGAATACGGCCGCCGCGGTGGCGTTCTGCCAGCGGCATCCGCGCTGGCGCCTGTCGCTGCAAACGCATAAGCTGCTCGGCATCCGCTGAGCGCCGCCCCTGGATCGCTGGCGCGGGCCGCGCCGCGACCGGGTCGCGGCCAAGTCCCAGGAACCCATGAACAAGCAAGTCTCGATCACCCGCCGGCTGGAATTCGATTCCGGCCACCGCATTCCCAACCACTGCGGGCAATGCCGCAACATCCACGGGCACCGCTATCGCCTCGACCTCACGCTGTCGGGCGAGGTCCTGCATCGTGAAGGCGCGTCGGACGACGGCATGATCCTGGATTTCGGCGACATCAAGACGCTGGCCAACGAGCATCTGGTGTCTCAATGGGACCACGCCTTCCTGATCTACCGCGGCGACACGGCCCTGCTGAATTTCCTGCAGTCGATGGAAGGCCACAAGACCGTGGTGCTGGACGCCATCCCGACCGTGGAGAACCTGGCCCAGATCGCCTTCGACATGCTCGCCCCGGTGTTCAAGGACTGCTTCGGCCATCACCTGCAGCTGACGCGCCTGGTCCTGTTCGAGACGCCGAACTGCTGGGCCGAGGTGACCGCGGCGATCAGCCTGCCGGCGCAGGACTGAGGCGGCCCGGTCATGGATGAGGCGGCCCTGAGCAGCAGCCCGCAAGGGCCGCAAGCCGATGCCGAGCGCGACCGCCACTATATGCGTGCCGCGCTGGAAGAAGCGCGCCTGGCCGAAGCGGCCGGCGAGGTGCCGGTGGGCGCCGTGGTGGTGTGGAACGACACCATCATCGCGCGCGGCCACAACCTGCCGATCCGTTCGGTCGATCCCTCCGCGCACGCCGAGATGCAGGCGCTGCGTGCAGCCGCCAAGGTGCTCGACAACTATCGGCTGCCCGAGTGCGAGCTTTATGTCACGCTCGAGCCCTGCGCCATGTGCAGCGGCGCCATCCTGCACGCGCGCCTGCGCCACGTGGTGTTCGGCGCCAGCGATCCCAAGACCGGCGCGGCCGGCAGCGTGGTCAACCTGTTCGAGCAGGCGCTGCTGAACCACCAGACCACTGTGACCGGAGGCGTGCTGGCCGAGGAGTGCGGCGGCATGCTGAAGGACTTCTTCGGGGCGCGCCGGCGTGCCCAGAAGGCTGCGCAGAAAGCGGCGCAGAAGGCCGCCCAGGCGGCCGCGGGGCAGGGCGCGCCGGAAGCCGGCGGCGGGTCCGTGCCGCAGCCGTGTGCACATTGCGCTGCGCCGGATGCTGCCGAGGCGCCGCCTGAGCCCTGAGCCCTGAGCCCTCGCGCGCACGCGGCCACGTCCCACGCATCCCCAACGACACCACCGACGCTACCGACGCTACCGACGCATGAGCATGCCCGACATCACGCCGCATACTGAAGTCAGACTGATCGCCTCCTCGGGATATCCGCACGACGTGGCCATCGCCGCGCGCGGCTGCGCCTGGCTCAAGGCGCACGGCTACCATGTCGGCAATCCCGATATCCTGGCGCGCCGCTACCTGCGTTTCGGCGGCACCGACGAGGAGCGTCTGGCAGACCTGCACGCGATCGGCACCGGCGCCGCCGGTGAACTGACGCTGGCGGTGCGCGGCGGCTACGGCATCGCGCGTCTGCTCGACCGCGTCGATTTCACCCGCATCGCCGCGCAGGCGGGCGCCAGCGGCACGCCCATCGTCGGCCACAGCGACTTCACCGCATTCCAGCTGGCCTACCTGGCCCGCACCGGCGGCGTGACCTTCGCCGGCCCGATGCTGCTGGCCGATTTCGGCGGCGAGCAGGTCGACCCCTTCATGTGGCGCCACTTCGAGGGCGTGCTGCACGACCCGGCCTATCGCATCGAGGTGGCCGCGCCCCAGCATCAGCCCCAGGGCCAGGCCTTCACCGGCAGCGTGTCGGGCATGCTGTGGGGCGGCAACCTCGCCATGCTGTGCAGCCTGCTCGGCACGCCCTACATGCCGGCGGTGCAAGGCGGCATCCTGTTCCTGGAGGATGTGAACGAACCGCCTTACCGCGTCGAGCGCATGCTGATCCAGCTGATGCAGGCCGGCGTGCTGGGGGCCCAGCGGGCCGTGCTGCTGGGCGACTTCTCCAACTATCGCGTGACCGACTACGATAACGGCTACGACATGCCCGCCGTGGTGTCCTACCTGCGTGAGCAGCTGGCGCTGCCGGTACTGACCGGATTGCCCTTCGGTCACTGCGCGCGCAAGCTGACCCTGCCGGTCGGCGGGCAGGCGACGCTGGAGGCGGGTGCCGAGGGCTTCACCCTGTCGCTGTCGGACTATCCGACCCTGGCGCCGCGGGCCTGAGCGCTCGGCACGGGCAGCGTTCCGGTTCCCGCCGCCGCCCGCCACTGCTCGCCATTGGCCGCCGGACACCTGCGTCCCGCGTCCGGCAATGGTAGAATTACAGGTTGTTCTTCATATGCCGCTATCCGGCGCGCCAGGTTGCTGAACCGGCCGTCCGATCGGCGTGGCCGCCGGCGGTGCGACGCGCGCACCGCCCATTCCGGCAGGCCAGGCAAACCAGGCGCCGCGCGCCATCTCTCCCTACAAGGTTCCAGACGTGCTCTCTACCGCAAACATCACCATGCAGTTCGGCCCCAAGCCGCTGTTCGAGAATATCTCGGTCAAGTTCGGCGAAGGCAACCGATACGGCCTGATCGGCGCGAACGGTTGCGGCAAGTCCACCTTCATGAAGATCCTGGGCGGCGACCTCGAACCCAGCTCGGGCAACGTCATGCTCGAGCCGGGCGTGCGCCTGGGCAAGCTGCGCCAGGACCAGTTCGCCTATGAAGACATGCGCGTACTGGACGTGGTGATGATGGGCCATACCGAGATGTGGGCCGCCGCGCAGGAGCGCGACGCCATCTACGCCAATCCGGAAGCCACCGACGAAGACTACATGAAGGCCGCCGAGCTGGAAGCCAAGTATGCCGAGTATGACGGCTACACGGCCGAAGCGCGTGCGGGCGAGCTGCTGCTGGGCGTCGGCATCCCGACCGAGCAGCACCAGGGCAAGATGAGCGGGGTCGCGCCGGGCTGGAAGCTGCGCGTGCTGCTGGCACAGGCCCTGTTCTCGAACCCGGACGTGCTGCTGCTCGACGAACCGACCAACAACCTGGATATCAACACGATCCGCTGGCTGGAGACCGTGCTCAACGAGCGCAACTCCACCATGATCATCATCTCCCACGATCGCCACTTCCTGAACTCGGTCTGCACCCACATGGCCGACATGGACTACGGCACGCTCAAGGTCTACCCGGGCAACTACGACGACTACATGGAAGCGTCGATGCAGGCCCGCGAGCGCCAGATGGCCGCCAACGCGCGCGCCAAGGAGCGCATCAGCGAACTGCAGGACTTCGTGCGCCGCTTCTCGGCCAACAAGTCCAAGGCGCGCCAGGCGACCTCGCGTGCCAAGCAGATCGAGAAGATCAAGGTCGAGGACATCAAGCCGTCGTCGCGCCAGAACCCCTTCATCCGCTTCGAGTTCGAGAAGAAGCTGCACAACCTGGCAGTGGAGGTGGAAGGCATCACCAAGTCCTACGATCGCAAGATCATCGACAACCTGTCGATGGCGATCCAGGCCGGCGAGCGCGTGGCCATCATCGGCGAAAACGGCGCGGGCAAGACCACGCTGCTGCGCAGCCTGCTGAACGGCGCCGTCCAGACCGGTGTGCAGCGTGGCGTCGAAGTCGATCGTGGCGCGGTCAAGTGGGCCGAGAACGCCAATGTGGGCTACATGCCGCAGGACACCTACGAGGAATTCCCCGAGGACCGCGACGTGATGGACTGGATGAGCCAGTGGACGCAGGCCGGCGACGACGAAACCTCGCTGCGCGGCACGCTCGGCCGCCTGCTGTTCTCGGCCGACGACATCAAGAAGTCGGTCAAGGTGCTGTCCGGTGGCGAGAAGGGCCGCATGATCTGGGGCAAGCTGATGCTGGGCCGCCACAATGTGCTGGCGCTGGACGAGCCGACCAACCACATGGACATGGAATCGATCGAGTCGATGCAGATCGCGCTGGACAAGTTCCAGGGCACGCTGATCTTCGTCTCGCACGACCGCGAATTCGTCAGCGGCCTGGCCACGCGCGTGATCGAAGTGCGCACCGACGGCACGCTGACCGACTACCTGGGTACGTATGACGAGTACCTGGAGTCGCAGGGTATCAACGGCTGAGCGCGGGGCCGCACGATCTGCCGCTGGTCCGGCGGATCGCCGCCGCAAGAAGAAGGGTCGCCTCGGGCGGCCCTTTTTTCATGGCTTCGCTACAATCGCGGACACGCCCGCCACCCCGTCCGTGGCAGCGCGGCCTGCGCTGCCTTGCCGAGGGGCCGGCGCTAGCCGCCGGATGGCGGCGCCACGCCGACGGCCAGCAGGCGGTCCAGCTCCGCCATCAGTGCCAGCGCGGCCGGCGCGCCGCGCGCCTTCTCCAGCGCGACGTGGAACGGCTCGCGCAGGGCGGCCAGTTCCTGCAGGTTGGCCGCCTTCTCCACCTTGACCTGCAGCAGATAGCCGCGCAGGCCCAGTTGCTGGCCGATGGTCTCGGTGTAGAAGCGGTAGAGGCGGCGATAGCCGTCGGCGGCGGCCGGTTCGCTGCCGGCATGCGCCGCGGGCCTGGCCGCGGCGACTCCGGGGACCGGCGGGTTCGCGGGCGGGATGTCAGGGGCAGGGTCCGGGGCGGGGTCCGGCGCGGCGGGCGCGATCAGGCCGGCTTCGAGCAGCGCGGCGAGGGCGCCGGCATCGATGCCGAGGCTGCCCAGCTGTGCCAGCAGTTCGCTGCGCGGCCGCTGGCCGTTGACCAGCAGCAGCAGCGCGCGCAGCCTGTGCTCCAGCCGGCGCTCCCTGGTACGGATCTCGTCGTGCCCCGCGGCGGTCTTGAGGTAGACCGGATCATCCATGCCGGCGTCTCCTTCGGCGTTGAGTCTGGCGGCCTCGCCGGGCGGTGCGGGCAAGCCCGGGCTTGCCGTGCCATCCGGGGGCGGAATTCTGTTGTTCGATAACCGGCTGCCTGCGCACGTCGGAGTGCTTTTTGATTATCTTATGGGGCTGGCGCGCCGGAAAATCCGAACGGCTTTCCGCTCTACAATGAGGTGCTCCATAAAAGTAACAAAGATTGCGATCGCCGATTCACTTACCTGAGAACTGTGGCCATGCAACAACGAGACAAACTCTTCATCAATGGTAAATGGGTGGCCCCGCACGGCGCGGGCCACATCGATGTCATCCATTCCGCCACCGAGGCGGTGATGGGCCGGATTCCCGAAGGCAGCACCCGTGATGCCGAGGACGCCATCCTGGCGGCCCGTGCCGCGTTCGATGGCTGGGCCGCCACGCCGGCGGCGGTGCGCGCCGAGTACATCCGCAAGATTGCCGAGGGCCTGAAGGCCCGCAGCGAGGAACTGGCGCAGCTGATCGCCGGCGAGGTGGGCATGCCGATCAAGATGGCGCGCGCGATCCAGGTCGGCGGCCCGGTCTACAACTGGGGCCAGGCGGCCAAGCTGCTAGAGAACTTCCACTTCGAGGAGGAGGTCGGCAATTCCCTGGTGGTGCGCGAGCCGGTCGGTGTGGTGGCGGCGATCACGCCGTGGAACTACCCGCTCAACCAGATCACGCTGAAGGTCGCACCGGCGCTGGCGGCGGGCTGCACGGTGGTGCTGAAGCCGTCCGAGGTGGCGCCGCTCAACGCCTTCGTGCTGGCCGAGGTGATCGAGGCCGCCGGCCTGCCGCCGGGCGTGTTCAACCTGGTGACCGGCTTCGGTCCGGTGGTCGGCGAGGTGCTGGCCAGCCACCCGGAAGTCGACATGGTGTCCTTCACCGGTTCCACCCGCGCCGGCAAGCGCGTGTCGGAACTGGCCTCGCAGACGGTCAAGCGGGTCGCGCTGGAGCTGGGTGGCAAGTCGGCCTCGGTGATCCTGGACGATGCCGACCTGGCGGCCGCGGTCAAGGGCAGCGTCAGCGCCTGCTTCCTGAACTCCGGCCAGACCTGTTCGGCCCACACCCGCATGCTGGTGCCGCGCGCCCGCTACGAAGAGGCCAAGACCATCGCCAAGCAGGTGGCCGAAGCCTTCACCGTGGGGGATCCGCTGCAGGAAAGCACCAAGCTCGGACCGCTGATCTCCGCCACGCAGCGCGAGCGCGTGACCGGCTACATCCGCCGCGGCGTCAACGAAGGTGCCGAACTGGTGACCGGCGGTCCGGATGCGCCGGCGGGCCTGGACAAGGGCTTCTACGTCAAGCCGACGGTCCTGGGCAACGTCGATCCGCGCGCGACCGTGGCACAGGAGGAAATCTTCGGACCGGTGCTGTCGATCATCTGCTACGACACCGAGGAAGAGGCCGTGCGCATCGCCAACGACAGCATCTACGGCCTGGGCGGCGGCGTGTGGTCGGGTGACGAAGCGCGCGCCGTGCGCGTGGCGCGCCGCATCCGTACCGGCCAGGTCGACATCAACGGCGGCCCCTTCAATATGTCGGCGCCGTTCGGCGGCTACAAGCAGTCGGGCAACGGCCGCGAGGCCGGCAAGTATGGCCTGGAGGAGTTCCTCGAGTACAAGTCGCTGCAATTCAAGAAGCCGGCGGCCTGAGTCCCGCCCCGGGGACGCGGGTGTGCCGCCCCGGCGGCGCGTCCGCCGTGCCCCTCCCGCTCCGATGCCCGGCTTGTCCGGGCATTTTTCCTGGACCGGGCCTGGGCGATAATGCGCGGACGAGAAATAGTGTCCCGATTCTGCAATTCGTCAACGAACTTGTGATTCAGGACATCGAACAGGTCCGCAAGGGGAGGGCGATCGATGCGCTGGTGGAGACGGCTGGGCTGGCTGATGCTGGCGATGGTGGTGCTGGGCCTGGTCGGGGCGCTGTGCGCCTATGTCTGGTACCGGCAGGCCTCGCAGCCGCAGGTGGCGGGCACGCTGCGCCTGCCCGGCCTGCGCGACACCGTCAGCATCGTGCGCGATCGCCATGGCGTGCCCCATATCGAGGCCGCCGATTCCCTCGATGCCTACTTCGGGCTGGGCTACGCCCATGCGCAGGACCGCCTGTGGCAGATGCAGATGAGCAAACGCATCGTGGCCGGCCGGCTGGCCGAGGTGCTGGGCCCGTCGGCGCTGGATACGGACCGCTTCCTGCGCACGCTGGGCGTGCGCCGCAACGCGGAAGCCATCCTGGCGCAGAGTTCCGCGCCCACCCGCGCCGCGCTGCAGGCCTATGCCGATGGCGTCAATGCGTTCATCGACCACGGCAAAGGGCCGCTGCCGCCCGAGTTCCTGATCCTGCGCACCCGCCCGGAGCACTGGGAGCCCGCCGACAGCCTGGGCTGGCAGACCATGATGGCCTGGGACCTGGGCGCCAACTGGACGCAGGAAGTCCTGCGCATGGGGCTGTCGCAGGCCTTGCCGGTCTCGCGCATCAATGAACTGCTGGCCCCCTATCCCGGCGAGGCGCCGCTGCGCACGCTCGACTACGGTGCGCTGTACCGCCGCCTGGCGCCGCTGCAGAGCGCCATGGCGTCGGTGGTCGCGCGCGCGCCGGCCGGCTTCGTGGAGGGGATGGGATCGAACAACTGGGTGGTGTCCGGCGCCCACACGCGTTCGGGCAAGCCGCTGCTGGCCAATGACCCGCATCTCGGCCTGCAGGCGCCCGCCCTGTGGTACCTGGCCCAGCTGCGCGCGCCCGGCCTCGACGTCAGCGGGGCCACGCTGCCCGGGGCCCCGGTGGTGGTGCTGGGCCACAACCAGCGCATTGCCTGGGGCTTCACCAATACCGCGCCGGACGTGCAGGACCTTTATATCGAACACGTCCAGCCGGGGGACCCGGGCCGCTACCAGACTCCGACCGGCTGGGCCGAGTTCGACAAGCGGCAGGAAGTGATCCACGTGAAGGGCGCGGCGGATGTCGTGCTGACCGTGCGCACGTCGCGCCACGGCCCGGTGATCTCCGACGTGGCCGAGCCGCTGGCCACGGCCGCGGCGCCGCTGGGCGCTCAGTTCGTGGTGGCCATGCAGTGGACCGCGCTGCGCCCGGACGACCGCACGCTGCAGGCCGGCCTTGCCATCAATACCGCCAGCGACTGGAACGGCTTCGTCAATGCGCTGCGCGACTTCCACTCGCCGCAGCAGAACATCGTCTATGCCGACGTGGACGGCAATATCGGCTTCATCGCGCCGGGACGGGTGCCGATCCGCCGGCCCGACAACGACCTGCATGGGCTGGCGCCGGCACCGGGATGGGACCCGCGCTATGACTGGGTCGGCTTCATCCCCTTCGACAAGCTGCCGCGGCGCTACAACCCGCCCGAGGGCGTGATCGTCACCGCCAACCAGAAGATCGTCGAGCCGGACTATCCGTACTTCATCACCAGCGAATGGACCGTGCCCTACCGCGCCCAGCGCATCCGCACGCTGCTCGATGCCACCGCGCGGCATACGCCTGACAGCTTCGCGGCGATCCAGAAGGACCAGGTCTCGCTGGCGGTGCGCGATGCGCTGCCGCTGCTGCTGGCCTCGCGCGCGGCCACCGATGCCTGGCGCGTGCCGCGCGAACGCGCGCTGCTGGACGCGCTGCGCAAATGGGATGGCGACATGCAGGCGGACCGTGCCGAGCCGCTGGTGGCGACGGCCTGGATGCGCGAGCTGTCGCGCGTGCTGTTCGAGGACAAGGTAGGCCAGGCCCTGTTCCGCCGCCTGTGGGAGCAACGCAACGTGCAGCAGGCCACGCTCAATATCCTGCGCGATCCGGAAGGCCTGGGCGCGTTCTGGTGCGATGCCGTCGCCAGTCCCGAGAGGCAGAGCTGCGACGACGCGATCTCGACCGCCTGGCAGCGCGCGATCGACGATCTGGACCGGCGCTACGGCGACAAGCCGGAGCGCTGGCAATGGGGCATCGCGCATACGGCGCGCGCCGAACACCGGCCGTTCGGCAAGGTGCCCTACCTGGCCGACCTGTTCGATATCAAGGTGCCGACCGGCGGCGACACCTATACGGTCAATGTCGGCCGCCACAGCCTGCGCAACGAGGCTGCGCCCTTCGAGAGCGTGCACGCGGCGAGCCTGCGCGCCATCTACGACCTGTCCGACCTGGGCGCGGCGCGTTTCATCGATTCGACCGGCCAGTCGGGCAATGTGCTGTCGCGGCACTATCGCGACTGGACCGACAAGTGGGCAGCGGTGCAGTACATCTCGCTGGACCCCGGCCAGTTCAAGCGCGGCAGCACGGCCTTCGATACCTTGATCCTCAAGCCGGAGGCGCGCCGCTGACCTGGCGCGTGCGCGCCGCGGCCTGCCTGGCGCCGATTGCCTGGCGCCCAGGCGGCCCCAGGCTGCGCTCGCGCAGCGCTCAGGCGGCGCTCAGGCGGCATACAGGCGCGGACGGCGCTCGCGCCAAGGCATCGCCTGTTCCAGCGCGGCCGCCACCTGCAGCAGCGTGGCTTCATCGCACATCGGCGCGGCAAACTGCACGCCGAGCGGCAGCCCGCCCGACATGCCGAGCGGCAGCGACAGCGCCGGCGTGCCGGTGACATTGAACAAGGGCGTGAAGGGGCAGTAGTCGAACACCTTGTCACACCAGCCGCGCGCATCGAGCGTGGCATCGTCCTGGTCCAGGTAGCCGAGCGGCACGGTCGGCACGCGCGTGACGGGGGTGACCAGCAGGTCGTAGCGCTCGAAGAAGCCGCCGAGCGCGCGAGAAACGGCGTTCATGCCGGCCAGGGCCAGTTCCAGGTCGAGCGCCTTCAGTGCCAGGCCGTGCTCGATGCAGGCGCGCGTGCAGGCTTCCACGCCGCTGCCGTCGTAGGGCCGGCCGATGGCCTGGCCGGTGCCTAGCGCCGCGGCGGCCAGGAACGACGTCCAGGCCGTCCGGTTGGCGCTGGCCAGTGATTCCGCACAGTACTCCGGGCTGGCGAACTCCACGTGGTGGCCCATCGATTCCAGGGTACGCGCCGCTTGCAGCGTGGCGGCAATGCAATCGGGGTGGGTTTCGGCGCTGCCCGGGAAGCGCGTCGAGACGGCGACGCGCAGGCGCCGCAACGGGGCGGCAATGGCGTCCGCGTAGGGCAGCGCCGGTGCTTCGATGCGGAACGGCGCGCCGCTGTCAGGTCCGCTCACGGCATCGAGGACCGCGGCGCAGTCGCGCACGGTGCGCGTCAGCACGAACTCGATGCCCAGGCCCAGCAGGGGCAGGCCGTAGTCGGGCCCGGCGGGCGTGCGCCCGCGCGAGGGTTTGAGACCGACCAGCCCGCAGGCGGCCGCCGGGATGCGGATCGAGCCGCCACCGTCATTGGCGTGCGCCACCGGGACGATGCCGGCGGCCACGGCGGCGGCCGCGCCACCGCTGGAGCCGCCCGCGCTGTGCCCGGGTTCCCAAGGATTGCGGGTGGGGCCGTGCAAGCGGCATTCGGTGGTGGCATTGAAGCCGAACTCCGGCGTGGCGGTGCGGGCGAAGGCAGCGAAGCCGGCGCGGCGGAAGCGCGCCATCAGCTCGGAATCGGTGGCCGGGACGATGCCCCCGCCCGTCATGCGCGAACCGCTGTCGCAGGGAATGCCGCGCGCATGCAGCACCAGGTCCTTGAGCAGGAAGGGGACGCCGGCGAAGGGGCCCTCGCTCGCATGTTCCAGCGCGGCGGGGAAGATGTCGATCAGGGCGTTGAGCGCTGGATTGAGCTGCCGGGCCGCGGCCCGCGCCGCTTCCATGACTTCGCTTGCGGACACATGTCCGGCACGGATCTGCTGCGCGAGCGCGGTCGCGTCCAGGCTTGCGTAGTCGCTGATTTGCATTGGGTGTCGCCTCCAGTCGTTGTCGTGAGCGGGCCGGTGCGGCCGCCGCAGGCATTGAAGCAGCGCGGCGCGAGGGCGCCTACCGTTCAATTGGAGGAGGGAGGGCCGGCCCGGCCGGCGCAGCGGCGGCGGTCAGCCCAGCAGGCGCGAGGCGAGGGCGCCCTTGTCCGATACCTCCAGCTTGGCGTAGGCCTGGCGCAGGTGGTGCCTGACCGTGGTCGGCGCGATGCCGAGCCGGCGCGCGACTTCCTTGTGCGACAGCCCGCTGCCGAACAGGCGCGCCACCGCCAGCTCGCGCGGTGCCAGCAGGTCGCCGGGCGCCGGTGGACTGGCGCGCATCAGCAGCAGGTCGCCTTCCGGCTCCCAGCTGAGCCGGATGCGCGCGTTGGCCAGGTGGCCGCCGGTGCCCGGCTGCAACCGCAGCCGCAGCGGCTCTGGCAGGGCGGCCCCGTGCCACCCCGGCCACGCCTGCTGCAATTGCGCGAGGAAGCTGGCATCCGCATGCAGGATGCGGCCCCAGGCATCCGCCAGCGCTGCCGCCTGTGGCACCGCGGCCGTATCGTGCACGGCGCGCATGGCACGCAGGCGGCATTGGCGATTGTGGTCGAGCGCGGCGTCCAGGTGGCCGATCACGCAAGCCACCAGGCGCACATCGCGTTCGGCGTAGGGCCGGCGGCCCGGCGCGCGGTAGAGCGACAGATGCGTGGCGCGGCGCGCCGGCAGCGCGACCTGCGCGCCGCACAGCACGTGGCGGATGCGTTGGCGCGCGCACAGGATCCGCATCGGCGCCGGCAGGGGCGCGTGGCGCACGCACAGCGCGACCGCGTGGCCGGCATGTCCGGCATGCCCGCCAGGCCCTGCGGCGAGCGCGACCAGCGGGTCGTCGGCCTTGCATTGCTCCCACTCGGCCACGAAGTCCGGCGCGGTGTCCAGCGTCTGGCTGCTGTGCAGCGACGGCCCGCCCGGCGTGAGGGTCGAACAGCCCAGCCAGGCGCTGTCGAAATCGATGAACTCGCGCAACAAGCCCAGCACCTGCCGTTCGAAGGCACCGATCGGCTCGTGCAGGGCCAGGCGGTAGAGCGGCAGCAGCAGGCGGCTGACACTCGCGGCAAGCCGCAGCTCGCGCGAGGTTTCACCAACGGCCGGGCCGGCAGGGTGCTGGATCATCGTGGTCTCCGGCAGGCACTCGCTCGGTGCCGCTTGGTCATGGTGCGTGGGCGGCTGGCACGGAACGGCGGGCGTTCAACAAGCGGTGCGCGCCGCGGGCCCTGCCGGAACGGCGCTCCCGCATGCCGGCCGGCGTCGACGCCGGTGGCACCACCGGGCGGCGTCTATGCCGTTTCCCACTGGCAGGATTCTGCCGCATCCGGCGGTGGCGCATACCGTTTTCGGCACGATGACGGTGCCAGCGCGCAGCTGGGCGCCGGCCGGGCCGCCGCGCGCAGGGGGGCGCGGCGACGGAGCCGGCTCAGCGCGGGCGGAAGCGCCGTGCGGTGCCCTCACGCGTGATGCGCTCCCACACCACCTGCTTTTCCCCGTCGCTCAGGAAGACCCAGTTGCTGACCTCGGCGGCGGTCCGTCCGCAGCCCTGGCAGATCTCGTCGAACAGGGTCGAGCAGATGCCGATGCACGGACTGTCCGGCCGGTCGAACAACTGCTCGTCACCCGCGGCGTGCGGAGCGACGGGGGAAAGCGGCTGGAGATCTTGTGAGTCGGACGGCATGCGGAAGACGGGGAGGGCGGGTGCCGGAGTGGATCGGGGGCACATTATACGTGCCCCGGCGTCAGGGGCCGCCTCGCGCAGGGCAGGACAAGCCCGAGCCAGGCGCGGCCAGGGGCACCGGTCCGCGCCGTCCGGCGGGATGACTTCGCGGGTAATTGAGAGCAGTTCGGGGCAGGCCTAGGCTGTAGCCATCCGCCAAGCCAACCTGGAGACACACATGCCCCACGATTCCGCCGCGATCGATGCCGCGCCAGCCGTCGACGACCGCATCCGCTCCGTGGTCGACACCGTCCTGCTGGGCTCGCCGGTGGCGCGCGCCCTGGGCGTGCGGCTGCACCGGCTGGAAATCGACCACGTGGAACTGCTGCTGCCGTTCCATGCCGACCTCGTCACCCATGGCGATACCGTGCACGGCGGCGTGATCGCCACGCTGGTGGACATCTGCGGCGCCGCCGCGGCCGGCTCCGGCGCCGATGCCGGGACGCTGCAGGGCGGGGCGACCAGTTCGCTGGCGCTGCAGTACCTGGCGCCAGCGCGCGGCACCGACCTGCTGGCGATCGCGCGGGTGCTGCGCCGTGGCCGCAAGCAGGTCGCCACCGATATAACGGTCCATGCGGGCGGCAGCGACGGCGAACTGGTGGCGAAGGCGCTGATGGGCAGCGTGCTGTTCTAACCCGACGCCCGCGTGGCCTCCGCTCGGCGGCCACCGCTCGGAGCCTCTCGATTTCGCATATTAAGCAATTAACGGCCAGGCTTTTTTCAACACATCGGAAACGGCTACGCCGGGGCTCACAGACAAGGCAGGGCAGGATCAGGCCGGGTTTTGGGGAAGCTTGGGGAAGGTTGGGACACTGTTAGAGCGGGCATCGGCCGCTCTCCGGGCGCGAATGGCGCCGGTGGCCGTCACCGGCTGTCCCGGATGGGGGCAGTCGGCCGCGAACGGCTATCAGTCAGCAAGCGTTCGCGGCCATGTCCGGCCTGCGCCGGGGCCTGGCCTCAGGCCCGCCAGCCGCCCTCGAGGCAGGCGAGGGCGGCCGCTACGATCAGTACTTCCACAGGATCTTCTGCAGTTCCTTCGGATCGTTGGTCTTGGTCAGCGCCAGCGCCATCAGGATGCGGGCCTTCTGCGGCAGCTGGTCGTCGGTGACGATCCAGTCGTACTTGTCGTCCGGCTGCTCGGCATTGCGGATCACCACGCCGCTGCCGGTGCGCGAGGCGCGCACGATCTGCACGCCCTTGGCACGCGCGGCCTTGAGCGGCTCGACCATGTAGTCGCCCACGCTGCCATTGCCGGTGGCCGCGAAGACGATGGCCTTGGCGCCGTTCTTGACGGCCGCGTCGACGCTGGCCGGGTTCACGTTGCCGTAGGCGTAGACGATGGCGACTTCGGGCAGCTTGTCCAGCTTGTCGATGTCGAACTCGGTCTGCATGGTGTGCGGACGCGCCGGCAGGCGGAAGAACAGGGTGCGGCCCTCGACCACGTAGCCCAGCGGGCCGAACGGCGAGCGGAAGGTCTCGGTCTTGAAAGTATTGCTCTTGGTGACGTCGCGGCCGGTATGGATCTCGTCGTTCAGCACCACCAGCGTGCCCTTGCCGCGCGAATCCGGGTTCGAAGCGACCAGCACCGCGTCATACAGGTTGAGCGCGCCGTCGGCGCCCAGTGCCGTGCCCGGGCGCATCGAGCCGACCACCACCACGGGCTTGTCGCTCTTCAGCGTCAGGTTGAGGAAATAGGCGGTCTCCTCGATGGTGTCGGTGCCGTGGGTGATCACGATACCGTCCACGTCCGGCTGCTTGAGCAGCTCGGAGACGCGCTTGCCCAGCTTCAGCAGGCGCTCGTTGTTGAAGCTCTCCGAACCGATCTGGAAGATCTGCTCGCCCTTCACGTTGGCGACCTTGCTGATCTCCGGCACCGAAGCGATGATCTTGTCGACCGGAACCACGGCCGACTGGTAGGCAGCGGTATTGGTGGCCGAGGCGCCGGCGCCGGCGATGGTGCCGCCGGTGCCGATGATGACGATATTGGCCTTGCGGGCTTCGCTCTGCGCACTGGCCGGCGCGGTCGTGGCAGCGGCCGGGGCCAGTTGCGCCTGCGCGGTGCCGGCGTTCAGGCCGGCGGCCAGCAGCAGGGCGCTGAGGGTGGTGAGACGGGTGAAACGGGTAAAACGCTTCATGATTCTCCTCGTATAGGCATGCGCGGCGGCACCTTGTGGGTGGCCGTCCGCGTCGACTATCGGTCTGGGCAAACCGCACTCCGGCCTGTCTTACAGGAGCCGGTCCGCGCGGAGCCGGAACTATACGGGAGCAGGGGCAAATGTGTCGACATTTGGTAACACGGGGTTTTCCCGTAAAGATGTCGGCGGGGATTGTCGCGCCCGTGGGCGCGGCGCCGACTGTCGGCGCGCCGGTCGCGTCGGCGGCGGCCCGTCATTCGATCCCATCGCGCCATGAGCGATCCCTGCTTCCGCCTCGCCGTGCCGGACGGCCTCGAACCGCTGTTGTGCGGCGCACAGCGGGATACCGCGCACCGGTTTACCTGGCAACGGGCTTCGATGAGGACAGGGCGAGGCTTCGTCAAAGCGAGCCGAGCCCAAGGCTATCTATCGCAACTCCTGGCCAATAGCGAGCAGTCCTGTCGAGCCTAGGGAGGTGGTGGAAGGATTCGCGGTGGCGGCAGGTCTGATTCCAGAGAGTCGTGTGGGCGCCTGCGGCGACTCAAAGAGCCTCGACCGTCGGCTCGCCGACAGCAAGCACGTCGACACACAGTGTCTCGGTGATGACGGCGAAGTGCTGCAAGCCGTCGAACTGCCGACAGGTATCCGCGGCGAAGCGAGCGAGATATTCAGATTGTCGAACGCGATAGAAGCAGCCGCGGCCGAGTCCAGTGGACCGGGCGGCTTCGCCGTCGAGATCGCTCTCGTCACGTCGCTGATAGGCCGCGGGCGATGCGAAGGCAAGACGCAGGATGCGGTCGATCTCATGGTTGCGCAGCAGCAGACGAAATCCTTCCCAGTCTTCGAGAACGCTTTCGATGGATACGCGGGGGGAGCCATCGGGAAGGATCTCCCAAAACTCATACCTTTGCTGCGTGGCCGTCCTTTCAGAGATGGCGAATCTTGAACACCTTCATATCAGCTTGCGTGGTGGAGGGCGATCGTACTCCGGATAAGCGTGGCGCCAGTCCGCCCCGCCAACACGCTTGCCCTCTTCCATGATCATGAGCGTATTCCCAGGCTTCGGATACGCAGTGAGTGGGCGCCCGTCCATTCGATCGATATCAAAGATATCGATCAGGTAGGCCGTGGGCGTCTTCATCAGGATCGCATAGATGAGGACTGGTATGCCCTGATCCAGGGCGATCAGATCCCGTCCGAGCGTGATGGCGTCGCAGCCGCTTTTCTCAGTTGCTTCATCATGAACGACCGCAAGATAGTAGGAATCTCCAATTTCACGTACTCGGCAGGTTTTGATCGGTGCTCGCCATTGCAGCGTCCGCTTCCCGTATAGGGGCTCGCAGACTTCAATCAGGAAGTCCAACAGGGCGCGCTCGTGGGGAGCCAGGGGGCGAGAAAGTGCCATTCAGATTCCTGAGACAGAGGTAGTCGGATAGAGCCGACGCGGACCCGCGGGGATTCCGGAGGTGCGGTCCCTGGCTTCCTCGGCAAGAGCGTGCGTCCGCGTGGTCTGCCACGGCTTGTCATGTCAATCGGGCAACGTCTGAATCAAAGCAGCTTGCGGGGTGGGGCGAGAACAGTGTCCTGATAGAAGCGACTCCAGTCTGCCCCGCCGACACGCTTGCCCGCTTCCATGATCATCAGGCTATCGCCCGGCTTCGGATAGGCCGTGAGTGGGCGCCCGTCCATTCGATCGATATCGAAGACATCGATCAGGTAGTCGGTTGGCGTCTTCATCAGAGTCGCATAGATGAGGACTGGCACGCCCTGATCCACCGCAATCAGATCCCGTCCGAGGGTGATGGCGTCGCAACCGCTTTTCTCAGTTGCTTCATCATGAACGACCGCAAGATAGTAGGGATCTCCAATTTCACGTACTCGGCAGGTTTTGATCTGTGCTCGCCATTGCAACGTTCGCTTTCCGTATAAGGGCTCGCAGACTTCGATCAGGAAGTCCAGTAAGGCAAATTCGTGCGGAGCTAGAGGTCTAGGTTGTGACATATCAGGTCAGCTTCATTGGCGCGGTGGTCGTATCGATCCGACACGAATCTCACCTGCTGAAGGTCTATACGACGAATACTCGATCGGAATGCCGTCGACTAAAACCGTGAAGGTCTTCCCGTCGCCGCCGATCGGTAACTGATGTCCATTTTCCTCCAGGTCTTTCTCGATCGCTCGCTTGACCGGTTCTCTGGGGATACCTTTCGCATCAAGGTGGCGGTATGTGTGATTGATCTGATTGGCATTCCGCCCCCAATTGACCTCGAACCCCTTGTTCGGCGCCGGCTTGCACTTGCTGCCCGCCATTGCGGCGATGCCCCAGGCGGCGCCGACGATCGGGCGCAGGCCTGGAACCATGCACTCGAGGCATACCGGGTCAAGTCCGGCTTCCGTCGGGCGCTCCCGTTGCAGCCCGTCCCGTTGAAGGAGCGGTGGCGCCCGGGCTGGATGCCGGTCGTCTAGTGGTTGCCAGAACCAGCCATCCAGCGCCTCGCGCGACACGGGCTGCGGCGGCCCCCCCTTGAGGGAGACCATCGCCTTACGCGACACCACGCGCCCATCCGGTGCGAACGCATAGTCCACCGTCAGCTTGTAGCCGAGTCCGAAATACTGGAACTGGCTGACGCGGCCACGCGCATCGTAGGCAAGGCGGACTTCGTCATCGAAGCCGTTGAGCAGGTGCGTGATGCGCTGCGCCGCATCCCTGGACAGGACACGGATGGGCCAGAATTCCGAAGGCTGGCGCTCATGCAGTAGACGCAGGTTCCCTGCTTCGTCGTACCGGAATACGGAGTACTTGGTCCACGCGTCGTTAGCTGCGTCTAGCTGGGATGAAACGCGGCCGTTGGCATCGTAGGACCATCCGAGCGTCGTCTTGGACCCGGTGGACTGCGCGCCGAATCCCTTCGCCCCGGTCGGATCATCCGTCGCCAGGTCGCTGAAGCCACCCAGGCGACCCTGCTCGTCATAGGCATAGGCGCGCAAGGCGCCCGGTGCGGCGATCAGCGCCGGACGGTCGCTGCCCGCCTGCGCGTACTGGAAGCTGGTGCGCCGCGCTCCATCGGTCGCGCTGGTGTAGACCTGGGTGATGACACGGCCGAGGGCATCGTATTGGTAGTCAGTGCGGGCGCCACCGGCATCGGTCTCGCTGGTGATGCGGCCTGCCGTGTCGTACACCGTACGGGTGGTTTCGCCGCTGCTTGCGCTGCTGCCGGTCGGGCGCAGCTGTCCGGCGATCTTGCTGAAGCGGAGCGTCGTGCTGCTGCGGCTGTCGGTCAGCGTCGTGGTGCCATGGCCATAGCTGAACTGGACGTTGCGAGCACTGTCCGGGTGGCTGACCGCGATGGCGCGGCCCTGCATGTCGTACGTATAGCTGGCGATGCGCAGGCCGCTCTCATCGATGACGCCGGTCAGCACATAGGGGAAGCGGGCATCGCCATATTCGAAGCGCCGCACATAGCCATCCGGCCAAGTCACCGTGACGAGATTGCCGCGTGAGTCATAGCCATAGCGCGTGGCCGCGCCACCAGGGCTGGTCATCTGTGCCAGCCGGTTCTGGCCGTCGTAGGTGAATTGCAGCGTGACGCCGAACCCGTCAGTCAAGGCGACCAACAGGCCCGGCGAGGTATTGCTGTACTGCAGTGTGGTGGTGCGCCCGGCGCCGTCCGTGACCGACTCAAGCCGGCCGGAGGCCGTATAGGATTCGGTCTCTCCGCTGATGCGGTCGTACAGTGACCAGCCGCCTCCGCCCGCGGCCGGAGAGAGCGTCAGCGGCTCCCCGCCGCTGGTACGCCACGCGCCGCCGGCCTGTTCGAACGTCGCGCGCTTGCCATCCGGCCGATAGGCTTGGACTCGCGCGGGATTCGACGTTGCCCTTGACAGCCCGAGCTGGCGCTGCCACGGATGCATCCAGTTCGGCCCGAACCCGCTCTGCGGGCGGACATAGGGCGCGGAGCGGAAGGTGCGCGTAAACCGCAGCGGCACGTCGCTACCGCTGGTGAAGTCTGTTTCGGTAAGCGTGACCACCCCGCTGGCCGGATAGACCGGGTCGGCCACGGGGCAGCTCGATTCCGTGTCGCCAGCCGCAGGCGCACCGCAGTACTGGTCGATGAGCTCCCGCCGGTTCGGGCAATGGTAGCTGCCCATCCCGACCGGCGTGTTGCCGGCGACGTCCAGGGGACAATTTCGCGAACCCGGGATGGCGCCCGAGAGCGGATAGAGGGCAAAGCAGGTGTCCTCGGCACGCGCAGCGGTGACGGCCATCAGAAGCGCGAGGACGGCGAAGATGCGCAGCAGTGCGTTGCGCCCCGAAACTAGGCGCGGGAAGGAAAACCCCATCGGAACCTCCCTTGTCTGGTTGACTGGCCTGTCATTACAGGCGGGCAACCGGGAGGCTGTGAATCAGCTGCGTCTGATTTTCTGCAACAGAGTGTGCCGTCTGGCCTCAACGTGCCGGGAAGCGCAGGGCGGCGGGATCGATTGCTGATTTAATGGGGGAGACAGCAGACGTTTCGTCTTGCGAGGGGCGGTGATGCCGAGGCAACGGTGAGGAAGGAAGCTGTGCGGGCATACGAGACATGCCGGTGCAGCGAAGGCGCCCCAGCCGCCGGCACCTTGCATGCCGGCAGCTTCGATTCTGGCGCCTCGCGATTCCGCCCCGGGGCAGGGGCGGTGCGGCACCGGCCCGCAACAGGGGCCGGTGCGCCATGGGCAATCGCTTAGAACGCGTCGCCCGGCACGCGCACCCAGCCTTCCATCAGCACGCGCGCGCTGCGGCTCATGATGGCCTTGGTCACGACCCATTCGCCGTCGACCTGGCTGGCTTCCGCGCCCACGCGCAGCGTGCCGGAGGGGTGGCCGAAGCGCACCGCGTTGCGCTCGCCGCCGCCGGCGGCGAGGTTGACCAGCGTGCCGGGGATGGCGGCAGCGGTGCCGATGGCGACGGCGGCGGTGCCCATCATGGCGTGGTGCAGCTTGCCCATCGACAGCGCGCGCACCAGCAGGTCGACGTCGCCGGCGGCCACGCGCTTGCCGCTGGAGGCGGTGTAGTCCTTGGGCTTGGAGACGAAGGCGACCTTGGGCGTGTGCTGGCGCTTGGCCGCTTCGCTGATGTCCTGGATCAGGCCCATGCGCACCGCGCCCCAGGCGCGGATGGTCTCGAAGCGGGCCAGTGCCTTGGCGTCGCCGTTGATGTCGTCCTGCAACTCGGTGCCCTGGTAGCCGATCGCTTCGGCTTCGAGGAAGATGGTCGGGATGCCGGCGTTGATCATGGTGGCCTTGAAGGTGCCCACGCCGGGCACTTCGAGGTCGTCGACCAGCTTGCCGGTGGGGAACATGGCGCCGCCGGCGCCTTCTTCCTCGGCGGCCGGGTCCATGAACTCGAGCTGCACCTCGGCGGCGGGGAAGGTCACGCCGTCGAGTTCGAAGTCGCCGGTTTCCTGCACTTCGCCATTGGTGATGGGCACGTGGCCGATGATGGTCTTGCCGATATTGGCCTGCCAGATGCGCACGGTGGCGACGCCGTTGTGCGGGATGCGGGCAGGGTCGACCAGGCCGGCGCTGATGGCGAAGGGGCCGACCGCGGCGGACAGGTTGCCGCAGTTGCCGCTCCAGTCGACGAAGGGCTGGTCGATGGCGACCTGGCCGAACAGGTAGTCGACGTCGTGATCGGGCCGGCTGCTCTTGGCGATGATCACCGTCTTGCTGGTGCTGGAGGTGGCGGCGCCCATGCCGTCGATCTGCTTGCCGTAGGGATCGGGGCTGCCGATCACGCGCATCAGCAGTTTGTCGCGTGCCGGGCCGGGCACCTGGGCTGCCTCGGGCAGGTCCTGCAGGCGGAAGAACACGCCCTTGCTGGTGCCGCCGCGGATGTAGGTGGCGGGAATCTTGATCTGGGGTACGTGGGCCATGGAATGGGTATCCTGGAAAAACGGGCGGTGCGTTGCCGCACCGCCCGATAGATTACGCCTGGGATGACGCGCGCAATGATGCCTGCGCCAGCGCCTGGAGTGGCGCCTGCGCGCCGGCGCGGTCCCGGCGCATGCGCATGCTCAGGCCGCGGCCTTGGAAGACTCGAGGAAGTCCTGCGCGAAGCGCTGCAGCACGCCGCCGGCTTCGTAGATCGAGACTTCTTCGTCGCTGTCCAGGCGGCAGGTCACCGGCACTTCGACGCGCTCGCCGTTCTTGCGGTGGATGACCAGGGTCAGGTCCGCGCGCGGCTTGCGCGCGCCGATCACGTCGTAGGTCTCGGTGCCGTCCAGGCCCAGCGTCAGGCGGTTCACGCCCGGCTTGAACTCCAGCGGCAGCACGCCCATGCCGATCAGGTTGGTGCGGTGGATGCGCTCGAAGCCTTCCGCCACGATGGCTTCCACGCCGGCCAGGCGCACGCCCTTGGCGGCCCAGTCGCGCGAGGAGCCCTGGCCATAGTCCGCGCCGGCGATGATGATCAGCGGCTGCTTGCGGTCCATGTAGGTCTCGATGGCCTCCCACATGCGCACCACCTTGCCTTCCGGCTCGATGCGCGCCAGCGAACCCTTCTTGACCTGGCCGTCGACCACGGCCATTTCATTGATCAGGGTCGGGTTGGCGAAGGTCGCGCGCTGTGCCGTGAGGTGGTCGCCGCGGTGGGTCGCGTAGGAGTTGAAGTCCTCCTCCGGCAGGCCCATCCTGGCCAGGTACTCGCCGGCCGCGCTGTTGGCCAGGATGGCGTTGGACGGCGACAGGTGGTCGGTGGTGATGTTGTCGCCCAGCACCGCCAGCGGGCGCAGGCCCTGCAGCGTGCGCTCGCCGGCCAGCGCGCCTTCCCAGTACGGGGGGCGGCGGATATAGGTGCTCTGCGCGCGCCAGTCGTACAGCGGGCTGGTCTGCGGGCCGGACTCGACGGCGAAGCTGAACATCGGGTCGTAGACCTTGCGGAACTGCTCCGGCTTGACGCTGCGCGCGACGATGGCGTCGATTTCCTCGTCGCTCGGCCAGATGTCCTTCAGGTAGACCGGCTTGCCGTCCTGGTCGGTGCCCAGCACGTCCTGCTCGATGTCGAAGCGGATGGTGCCGGCGATGGCGTAGGCGACCACCAGCGGCGGCGAGGCCAGGAAGGCCTGCTTGGCATACGGGTGGATGCGGCCATCGAAGTTGCGGTTGCCGGACAGCACCGCGGTGGCGTACAGGTCGCGCTCGATGATCTCCTGCTGGATCTTGGGGTCCAGCGCGCCCGACATGCCGTTGCAGGTAGTGCAGGCAAAGGCGACGATGCCGAAGCCGAGCGCCTCCAGGTCGGGCAGCAGGTCGGCTTCTTCCAGGTAGAGCTGCACCGCCTTCGAGCCGGGCGCGAGCGAGCTCTTGACCCAGGGCTTGCGCGCCAGGCCGCGTGCCTTGGCATTGCGCGCCAGCAGGCCGGCGGCGATCACGTTGCGCGGGTTGCTGGTGTTGGTGCAGCTGGTGATGGCGGCGATGATGACGGCGCCGTCGGGCATCTGCCCCGGCACTTCCTCCCACTTGCCGGCGATGCCGCGCGCGGCCAGGTCGGAGGTGGGCAGGCGCTTGTGCGGATTGGACGGGCCGGCCATGTTGCGCACCACGCTCGACAGGTCGAACTTGAGCACGCGCTCGTACTCGGCGTCCTTGAGCGTGTCGGCCCACAGGCCGGCGGTCCTGGCGTAGGTCTCGACCAGCTTGACCTGTTCGTCGTCGCGGCCGGTCAGGCGCAGGTAGTCGAGGGTCTGGCCGTCGATGAAGAACATCGCGGCGGTGGCGCCATACTCGGGCGCCATGTTGGAGATGGTGGCGCGGTCGCCCAGGGTCAGGCTGGCGGCGCCTTCGCCGCGGAATTCGAGGTAGGCGCCGACCACTTTTTCCTTGCGCAGGAACTCGGTCAGGGCCAGCACGATGTCGGTGGCGGTGATGCCGGGCTGGCGGCGGCCGCTCAGCTCGACGCCGACGATGTCGGGCAGGCGCATCCACGAGGCGCGGCCCAGCATCACGTTCTCGGCTTCCAGGCCGCCCACGCCGATGGCGATCACGCCCAGCGCGTCCACGTGCGGGGTGTGGCTGTCGGTGCCGACGCAGGTGTCGGGGTAGGCCACGCCGTTCTGCGCCTGGATCACCGGAGACATCTTCTCCAGGTTGATCTGGTGCATGATGCCGTTGCCCGGGGGGATCACGTCGACGTTCTGGAAGGCCTTCTTGGTCCAGTTGATGAAGTCGAAGCGGTCTTCGTTGCGGCGGTCCTCGATGGCGCGGTTCTTGGCGAAGGCATCGGGGTCGAAGCCGCCGCATTCCACCGCCAGCGAGTGGTCGACGATGAGCTGCACCGGCACCACCGGGTTGACCTTGGCGGGATCGCCGCCCTGGTCGGCGATGGCGTCGCGCAGGCCGGCCAGGTCGACCAGCGCGGTCTGGCCGAGGATGTCATGGCACACCACGCGGGCGGGGAACCAGGGGAAATCGAGGTCGCGGCGGCGCTCGATCAGCTGCTTCAGCGAATCGGTCAACGTGGCCGGATCGCAGCGGCGCACGAGGTTCTCGGCCAGCACGCGCGAGGTGTAGGGCAGTTTGTCGTAGGCACCCGGCTGGATTGCCTCGACCGCGGCGCGCGCGTCGAAGAAGTCCAGCTTGGTGCCCGGCAGAGGTTTGCGGTTTGCAGTATTCATGGCGTGGGGAGGGTGCAGTGCGGTGACCGGTGGCCCGAGGGCCGGCCCGGCATGGCGCCGGGTCGGCCTGGCTGCGTATCAGCGCTTCTCGATCGGCACGAACTTGAGGTTATCCGGCCCGGTGTAGTTGGCGCTGGGGCGGATGATCTTGTTGTCGATGCGCTGCTCGATGATGTGCGCGGCCCAGCCCGAGGTGCGCGCGATGACGAACAGCGGGGTGAACATGGCGGTGGGCACGCCCATCATGTGGTAGCTGACGGCGCTGAACCAGTCCAGGTTGGGGAACATCTTCTTGATGTCCCACATCACGGTCTCCAGGCGCTCGGCGATGTCGAACATCTTCATCGAGCCGGCGTCCTTGGACAGATTGCGCGCGACTTCCTTGATGACCTTGTTGCGCGGGTCGCCGATGGTGTACACCGGGTGGCCGAAGCCGATCACCACTTCCTTGTTCTCCACGCGGCGCGTGATGTCGGCCTGGGCCTCGTCGGGGGTGTCGTAGCGCTTCTGGATCTCGAAGGCCACTTCGTTGGCGCCGCCGTGCTTCGGGCCGCGCAGCGCGCCGATGGCGCCGCAGATCGACGAGTACATGTCCGAGCCGGTGCCGGCGATGACGCGGCCGGTGAAGGTCGAGGCGTTGAACTCGTGCTCCGCGTACAGGATCAGCGAGGTGTGCATGGCGCGCTCCCACAGGGCCGAGGGCTTCTCGCCGTGCAGCAGGTGCAGGAAGTGGGCGCCGATGGAGTCGTCGTCGGTCTCGACCTCGATGCGGCGGCCGTTGTGGCTGTAGTGGTACCAGTACAGCAGCATCGAGCCGAGGCTGGCCATCAGGCGGTCGGCGATGTCGCGCGCGTCGGGGGAGTTGTGGTCGTCCTTCTCGGGCAGCACGGTGCCGAGCACGGACACGCCGGTGCGCATCACGTCCATCGGGTGGGCGCTGGCGGGCACCCATTCGAGGGCGGCCTTGACGTTGGCGGGCAGGCCGCGCAGGGCCTTGAGCTTGGTCTTGTAGGCGCGCAGCTCGGCCTTGGTGGGCAGCTTGCCGTGCACCAGCAGGTGGGCGATCTCCTCGAATTCGCAGGCATCGGCGATGTCGAGGATGTCGTAGCCGCGGTAGTGCAGGTCGTTGCCGCTGCGGCCGACCGTGCACAGCGCGGTGTTGCCGGCGGTCACGCCGGACAGGGCCACGGACTTCTTGGGCTTCGGAGCGACTTGCGGTTGCGCTTCGGACATGTTGTGGGTCTCCTTGGTTTCCTGGTGCGGGAATGTCTGGTGCGGGAATCGTCCGGGAACCGCCGCCGCGCCATCGCGCGGCACGCCGGCCCCCCGGAGCGGATACAAGCGGATATGAGAGCTTACTTGGCCTTGCCTTGGGCGAACAGGGCGTCGAGCTTCTGCTCGAAAGCATGGTAGCCGATGCTCTCGTACAGTTCAGCGCGCGTCTGCATGGTGTCGACCACGTTTTTCTGGGTGCCGTCGCGGCGGATGGCCAGGAAGACGTTCTCGGCGGCCTTGTTCATGGCACGGAAGGCCGACAGCGGGTAGAGCGCCATGGCGATGCCGACGCCGCGCAGGTCGTCCACGGTGAACAGCGGCGTGGCGCCGAACTCGGTCAGGTTGGCCAGCACCGGCACCTTCACCGCCTCGACGAACTGCCGGTACATGCCCAGCTCGGTCATGGCTTCCGGGAAGATGGCGTCGGCGCCGGCTTCCACGCAGGCCACGGCGCGCTCGATGGCCTTGTCCAGGCCTTCCACGGCGAGCGCGTCGGTGCGGGCCATGATGACGAAGTTGGGGTCGGTGCGGGCGTCGACGGCGGCCTTGATGCGGTCGACCATCTCGCCCTGGCTGACGATTTCCTTGTTGGGACGGTGGCCGCAGCGCTTGGCGCCGACCTGGTCCTCGATGTGCATGGCGCCGGCGCCCGCCTTGATCAGGGAGCGGGTGGTGCGCGCCACGTTGAAGGCCGAGGAGCCGAAGCCGGTGTCGACGTCGACCAGCAGCGGCGTATCGCACACATCGGTGATGCGGCGCACATCGGTCAGCACATCGTCCAGGCCGGAAATGCCGAGATCGGGCAGTCCCAGCGAGCCCGCGGCCACGCCGCCGCCCGACAGGTAGATGGCGCGGTAGCCGGCGCGCTTGGCCAGCAGGGCGTGGTTGGCATTGATGGTGCCGACGATCTGCAGCGGCTGCTCGTCGGCCAGGGCCTGGCGGAAGCGGGCGCCGGCGGAGCGGGCCAGTTCGGAAGCGGTGAAAGTCATGGGCGGTTGCCTGGGTTGCCTATTGGGACGGAACGATATGTACGAATCTCGGCGAGACACCCATCTAGCGCAAAGCCTGTGCCAGGGCCGTCCACGGCGCTGCGGGAATACCCGCCAGCCCTTGCCGGTGCTGGGTTGGCGCCATTGCGGGTGGGCTCGCGGGACGCTCCGGGCGAGCGCGGATGCCATCTCCGGCATTGCAAGCTGGAAATTTGCATTTCAATATTGAAATGCCGGAGGGCAAGGCGGACAATGGCCGCATGCAGCCGCCTTCCGGACCCGCCATGAGCAGCATCCTTCCCCCCAACGCCCGCCCGCGCATCTGGGCCATCGGCATCAGCCGCCTGTCGCGCGCCTTCGCCGACCTGATCCCCGCCTATGCCGGCCGGGCCGAGTTCCGCATCGTCGGCAAGGGCTACGAGGCCGCCGCCAGCGCCATCGTCCGCGAGGCACGCGAGGGCCGGCTCGACGCGGTGGTGGCGGGCGGCTCCAACGGCGCCTACCTGCGCCAGCACGTCGACGTGCCGGTGGTGCTGGTCAAGGTGACCGGATTCGATGTGATGAGCGCGCTGGCCACGGCCCGCCGCATCTCGCCCCAGGTGGCGCTGGTGACGCATGCCTCGACCTACGCCGAGGTCGACGAGTTCGTGCGCGCCTTCTCGCTCTCGATCCCGGCCTACACCTACCTGACCGAAGACGACGCCACGGCGCGCGTCAAGGCCCTGCGCCAGGAAGGCATCAAGGTGGTGGTGGGGCCCGGCCTGGTCACCGACCTGGCTGACAAGCACGGCCTGGTGGGCGTGTTCCTGTACTCGGGGGTATCGGTGCGCGGTGCGCTGGAAGATGCCATCGAGGCTGCCCGGCTGCGCCGCATCGAGGCGGCCCGTCGCGACTATGTCAACACCATCCTGGCGCACCTGAACGAAGGCGTGGCCGCGGTCGACGCGGAAGGGCGCATCCAGTCCTTCAACCCGGCCATGGAGCGTTTCCTCGGCACGCCGGCCGGCAACGCGGTGGGACGCCGGCTGCAGCTGCTGGCGCCGGGCTTGTCGCTGGACGGTGTGATGCACAGCGGCGAAAAGGAGCTGGAGGCCATCCACAAGCTCGGCGACAAGATGGTGGTGGTCAACCGCATCCCCATCGCCGGCGAGGGCGGGGTGACCGGCGCGGTGCTGACCATCCAGGATGCCAATGCGATCCAGCGGGTCGACCGCAACCTGCGCTCGCGCAACCGCGCGCGGCCGGTCGGCGTGCGCTACAGCCTTGACGACCTGGCCGGCGCCTCGGCCGCCATGCAGCACCTGCGCGAGCTGGCGCGCCGCTACGCGGTGGTCGACTCCACCGTGCTGATCGGCGGCGAAAGCGGCACCGGCAAGGAAGTGCTGGCGCAAGGCATGCACGATGCCAGCCCGCGCCGTGCCTTTCCCTTCGTCGCGGTCAACTGCGCGGCCTTTCCGGAAGCCTTGCTCGAAAGCGAGCTGTTCGGCTACGAGGAGGGCGCTTTCACCGGCGCGCGGCGCGGCGGCAAGGCCGGCCTGTTCGAGTCGGCCCACAACGGCACGCTCTTTCTGGACGAGGTGGGCGACATGCCGCCTTCGCTGCAGACGAGGCTGCTGCGCGTGCTGCAGGAAAAGCAGGTGCTGCCGATCGGCGGGCTGGAGCCGGTGCCGGTCAATGTGCGGGTGATCGCCGCCACCCACCGCGACCTGGCCGCGATGGTGCGGGAAGGGGGCTTCCGCCAGGACTTGTACTACCGGCTCAATATCCTGCGCATCGAGATGCCGCCGCTGCGCGCGCGTGCCGGCGACCTGCCCGAACTGGCGGAACTGCTGTACCGCCGTGCCCAGGAGCGCCTGGGCCTGGCGCATCCGGGCGCGCTGCCCGCGCCGGTGCGGGCGCGCCTGGCGCACTACGGCTGGCCGGGCAATATCCGTGAGCTGGAGAACGTGACCGAGCGCATCGCCGTCCTGGTCGGCGGCCGCCGCCTGGCGGCCGGCGAACTGTTGCATGAGCTGCAGGGCGCGGTGCCCGAACTGTTCGCCGGGGTGGACGTGGCCGCCCGGTCCGGCGCCGCCGCGCCCGCCGTGCCGGTCGAGGCGCTGCCGCCCGCCGCGCCCGCGCGGGTGGAGCGTCAACGGCAGGCGCCGCCGCAGTCGCTGGCGGGCGTGGCGCGCGCCAGCCAGGCCGAGCATATCCGCCAGGTGCTGGCCCAGTGCGGCGGCAATCGCACGCAGGCCTGCCACCTGCTCGGCATCAGCCCGACCACGCTCTGGCGCCGCCTGCGCGACGCGCCGGCGGACGAGGCTGCCTAGGCTGCCTGGACCGCTGACTCACCAATCCGGCGCGGCCCCGCTGGCCGGCGGCGGCTCGAGGCCCTTCGCGGCCAGCCATTCGGCATTGAACAGGCGGCCGAAGTACAGGTCGCCACGGTCGCACAGCAGGGTCACGATGGTGTGGCCGGGCCCCATCTGGCGCGCCAGCGCCACCGCCGCCGCCACATTGATGCCAGACGAGCCGCCGACGAACAGGCCTTCCTCGCGCAGCAGCCGATAGACCATGTCCACGCAGGCGCGGTCGTCGACGCGGATGGCGTCGTCGATCGGCGTGCCCTCCAGGTTGGCGGTGACGCGGCTCGAGCCGATGCCCTCGGTGATCGAGCTGCCTTCGACCTTGATTTCGTGGTGCTTGACGTAGTGGTAGAGCCCGCTGCCATGGGGGTCGGCCAGCACGATGCGCACATGCGGGCTGCGCTCCTTCAGGTAGCGCGCCACGCCGGCCAGGGTGCCGCCGGTGCCGGTGGCGCAGACAAAGGCGTGCAGGTGGCCGGCGGTGGCCTGCCAGATCTCGGGACCGGTGGTCTCGTAGTGGGCCTGGCGGTTGGCCAGGTTGTCAAACTGGTTGGCCCAGATGGCGTTCTCGATCTGCGCTGCGAGCCGCCCGGCGATCTTCTGGTAGTTGTCGGGGTCGGCATAGGGCTTGGCCGGCACGGCCCGCACCTCGGCGCCGAGCAGGCGCAGCCGCGCCATCTTCTCCGGCGACTGGGTGTCGGGAATCACCACGATGCAGCGGTAGCCGCGCGCCGCGCAGAGGTGGGCCAGGCCGATGCCGGTATTGCCGGCCGTGCCTTCCACCACGGTGCCGCCGGGGCGCAGCGTGCCGCGGTGCTCGGCGTCGCGCAGGATGTAGAGCGCGGCGCGGTCCTTGACCGAGCCGCCCGGATTGAGGAATTCCGCCTTGCCGAGGATATCGCAGCCGGTCTCGGCGCTGAGGCTTGCCAAGCGGATCAGCGGTGTATTGCCGATGGTGCCGACGAAGCCGTCCCTGACGCCCATGATGCACTCCCGGGCACGCCCGATGCGCGCCGTCCTCAGTGTGTGATAGGCGGCGGACCGGGCCTTGACAAGGGCGAGGTGGCGCGGGCGGGTGCCTGGGAGAGACGACGTGCGGAGGAAAGGCGGCGCGCGGCGGGCGGGCCTGCCTCAGGCGGCCTGCAGCCAGCGGAAATGGATGTCGCCATCCAGGTAGTCGTCGCGCATGGCGTGGAAGTCACGCACATACTCGCTGTTCAGGTGGGATTCGAGCGCCCGCTTGGAATCCCACACCATGTAGAGCACGAAGACTTCGTGGTCTTCCGCGTCCTGGCCGACGTGGTAGCGCAGGCAACCGGGTTCGCTGGCCCCGCGCTGGCGCATCGAGGTCAGCTTGTCGACCAGCACTTCCCGGCGGTTGGCCTTGGCGCGGGCGATACCGACGAGCGTATAGGTTCCGGACATGGTGGGTCAGCGGGCTATCCAATCTCAGGGCGGCCGATTGTAGCGCCGCCGCCGCCTGCCGGTCCAATGCCCGAGGCCGGCGAACGGACATTGTGCAGAGCGCCTTGACAAGGCGCCGGCGCGGCGTTCCGGCACCGGAGTGCCGTCGGCGCCGCAGCGGGGGTGGCGGCGCGGGCCCTCTCAGGCCGCTTCCATCCACCGTGACGCAGGCCTGGCGGATGAAGGCGCCGTAGTGCGTGCGATCGGCGCGCTGGCGCTCGGCGAAGGCGCCGACAGGCATCGGCGCCAGGGCATCCTGCCGGAGCCCGCCGGACGCGGCTGGAGCCGCTGCGGCACGTTACCGCTTGAAGTGCCGCGCCCCACCGCGCCGCCGCGCTTGCGAGGCTAAAGACCGCATGCATCCTGCCGTTAATCGAGACCGGCGAAAACCACATGAAATGCCGGTTTGCCAGCAGATAGCCTAGGGGAGCATGCATGCTGAAACGGATCAGGGCGGAGCAGTTGGGGGTCGGGATGTTCGTCGCCAGGCTCGGCGGCCCGTGGATCAACCATCCATTCTGGCGCTCGCGCTTCCTGATCACCGAGGAAGATCAGATCCAGCAGATCGTCGGCGCGGGCGTGCAGGACGTCTGGATCGATATCCTCAAGGGGCGCAACGTGACGGCCGCCGAAGCACCGCCACCGCCACCGCCGACGCCGGTGACGGCGCCGGTGACGGGCGGCGAGAGCAGGGCGGTGCCACTGGAAGCCGAACTGGCGCGGGCACGCGAGATCGTCGCCAACGGCAAGTCCGTGGTCGGCTCCATGTTCGCCGCGGCGCGCATGGGCAAGGTGATGGAAGTGAGCGGCGCGCTGCTGCTGGTCGATTCGGCCTCCAGTTCGCTGTCGCGCCACGCGCAGGCGCTGATCGCGCTCGCCCGGCTCAAGACCAGGCATGACTACACCTATCTGCACTCCTTCGCCGTCTGCGCCCTGATGATCGCCACCGGCCGCGCGCTGGGCCTGCCGGATGCCGAAGTGCGCCAGCTCGGCCTGGGCGGACTGGTGCACGACATCGGCAAGGTCGCCGTGCCGGACACCATCCTGAACAAGACCGCGGCGATGACGGCGGCCGAGGAGGAGACCATGCGCCGCCATCCATCCGCAGGCTACCGCATCCTCAACGAGGCGCGGCTCTACACCCACATCCCGCTCGACGTCTGCATCCATCACCACGAGCGGGTCGACGGCCGGGGTTATCCTTTTGGCCTAGCCGCCCATGAGATCAGCCTGCACGCCAAGATTGCCGCGGTCTGCGACACCTACGATTCGCTGACCTCCAACCATCCCGGCCACCAGGCCTGGTCTCCGGCCCGCGCGATGGAGTACATCGCGGTGCGGGTCGATACCTTGTTCGACCGTACCGCCTTCCAGGCCTTTGCACGCTCGGTCGGCATCTATCCGGTCGGCACCGTGCTGCGCCTGGCGTCGAACCGGCTGGCCGTCGTGTGTGAGCAGAACCCCGCGGCACCGCTGCAGCCGGGCGCCATCGTCTTCCACTCGATCGCCGACGCGGCACCGCTGCCGGCGGAGCGCATCGAGCTGATCGACGGCAACGACAGCGTGCTGGCCTTCGAGAATGCGCGCGATTGGGGCTACACCGACGAGCAGATGCTGGCGCTGTGCGCCGATCCCGCGGGCGGCGCGCTGGGGCGCGAGCTGGCCGAGATCGCCGGGGGCTGACGTCCGGGGTCCACGAACTTATGATGCGGGGCACCGGCGTCCCACCGCCATCATCGGCGTCGCCCCTGCGGATGGGCAGGCGCGTCTGGCCTCCCGCATCATGACCGGCGTGTGACAGGCACAGGGGCAGGGCCGCTGCCGTGCCGCGTGCCGGGACGGCGGCCCGCGCTCCCTCGGGCTGGCGGGCCCGCCGCAGCGCGGGCGCGACGGGTGCGCGCGCGAGAACTTTTCCCCACCAAAGCGTGGCACCTACCGAAGCAGGGTAACGCCGGATTCCCCGGCACTCAATAATCCACACCAGCAAGCGTTGACCCCTTGCTACTTCCCGGTAGGGTGTAGGCACTCCCCGCGCCTACACCCTCTTTTTTCGCGGTGATCGCACCTTTCTCACCTGGTGCGCGAAGACCGCGCGGAAGACTGCCGCTACGCGCTGCGGGCGGCATTGGCACGGATCGACGCCGTCTTGTCTCGTGCGCATTCTCTCGCTGACCTACCCCGCTTGAGAAGGGAAAAGGTGCGGGCATCGATCCCCCAAAAGAGGGGAGCGATGAAATCTATTCTCACGCAGAATCTTCGACCGCCTAGCAAGTGTTTCGCGCATACGCGATCCGTTACGCGATCAGTCGATTCGGATCCTGGTCCCGCGCCGGCAGCGGTCCGGCGCCGTCCTCCCTGGGATTCACCGATGCGGATCGACTGGTTCCAGGCTTTCCCCGCCATCGGCGAAGGGATTTCCGGCGCGGCCTGCCGCCGCCCCCGCCAGGGCGCACTGCGGATATCGCGGAGTTTGGGATTGCCAGCGAATGCTGCTTGTTCTTGTTGCCGTTCTACCCATCATTGTTGTGCCGATGCATTTGCGGGTATCTCACCGCCCGCGGCGCAGCCGGGGCCTTGGGTTCCGATGCGAGGGCATCTCAAGTTCCACCAAGCGGTAAAAGGTATGGAAATAGAACAGAAGATAATATTCTCTGGTGAGCAATTGGATGTTTATTTTGCTTCTTATGTGGGTATGGAAGGGGGTAATCCCGCTGCGGCGATCTGGTTTTGCGATAGCACACCGCATCCCTGGACCGAATCGCTGCTGGCACCGCTGATTCCACGGCGGCATCCCGGCGCATGGGATGCCGCATTCCGCGCGACTAACCGCGAAGCCATGGAACGCTGGCAGTCGCACCAGAAGGTGGCGCGCATCATGTGCGCCGCGCGCACCCAGGTCCTGGGCCCGTCCCGAGAAATCAGCAGTTGGCAGGACTACTACGCCAACCATCTCTATGCACCGGGTGGCGCCGAATTCAAGCTGAGCCTGTTCCCGTTGCCGGCTCATCTGGTCGGCGACCAGCCCTGGTCGAAGGCCTTCCGCGGACAGCCCGAACTCGTGCCCAAGCAGCGCTACCTGGAGCGCTGCCGCAACGGCGGGCGTTTCCGCTTCATCAGCGAGATCCGGCGACGCTGGCGGCCCAAGCTCGTGGTCTGCCTGGGCGAGCGGCACCGTGAGGATTATGTGCGCGCCTTCGGCCTCGAGCGCGCCAGCGCACGCGACTACGTGCTGCAGCCCGCCGACCTGGCCAAGACCTTGCGCCTGTTCGAGGCCGACGGCACCACCTGGGTGATCTGTCCGGCGCTGGCGGGCGCGTCGGGGCTGACCTCGGATGTGCTGCTCGAGGCCATGGGCCGCTATATCGCGCGCTGGCTCGAGCCGGGCGATTTTCCGAACTGACGGCCGAACGGCGGCCGGCCCCGGCTCGCGGGACTGTCCGCCGCCGGCGCGCTGCGCTCAGTCGGGGGCTTCGCTGCGGATCAGCAGCACGGGCTTGCCGCTCTTGTGCAGTACGCCTTCGGCCACGCTGCCCATCACCAGGCGCTTCACGCCGCGTCGGCCGTGGGTGCCGAGCACCAGCAGGTCGGCATCCCAGCGCACAGCCTCCTGGATGATGGTGTCGGAAATCATGCCGGGACCCACCGGCTTGTCGATCAGCCTGGTGCTGTGGCGCACGCCCTCGGCGGCAAGGCGCGCCGCGGCAGCCGACAGCGCTTCGTTGCCGGCAGCCATGATGCTGTCCATGATCTTGGACGGGTCGAAGTAGCCGACGTCGAAGAACAGATCGCTGTTGTCGGCGATGAAGATCGCCTCGACCTCGGCGCCGGTGGCCTTGGCGACCGTGATGGCCTGGCTCAGGGCCAGATCCGAGGAACGGCTGCCGTCGACGGCAAGCAGGATGCGCTGGTACATGGCAAGTCTCCAGGAAACGGGCAGGTTGTTGGGGGCGGGGCATCCCCGTGCCCCAAGGTTAGGTGATCGGGCGGCTGGCACATTGATGCCCGTCAAGACCGGCGGGGCCCGCCCGGGCGGACAAGCGCTTGCGCCGGCGAGATGCCGGCGCGTGCGGTCATTGCATATGCTGGCCGCCGTTGATGGCGATATTGGCGCCGGTCACGTAACCGGCGTCATCGGAGCACAGGTAGGCGATCAACGCCGCCACTTCGTCCGGGCGCCCCAGGCGCCCGACCGGGATCTGCGGCAGGATCTTGGCCTGCAGGATCTCGGCCGGCACATCGGTCACCATCTTGGTCGCCAGGTAGCCCGGTGACACCGTGTTGACGGTCACCCCCTTGCCGGCCAGTTCCAGCGCCAGGGATTTCGTGAAGCCATGCATGCCCGCCTTGGCCGCGGCGTAGTTGGCCTGGCCGAAGGCACCCTTGGAACCGTTGACCGAAGAGATATTGATGATCCGTCCCCAGCCGCGTGTGCTCATGCCGTCGGTGAAGGGCTTGGTCATATGGAAGACCGAATCCAGGTCGGTGCGCAGCACGTCGTCCCACTCCGCCTTCTCCATGCGCTTGAAGGTCCGGTCGCGCGTGATGCCGGCATTGTTGACGAGGATGTCGACCGTGCCGAAGCGCGCCAGGATCTCGCTGGCGCAGCGCTGGCAGTCGTCATAGTCGGCCACGTCGACACCGAAGGCGGCGAAGTCGCGGCCCTCCGCGCGCTGGCCGTCCAGCCACGCCTGCACGTGATCGTTGCCGGGCGAGTGGGTCACGATGACGCGGTGGCCGGCGGCATGCAGGCGGGCGGCGATGGCCTCGCCGAGGCCGCCCATGCCGCCCGTCACCAGGGCGATACGCGCATTCCGCTCATTCGCCACGGCGGCTCCTTGCGCGCGCCGCCGCTTCGTGGCCGGCCGCGCCGTTGCCATGCGCCGCGTTCGGCTGCAGGAAGGCATTGGTCAGCACCGAATTGAACTGGCCGAAGCGGTCGAACCACTCCTGCACCGGCGCGGGCATCGGCATCGCGAACTGCGGGCCGGCGGTGGCATTGCCCTGCAGTTTCTGCCAGCTATCGCCGGCTTCGCGCAGATGCTCGGCCAGTTCGGCCTGGTTGTGGCTGGCCAGCGCCGTGTATTCCTCGCAGAGGCGCGTGTACTGCTCGGTCTGCTGGCGCATCAGCGCCGCCGGCAGCGCCGCCAGGTCGGCGACGGTGCCGGCGTGCGATACCTCGTTGACGATTTCCTTCGAGCCGGCGATGGCCTGGTCGACCGCCTTGAGCTGGAACGCCAGCAGGCGCTGCTGGCGCTCCAGCATCAGCAGGGTGCCGCGTAGCGCAGCCTGCATGCCGGTGCGGAATACTTCCAAGGGAATGTCGTTGGGATTTGCCATGGAGGCCTCCTGGTTGGCTTGGCGACGTGGACGGGGCATTGCGCGGCGGCGATGCCGCCGTGGCGCATGGCCGCATGCCCCGGAGGGCGCGGGCCGCGTGGTAAGGAATGACTCATTCTAGGCAGTGTGGCCGGCGGCGGATTGATACGTATCAATTTCATTGCCAAGGAGCGGCACCGCACGGCGTGGCAAGGCGCGGATCGCGGCAGAAGGCGCCGCCAGCCCGAAGAAAGAGGGGAATGCCACAAGCTACGCGGCAAGGTGCGGCGAGGTGCGGGGGCGTCGGCCGGCTTGATGTGTATCAAGCTCGTGCCGGGCGCAATGCCTAGACTATCGGCAAGGTGCGCGCCGCGCAGGTAAGGTTCCGCCCGTCCCGGGCCGCGCGCCGGTTGCAGCCACCCGCGTTGCGGCCACTTATCCAACGCTTCGGCAAGGCAGGACAGACATGGAAAACACCGTCATCGTCTTCTACTCGCGCACCGGTACCACGCGCCAGGTGGCCGAGCAGCTGGCGGCCCAACTCGGCGCCGAGGTCCATGAGGTGCGTGACGTGCGCAGCCGCGCCGGCCTGGCGGGAGACGTGCGCTGCGTGGTCGATAACCTGCTGCAACGCCATGTCGCCTACGCCTACGACGGCCGGCCGCTCGCGGCTTATGACCAGGTGGTGCTGCTCACGCCGATCTGGATCGGCCGGCTGGCCGCGCCGATGCGCAGTTTCCTCGCCGACCAGGGGCGCGTGCAGGGACGGCTCGCGGTGGTCTGCCTGATGGCCTCGCGCGGCGCTTTCAACGCCATCGAGGAAGTGGCGCGGCTGAGCGGCAAGGTGCCGCAGCCGGTGCTGGCCCTGCTGCAACGCCAGGTGCAGACGGGCGAGGCGCGCGAGATGCTGGATGGCTTCGTCGGCCAGATCGCGGCCGCCGCGCAGGCGGACGGCGGCGCACGGCGCGCCTGGCTGTCGCCGCACGAGGCCTGAGCCTGGCGCCGGCCTGACCGCCGCGGCCTCCCTTCGCACGGATGGCGATGCAACTCCGCTTCCTCGGTGCCACCGATACCGTGACCGGCTCGAAGTATGTGCTGGAAGCGGGTGATCGCCGCGTCATGATCGACTGCGGCCTGTTCCAGGGCTACAAGGCGCTGCGCCTGCGCAACTGGGACCCGCTGCCGCTCGACCCTGCGAGCCTGGACGCGGTGGTGCTGACCCATGCCCACCTGGACCACAGCGGCTACCTGCCGTTGCTGGTGCGCCGGGGTTTCCGCGGACGTGTCTACTGCACCGAAGGCACGGCACGGCTGTGCGAGATCCTGCTGGCAGACAGTGCGCGGCTGGCCGAGGAAGACGCGCACGACGCCAACCGGCACGGCTACTCCAAGCACAAGCCGGCGCTGGCACTGTATGGTATGGCCGACGCCGCGCGCGCGCTGCGGCATCTGCAGCCGACCGGATTCGGCGCGCGCTTTCCCGTCGCACGGGGGATCGAGGTGGAATTCCGCCATGCCGGCCACATCATCGGCGCCGCCATCGTCGTGCTCCACGTCGACGGCCGGCGCCTGGTGTTCTCCGGCGACCTCGGCCGCCAGCACGACGTGGTGATGCAGGCGCCGGAGACCGTGGGCGAAGGCGACTGCCTGCTGGTCGAATCCACCTACGGCAACCGCCAGCACAGTACCGAGGACCCGCTCGACACCATCTCGCGCATCGTCGAGCGCACCGCCGCCCAGGGCGGCACGCTGCTGATCCCGACCTTCGCGGTCGGGCGCGCGCAGAGCCTGCTGTACTGCCTCCACCGCCTGCAAGTGCAGGGCCGCCTGCCCGACGTGCCGGTCTACCTGAACAGCCCGATGGCGCGCGACGCCACCCAGGTGTTCTGGCTGCATCAGGACGAACTGCGCATCGGCCGGGCCGAATGCAATGCGGCCTGCTCGCTGCCCATCTATGTGCGCAGCGTGGAAGAGTCGATCCGCCTGAACGAGAATCGCGCCGCCAAGATCATCCTGGCCGGCAGCGGCATGGCGACCGGCGGACGCATCCTGCATCACCTGGAGGCTTTCGGGCCGGACCCGCGCAACTGCATCCTGCTGTCAGGCTTCCAGGCCGGCGGCACGCGCGGGGCGGCGCTGGCCGGCGGCGCCCGCTTGCTGCGCATCCACGGCAAGGAAGTGCCCATCAACGCCAATGTCGAGCAGTTGACCAGCCTGTCCGCGCATGCCGATGCCGACGAGATCCTGGCCTGGCTGCGCGGCTTCGCCAGGGCACCGCGGCGCACCTTCATCGTCCATGGCGAGCCGGATGGCGCCGATGCGCTGCGCCAGCGCATCGAACACGAACTAGGCTGGCCCGTGACGATGCCCGAATACCGGGGCGTCTATCCGCTCGAGTGAGCCAAGGTGCCCGGCGCCGCATCGAGCGTCGAGGCGACAGCGTTGCGGCCGCCGCGCTTGGCCGCGTAGAGCAGGGCGTCGGTGCGCTTGAGCAGCGCATCCAGTCCTTCGCCGTCCTCGAGCGCGGCCACGCCGAAGCTGGCCGTCACGCGCTCCGACGCCGGCAGCATGGGCCACGGCATGGTTTCGAACGCGCGGCGCAGCCGCTCGGCCAGGCTGCCGGCGCCCGCGGCGTCGGTGTCCGCCAGCAGCACGGCGAACTCCTCTCCGCCGATGCGGGCGGCGACGTCGCGCTGGCGCACGCATTGGGCGATGACCGCGCCGAAGCCCGCCAGCACGGCATCGCCGGCGGTGTGGCCGTAGGCATCGTTGATGCGCTTGAAGTGATCGATGTCGGCCAGCACCAGGCTCAGCGGCCGGCCGCCGCGCGGCGGGATGGCCTGCCGCGCCAGGTTCTCGAAGCCGCGGCGGTTGCGCAGTTGGGTCAAGGCGTCGGTGTCGCGCTCGCTGCGCAGCGCATCGAAGACGTCGGACACCGCTGCCGCGAAGATGGCCAATGACAGCGCCACATTGAGCAGAGCCTGGCCCAACAGGAAGAAGAGCCAGTACGGCGCCTGGCTGAAGGCGCAGGGATCCTTCCCGATCGGTGACAACAGGTTCAGCACCAGGCGCGGCACGAAGCTGAAGGCGAACAGCAGGAAGATCCAGTACAGCACGCGGTCGACCTGACGGCCATGGCGCAGCTTGCCGAGCCGGGCCGCGCCGCTCAGCAGGACCAGGGCTGCGGCACCGTTGTGGATGTAGGTGCGCGCCACCACGTGGGGATCGATGAAGTGGAAATAGGCCAGGGCGGCAAGCTGCAGCAGCGCCACCGCCAGCACCGGCACCGCATCGAAGCGTGCCCCGGCGCGCAACAGCATGCCCCGTTGCAGCAGTACCGTGCTGCAGGCATAGAGCAGGCCCGCGGGCATGGTGTTCCAGGCGAAGTCGCGCGGCGGCCAGAATACCTGGGAGGTGGCGGCCAGTCCGTAGAGGAAGAAGGCAGCGCACACCGACAGCAGATAGCGGTGCGTGCGCTGGCAGGCCCACGCCACCAGACAGCATGAGGAGAAGATCAGCGCGACCGCTGGATTCCCGAGCGCCAGAGCCTGGCCGGTGCAAAGCAACACGATGGCTCCCGTCCCCGTATTCCCGAATTTCCGTTGACCCGTATTTGTGCGCGCGTTGGCGCGTCTGTTCTGCTCGCCCGGCTTGCGGCTGCCGGGCGAGAGGTCGATCCGGTACGTGCGCGGTGCCGCCCGGTCTCGGCCATGCACGGCATTCTAGCGGCATGTGCCACTTCCGTTGCACCACCTCGGCGCCGGAACGGTAAGGAATGGCAAACGATGGTAAGAGCCGGGCGCGAAATTGCTTGTTTTACCCCCGTTTGGAGGGGTATGCAATGGATGGGACCGGCGCAGCGACGGCTGCCGGCGTCCGATGACTGGCTACCAGCGCGACAGCTTGGCCAGGATGGAAGCTGGAAGCGCGGATATTGTCGACGTGCCCGGCCGTGCGCGCCGCGGCATCGGCGGTGTCGCCGCGCGAGAGCGCATCGATCATGGCGAGGTGTTCGCGGCAGACCGGCTCCAGCCGGCGCTCCAGCCGCTTGAGCGAGAACATGCGGGTCTTGCGCCGCAGCTCGGCGATGCTGGCGGGGCCGCGCATCGTCCATAATCCCATGCCAAACGCGGCGCGCCCGGGCCGCAGCGCATCCGACCATTGTTCCGGCCACCGGTCGACAAGCCATCCGATCACCTATCCGACAACCAGAACGAGGATCCTCCAGCATGCAATCCGTCTTCCATCTCGCCTTCAACGTCACCGATCTCACCGAGGCACGCCGCTTCTACGGTGACGTGCTGGGCTGCCGCGAAGGCCGCAGCACCGAGACCTGGGTCGACTTCGACTTCTTCGGCCACCAGATCTCGCTGCACCTGGGCCAGCCTTTCCAGACCGCGCGCACCGGCCACGTCGGCGACGCGCTGGTGCCGATGCCGCACTTCGGCATCATCCTGCTGCTGCCTGACTGGCAGGCACTGGCGGCGCGCCTGCAGGCGGCCGGCACCGACTTCGTGCTCGCGCCGCAGGTGCGTTTCGAAGGCGAGCCGGGCGAACAGTGGACCATGTTCTTCACCGATCCCTTCGGCAACCCGATCGAGGTCAAGGGCTTCCGCGACTGGGAGGCGGTGTACGCGCACTGAAACCCTGGCGGCGGGCAGCGCCGGCATTGCTTGATGCCGCGCGCCAGGCGCGCGCTGTTCTCGGTCACCACGTCCCATGACACCGACCTGGTGTCGATCATGGCGCGGATCTTGGCCACCTGCGGATCGCGGTGTCCTCATGGACATGGATGCCGCTTTCCTGTGCGAAGGGCTTGAGCCATGCCGCGCGGATCGCATTCTGGTAGGCACCGCCCCAGCTGGCGAAATTGAGATCGGCGGCGTGTGCCGCCAGCGGTACGCAGAGGATGCGGAGGAGGCTGTGCGATGCCGGGCACGCCGCCTCGCACTGGTCCCAGCGCCCCGGAGGGCCTTGAGCCGCCTGCCGCTGCGCCCGGCGGGCGCGTGTAGAAGCGGCAAGCCGGCGTGGCGTGCGGACGGTGCGCGCACGTCCCGCGGCATGGCGCTGACACCGCCCGGCACGCACCGTGCTGCGCGCGCCGATGCACCGAAGCGCGGCCGGAGGGCCGGGGCAGATCGATCCTGGTGCGTAGGTCCGCGATGCCGTGCGCCGGCCTGCGCCCCGAACTCGCGGCATCCTGCTTCGGTGGGGGAGGCGCCGGCGGCGGGGCCGGGCCGCGGAGTGCGGTGGTAAGCTCTCCGGCAGACGCGGCCCTCGCCGGACGCGTGTCGTGCCAACCCCCCCGAGCTGCATGCTGAAACCGATTGTCAACAAGCCCAAGCGGCTGATCGGCGTCGCCCTGTCCTTCTCGCTCGCCGTCACGGCCGGGGCGGCCATCTCCCTCTACGAAATGCGTGTGGATGCCTTCGAGCGGGCCCGGGAGGCGGCGTCGAACATGACGGAAGTCATCGAGTACGACGTCACGCGCAATCTCGACCTTTATAGCGCGGCGCTGGAGACCGTGGCACAGCGGCTGGCGGATCCCGAGGTGGCGACGCTGTCCGACCACGTGCGCCGCATGGCGCTGTTCGGCGGCATGATCCGCGCCGAGGATCTCGGGTCCATCCTGGTATCGGACCGGCAGGGCCAGGCCATCCTGGACTCCAGGGCGGAGCCGCCGCGCCCGCTCCATTTCGGCGACCGCGACTATTTCCTGGTCCATGCGCGCGGGCAGGCCAAGGGCCTTTACGTCAGCAAGCCGTTCCAGGTGCGCACCGGATTCGGCCCCGCCATCGCGCTCAGCCTGGGTCTGAAGGATGCCGGCGGGCAGTTCGCCGGCGTGGTGGTCGGCGGCCTGCGCCTGAGCTATTTCGACCGGCTGTTCGCGCGCATGTCCCTGGGCACCCATGGCACGGTGGCGCTGCTGTATGCCGACGGCAGCGTGGTCGCGCGCCGTCCGGCGATCCCGCTGGACAGTCCCGCCGCGACGCGCAGCGTGCAGGCGGACATGCTGGCCAGGAACACGCAAGGGATCTACCTCGGACGCTCCGTGCGCGACGGCGTCGAGCGCCTCTACGTCTACCGCCGCATCGGCGCCTACCCGCTGTTCGTCGCCGTCGGGGCGGCCACCGGGGACATCTATGCCAGCTGGAAGGCCAGGGCCTGGGCGATCGGCGTACTCGGCGTCCTGTTCAACCTCGCCACGCTGGCGACGGCCTGTCTGTTCGCCAGGCAGCTCGAAGGACGGCTGGCGGAGCAGCGCCGGCATGCCGAGCTCGCGGCCACGGACGGGCTGACCGGCCTGGCGAACCGGCGCGCCCTCGACGAGCGGCTGGCCCAGGAGACGCGGCGCGCCGCGCGCGGGCAGCACTCGATCGCCGTGCTGATGGTCGATGTCGACCATTTCAAGGCCTACAACGACCACTACGGCCACCTGCGCGGGGACAGCGCCCTGCGCGCGGTCGCCGAGTGCGTGCGCGCCAATGTGCGCCGGCCGGGCGACCTGGCCGCCCGCTACGGCGGCGAGGAGTTCTGCGTGGTGCTGCCCGACACCGACCTCGCCAGCGCAGGCGTGGTGGCGGAGAACATCCGCCGTGCCATCCAGGCGCTGGCCCTTCCGCACGCGCGCAGCCCTGTCGGCATGCTGACCGTCAGCATCGGTGGCGCCGCCGGCACACCGCGCCCCGGCGACGATACCTATATGGAGGCGTTGGCCGCGGAGGCCGACGCCCAGCTCTACCGCGCCAAGGCACTGGGACGCAACCGCTGCATGCCGCAGCCTGCCACCGCCGAGGCCGGCGCCCCGCCATGTGTGCCTGTTGCACCACCCGAGGGATAGCGGGCTGCATAGCGGGATGCATACGGGCTGCATTACGGGCTGCCATCGCATGGTCACGGTTCCGCGTTAAGCTCGCCCATCGAGGCGTGCATCCGCCGCGCCCGCGCCACCGCCCGGAAGCCATGCCCGCCGGCACTGCGCTTGCCCGCCGCCAGGCGCCCGCGTCGACGCGTCCCGGATGCACGGATCTGGTGCGCAGCGAAGCATCGTGGTGCCGGTCGGCGGCGCCGGCGGGCGGCGGACAAGGCATGCTCCTTGCTCAAGCCTCTTTACGCCGGCCCGGCACAGACGATGCCGCGTCCAATAAGAAGGAGAGACGCAATGAAGCCATTCGATGAGATGCTGCAATCCGGCGACTTGGTGCGGGCGCCTTACGAGCGCCTGAAGCGATGGCTCGACGTACAGGATCCCGCGAGCCTCGCCAGCAAGGCCCTGGAGGCGGAGAACGTATTCCGCCGCACGGGTATCACCTTCGCTGTCTATGGCGATGAAGAAGCCGCCGAACGGCTGATTCCGTTCGATATCGTGCCCCGCATCCTGTCGGGGCAGGAGTGGACCCGGCTGTCGCAGGGCATCGAGCAGCGCGTGATGGCGCTCAATGCCTTCCTCGACGACATCTACCACCGGCAGGAGATCGTGCGCGCCGGCATCGTGCCGAAGCACCTGATCGCGCAGAACGGTGCCTTCCTGCCGGAGATGATCGACTTCCGGCCGCCTGGCAATGTCTATACGCACATCATCGGCGTCGACATCGTGCGCACCGCCGAGAACCAGTTCTACGTGCTGGAAGACAATGCGCGCACGCCCTCTGGCGTGTCCTATATGCTGGAGAACCGCGAGACCATGATGCAGCTCTTCCCGGAGCTGTTCCAGCAGGTCAAGGTGCGCTCGGTGGAGAACTACCCGCAGATGCTGCGCCAGTCGCTGGCCGCGGTCTGCCCGCCGGGCGGCAATGCCGACAACCCGACGGTGGCGGTGCTGACGCCGGGCATCCATAACTCCGCCTACTACGAGCATGCCTTCCTGGCCGACCAGATGGGCGTGCACCTGGTCGAGGGGCGCGACCTGCAGGTGATCGACGGCCGCGTCGCCATGCGCACCACCGAAGGCTTCCAGCCGATCGACGTGCTCTACCGGCGCCTCGACGATGCCTTCCTCGATCCGCTGACCTTCCGCGCCGACTCGGTGCTCGGCGTGCCCGGCATCATGGACGTGTACCGCGCCGGCAATATCACCATCGCCAACGCGCCGGGCACCGGCATCGCCGACGACAAGGCGATCTACTCCTACATGCCGGACATCGTCGAGTTCTATACCGGACGCGCCGCGCTGCTGGAAAACGTGCCGACCTGGCGCTGCGCCGAGGCCGACAGCCTGCAATACGTGCTGGAGCACCTGGAAGAGCTGGTGGTCAAGGAAGTGCACGGCTCCGGCGGCTACGGCATGCTGGTCGGCCCGGCTGCCTCGCGCGCGGAGCGCGAGGCCTTCGCCGCCAAGCTGCGCGCGCGCCCGTCGAACTACATCGCCCAGCCCACGCTGGCGCTGTCGACCACGCCCATCCTGACCGAGCGGGGGCTGGCACCGCGCCACGTCGACCTGCGCCCCTTCGTGCTGGTCTCGGACCGCATCCGCATCACCCCCGGCGGCCTCACGCGCGTCGCGCTCAAGGAGGGCTCGCTGGTGGTCAACTCCAGCCAGGGAGGAGGAACCAAGGACACCTGGGTCCTGGCCGACTGAGCGCAGGCGTACATCGCACCGCACATCGCACGCAAGGAGTGCGGGCGCCCGCGCGGCGCCCCGCCAACGATAACGATCGGAATGGAAGAGATATGCTTCTTGGACGGACGGCAAGCGGACTCTATTGGATGTACCGCTACATCGAGCGCGCGGAGAACACAGCGCGCATCGTCGACGTGGGCCTGCGCATGGCCCTTACGCGCGCCGACGACGCACCGGCGGAATGGTCGTCGGTGCTGGTCAGCTCCGGCGCCGACGAAGGATACCGGCAGAAGTACGAGCAGTTCTCGGTGGAGAGCGCGATCGACTTCCTGCTGCGCGACCGCGACAACGGTTCCAGCGTGCTGTCTTGCATCGAGCACGCACGCGCCAATGCGCGCATGGTGCGCACGGCGCTGACGCGGGAGACCTGGGAGAGCATCAATTGCGCCTGGCTGGAGCTCAGGCGCGGGCTGGCCCAGCCGCTGGTGCAGAGCGAGCTGCCGGCGCTGCTGGACCGCATCAAGCGCGAGACCGCGCTGATCGTGGGCAGCTTCTACAGCACCATGCTGCGCAACGAGATCTTCGACTTCGCGCAGATCGGCGCCTTCATCGAGCGCGCCGACAACACCGCGCGCATCCTCGACGTCAAGTACCACCTGCTGCTGCCGTCGGTGTCGCATGTCGGCACCATCCTCGACAATTATCAGTGGGAGGCCATCCTGCGCTCCGTCGCCGCGCACCGTTCCTACCGCTGGGTCTATGACGTGCAGTACAAGCCCATCCACATCGCCGACTATCTCATCCTCAACGGCCGCATGCCGCGTTCCCTGCGCTTCGCCTGCGGCCGCGTGGTCACCAGCCTGCAGCACCTGGCCGACGACTACGGCCTCACGCACGCTTGTCATGAAACGGCTGCCAGGATCCAGCGCACGCTGGCCGACAGCACCGTCGAACGGATCTTCAAGAGCGGCCTGCATGAATTCCTGACGGACTTCATCCACCGCAACAACAGCCTCGGCATCGAGATCGCCAACGCGTACAACTTCGACTGAGATCCCATCATGCGCCTTGCCATCCGCCATATCTCGCGCTTCCAGCTCGACGACCACGCAGCCTACGCGCTGCAACGCCTGCACCTGCGGCCGCAGAGCGGCCCGGGCCAGACGGTGCGAGCGTGGCAGGTCACCATCGACGGCATCGAGCCGATGCTGACCTATGCGGACGGGCTGGGCAACCAGACCGACCTGGTGCGGCACGAAGGCGACAAGCCCGAGGTCGTGATCGTCGCCGCCGGCGTGGTCGAGACCCACGACTGCGCCGGCGTGCTGGGGCAGGGCGATTCCTATGCCCCGCCCTGGCTGTTCGAGCGCGAGACCGAGCTGACCCGTGCCGGCGACGCGGTCGCCGCGCTGGCCGCCGAGGTGCCGGGCGAAACGCCGGGCCTCGAAGTGCTGCACTGGCTGATGACGGCCATCCACGGCCGCGTTGCCTACACGCCGGAGCGTGCCGCCGAGGCGCCGGCCGATGCCGAGGCGGCGCTGGCCAGCGGCGAAGGCTCGAGCCGCGACTACGCGCACGTGTTCATCGCCGCGGCGCGCGCGCTCAAGATCCCGGCCCGTTTCATCTCGGGCTACCTGATGACCGACAGCCCGGCGCGCCGCCTGGCGGAATCCCTGCGGCTGCCCGCCGGTGCGCTGGAAGCAGCCGCCGAGGCCGGCCGGCGGCAGCCGGCGGAGCAGGACGGCGAGGTCGCGGTCGAGGATGAGGACGAGGCGGAAACGGGCGGCACGCCGCCCGCCACGCGGGATGCCGCCGGCGAGGCGCCCGCACGGCAGCGGCCGGCGGCGGCGGTGGCGCAGCCGCCCTCGGCCCACGCCTGGGCGGAAGCCTTTGTCGAAGGACTGGGCTGGGTCGGCTTCGACCCCTTCCTGAACCGTTGTCCCGACGAGCGCTATGTGCGCATCGCGGCCGGGCTCGACTACCGCGATGCCATGCCGGTGATGGGGCCGGGCGCGCGGGCGGTCGGTGTCGAGATCAGTGTGATCCCGGCGCCCGAACTGGTCTGAGCCGCCGGCGCTCCGCTGCCCGCTCCGGCGGACGGCGGAGGGACCGGCCCCTTGCCTGGCCGCTTGCCCCCAACGACCCTTTACCTGCGTACCCGCTTACCTGTTTGCCAGTTTGAACGTTTGACCGTCCGCCTTTCCGATCTTCCGTAACGCACGGCCACGCTATGCCCATTCACGTCGCGCTCCACCACGTCACCCGCTACCGCTACGACCGCTCCGTCCGCCTCGGGCCCCAGGTCGTGCGCCTGCGGCCCGCCCCGCACTGCCGCACGCCGATCCTGTCGTACTCGCTGCGCGTCGAGCCGGCGCAGCATTTCGTCAACTGGCAGCAGGACCCCTTCGCCAACTACATGGCCCGGCTGGTGTTCCCGGAGCCGACACGCAGCCTGGAGATCACCGTCGACCTGGTGGCGGAGATGTCCGTCTACAACCCCTTCGACTTCTTCCTCGAAGAGAGCGCGCAGACCTTCCCGTTCCGCTACGACGAGGCCCAGCGGCAGGAGCTGGCACCGTACCTGGCCTGCGATTCCGCGACGGGGGGGGCGCCAGCGTTCCGTGCCTACCTCGACAGCATCGACCGCGAGCCCGCCCGCACCATCGATTTCCTGGTGGCGCTGAACCAGCGGCTGCAGCACGACATCCGCTACCTGGTGCGGATGGAGCCGGGCGTGCAGACGCCGGAGCAGACGCTGCAGCTCGCCTCCGGCTCCTGCCGGGACAGCGGCTGGCTGCTGGTGCAGTTGTGCCGCCACCTCGGGCTGGCGGCCCGCTTCGTCTCCGGCTACCTGATCCAGCTCACGCCGGACGTGAAGTCGCTCGACGGTCCCAGCGGCACCGAGGTCGACTTCACCGACCTGCATGCCTGGTGCGAGGTCTACCTGCCGGGCGCCGGCTGGATCGGGCTCGACCCCACCTCGGGCCTGCTGGCGGGCGAGGGGCATATTCCGCTTGCCTGTACGCCGCATCCCAGCAGCGCGGCGCCGGTGGACGGGCTGATCGATGAATGCGAGGTGGAGTTCGAGCACGAGATGCGCGTCACCCGCATCTACGAGTCGCCGCGCGTCACCAAGCCCTATACCGAGGAACAATGGCAGCAGGTGCTGGAGCTCGGTGGCCAGGTCGACGAGGCGCTGGTGAGCGGCGACGTGCGCCTGACCCAGGGCGGCGAGCCGACCTTCGTCTCGATCGACGACCGCGAAGGCGCCGAGTGGAACACCGACGCCCTCGGGCCCACCAAGCGCGGCTATGCCACCGCGCTGGTGCAGAAGCTGCGCGCCGAGTACGGCGACGGCGGCTTCCTGCATTTCGGCCAGGGCAAGTGGTATCCGGGTGAACAGCTGCCACGCTGGGCGCTGTCGGTGTTCTGGCGTGCCGACGGCGAGCCGGCCTGGCTCGACCCCGCGCGCTTCGCCGACGAGCGCGAGCCGGGCACCTGCACCAGCGCCGACGGCGAGCGCTTCCTGCGCGCGCTGGCGCAGCGCCTCGGCCTGGCCACCGATTACATCCAGGCCGGCTACGAGGATGTCTGGTACTACCTGTGGCGGGAACGCCGCCTGCCGGTCAATGTCGACCCGTTCGACGCGCGCCTCGACGACGAAATGGAGCGCGCGCGGCTGCGCAAGGTGTTCGGGCAGAAGCTCGACACGGTGGTCGGGCACGTGCTGCCGATCAAGGTCAGCGAGGGGGCCGCGGCGCTGGCCGGCAGCCGCTGGGAGACCGGGCCCTGGTTCTTCCGCGACGAGCGCATGTACCTGATGCCGGGCGACTCGCCGATGGGCTACCGCCTGCCGCTCGACTCGCTGCCGTGGGTCAGCCGGGCCGACTACCCCTACCTGGTCGAGCGCGATCCCTTTGCGCCGGCGGAGCCGCTGCCGAGCGCGGCCGCGCTGCGTGCACGCCATGCCGGTGCCGGCGTGGCCGCGCAGGCCGGCTATCCATTCCCCGCCTATGCCTATGCGGCGGCGGCCGGCGGTCCGGCGCCGCTGGCGCTGCAGCCGCCGCGGCTGCGCGCGGCCCCCGGCCGCGACGGCAGCGGCGGGGCGGCCGCCTCGGCGCCGCCGTCGCACGCGGCCGCCGACCGCTTCCCCGACCGCTTCGAGTCGGCCGCCTGGATCACCCGCACTGCCTTGTGCGTGGAGGCGCGCCAAGGCGTGCTCTATGTCTTCATGCCGCCGCTGGCGCTGCTGGACGACTACCTCGACCTGCTCTGCGCGATCGAGCAGACCGCCGCGGCGCAGGGTGTCAAGCTGGTGCTGGAAGGCTACCCGCCGCCGCGCGACGCGCGCCTGAAGATGCTGCAGGTCACCCCCGACCCGGGCGTGATCGAGGTCAACATCCATCCGGCGCACGACTTCGCCGAGCTGGTGCAGCACACCGAGTTCCTCTACGACGCCGCCTGGCTGTCGCGCCTGTCGAGCGAGAAGTTCATGGTCGACGGCCGCCATGTCGGCACCGGCGGCGGCAACCACTTCGTGCTGGGCGGCGCCACGCCGGCCGACAGCCCCTTCCTGCGCCGGCCCGACCTGCTGGCCAGCCTGATCGGCTACTGGCACAACCATCCCTCGCTGTCCTACCTGTTCTCCGGGCTCTTCATCGGCCCGACCAGCCAGGCGCCGCGGGTGGACGAGGCGCGCAACGACCAGGTCTACGAGCTCGACGTGGCCTTCGCCGAGATCCACCGCAACAAGCTGCTGTACGGCCAGGACATGCCACCGTGGCTGGTCGACCGGGTACTGCGCAACATCCTGATCGACGTCACCGGCAACACCCACCGCAGCGAGTTCTGCATCGACAAGCTCTACTCGCCGGATTCCGCCACCGGCCGCCTGGGGCTGCTGGAACTGCGGGCCTTCGAGATGCCCCCGCATGCGCGCATGAGCATCGTGCAGCAGTTGCTGCTGCGCGCGCTGGTGGCGCGTTTCTGGCACGCCCCCTACACCACGCCGCTGACGCGCTGGGGCACCGAGCTGCATGACCGCTTCATGCTGCCCACCTTCCTGCGCATGGATTTCGACGACGTGCTGGAGGAAATGGGCGAGGCCGGCTTCGCCTTCGACCCGGCCTGGTTCGGCCCGCATTTCGAGTTCCGCTTCCCGCGCTATGGCGAGGTGTCGGCACGCGGCATGCAACTGACCCTGCGCGGCGCGCTGGAGCCGTGGCACGTGATGGGCGAGGAGGGGGCGGCCGGCGGCACGGTGCGCTATGTCGATTCCTCGCTGGAGCGGCTGGAGGTCCACGTCACCGGTCTCAACGACAACCGCCACGTGGTCACGGTGAACGGCGCGCCGCTGCCGCTGCAGCCGACCGGCACGGTCGGCGAATACGTGGCCGGGGTGCGCTACAAGGCATGGTCGCCGGCCTCGGCGCTGCATCCGACCATCGGCGTGCATGCCCCGCTGACCTTCGACATCGTCGATACCTGGATGGAGCGCTCGCTGGCCGGCTGCCGCTACTACGTCGCGCATCCGGGCGGGCGCAACTACGACACCTTCCCGGTCAATGCCTATGAAGCGGAGAGCCGCCGGCTGGCGCGCTTCGCCGCGCTCGGGCACACGCCGGGCCGGATGCGCGTGGCGCGCGCCCAGCCGAGCCGGGAGTTCCCCTTCACCCTGGACCTGCGGCGGACCTGATGGCGGCCACCACCGGCACCGCGGCGTGGGCGGGCGCACCCGGCGCGGCGCCGGTGCGGCCGCCCGATGATAGGATGCGCGAGGGGCGGCGCGGGCCGGGCGCAGATCCGCGCGCCTGCCGGCCGCCCCGGGCAGAAGCGATATCGTGATTCCTATTTCCCAAGACTCCCCGGCCATGGGTGACGCCGCACAGACGCCGCCTTCGCCACAGACACCGCCGACGCTGTTCGACAGCGGTGCCGACGCCGCCGAACTGGGCGCCGCGCTGGCGGCGCCCGCGGTGGCGGGCCGCTACGACGAGATGCGCGGCGCCGCCGCCGTGCTGCAATCGGCCGCGCTCGCGCCTGCCTGGCGCGAGTTCTTCAACTGGCTGGGCAGTGTCGGCTTCGCCGACCTCGACCGCCGCGCCGACGCGCTGCAGCGGCGCATGCGCGAGAACGCGCTGGCCTACCAGCTCCATGACACGCAGAAGCAGGGCGCGGCCACGCCGCCGTGGTCGCTCGACCTGCTGCCGCTGATCCTCGGCGCGCAGGACTGGAGCGTGATCGAGCACGGCGTGCTGCAGCGCATGCGCCTGCTCAACGCCGTCCTGCGTGACGTCTACGGCCCGCAGGAGGTGCTGCGCCGCGGCCTGCTGCCGCCGGCGCTGGTCACCGGCCATCCGGGCTACCTGCGGCCCATGTGCGGCGCCCGCGTCGCCGGCGACACCTGGCTGCACGTGGCGGCCTTCGACCTGGCGCGCGGCCCCGACGGCCAGTGGTGCCTGCTGGCCCAGCACACCCAGGGCCCGTCCGGCCTCGGCTACCTGCTCGAGAACCGCGTGATCGTCTCGCGGCTGTTCCCGCGCGCCTTCCGCGGCCTGCGCGTGCAGCGCCTTGCCGCCAGCTACCGCGCGCTGCTGGAAAGCCTGCAGGAGATGTCCCCGGCGGGGCGCAACGCGCGCATCGTGCTGCTCACGCCCGGCCCCTACGCCGCCACCTATTTCGAGCATGCGTACCTGGCGCGCTACCTGGGCCTGACGCTGGTCGAGGGCGGCGACCTGACCGCGCGCGACAACCACGTCTACCTGAAGACGCTGCGCGGCCTGGAGCCGGTGCACGGCATCCTGCGCCGCGTCGACGACGACTGGCTGGATCCGCTCGAGCTGCGCTCCGATTCCGTGCTGGGCGTGCCCGGCCTGCTGCAGGCGGTGCGCGCCGGCAATGTACTGCTGGCCAACGTGCCCGGTTCCGGCTTCCTGGAGTCGCCCGGCGTGCTGGGCTTCCTGCCCGGACTGGCGCAGGCGCTGCTGGGCGAGACGCTGGCGCTGCCGGCGGTGCATTCCTGGTGGTGCGGCGAGCAGGCCGCCTGCAACGAGGCGCTGCCCCTGCTCGGGCGCAGCATCATCCGGCCGACCTATCCGGCCAGCGTGCAGGCCGGTGGCAGCTTCGACCCGGTCATCGGCGCGCGGTTGACGCCACAGCAGCTCGCCGACTGGCGCGCCCGCATCGCCGCGCAGCCGGCGCACTACACCATCCAGGCCGACCTGCCGCTGTCGCAGGCGCCGACCTGGGCCGGCCGCGCCCAGGGCGGGGACGGCGGCGCGCGCATCGTGCCGCGCCCGCTGCTGCTGCGCGTGTTCGCCCTGGTCGACGGCGCCGGCTCCTGGCGCGTGCTGCCGGGCGGGCTGGCCCGCGTCGGCAGCCGCGAGGCGCTGTTCAACGCGCCGATGCCGCGCGGCGGCAGCACCGTCGACGCCTGGGTCATGACCGACGGCGTGGTCGATCCGACCACGCTGCTGCAGACCCATCTGGGCCCCGAGGACCTGGTCGAGCGGCAGCGCACGATTTCCAGCCGCGCCGCCGAGAACCTGTTCTGGCTGGGCCGCTACACCGAACGCGCGGCCAACCTGACGCGCCTGGGGCTGGCCGCGCTCGAGCGGCTGCGTGGCGAGGACGACGTCGAAAGCCCGGCCCACCTGCACCTGATCGACGCGCTGTGCCGCGACAGCGGCCTGGTGCCGCCCGAGACTCCGCATGCCGCCGAGGCGCCGAACGCCTTCGAGCAGGCCATGTCCGACGCGCTGACGCTGGGCACCGGCAGCGGCGTCGGCATCGCCACCTGCCTGTCCGGCATGCGCAGCGCGGCGGCGGCGATCCGCGAGCGGCTCTCACGCGAACAGTGGCGCCTGATCGACGACGCCGCGCAACTGCTGGAAGCCCACGCCACCGCCGGGGAATCCGCCGAGGAGCGCGACGCCGATGCGCTGCAGATGCTGGAGCGGCTCAACCTGCTGCTGTCTTCCATCACCGGCGCGCAGGTCGACAACATGACGCGCGACGACGGCTGGCGGCTGCTGTCGATCGGGCGGCAGATCGACCGCATCGAGTTCCTCAGCCGCGTGCTGCTGTTCGCCTTCGAGGACGGCGCCATCGAAAAGCCGGATGCCTTCGAACTGGTGCTGGAGCTGTTCGACAGCGCGATCACCTTCCGCTCGCGCTTCCAGCGCTGTTTCGACGTCGCGCCGCTGCTGTCGCTGGTGCTGCTGGACAAGGACAACCCGCGTTCGCTGGCCTGGGTCGAGCAGACCCTGCGCGGGCGCCTGTCGAAGGTCGACCGCAACGAGCGCGACGCGCTGTCGGAACTGGCCGACGGCATTCCGGAAATCGGCGGCTGGCCGCTGCAGGCGCTGTGCGAGACCGACGCGCAGGGACGCCACGCCTTCCTGCTGGCGCGCCTGCGCGAAAGCAGCGAGGCGGCCTGGGAGCTGTCGAACCGGATCGGGGAGCGCTATTTCAGTCATGTCAGGGAGGCGGGCAGGGCACTATGGGGGTGAACGGCAGCACGGCGGGCAAGACGCCACGGCGGGGCAGACGGCAAGGGGGAGCGCGCACGCAGGGGGGGGCGCCAGCGCAGGAGCCGGCGGCCGCAGCGGCGCCGCGCCTGCTGCGCGTGACTCACGACACCCGCTACCAATACGCCGCCCGCGTCGAATCGGCCCAGCACCAGGCGCGCCTGCAGCCGCTGGACACCGCGCGCCAGCACACCGAATCGTTCTCGCTGGAGGTCGAGCCGAAGCCGGAGGGACTGCGCACGGAACGTGACGGCTTCGGCAACCAGCGCATCTCGTTCGCGCTCAACCAGCCGCACGACGTGCTGTTCGTGCGCAGCCGCAGCGTGGTGCGTGTGACCCCGTCGCGGCTGGCGGCCGGCAAGCGCGGCGCGCCGCCGCCGGCCGTGGCGGCGCCGGCGGCCGGGCAGGCGAGCACCTGGGAGCAGGTGCGCGAGTGCTTCCGCTATCGCGCCGGGCAGCCCTACGACCCGGCCAGCGAGTTCGTCTTCGCCTCGCCCCATGTGGCTTGCCACGCGGAACTGGCGCGCTATGCGGCGGCGAGCTTCAGCCCGGGGCGGCCGCTGGTGCAGGCGGCATGGGAACTGATGCGGCGCATCCACGCCGACTTCGCCTACAAACCCGACAGCACCAACGTCAACACGACGGCGCTCGATGCCCTCGCGCTGCGCCAGGGGGTATGCCAGGACTTCGCCCATGTGATGATCGGCGCGATGCGCTCGCTGGGCCTGGCCGCACGCTATGTCAGCGGCTACCTGCTGACCCAGCCGCCGCCCGGCCAGCCGCGCCTGATCGGCGCCGACGCCTCGCATGCCTGGGTCGAGGTCTACGACCCGGCCTGGCCCGAAGACGGCGGATGGCTGCAGCTCGATCCCACCAACGACCGCGCCCCCGGCGACGACTACGTGATGCTGTCGGTGGGCCGCGACTATGCCGACGTCGCTCCGCTGCGGGGGGTGGTGCTGGGCGGCGGCGCGGACCAGCAACTGACGGTGGGAGTCACGGTGGAACCGGTCGATGCGGCAGCGGGCGGGGAAACAAGGGCCGGCGCGGCCGGCGCAGCGCCGTCCACGGGCGGCACCCCGGAGCCGGGCGGAGCAATGAGAATGGACGAAAAAGCCGTCTGAATCATTTAATTTCAGAGAAGTTGACTGAAGATGACGGCGCCGACTCCGGGGCGGCGCCCGCCCGGCCAGGCGTCTGGCACGGCGTGCCTCCGGCTGTCACATTGCCGGCGTAGGGTATCGGCGGCCGGATTGCGCTGCCATTGCGGCAGAACCGGCATCCGCCGTGTTAGGCTGCTGGCGTCCGTAATTCAGACAAGTCCTCGTCAGATGTCAGCCATTTGCCGCGAACGCGCGTTGTCAGGTTCCGGATGCATTTGCCGTTACCCTGGGTGTCCCTCCCGCCGAGCGCGCAGCGGCAATGATGCGCCAGAACTCAAAGCGAACTCTCTCCGATGAAGAAGATCCTGGTCGCCAGGCTCGATTTCCTGGGCGACATGGTGTGCACCACGCCTCTGCTGCGCGCCCTCAAGCAGAAATGGCCGCAGGCCGAGATCCACGTGCTGGCCAACCGCTACAACCGCCAGGTCCTGGACCGCAATCCGGACGTCAGCCGTGTCCACACCTATGTCTTCAGCCGCCAGCGCAGCCAGAACGAGCGCAGCGGCCGCTTCGCCTCCATCGTCGACCGGCTGGCGCTGATCCATCGCCTCCGGCGCCAGCGCTTCGACCTGGCCATCGTGCCGAACGGCGCCCAGCACACCAGCACCATCAAGTTCATCCGGCTGCTGGGCATCCGCGACTGCCGCTGGCACACCAAGGAAACGGGCTTCGATGACCGCCGCCCCGGCGACCTGGCCAAGGTCCGCCTGCAGCACGAAGCCCTGTCCGGCTTCGCCCTGCTGCCGGAACTGGGACCGGTGGCGGCTGGTGAACTGCGGCCCGTGGTCTATCCGGATCCGGCCCAGGTCGAGGCCATGCGGGCCCGGCTGCCCGCAGGGCAGAAGCCGAAGGCCGGCATGTTCGTCTCCAACAAGGCGCAGGAGCGGCGCTGGCCGCTGCAGCGCTGGCAGGAACTGGCGGACCGCCTGCAGCCGCACTACGACGTGACCTTGTTCCGCGACCGGGCCGACCCGCACAGCGCCGAACCGGCCGCGTCCGCGCACTGCTGGCTGGCGCCGGCCGGCGTCGATGAACTGATCGGTGCCATGCGCCACCTCGACCTGGTCATCTCGGCCGACTCGGCGCCCGTCCACCTCGCTTCGGCACTGCGCATCCCGACCGTGGCCATGTTCGAGGCGCGTCCCGAGAAGTACCAGCGCTGGCATCCGCTGGGGGTGCCGCATGCCATCGTGCATGCGGGGCCGGCCATCGACACGATCGGTGTCGAGCAGATGCACGCGGCGGTGCGCTCGCTGCTGGACGCGGGCGCCGCAGCGGAGAATCCGCTCCCCGCCGGCGCGCCGGCCGCCGCGCTGGCCTGATCCGGATGGCATGCCGGGCGGCCAATCGCCCGGTCAGCGTGGTTTCCTGCCGCCAATTCGGGCCGTAGAACGGCCGTCCCCGGCCGTACAATCGGCGCCGACCCGACTCCCGACCTGGCCCGCACACGCTGCGCGGCCGGCGGCGCCACGCAGCCCAGCCATATGACAGCCACTTCGATCCCCGTCAGCACCGACCAGGGACTGCCCGCCCGCGGCCTGGCCGTCGGCGTCTTCGACCTGTTCCACGTCGGCCACCTGCGCTACCTGCAGTTCGCGCGGGCGCGCTGCCGTTCGCTGACCGCACTGGTCACGCGCGATGCCACCGTGCTGGCCAAGAAGGGCCGGCCGGCGGCGATGCCGGAACTGGAGCGGATGGAGATCCTGCGCGGGCTTGGCTGGCTGGACGAGGTGTCGCTGCAGCCGGGCAGCCTCGACGAGACCGAAGACGCGGTGCAGTGGCTGACCGCGCTGCGCGTCGACCATGTCTTCATCGGCGAGGACTGGCGCGACTCGGCGCGCTGGCAGCGGCTGGCGTCGCGCCTGGCCGCGCTGGGCATCGGCCTGACCTGGACCCCGCGCACGGAAACCGTCTCCACCACGGTGCTGCGCGAGCGCATCCGCGCAAGCTCGCATTCCTAGGCGGAGCGCAGGGTGCTGGCCAGGACTTCCTCGCGCCCCGTGTCGGCGGTGCTGCACGGACTCGGCCGCTTCGGCCTGCATCTGCTGCGCGCCTGGCTCGACCGGCCGGATGGCGGCATCGACATCGTCGCCATCCAGGACGCCCACCACAGCCTGGCGTCCGCCGCGGCCCTGCTGCAGCAGGACGCCAAGGTCTCCTTCGCCGATTGCCGCATCGCTGCCGAGGACGGGGCCTTGCGCCTCGACCTGCCCGGCCGCCAGCCGCTGCGCCTGGCCTACTGGCATGGCCCGGCCGCCGGCTCGCCCTGGCTGGGCCGGGCCGACTGGTGGCTGGAATGCTCCGGCGATTTCGCCAGCGGCGAGGCGGCGCGCGCCTTCCTGCGCGGCCGGACGCGCCGCGTGATCGTCTCGGCCACCTGCCCGGGGGCCGACCAGACGCTGGTGTTCGGCTACAACCACGAGCACTTCGATCGCCGCGCCGCCGTCCTCTCCTATGGCTCCTGCACCGTCAACGCCTTCGTGCCGCTGGCCGCCTGGCTGCATGCCCGCTACGGCGTGGCGGAGGCCGAGGTCGGCGTCATCCACAATGTGCCGCCGCACCGGCTGGCGGGCCACCCGCACCCGGTGCGGCGGCCCTGCACCTTGCAGACCGAGGGGCCGCGGCTGTTGCCTTTCCTGGCGGCAGAGCGCTTTCACGTGGACTATGTGCTGATCCCGTACACCGGACCATCGTTGATCGACTTCCGCTTCGAACTCGCGCGCCCGGCCGCGGCGGCGGCATTGCTGGATGCCTTGCAGGCGGCCTGCAGCACCGGCCCGCTGCGCGGCCTGTACGCGCTCGAAGCCGGCACGCCGTCGACAGCGGCGCTGGCGCTGCGGCCGGAGTCCGCCGTGCTGTCGCGCCCGCTGGCGCGCCTGCACGGACGGCGCCTGGTGCTGCCGGCGGGCTTCGATAACGAGAATTCGGCGGTGCGCTACCTGGACCTGCTCGAGGCCGTCGCGCAACGCGGCGGCTAGCCGCCGCCGGCAATCTGCAAATCGCAGGTTCGTGGTTCGCGGTTCGCGGCGGGCAGCCCGCAGGCTCAGGCGCGCGCGGGCAGGGCCGCCAGCGCCGTCCGCAGGTGACCGGCGATGTGCAGCAGCAGGCCGTCTTCCGGGGTATGGCGCTCCAGCACCAGCCGGGTCAGGCGCAAGGCCTTCTCCCAATAGCCATTGAGCCAGGCGCCGGTGATGCGCGCGTAGGCGTACCACTGCGTCAGGGCCGAGAAGCCGAGCAGGTTGTGCGCGCCGATGATGGTGTCGAAGTCGGGGTCCGGCGTGCGCCAATCCTTGCCATAGAACGCCGCCAGCCAGGACTCCGCATGCGACAGGCGCCACACCGGGCCGGCCGGACCCTTGTGCGGCACGAGGTGGAGCGGGCCGGGGAAGCGCGTGACGCGCTGCCGGGCGGGCGGCGATCCGCCCGCGGTCCAGAAGCCGCCCAGCAGGCCGTTGCCGTCCGGCGCATCGCACAGGCCGCACAGGTCCAGCACCACCTCCAGCCGCGGGTGGGCGTAGCTGGCCAGGTTGTCGATGGCGAAACGCTGCGGCACCGGCTGCCAGCCGTGGCGCAGCAGGATCGCGCGCGCGGCCGGCAACTCCTGCACCGGCAGGCCCAGGTCGAGATCCTTGTCGAAAGGCAGCAGGCGGCCTTCGCGCACCAGCCCGAGCAGGGTGCCGGCGTGGGCAAAGGCGTGCACGCCGCCCGCCGCGAGTTGCGCCAGGGCCTCCCACAGCACGCCCTCGACGCGCGGATCCTCCAGCCGTCGTGCCGCCGGCGGCGGGTTGTAGACCAGGGGCGCCACGCACAGCGCATCGAGCGCCAGCCGTTGCGCCTGGGCGCCGGCCTCGATCTGCTGCTGGTGCAGCAGGGCGGTGCCGAGGAAATGGAGCCAGTACGGGCGCAGGGCAGGGTGGACCGCCGGTGCCGCCAGCAGGCTTTCGCAGGCGTGCCGTACCTCGGCCGCGTGGCCGAGTTCGAGGCCGAGCTGGCACCAGAGGCGGATATCGTCGGGCGCGATCGGTCCGCTTTGCCGCAAGCGTGCGGACAGGGTGGCGAAGCGCGCCGCGCCGGGATCGGTGCCCGCCGGCGCCGCGCTGTCGGGAGTAGCAGCCATGGGTGGAATTGTCGGTGGATTGCTCTGGCCAAGGCCAGCATCGCTCGCCGGCACGCGCGCGGCGGTGGCAGGAAACCGGGCGGTCCTGCGCTTGCCCCGCGCGTGCCGGCGCGACGTCATGGCGTCGTCGTCATGGCGTCATCCGCTTCGCATCAGAACGGCATGCGCAGCTTGAGCGAGGCGGTCTGGTTGGTGAAGCGGTCGCGAACCTCGGCATCGTAGCGGACACTGAACTCCATGGCCTTGCTGTTGACCAGCAGGAAGCCCACGCCGCCCCGCATCAGCCAGCGTGCCGGCGGCAGGCCGGGCGTGACGAACTGTCCGCCGCCGCCGACGAAGGCCGCCGTGACCGACGACCGGCTGGCGAGCGCATCGTAGCCGAGGCCCAGGTTCGCGGTGAACGAGGCCTTGTCGGTGATGGCCTGGTTCAGGCGGAAGTCGGTGGACAGGATCAGCTCGCGCGTCGAGTTCCTGCCGACCGCCAGGTTCAGCGCGTCGGCACCCGATTCGGTGTAGGCGGCGTCCTGGAAGAAGGTGTAGTCGGCACGCAGCGAGGGCGTCAGGGTGGTCTTCGAGGCCAGGTCGATGATGCGGCCGATGCCGATGCCGAAGTGGGTGTTCCAGCTGTCGTAGCTGGACGAGGCACGGTTGTTCAGGCCGCCGAAGGCGATGCTGCGCTGGCCCTGGTTGTGTCCGGTGCCGACGTCCGCCTGCACGCTGACGTCGGTGCGGGCATCGAGGCTGTAGCTGCCGTAGCCGATCAGGCGGTAGCCGTCGACACTGCCGCTCTGGCTGGCCGCCGCCGAATTGCCGTCGATGCGGCTGTGCATGTAGGAGAAGGCGGCGCCCACGCGGGTCTTGTCGCCGAGCGAGCGGTCGGCGCCGAGCAGCATGCCGTAGGTGCTGGCGCTGTAGCCCGATACGCCGTCGCGGTCGCCCTGCTTGGCCCAGGAACCCACCGGCTTGAACCAGAGCTGCTTGTCGGTGACGAAGTCATCGCCGGAGGAGAGGCCGCGGTTGGCTTCCTGGCGCGACTGGATCACCCGGTTGGTGGCGTGCATGGCCGCCGTATTGACGCTGGCCATGCCGCCGGTCAGCAGGGGCAGAGTCTGCTTGACGGCGTCGGACACGGCCTGCTCGGTCGGCAGCGTGCCCAGCGCGGTGATCACCGAGGCCATCGCCGCGGGCGCCGCGGCGCCCTGGGCGATCAGGGCGTCGAACACGCGCGCGGCCCCGAGCGCCGGCGTGTTCTGGTTGCTGAGCACACTGCTCACCACCGTGATGGCGTGGCCGGGCGCGGCCGGCGTGTCCGGGGTGGCATCGCCGCCGCCCGCCGGCGCGTCGGTGCACGAGGCGGCGCCGGAGCGCACGACGCACAGGTCGACCGCATTGCCGTTACGGGTGGCGAGGAAGTCGAACAGGGCGCTGTTGTCGGACACCGTCAGGGCGGGACCGGCGACCAGGCTGCCGGCCGAGAGCACGCTGCGCTGCACCGTGGTGCCGGCGACCAGGCTCGGCGCGCCGGCCACGTTGACCTGGAGCTTGTTGCTGGCCGACAGGTCCGCGGTGCCGGTCACCACCAGCTTGCCGTAGGAGCCGTCGTTGCCGATGCCGGTCTGGAACACGCCGCTGGCGGCCTGCACATAGTTGCCGTTGATGGTCGCCGTGGTGCCGGGTGCAACCGCGAGCGTGCCCGCGTTGGTGAGGCCGGCGGACACCGTGACCGGGTTGGCCATGTTGAACGTCGCGCCACCGGCGACGTTGAAACTGCCGACGTCGAAGCTGTTGGCCGAGGTGAAGGTGCCCTGGACGTTGACCACCGAGGCGCTGGCGCCATGCACCGCGCCGCTGATGGCGGCGCTGCTGCCTTGCAGGTTCAGGGTGGCATTGTTGAGTTCGACGGCGCCGTTCAGGGTGCCGCCGAGGTTGATGCCGTGGGTGACGGTGCTGGCCGGATCGATGTAGATGGCGGTGGCAGCATTGATGGTGCCGCCGGCCGGGATCGAGATCGCGTCCACGGTGCTGCCGACCAGGTTGATGCCGACCGCGCGGCCGTTGGCCGACGAGGCGGAGATCGTGCCGTTGTTGGTGATGGCGCCCGTGACCGTGCTGTTCTCGATATCGATGCCGTAGGCCGTGCCGCTGGTCGGCGGGAAAGGGACGATTGCCGCGCCGGCCCCGCCGGTCGCGGTGATGCTGCCGTCGTTCTGGATCGAGCCGACGGTACTGCCGGAGCCGACACGGATACCGGCGGCAAGGCCGCCCGGGGCAGGCACCATCGCCGGGGCGGCGGCGCCGCCGCTTGCCGAGATGGCGCTGGCGGCACCCTGGTTGCTCAGGCTGTCGACGCTGGCGGACTGGATATCGATGCCGATGCCTTGCCCGCCCGCTCCGCCCCCGGTGATGCCGGCCGCGCCGGCGCCGCCGGTGGCGGAGATCGAGCCACCGTTGGTCATGGTTCCCACGTGCCCGTTGCTCAGCGCGATGCCGGTAGCGTTGCCGCCGGCGTACCCGATCGGCATCGGTGCGGGCAAAGCCGCGCCGCCGGTCGCGCTGATCACGCCGCCGGCTTCGTTGGTCAGGGTGGTCACCACGGGCATGCTCGCGCTTTGCCCGCTGAGGCTGATGCCCACCGCGGCGCCGCCGGGACCGCCGACAACCGCGCTGCCGGTGCTCTGGATCGTGCCCTGGTTGTCGATCAGGGTCACGGCCGGGCCCAGCGACAGGCTGGCCACCACGGCGGGGCCGCCCGCGACGCTGATCAGGCCGCCGGGAGCCAGCACGCTGAGGCTGGTGCCGGAATAGACGTAGCAGGTACTGTTGTACGTGCCCGACAGGGTCGGGACGCAACTGATGGTGGCCGATGCCGGCGCCGCGGCGAGCGCGCCGCATGCACCGACGGCGAGCAGGACGGCGGTGGTCGTGGCGCGCGGCACGGAAGGCGGCAGGTGGGAGGCGGCCGTCCGTGCGGAGAGGGGGCGGGCGCCAGTTTGCGGGTTGTGGTGCAGGTTCAGAATTCGATGGCGATGGGATCGCATGCTTGCGGGTCCTGTAGGATGCGCGTGCCGCGCCTGGCTCGGCGCAAGGTCGGTGCGCTACACTGCGGCCGCGTCCCGCGGGCTGCCGCCACGGACGCGGGTCTTGTGGTTCGTTCTTGTGGTTTGTTCTTGTTCGTTGTTCCTGGTCGTTTTTCAGCAGTCGGGCTGGTCCCCTGTCACCATCCGCTCCGGCGCGGAATCCTCACGATGCATGGCACTCTTCGCGGCCTGGCCGCCTGCACCTGCGCGGCGGCGTCTCGCTTCCGGATACGGTTCCTTGTCCTGCTGGCTGCGCTCCCCCTGCTGGCTTGTACGAATTTCTCTCCCGACGCCCGCCGCGCCAGCGCCGACGCCATGGCGCTGGCGCACGGCTGGCGCCCGCTGCGGCTGGCCACGCGCGAGTTCGTGCTGGCGGCCTATGCCCCGTCTCCGGCCCGGCCGGGCGAGACCCTGGCCGTCTATATCGAAGGGGACGGCCTGGCCTGGCTCAGCCCCTCCCGTCCTTCCGACGACCCGACCCCGCTGCGTCCGCTCGCGCTCGAACTGGCGCTGCGGCACGACCGCGGCACGGCCGTCTACCTGGCGCGGCCGTGCCAGTACGTCGAGGCAGCGGAGCGCCGAGGCTGCGAACCCGCCTTCTGGACGGACCGGCGTTTCGCCGACGCCGTGGTCGCCGCTACCAGCGAGGCTATCGATGCCTTGATGCAACGCTTGCAGGCGCGCCGTCTCGTGCTGGTCGGCTATTCCGGCGGCGGCGCCGTGGCTGCGCTGGTGGCCGCCCGCCGCCACGACGTCGTGCGCCTGGTGACCGTTGCCGGCAACCTCGCGCCACGCCAGTGGGCGCAGCAGCACGAACTGGCACCGCTGACGGGATCGCTCGATCCCGGCGACGCCTGGCGCGCGCTGCAGGACATCCCGCAATACCACCTGGTTGGCGCCGAGGACAGCAACGTCACGCCCGAGCTCGCGGCCGCCTTCGCGGCGCGCTTCCCGGCCGGCAAGCGGCCGCCGGTCGAGGTCGTGGAAGGCGCTACGCACACCTGCTGCTGGGCCGACAAATGGCCCGCGCTGCTGCCGCAGGCCGTGCCCTGACGCGGCCGCCGCCCTGGCCCCAGGTCTTCTTTCCCATACATTGCTGACAGGAGCGATTTACGGCCGGCCGGCGCCTTTCTTGAGAGGCGCTGCGGGAGGCGTCGGCGCTCAGCCGATGCCGGTATGCGGCCCGCTGCCGAGTGTGCGCAAGAGATGTGATGGGAAAGGAGCCCGGCGTGAGGCGCCGGGCCAGCCTTCAGCAGCCGTGAGCGTGGGGTATGGAGTGAGGGGCCGATTGCTGCGGCATGCGGTCCGGGATCAGGGACTTCCCACTTCCGCCAGTGCCTTGGCAAGCAAGGTGACGGCCGGGGATGCCGCCGGATCCCGGTGGGTGATGAACACCATGCGGCCGGAGGCGAATGGTGTGCGCAGGCGTACCTTGCACACCAGCGACATCGCGCTGTAGTGCGACACGGCGCTGTCCGGCGCCACGGCCAGGAAGCCGCTCGCGGCCACCATCGACAGGCTGCTGTGGAATGAAATCGATTCGATATGCGGCACCGGCGGCAACTGTCCGCTGTCGAGAAACGGCTGTTCGAATATTTCCCGCGTATGGGTGCCGCGCGGCGGCAGTATCCATGGACTGTCACGCAGCGCCGGCAGGCTCACGTCGCGGCGCCTGGCCAGCGGATGGTCCGGGGCACAGGCGATCGCCAGGTGCTCGTCCCACAGTGGCATGATGCGCAGCCGCTCCAGGGACTGCCCGGCATGGCCGGCTTCCAGCCGCCCCACCACGCAGTCGAGCTCGCCCCCGGCGAGCATGCCGAGCAGTCCGCTGACGGTGTGTTCCCGCAGCTGCAGCCGCGGCAGGATGCCTTGCCGGCTCAGCGAGGCGACCAGCTTCGGGAGGACATTGACCCCGACCAGCGGCAGTACGCCCATCCTGACCAGCGGGACTTCCGGCCGCTCCGCCAGTGCTTCCCTGGCGATATCCAGCGCGCCCAGCGCGATGCGCAGGCGCTCGAGGGCGCGCTCGCCAGCCGGGCTCAGGCGGCCGCCGCGGGTGGTGCGTTCGATCAGCGTGCAAGCGAAGGCCTGTTCCAGCTCCTGGAGCATCTTGGTCACCGCCGGCTGGCTGATGTGCATCCGCTCGGCGGCCGCGGTCAGCGAACCCGTGTGCGCCACCAGGTCCAGCAGCCGCAGATGGCGGATGCGCAGGCGGTCGAGCCGTTGAGGCAGGGCGGTGGGCGAAGTCTTTGCCATAACCAGCTGTGATGGATTCATCAGAACTGGATAATTGTCCTGAATATCCGGGCGACGCGACAATCGGGCGAAACCATAGAGGAGACCTGAGATGCCTGCATCGACCCGCCGTGCGCGTCGCCGGATGCTGAGGACCCTGCTGATGCTGCCCGTCGCGGCAGCGTCAGGCCTGCCGGCCTTTGCCCTGGCCGCGCAGGACTATCCCACCCGCCCGATCCGGCTGGTGGTTCCCTACGCCCCCGGCGGCGGCCCGGATATCCAGGCGCGCAAGCTCGCCGAGGTGCTGGGCAGGGAACTGGGCCAGCCTGTCGTCGTCGAGAACAAGGTCGGCGCGGGAGGGATCCTTGCCGCCGAATCCGTGGCACAGCAGCCGGCGGACGGCTATACCTTGCTGCTGGGCGCCTCGACCCACGTCGCGCAGAAGCTGTTGCAGCCGGGGGTCAAGTTCGATCCCGCCGCATTCACCCATGTGACGCGCATCGGTATCGCCCCGGCCGTGCTCGTGGTCAGCAGCCATTCGCCATATCGCAAGGTGGCCGACCTGGTGGCCGCCGCACGGCGCTTCCCCGGCACGCTCAACTACGCGTCGGGCGGCATCGGCTCGGCTGCGCATATCTCGGGCGCGGCGTTCGCGTCGGCGAGCGGCATCGACGTGGTGCACATCCCTTACAAGGGCTCGGTGGAAATCGTCCCGTCGCTGATCAAGGGCGATACCCAGTTCGGCTTTCCCGTGGCGACCACCGCGCTGCCGCAGATCGCCAATGGCAAGGTGCGGGCGCTCGCCGTGACCTCGGCGCAGCGGCTGGCCACGCTGCCCCAGGTCCCCACGCTGAATGAAGCGCTCGGCCGCACCGGCCTGGCGCTGGACGCATGGAGCGGCATCTGGGCTCCGCCGAACCTGCCCAGGCCTTTGGTGGCGCGCCTGCATGCCGCCTTGCTCAAGGCGCTCGCGGATCCCGGGCTGCGACGCTTCTATGCCGAGACGGGGTCGCTCGTCGAGCCGAGCCCGACCCCGGAGGACTTCTCCCGCCTGGTCACCGAGGAAACCGCCAGGATGCGGCAGGTGATCGACAAGAACCACATCACGATCGAATGAGGCTGCCATGCGAAACACCTGCGCTACCCCGTCCACCGAAGCCTCGGCATTCGCGCCGCTCGCCGGCCTGCGCGTCGTCGATTTCTCGCACGTCATCGCCGGCCCTTTTGCCACCTTCCTGCTGTCCCGGCTCGGCGCCGATGTCACCAAGATCGAAAACGCCAATGGCGGCGACGTCATGCGCCGCGCCGGTGGCAGCCGCGACGGCTTCGTCGCGCTGAACGCCGGCAAGTCCTCGCTGGCCCTCGATCTCTCCAGCGAAGACGGACGGCGCCGGGCGCGCGAGCTGGCCGCCTCCTGCCACGTCTTTGTCGACAACCTGCGGCCGGGCGTGCTCGAACGCTTCGGCCTGGGCTTCGAGGCCGTGCGCGAACGCAACCCGCGCGTGGTCTACTGCAGCATCTCCGGCTTCGGGCGCGGCGCGAAGGCATGGCAGAAGCGCCCCGCCTACGATCATGTGGTGCAGGCCGCCACCGGCATGGCCTTCATGGCGGGCAACGAGGGCGATCCGCCGATCAAGACCGGCTTCCCGGTGATCGATTCCGCCACCGGCCTGCTGGCCGCCTTTGCCATCCTCGCCGGCGTGCGCGAAAGCGAGCGCACCGGGCGCGGCATGCTGCTCGATATCTCCATGGCCGGCGCCGGCATGCAATTGATGTACCCCATGACCTGCGCTGCGCTCACGCACGGCACCACGCCACCCCGGCAGGGAAACCAGGGCTACTCGGGCAGCCCCTCCGCCGACTTCTTCCGCACGCGCGATGGCTGGCTCGCCATCGGCGCGAACACGCCACGGCAGCTGCTGGCCTTGCTGGAGGCACTGGGCCTGGCTCATCTGGCAAAGGATCCGGCCTTGTTCAACCCGCCGCTGGACGGCGGCGCATTGCCTGCCTTCGTGCGCTCGCTGGACCCGGCGGCGCTGAAGGCCGCGCTGTCGGCGGTGCTCGCCGATGCCGATGCCGCGGAACTGGAGGCGCGGCTCAGCGCCAGCGGCGTCCCCGCCTCGCGCTTGCGCGATATTGCCGAGTTCGCGGCCGAATCGATGGCGAACGGCAGCCTCGAAACGGTCGCGCTGCAAGACGGCGACACCACGGTGGTATCGCCGGGGCTCGGCTTCCGGGTGCGCACCGGCGAGTAGTCGATTGCCCCGGCGCAAGCGCAGCCGGGCGCCGGTGCGTTTCGAATGACGCGGCGGACGGCGTCTCCCCCGCGCCAGCATGTGGCGCGAGGCCCGTCCAGGCGGGGCGGGCAGCCCTGGCCGGCGTTCAGCCGGCCGGCAGGAACCTGGAAGGCGGCATGCCGAACTGCTTGCGGAAAGCGAGCGTGAAGGCGCTATGGCTCTCGTAGCCGCAGCGCAGCGCGACCGGCAGGATCGGCTCGCCGCGCAGCAGGTGATCGAGCGCGAGCAGCAGCCGGGCCTGCTGCCGCCAGCGGCCGAAGCTCAGCCCGGTGTGCCTGTGGAAATGGCGGTGGAAGGTCTTCTCGCTCATCGCCAGCGAGGCGGCCCAGTCGGCGGCGTGGAAAGGGTGCGCCGGATTGCCGCTCAGCTCGGCGCAGATCGCGGCGATGCGCGCATCGGCCGGCCACGGCAGGTGGAAGGGCAGCGCCTGCGGGCGCCGCAGTTCCTCCCGCAGCAGGGCCGCCAGCAACCTGCCGCGCCGCGTGGCGCAGACCTCCAGGCCGAGGTGGGCAATCTCCGAGATCAGTTCCCGCAGCAAGGGCGAGACGTGGATCACGCATTCCGCCGCGGGCAGGCCGCCGGCGGCATCGGCGGCGACGAAGACGCTGCGCACGCGGACCGGGCCGCGCATCAGCAAGCGGTGTTCGACGTCCGGTCCCAGCCAGACCGCCGTGGTGGGCGGCACCACCCAGCGGCCGGTCGCGGCCTCCACCACCATCACGCCTTCCACCGCGTAGACCAGCTGGCAGCGGGCGTGGCGGTGGAAGGGCGTCTCGGCGCCCGCCGGATAGTCGGCCGCGACCCCGGTGAGCGGGGAGGAGGCCGCATCGTACAGGGCCGGATCGAACGATACGGCGGCGAGGTTCGGGGCGGCTGCGGTCATGCCGTCGCGTCGGTCCGTTCAGGACTGTCCATTTTCATACAGCAATTGTCGCTCTCGATGGAGAAAGTCAGCGGCGGCCATCGTACACTTGCCGTATCCGCTTTTCCAGAACCCTGCCTTTTCCGTCATGCGCGCTTTCCGGCTACTACGCAATGTGCTGCCGCACCTGCCCCTACATCGGGGTCTGGGCGCGCACGTGCGCGCCATGACCGGTCCTGATTCCCCCTGACCCCGATCTCGAACAGCTTGCTGCAAGCAGGGGAATCAGGACAGACCCGTCCAACCTGCATTCCCTGCATTTCCTGTTCGAGATCCCCATGCTTGCTCAACCGCATACCAAGTACCGTCCGTTCCCGGCCGTCGACCTGAGCGACCGCCAGTGGCCGTCGCGCACCATCACCCGGGCCCCCGCCTGGCTCTCCACCGACCTGCGCGATGGCAACCAGGCCCTGTTCGAACCGATGAACCGCGAACGCAAGCTGCGCCTGTTCGAGGAACTGGTGCGCATCGGCTTCAAGGAGATCGAGCTCGGCTTCCCCGCGGCCTCGCAGACCGACTTCGACATCGTGCGCGGCCTGGTCGACGGCGGGCGCATTCCGGCCGACGTCACGCCGATGGTGATCACGCAGCTGCGCGAGGACCTGATCCGCGAGACGGTGCGCAGCGTGGCCGGCGCGCGCCGGGCCATCGTGCATTTCTACAACGCCATCGCGCCGGCCTGGCGCGAGATCGTGTTCGGCATGAGCGTGCCGCAGATCGTCGCCATGGTGGAGCACCACGTGCGCCTGTTCAAGGCGTTGACCGCCGCGCACCCGGAAACCGAGTGGGTGCTGCAGTACTCGCCGGAAACGTTCTGCATGGCCGAACTGGAGGTCTCGCTGGAGGTCTGCAATGCGGCCATCGCCGCCTGGGACGCCGGTCCCGGCCGGCCGATGATCATCAACCTGCCGACCACGGTCGAGGTGTCCACGCCGAACGTCTTCGCCGACCAGATCGAGTGGATGCACCGGCGCCTGGACCGGCGCGAGCATCTCGTGCTGTCGGTCCACCCCCATAACGACCGCGGCACCGGCGTGGCCTGCGCGGAGCTGGCACTGATGGCCGGCGCCGACCGCGTCGAGGGCTGCCTGTTCGGCAACGGTGAGCGCAGCGGCAACCTGGATCTTGTCACCCTGGCCCTCAACCTGTACACCCAGGGCGTCCCGCCCGGGCTCGACTTCTCGGATATCGCCGGGGTGGCGCGCATCGTCGAGGCCTGCACCGCGCTGCCGATCCATCCGCGCCACCCCTATGTCGGCGACCTGGTCTTCACCGCCTTCTCCGGCTCGCACCAGGACGCCATCGCCAAGGGCTTCGCCGCGCAGGATCCGCACGGCATCTGGCGCGTGCCCTACCTGCCGATCGATCCCAAGGACCTGGGCCGCACCTACGACAGCATCGTGCGCGTCAACAGCCAGTCGGGCAAGGGCGGCATCGCCTACCTGCTGGAGCGCGACCGCGGCATCGCCATGCCGCGCCGCATGCAGGTGGAGTTCAGCGCCGTGGTGCAGCGCCACGCGGACGCCAGCGAGACCGAGCTGAGCAGCGAGGACATCTGGAAGCTGTTCGTGGCCACCTACCAGGCGCCGCTGGAGCAGGGCGCCTACCGCTATCTCTCGCACGCGCTGCACGCCGCGCCGGCGGGCAACCGCATCGAACTGCGGCTCGCCGAGGGCGGAGATGGCCCGGCGGTGGCCCTGTCCGGCGAGGGCAACGGCCCCATCGACGCCGCCGTGGCCGCGCTGCCGGCGCCGGTGCGCATCGACCACTACGAGCAGCATGCGCTCGGCTCGGGCGCCGATGCCCGCGCGATCGCCATCGTGGAGATGGCGAGCCCGGACGTGGCCGGCAGCCGCTTCGGCGTCGGCATCCACGAGAGCACTACCACGGCGTCGGTGCTGGCCACGCTGTGCGCCTTCAACCGGCTGCACAACCGGCTGCAGCCAGGGCAGGACTGACGCCGGCCTGGCCGGGACGTAGCGGTGGCCTGACGGCGGCACCCAGGCCGTACCACGGCTGCACCATGGCAGGGGAGGGCGGGGCGGCGCCCTCCCGGCCTTCGCGAAACTGCTGCCACCACCGCAACTCAGCAAGCCCGGCTAAGTCCGGTGCGGGCCGCCGTGCCATACTCGGCGCCATGAATCCAGCCCGCCCGGAAGACGTCTATCGCGAGCGCATCGCCCGCGTGCTCGCCGCGATCGTGCGCGCGCCGATGGACCCGCATCGGCTCGAAGACCTCGCTGCACTGGCGCATTTCTCGCCGTTCCATTTCCACCGCATCTACCGCAGCGTGACCGGCGAAACCGTCGCCGCCACCATCCGCCGCCTGCGCCTGGCGTGCGCCTCCCGCGCGCTCGGCCTGGGACGGCGCCCGGTCACGGCGGTGGCGCTGGAGGCAGGCTACGACAGCCCGCAGGCATTCTCGCGGGCTTTCCGCAGCTATGCCGGCACCTCGCCGCGGGCCTTCCGCGACAAGCTGGCCGGCTATGGCGGCACGGTGCCGTCGGTGCGCCTGGAGACGGTGGCGCCGCAGGACCTGTGCGCGCTGCCGCACCACGGCCCGCCCGCCACCATCCCCCACACGCACCGCCGCCTGCGCCGGCTGCTCGGCGCGCGCGAGGCGGCCGCCTGGCTGGGCCTGTCCTATGGCGACGCCGAGGCGCCGCCCGGTTTCCGCTACTACGTCGCCGCGGGCGGACTCGCCGGACCGCCGCCGGCACCGACCGAGGCGCTGGCGCTGCCGGGCGGCCTCTATGCGGTGCACCGGCTGGTGGGCCCCTACACGCAGATCGACGCCACCATCACCGCGCTGTACGGGCTCTGGCTGCCCGGCAGCGGCTATGAGCCCGACCACCGGCCGACGCTGGAGCGCTACCTGTCGAGGCCGCAGGACACCCCGCCGCAGGCGCGCGTGACCGAGCTGATGATCCCGCTGCGTGCGCTGGCATGACGCCTGGCGCCTGACGCAGCGCCGCGGCGCCGATCCCGCTGATGCCTTTGCCTTTGCTTCTTCTTGTCTTCTCCGACCGTGAGTTCCGCTTCGACTGCCATGTCCATGCCTATGCCCATGTCCCCGATCCGCCGGCATCTTCTCCGCCTCTGCCTCGGCCTTGCCGTGCTGTGCGTCCTCGCGTCACCGGCGCGCGCCGCCGGCCTGCGCTGGTTCGAGGTGCCCGCCGATGCCGCCGGCCCGGCCTTGCAGGGTGCCCTGTGGTATCCCTGCGCGCAGCCCGCCGCGCCGCTGACGCTGGCGCCGCTGGTCATCCAGGCGGTCAAGGACTGTCCGCTGCGCGGCGAGCACCTGCCCTGGATCGTCATCTCGCACGGCACCGGTGGCTCCCGCCTCGGCCACCACGACACCGCCGCGGCGCTGGCCGACGCCGGCTTCGTGGTGGCGGCCATCGATCATCCGGGCGACAACTACCGGGACACCAGCGCGCAGCTCCGCCTGTCTTCCTTCCTCACGCGTCCGCAGGACCTGCGGCGGCTGATCGATTACCTGAGCGGACAGTGGGAGGAGCGCGGCCGCCTCGATGTGCCGGCGCTCGGCCTGTTCGGTTTTTCGCGCGGCGGCTACACCGGCCTGGTGGCGCTGGGTGCGGTGCCGGACTTCCGGCTCGGCCAGGCGTTCTGTGCCGAGCGCCCCGGCCTGCCGTTCTGCCGGGAGATGGAGCGCCCCGTGCCGGCGCCGCCCGATGCCGGCGGGCGTATCCGTGCCGCGGTGATCGTCGATCCGGTCGCGCTGTTCACGCCGGCCGGGCTGCGCGGCGTCACGGTGCCGATCCAGCTGTGGTCCTCGGCCCTGGGCGGCGACGGCGTGACGCCGGCCGGCGTGGCCGGCATCCGCGATGGCCTGCCGACCGCGCCCGAGTTCCATCTCGCCGCCGGTTCCGGGCACTTCAGCTTCCTCGCCCCGTGCGCCCCTGCCCAGGCCGGGGCCATGCCGGAACTCTGCCGCGACGGCGCCGGTTTCGACCGCGCGGCCTTCCACCGCGCCTTCAACGCCGAGGTGGTGCGCTTCTTCCGCACGCAGCTGATGCCGGCCGGCAAGCGAGGCGCGACGGACAAGTCCGCCGGAGGTGGAGGAAGCGCGGGCGAATAGCGGTAGACGAGGGGTAGACGAGGGGTACGGCGGGGCCGGGGGGTGAGGGCAGGCGCTGGCTGACCGTGGCGGGTGGATTCACACCATCGGCTTCGTCTCTGTGCTCGCGTGCTGGACTACACCGTTGGCTTCGCTTGGGTGTGGCGCCTTGCTGAACCACCCCTCTCCCCAACCCACTCCCCGTGCGGGGAGAGGGAGCCAAGACCGTGTGCCTGGCGATTGGTGTTGGCGCATCCCGTCGGCTTCGGCAAGCGCGTTGGGCTTCGGGCCGGCTCAGGCGGCGCGCGCCGCCGGGGCGGCGCCGGCGCGCCGGGCCACCAGTTCGCGCACGCGCGGAATCAGTTCGCGCCCGTAGTCGACGGCATCTTCCAGCGGATCGAAGCCGCGGATCAGGAAGGTGGTGACGCCGAGGTCGTAGTAGGCCAGCAGCGCCTCGGCCACCTGTTCGGGCGTGCCGACCAGGCCGGTGGAGTTGGAGCGGCCCCCGGTCTCCCGCGCGACCGCGGTCCACAGGCGCTGGTCGACACGGTCGCCCCGCTCGGCGGCCGCCAGCAGGCGGCGCGCGCCTTCGCTCTGCAGCGGGCCGCCGCGGCCCTGGCCCAGTTGCGCGCGCAGCGCGCGGGTGCGTTCGAGAATGCTGTCGGCACGCGCCCAGGCCTTGGCCTCGGTCGCCGCCAGCACGGGCCGCAAGGACACCGAGAAACGCACCGTGCGGCCATGCTGCGCGGCCGCCTGGCGCACGCGCGTGGTCAGCTCGCGCACCTGTTCCAGCGATTCGCCCCACAGGGCATAGACGTCGGCGTGCTTGCCGGCGACCGCGATGGCTGCCTCCGAGGCGCCGCCGAAATAGACCGGAACGTGTGGCGCCTGGGCCGGCTTGACTTCCGAGAAGCCCTGGCGGAAGCGGTAGTAGCGGCCTTCATGGTCGAAGGGCCGGTCCTCGGTCCAGATGCGGCGCAGGATGCCGAGGTATTCGTCGGTGCGGGCATAGCGTTCGTCATGCCCGAGATAGTCGCCATCGCGCTGCTGCTCGTCGTCGGAGCCGCCGGAGATGAAGTGGACGCCGAGCCGGCCGCCGCTGAACTGGTCGAGCGTGGCGATCTGCCGCGCCGCGAGCGTGGGGGCGGTGAAGCCGGGCCGGTGCGCCAGCATGAAATGGATGCGCTCGGTGACCGCGGCCGCATACGAGACCGTCAGGGTGGCGGACGGGCCGGTGGAATGATGGGGAACGAGGATGCGGTCGAAGCCGGCCTGCTCATGGGCCCGGGCGAAGGCCCGCACATAATCGCGGTCCACCGCCGCGCCGGCGGCAGGGTGGATCTCGGACTGCTTGCGGCTCTGGATCATGCCGATGAAATCGACGCTCATGGGGTTCTCCGCAGGGAAGGGCGTCAGCCACCGCCGCTGCGGAGGCATGGCCAGGATGTCACTGCGAGGAGCGTACGCGAGCCCCGGTGCGGCGGGAACGAAGCAATCCGAGGCTCGATATGCGGCGGCCGGGCGGCTCGCCGGCGGAGGCGCGCAGTTGCGCCGTGGCCGGCGCATGCCCCAGGGGGAGCCGACAGCGGCTCAGGCCGTCTCCTTGAGCCCCACCGAGCGGGACGCCGAGGGCGGAAGGAACTGCGGAATGGCGGTGCCGATCATGCTGAAGATATCGCCGCGCAGCCCGCCATAGACGGTCTGGCCCGCCGGGCCGGCATAGGTCGCCGTGCCGTCCCGCATGGTGTGGGCACCTTGCATGAAGGCCAGGAAGCCGTTGGCGCTGCCGGGATCCCGCGACAGGTCGAGGCGGCTGCCGTCCGGCTGCATATAGGAAACCTGCGCCAGCAGCGTCGCGTGGGCCTGTCGGCCCAGCTTCTTGAACAGGTCCATGAAGCTCACCAGGCCGTCGGCCTGCTGGCTGACGGCGTCGAGCTGGGCAGCGGACAGCGGCTTGCCGTCGGCCTCGGCCCAGCTCGCATAGCCGGCCACCGCATCGTCGTGGAACGCCTGGGCGGCCTGCAAGAGCTCCTTGTTGCCATTGAGGAAGTCCTGCAGCCAGGCGCGATCGGCGTCGTCCAGGGTGTCCGACTTGACGACCAGGGAGCCGCGGCTGAGGGCGAAATCGAAGTGCGCATTGCCAAGATCCGGCCGCTGCTGCAGCAGCGACTGCATGGCGGGCACCAGGGCCTCGGCCATCTGCTCCGCGTCGCCGCCCATCTTCAAAGGCGCACCGAGGGCGCTCAGGTATCGATCGAGGCGAGAGTGGTCGTTGGGGTCGACCGCGCTCACGATGAGCGGCGACGCGGCATGCGCCGCCGATGACGGATCGGCCTGCGCGGCCGCGTTCGCTGCCTGGGCCAGGCTGGCGCCCGCATCGGATGCGGGCCATGCCGCGACGCCCGCGGCCTGGATGCTGAGGTTCATGTCTTCCCTGGGATTGTTCTTTCTGACTTTGCCTGTCGGTACTACGGCACTTCTTCGCGCGACTTGAGATCTGCACGCACCCCGCCGGGCACCGTAACGCGCACAGGACCGGCCCCCGCCCCGCCGAACGCCGTCTGCGGCAAATCGTCGCGATTCCCCCCATGCCGCGGGATAAAGGCTTTTTCTCTTGATTCGCATCAAGAGAGCGTTCGCCAGGCGGCCCATAGAATCCATGCGCCTGCCGACCGAGCCCATTCCCGCGGCGTCCGTGCGACCGGCGATGATTCGATCCGACCCCTTCCTTTCATGTCTTCTGGTAATCAACAATTGGTGCGCCATCTCGCCATCGCTGTCGCGGTGAAGCTGATGGCGCTGGCACTGCTTTGGTGGTGCTTCATCGACGGCCATCGTGTCGCCGTGGATGCGTCGCACGCCGCGGCGCACCTGGGAATGGCCTCGGCCGCGCAAGGGGGACAGCCATGATCTCCACGCACCTGGTCGACCTGTCCCGGTTGCAGTTCGCCGCCACCGCCATGTACCACTTCCTGTTCGTGCCGCTCACCCTGGGCATGGTCTGGCTGCTGGTCATCATGGAGAGCGTCTATGTGATGACCGGCAAGGTCATCTGGAAGGACATGACGCGCTTCTGGGGCAAGCTGTTCGGCATCAACTTCGCGCTCGGCGTCACCACCGGCATCACGCTCGAGTTCCAGTTCGGCACCAACTGGGCCTATTACTCCCACTACGTCGGCGACATCTTCGGCGCTCCGCTGGCCATCGAGGGCCTGATGGCCTTCTTCCTCGAATCCACCTTCATCGGCCTGTTCTTCTTCGGCTGGGACCGCCTCTCGCGCACCCAGCACCTGCTGGTCACCACCTTGATGGCGGTCGGCACCAACCTCTCCGCCCTGTGGATCCTGATCGCCAACGGCTGGATGCAGAATCCGGTCGGCGCCGCCTTCAACTGGCAGACCATGCGCATGGAGATGACCGACTTCTGGGCCGTGGTGTTCAACCCCGTGGCCCAGGCCAAGTTCGTGCACACGGTCTCGGCCGGCTACGTCACCGGCGCCATGTTCGTGCTGTCGGTCTCCAGCTGGTACCTGCTGCGCGGGCGCGACCTCGAGTTCGCCCGGCGCAGCTTCCGCGTGGCGGCAGCCTTCGGCCTGGCCAGCGTGTGCTCGGTGATCGTGCTCGGCGACGAGTCCGGCTACACCGTGGGCGAGGCCCAGCAGACCAAGATGGCCGCCATCGAGGCCATGTGGGAGACCGAGCCGGCGCCGGCCAGCTTCAACCTGGTGGCCGGCATCAACGAGGCCGCGCAGAAGAACGACTGGGCCATCGAGATCCCCTGGGTGATGGGCCTGATCGGCACGCGCTCGGTGACCAAGGAGATCCCGGGCATCCATGACATCAAGGTGCGCAACCGCGAGCGCATCCGCAACGGCATCCCGGCCGTGCTGGCGCTGGAGGCGCTGCGCGCCAACCCGGACGACGCCAGCGCGCGCCAGACCCTGGCAAGCCACCAGCAGGACCTGGGCTTCGGCCTGCTGCTGCGGAAATACACCACCGACGTGCGCCAGGCCACCCCGGCCATGATCGAGCAGGCGGTCAACGACACCGTGCCGCGCGTGTGGCCGATGTTCTGGGGCTTCCGCATCATGGTGGGCCTGGGCTTCCTGATGCTGGCGCTGTTCGGCCTGGCCTTCTGGACCACGCTGCGCCCGCAGCGGCTGGCGCCGCGCTGGCTGCTGCGCTGGGCGCTGTGCATGCTGCCCGCGCCCTGGATCGCCATCGAGCTGGGCTGGATCGTGGCCGAGTACGGGCGCCAGCCGTGGACCATCTACGGCGTGCTGCCCACCCACCTGAGCGTGTCCACGCTGAGCGTGCAGAGCCTGTACGGCTCGCTGGCCGGCTTCCTCGGCTTCTACACGCTGCTGCTGGTCGTCGAGGTCTACCTGATGGTGAAGTTCGCCCGCCAGGGCCCGGGCAGCCTCGGCACCGGCCGCTACCAGTTCGAGCCGAGCCACGCCTGAGGAGACCGCCATGCTTGACTATCCAACCCTGAAAATCATCTGGTGGCTGCTGGTGGGCGTGCTGTTGATCGGCTTCGCCATCATGGACGGCCACGACATGGGCGTGGGCACGCTGCTGCCCTTCGTCGGCCGCAGCGACGACGAGCGCCGCGTCATCATCAACACCGTGGGCCCGCACTGGGACGGCAACCAGGTCTGGTTCATCACCGGCGGCGGCGCCATCTTCGCCGCCTGGCCGCTGGTCTACGCCACCGCCTTCAGCGGCTTCTACTGGGCCATGCTGGCGGTGCTGTGGGCGCTGTTCTTCCGCCCGGTGGGCTTCGACTACCGCAGCAAGATCCACCATCCCACCTGGCGCAGCGCCTGGGACTGGGGCCTGTTCGTGGGCGGCGCGGTGCCCCCGCTGATCTTCGGCGTGGCCTTCGGCAACCTGCTGCAGGGCGTGCCCTTCCAGTTCGATGCCTTCATGGTCTCCACCTACACCGGCACCTTCTGGCAGCTGCTCAACCCCTTCGCGCTGCTGTGCGGGGTGCTGTCCAGCGCCATGATCACCATGCACGGCGGCATCTACCTGGCGCACCGCACCGAGGGCGAGGTGCAGCGCCGCGCCCGGCGCGCCGCCGCCTGGGCCGCGCTGGTGGCGGTGCTGGCCTTCCTGGCCGCCGGTGCCTGGCTGCGCTGGGGCGGCATCGACGGCTACGCCATCACCTCGGCCATCGATCCGGCCGCGCCGTCCAACCCGATGGCCAAGACCGTGGCGCGCAGCGCCGGGGCCTGGTGGGCCAACTACGGCAAGGTGCCGGCGCTGTGGCTGCTGCCCGCGCTGGGCGTGGCCGGCGCACTGGCCGGAGCCGCGCTGTCCGGGGCAGGGCGCACGCTGCTGGCCTTCGTCGCCTCGGCGCTGTCGCTGGCGGGCATCATCGGCACCGCCGGAGCGGCCATGTTCCCCTTCGTGATGCCGTCCTCCAGCCTGCCGCAGGCCAGCCTGACGATCTGGGACTGCGTGTCCAGCCACTTCACGCTGGGCCTGATGTTCTGGGTGGCGCTGATCTTCGTGCCCATCGTGGTCAGCTACACCGGCTGGGCCTACCGCGTGATGCGCGGCAAGGTCACCGCCGAGCATATCCGCGCCAACGAGCATTCGGCCTACTGATACGGACAGAGACAGCCAGACCCCTTCGCCCCGCGGACGCCACGACGGCGCCCGCGGGGCGTGGCCCGGTGCCAGGCACCGGAACCATTGACATAGACAAGACGTAGACAAGAGGAAACGACGATGTGGTACTTCAGCTGGGTTCTAGGTGTCGGCTTCGCCGTGCTGCTCCCCGTACTCAATGCCATGTGGGGTGAAGCCAGCGACGCGCGCACACAGCGCGCCGAAGAGCGGTGAACGGCGCCGCCCGCGGCGGGCAGGGCGCCCGGCCGGTGCGGCTGCACCTGGCCTGCCTGGCCACGGCGCTGCTGCTGATGGTGGGCGGCACGCTCTATCCGCCCGCGCTATCGAACGCGGCCGGCCAGGCCGACCACGGCTTCGCCTCGCTGATGTTCTGGGCCATGAGCGCGGGCTTCGTGCGCGGCGTCGGTTTCGTGCCGCGCTTCTGGCCGTGGCGCTGGCTGTTCTCGGGCTGGGCCTGCGCGCTGGCGCTGGTACTGGCCGTGGCGGCAAGGCTGGCCTGAGCAGACGCGGTGCGGCGCCTGCCGCGGCGGCGCTCACGCCGACCGCCCGCGGCGCCGGGGAGGGCAGTCATGGGCTGCCGTCGAAGGCGTCCTGCAGCAAGCGCTCCAGTTCGCGCTCTTCGAGCAATTCGATGGAGAAATGCCCGAAGCGCTCGGGCAGCCAGAGGATGCGCGGTCGCGCCGGGCGAGCGCAGGTTCCCTCGCGCCGACCGAGGCCGGCATGACGAATGCACCTCGGCGCGTCATTCTCCGGTCCACGCCGCCGCCGGCAGCGCGGGGATCCTGCCGCTGAGCGCATCGCCCAGGTAATCGACGAACGAGGCGATCCGCGCGGAAATCGCCGTGTTGCGGTAGTAGACCGCCTGGATCGGCTGCCGCATGTCCAGCGTATGGCGCGCCAGGATCTGCACGAGGCGTCCGGACTCGCGATCCTGCGCGGTCATGAAATCCGACAGGCAGGCGATGCCTGAGCCCTCCAGCGCGAGCTGCCGGAGCGTCTCTCCGCTCGACGACCAGATGGCCGGGGCGATCCGGTAGGGCTCGCCATCGGGGCCGACCAGCGGCCACAGGTTCAGCGACTCCGGCTGGGTGAAGCCCAGCAGCGCATGCTTGCCGAGATCCTCGACCTTGCGCGGCAGCCCGTGCGCGGCGAGGTAGGCAGGGCTGGCGAGGATGCGCAGCCGGCTCTTGCCGACCAGCCGGCTGTGCAGGGTCGAATCCTTCAGGCGGCCGATCCGGATCGCCACATCGGTGCGCCGTTCGAGCAGGTCGATGATCCCTTCGTTGCTGTTCAGCTCCAGTTCGACCTGCGGGAAGCGCTCCCGGTAGCCGCGCACGAGCGGCACGATGACGTGCAGCATGAAGGGCGACGCAGCATCGACCCGCAGGCGCCCCGACGGCTTCTCGCGGCGGGCGAGCATCTGCTCCTCCGCGCTTTCCACCGAATCGATGATCGCCCGCGCACTCTGCAGGAAGGCCCGTCCTTCCTCGGTCAGCTCGAGCCGGCGCGTGGTCCGGCGCAGCAGCGTGGTCTTCAGCTTTTCCTCCAGCCGCGCGAGCGTGCGGCTGGTTGCCGACACGGTCAGGTCGAGCTGCTGGGCGGCCGCGGTGATCGAGCCGGTGTCGACCACCGAGGCGAACGCCTGGAGCTCATCGAGCGTGACTTTCATTATTGATCTGAAATCAAAATAATTTCGTTTATAGACCGGTTTTTCCGCAAAAGTAAAGTGGGCAAACTGCGCTCCAGCCCAATCGGGCCGTCGGTTCCATCGGTTCCATCGGTTCCATCGGTTCCATCGGTTCCATCGGTTCCATCGGTTCCACCGATCCGGCTCCGCCGATTTCCAGCAGGAGAGCACCCCTATGCACGCACCGAACTCTCATCCGCCGTTCGCCGGCAAGTCCTTCGAAGTCCGCTACCCGGGACTCACCGCGATCAACGCGTACGCCGGCGATGGCGTCCACATGCGCTACGAAATCACCGAAGGCGCGTTCGCGGGGGCGGCAGGCGAGGTCGCCTACACATGGAAGCATGTCGCCGGGGAGCTCTACGCGATCTCGTGGCAGGAAGCCGATCGCGCCACGGTGGTCCATCTCGACGACTTCACCGCCGGCATCTCGCGCTCGTTCTTCACCGCCGCGTCGCTCGAGTTCCATCGCCTGGAAGGCAGCCTGCGGGCGCTTTGAACCGATGCCGGCCATGTCCACCCCCCTCGCAACGCTGAGGCGCGGCGGCCTCAGCATCGGCGTCGAGCTGCCGCTCGACAACGACTGGTCGCCAGCCGGCGACGCCGAGCGCCAGCGCGACGGACGCCGCCCCGGCGTGCCCGACCTCGAACACCATGCGGTACTCGCGCGGCTCACTGACACACTGGGCTTTCGCGCGCTCTGGGTACGCGACGTGCCGGTGTACGACCCTTCGTTCGGCGACGCGGCGCAGGTGTTCGAGACATTTTCCTATCTCGGCTACCTGGCCGGTGTCACGCGAGACATCCTGCTCGGCACCGCGGCGGTCGTGCTGCCGCTGCGCGAACCGCTGCTGACGCTGAAATCGGCGGCGACCATACAGGAGTTGAGCGGCGGCCGCCTGCTGCTTGGCGTCGCCAGCGGCGACCGGCCGGTCGAGTATCCGCTGTTCGGGCGTGACTTCGAGTCGCGCGGGGCGAGTTTCCGCGAACAGGTGGCGCTGCTGCGCGACGGCGCGCGCGGCCATTTGCCGGCCGGCCTCGACGTGCTCCCGGCCGCGCGCACGCCGACACCGTTGTTCGTCGCGGGCCTCGCGCAACAGACGCCCGCCTGGATCGGCGCGCACATGGACGGCTGCCTCGCCTATCCGGGCACGCCCGACGATCACGCGCGGCGCGCCGGCGCGTGGCGCGCGGTCGCTGGCGACAAGCCCTACGTGACCTTCTTTCATCTCGACCTCGCCGCCGATCCGCACGAACCGTTGCAGCGCCACCGCTTCGGCGCACGCACGGGACGTCACGCGCTGATCGCGGAACTGGCGGCCCTGCGCGCCGCCGGCGTGGCGCACATCGGCCTGCATTTCCGCCGCAACCGACGCCCGCTCGATGAGACGCTGGCCGAGATCGCCAGTGAAGTCCTTCCGCATTTCCATCGAGGCGAGGCCGCGGCCACGATCGCGCCCGACGCGGAAACCGCCGCGTGAATCCGACCATCCCGCCGAGGCGGCTCGCCCGCGTCGTGCCTGGGCCTGGCCGTCGCTGCCGGCGCGCCTCCAGATCGCCATGAAGCGCCAGGGACCGGGGACCACAGCCACGGCGGCAACTGCGCTCGCAGAGTCCGCCAACTCTTGATTTCAGTTCAATTGTCATTCGCCATTAGCGACGTTTATCGCAATGGTTCGGCAGCGCAGAATGCGGCTGTCGAACTTTGCCTCCTCCCTGATCGGAGCACACCATGAACAAGATTCCTCCCTTCGGCCTCGGCACCTTCCGCCTGCAGGGCCAGGTTGTCATCGACTCGGTCCGCAACGGCCTGGAACTCGGCTACCGCGCGATCGACACCGCGCAGATCTACGGCAACGAAGCCGAAGTGGGCGAAGCGATCGCCGCTTCCGGCGTGCGCCGCGAAGACCTTTTCCTGACGACCAAGATCTGGGTCGAAAACTATGCGCCCGACAAGCTCGTGCCGAGCCTGCGGGAGAGCCTGGCGAAGCTGCGCACTGACCATGTCGACCTGACGCTGATCCACTGGCCGGCACCGGGCAACGGCGTGCCGCTCGACACCTTCATGGGCGCGCTGGCCGAGGCCAGGGCGCAGGGCCTGACGCGCCGGATCGGCATCTCGAACTTCAACATCGAGCTGGCGCGGCAGGCGATCGCGGCAGTCGGCAGGGACGCCATCGCGACCAACCAGATCGAGCTGAGCCCCTACCTGCAGAACCGCAAGCTGGTCGGATTCCTGCAAGGCGAGGGCATCCACGTGACTTCCTACATGACGCTCGCCTACGGCAAGGTGCTCGGCGATCCGGTGATCGGCGCCATCGCGCAGCGGCACCAGGCCACGCCGGCCCAGGTCGTGCTCGCCTGGGCGCTGCGGCTCGGCTACTCGGTGATCCCGTCGTCCACCCGTCGCGAGCATCTCGCCAGCAACCTGCTCGCGCAGTCGCTGTGCCTGAGCGACGACGACATGGCGCACATCGCCGCGCTCGAACGCAACGGCCGCGAAGTCGACCCGGACGGCCTGGCGCCGCAATGGGACTGACGCCGGCGCGCCCTTATTGCAACCGTACGCAACCGTACTCAACCGTGCGCGGCCCGCCGGCCGCGCCACCGAAAGGATACCCACCATGATGACCCAGGACCCTCTGTTCGAACCGCTGCGGCTGGGCGCGCTGACGCTGCCGAACCGCATCGTGATGCCGCCGATGACGCGTTCGCGCGCCAGCCAGCCGGGCGACGTCGCCAATGACCTGATGGCCACCTACTACGCGCAGCGCGCCAGCGCCGGCCTCATCGTCAGCGAAGGCACTTATATCGCGCCGCTCGGCAAGGGCTACGCCTGGACGCCGGGCATCCATACCGCCGCGCAGGTTGCCGGCTGGCGCAAGGTGACCGACGCCGTGCACGCTGCCGGCGGCCGCATCTTCGCCCAGCTCTGGCACGTCGGGCGACTGAGCCACACGAGCCTGCTCGACGGCCGCCAGCCGGTGTCGTCATCGCCGCTCCAGGCGCAGGGCGTGAACGTGTTCATCGCCGGGGAGGACGGCAGCACGCCTGGCTTCGTCCAGGCATCCGCGCCGCGTGCGCTGAGCATCGAAGAGATCCACGAAACCGTCGACCAGTACCGCACTGCCGCCCGCCACGCGCTCGCGGCCGGCTTCGACGGCGTCGAGCTGCACGGCGCCAATGGTTACCTCGTCAACCAGTTCATCGACTCGAACGCCAACACGCGCAGCGATGCCTATGGCGGTTCGCTCGACAAGCGCCTGCGCTTCCTGCGCGAAGTCACGCAGGCGCTGATCGAGGGCACCGGCGATGCCGCGCGCGTCGGCATCCGCCTCGCGCCGTTGACCACGCTGAACGGCTGCGTCGACGATGATCCCGAGACGACCTACCTCGCCGCCGCCGGACTGCTGGCCGAACTGGGCGTCGGCTACCTCCACATCGCGGAGGCGGACTGGGACGATGCCCCGCTGATGCCGGTCGGGTTCAAGCAGAAGCTGCGCGCGGCCTACCCCGGCGTGCTGATCTACGCGGGCAAGTACACCGCCGAGCGCGCGCGCGAAGCGATCGCCGCAGGCTGGGCCGACCTGGTCGCGTTCGGCCGCCCCTTCGTCGCGAACCCTGACCTGCCGGCGCGCCTGCGCACCGGGGCGCCGCTCACGCCGCACGATCGCGGCACGCTGTTCGGCGGCGGCGCGCGGGGCCTGACCGACTATCCGGCGCTCGCACAGGCGGCGGCCTGAGCGCTGGGGGGCGACGCGCAATGAAAGCCAGGCGCGCCAGGCTTCCGTCCGCCGTGACCCATTCTTACCTTCGAGATATCGCATGAGAATCACGCTCCCGTCCCCGCTCGGCTTCGGCACCGCGCCGCTCGGCAATATGTACCGGGACATTCCGCACGAAGAGGCGCTGGCCACGGTCGACACCACGTGGCAAAGCGGCATCCGCTATTTCGACGCCGCACCGCTGTATGGCGCCGGCCTGGCGGAACTGCGGCTCGGTGAAGCGCTCGCCGGGCGGCCGCGCGATGCCTACTCGCTCGGCACGAAAGTCGGCCGCCTGATCCTCGACGAACAGGAAGACGCCTCGCAGCGCGACCTCGGCGAGAAAGGGGGCCTGTTCCGTCACGGGCTGCCGAACAAGATCGTCTACGACTACACGGCGGACGGCACCCTGCGCTCGATCGAGGCGAGCCTGCGGCGGCTGCGCACCGACCGGCTCGACTACGTATGGATCCACGATCCGGCGGTCGACTTCCACGGCGACCGTTGGCGCGAGGTATTCGACATCGCGATGTCGGGCGCGGCCAAGGCGCTGTCGCGGCTGCGCGAGGAAAAGGTCATCAGGGGCTGGGGGCTGGGCGTGAACCGTATCGAGCCCTGCGCACTGGCGCTGGAGCGTGCCGACCCCGACGGCTTCCTGCTGGCCGGGCGCTATACGCTGCTCGATCACGCCGGCGCGCTCGCGCGCCTGATGCCGGCCAGCGCAGCGCGCGGACTCGGCATCGTCGTCGGCGGCCCCTACAACTCCGGCGTGCTGGCCGGCGGCCAGCACTTCGAGTATCAGCCCGCGCCACCGGAGATGCTCGGACGCGTCGCGCGCGTCCGGCGCATCTGCGACCGCTTCGGCGTGGATGTGAAGGCGGTCGCGCTGCAGTTCCCGCTTGCCCATCCGGCCGTCGCGGGCGTCATTCCCGGCGCGAGCCGGCCAGGCCGCATCGATGAGAACCTCCGGCTGGCGGCAGCACCGATTCCCGCGGAATTGTGGGAAACGCTCAAGGCCGAGCGGCTGATCGACGTCAATGCACCCACGCCGGCCGGCAACGCATGACGCTAGGCAAAGCGCTGCCGCCTTGACTCCGGGCGCGGCAGCAACGGGGCGTACTCGTGCAATTCCCGTGGGGCGATGTCGAAGGCACGCCGAAAGGCGCGGGTAAAGCTCGAGGCGTCCTTGAAGCCCAGTCCCGAGGCGATGTCCTGGACTTCCAGGTGCGGAAAGCGCACCAGCTCATCGGCCGCCATGCGCAGCCTGCGGTTGCGGATATAGGCCGCCAGGCCACCTTCATGCTCGAACATGCGGTACACGCTGGCACGTGAGAGCTGCAGCGAGGCCAGCACGCTTTCGGGCGACAGATCCGGATCGTGCAGCCGCGCCTCGACATGCCGCCGTACCTGCCCGTAGGCCGCGGCGCGCACCGCTGCGCGGGCGCTGCCGGCAAGGCCTGCCTGGTGACTGAAGGCGGCAACGAGCAGCTCCACCGCGGTGACGAAGGCGCGCTGCGCGTCCGCCTTGCTCAGTCCGGCGATCTGCCGTTTCAGCGCCACCAGATGGTCGATCAGCAGCCGCATCAGGGGAGTGGTGGCGTGAATCCAGCGGCCATGCAGGGAAGCGGCGTCCGGGAAGGACTTTTCCACCAGCGCACGCGGCACGAAGAGGAGAAGAATCCGGCCTTGGAAACTCCGGATGGTGCAAGGCTGATCCATGTCCAGCGCGAGGATGCTCGGCCCCTGCGCTGGATGCGATGCTTGCGATGCGTGCGCCGCATCAGGGCCCGACCGGCCGCCCAGGAACTGCGCCGGCGGCCCCTCGAGGAATACGCTGAAGGTGATGTCGCGCACGCTCTCGGTCGACACCCGGCCTAATGAGCGCACGGCCAGGTTCGGTCCGGTGAGGAAGTCGAAGAGGCTCAGGTCGTCGATGGTATAGCGGGACAGCGACGCCTTGAAAGTATCCTCGGGCCGCTTCGAAGGAGGATGTATGTCATAGACAGGACTCATGCGCTCCTGCCAGGCCAGGAAACTCCGGCGGGCGTCCCCCTGGACGCTGAAGCTGCTGCGCACGATGCCCGGCGCGAGTGCCGGCGGCTCCGGCGGCTGCGGCGGCAGCCACAACCGGCTTCGTTCTACTACGTCGTCATGCAGTGCGGCGCCCATGGCTGTGTTCGTCCGGTCTTGACCCGTCCCACGCGGCCGGACCTTGACTGTCTATCGACGAGCCGATGTCCCGCATGGAATCCGTTGATGCAGAAGGCGAGCTTACCAGTAGGGGCAGGGCGGCAGTACGCAACGGACGGCCACGACTTGCCCGGGGCTCGGCCCGGGGGCTGCCGGCAGTGGGTGCCGGAAATGCCGCAGGCCGCCGCGCGCGGACGCGCCGGCGGCCTCGAGGCAAGCGCCGGCGGCCCGGCGCGTCCTCCGCTGTCAGGCGAGCATGCCGCTGTCAGGCCACCGCCGGGTAGTCGATATAGCCGTGCGCGCCATTCCCGCCATACAGCGAGGCGTCCTCGAACGGCTTGTTCAGCGGCCTGTTCTCGCGGAAGCGGCGCGGCAGGTCGGGGTTGGTGATCATCTTGCGACCGAACGACACCATGTCGGCGCGGCCGCTGCGAATGGCTTCCTCGGCCATCTCCTGCGTATAGCCGTTATTCACCATCCACACGCCGCTGTACAGGCGATGCAGCGCCTCGTAGTCGAACGCGACGTTGTCGCGCGGGCCGCCGGTGTGGCCTTCGACGACGTGGATATACACGGGATGCAGCGTCTCCAGTTCGCGCACGACGTGCTCGAACAAGGGCTGCGGGTTGCTCTCCAGCGCGTCGTTGACCGGCGAGACCGGCGCCAGGCGGACGCCGACCCGGTCGGCGCCGATCTCCGCGATCACCGCGGCCATGACCTCCAGCAGGAAGCGGGCGCGGTTCTCGATGCTGCCGCCATAGGCATCGGTGCGCTTGTTGGTGCCGTCGCGCAGGAAGGCGTCGAGCAGGTAGCCATGCGCGCCGTGGACTTCGACGCCGTCGAAGCCTGCCCGGACGGCATTGGCCGCGGCCGTGCGGAAGTCATCGACGATGCCTGCGATCTCGGCCGTCTCGAGCGCGCGCGGCAGCGAGCATTCGACGAAGCCCTGGCCATTGATGAAGGTCTTGGCATTGGCGGCGATGGCCGACGGCGCTACCGGGGACTGGTTGTCCGGCTGGAAGTGCGTGTGCGACATGCGGCCCGTGTGCCAGATCTGCAGGAAGATCCGGCCGCCCTTCGCGTGCACCGCGTCGGTCACCTTCTTCCAGGCCGCGATCTGTTCCGGGGTGTAGATGCCCGGCGTATTGGTATAGCCCTGGGCCGTGGTGGAAACCTGGGTGGCTTCCGCGATGATCAGGCCGACGCTGGCACGCTGGCTGTAGTACTCGACCACCATGTCGGTCGGCACCAGGTCGTCGTCGGCGCGGCTGCGCGTGAGCGGCGCCATGGCCATGCGGTTGGCGAGCTCGAGCTTGCCCAGCTGGATCGGCTGGAACAGGGCATCGGTGAGGAAGGCTTCGGTCTGTGCACCCATGAGTGGCTTACTCCGTGATGGGACGATGGCTTGCGGCGGCCGGGGCCGCCGGTTGGAACAGGTGGTCGAACATCAGGTCGACGCTGCGCCGCAGCGGCTCGGTCGAGCGCTCGATCTTCATGCGCAGCAGCGCGCCCTCCCAGACATCCCAGGCCAGGCCGGAAAGATCGGAAGGGGAGATATCGGTGCGGATGGCATGGCATGCCTGGGCCTGGCCGATCATGCCGGCAAGCCGTTCGCGCCAGGCCAGCTGCGCCGCTTGCAGGGCGGCACGGCAGGCTTCGCTGGACAAGGCGATCTCCGCCGCGAAGTTGCCGATCAGGCAGCCGGCCTGCAGCGCCCTCGACTGGTGGTAGGCGATCATGCGGCTGAACACATAGCGGATCGCCTCCATCGGCTCCGGTGGCGCCATCTCGATCATGGCCTCCCACGACCGATGCAGGTAGTCCGCGTACTGCGCGATGATGGCCGCGGCGAACGCTTCCTTGCTTTCGAAGTGGTTGTAGAACGAACCCTTCGGCACGCCGGCATGATCGGTGATCTGCTGGATGCCGGTGGCGTTGTAGCCGAGGCGCGAGAACAACTCGCGCCCGGCCTTGGTCAGGCGGTTGGGGATGTCGGTCTTGTCTGCGGTGCGGGCCATGGCGGGAATAATATGACCAGTCGTCTTAAAAAGCAACAGAGCCCTGCCGCATTCCAGCGGGAGGCCGAAGGCTTTCGACTAATCCATTGATTTAATGAGGAAATACTCAGCTTGACGCGCCGTAGTGGTGTGGAGACGTGGAGACAATGCGATACGGATACGGCTGACACCGCCGGCGTGCCCCCCCCCGGCTCATTCACCGATGACTCGCCCGGACATTATCGAGATTTCCACGCGGCGTACTCCACGGGCATGCAGACCGCACACGGCCGATAGCCGGCAGCGATGGCCGTCATCTCGTCCAGGAAGAACACGCGATGCTTCTCATAGCCACCACGGGCAATCGCTCGCAGCGCCGCACGGCAATCCAGCCGGCCGTATAGCTTGCCACCCCGATGGCCGCCGAGAGTGCCGGGCATGGCGCTGGCGTATGGCCTGCCGTCAGGCCCGATCAAAGTAAACGTTCGATCCAGGGTGGGCATGGGCGGTGTCATGTCACGTCACTGTGACGTGGCGGGAAGCCGCCACAAGTACCACGCCGCGATCGTGCGCCAGGGACTCCAGGTCTCGCCGAGCGCGCGCATCTGGCGGGGCGTGGGCGCCTGCGCCAGCCGCTTCAGGCGGCGGTACCCCTCCCGCACGCCGAAGTCGTCGACCGGCAGGATGTCGGAACGCTCCAGCGAGTAGATCAGGAACATTTCGACGGTCCAGCGTCCTACGCCGCGCAAGGGGATCAGGCGCTCGATCAGCGCGGCATCGGGGAGACGCCGCGCCTCCTCCAGGCTGGGCACGATGCCGTCGACGGCCGCCTGGGCGATGCCGCGTATGGTGGCCAGCTTGGCGGCGGAGAAGCCGCACGCGCGCTGCAACCCGGGATCGGTTGCCAGCAGTTGGCCGGGCGTTGGGAAGGAAACCTCCGGGTAAAGGGCCAGCAGTCTCGCGAGAATCGCATCGCCGGCCTTGGCATGCAGTTGCTGGTAGGCAATGGCCCGCACCAGGGCCTCGTAGAGTTCGCGGTCAGGCTTGGCCTGAAGCTTGCACGGGCCGGTCGCGGCGATATGGCGAGCCCAGTCGGCATCGAGGCCGGACAAGAACTGCGCAGCCCGCCGGTATGCGCGCGGAGACAGGTCGGCGGCGATGCTATCGGTCAAGATCACATCCCCGGCAGCATGGCGGTCCGCGCTTCGGTGCGCGCTGGCTTGATCGCCCCTTCGTGTTCCAAGAGCCAGCGCTTGCGGTGCAAGCCCCAGGCATAGCCCTTGAGATCACCATTGCTGGCGATGACCCGATGGCACGGAACGACGATGGCGATCGGGTTGGCACCATTGGCGGCACCGACGTCGATGGCCGCCCGGGGATCGTCGAAACCCAGTTCCCTGGCCAGCTTGCCATAGCTCGTGGTCGCTCCCGCGGGTATGCGGCGCAGCGCGGCCCACACCCGACGCTGGAGCACCGAGCCCGCCGTCGATGTGCGCAGGACGCCGAGCGCCTCCAGGTCGCCCGCGAAGTAGCGTGCGATTGCCTGGGCGATCTCGGCGGGCGGCGGAATCTCGGTGAGGTCGACGATGCCATAGTGCGTGCGCAGGCCTCGCTGCAGGCGCGCTCGATGATCGGCGAAGTCGAGCGCGCGCACGTGCTGCGCCATATCCGTGACCAGGAGCAGGCCGCCCAGCGGCGACTCCAGGTGACTCTTGAACATCTGCATGATCGACTCCTTGTCGGCCAGGGATATCGCGTTCATGCGGAACCCTCGGCAATTGGCTCCACTCTAGCGACCGCATCGTAAGAAGAAACTCCGTCCCTTGCGCTCGAATTCGGAGGCCCATCACGGGTCAAGAGGATTCGCCCCTCGTCTCGAACCGCTCCCCACGCCATCCAGGCGCAGCTGTATCAGATCCAGCAAGGCCCGGACCCGCGTGGTCACGGAATGCCGGTGGCTGTACGCGCCCAGCAATTGCAGCGGCGCAGGGGACAAGTCCAGCGGCACTTCCCGCAACCGGCCCGCGGCAAGGTCTTCCTGGCATGGATAGGCCGCCACGATTGCGAAGCCGATACCTTGCCGCGCGCCCGCCAGTGCCAGCTCTCCGCTGTTGACGCGGTAGCGGCTGCGGACCGGCACCTTGACGATCTCGCCGTCAGCGTCCTGGAACTGCCAGGGCTGGCCCTTCAGCGCGCTCAGGGTGGTGATGCAGGGCAGGGACCTGAGTTCCCGCACCTGGCGCGGCATTCCGGTCTTGGCCAGCAGGGCGGGCGCCGCGACCACGATGCTGGGCAACGTAGCGAGTTCGCGGGTGATGAAGGTGCTGTCGTCCTGGCGGCCGCGATGGAAGAGGATGGAGAGATCCACGTCTTCCCGCAGCGCTTCCAGGCCGGTCAGGCGCGTGTCGCATTCCAGCTCCACGCCGGGATGGAGGCTGCAGAACTCGGCCAGGATGGGGGCCAGCAGCCTTGGCGCTTCGCCTGGCATGCACATTCGCAGGGGGCCGCGCAGTTCGCGCTGCGCCGCACCGAGTTCCTCTTCGGTGGAGAGCAAGGCGTCAAGCAGGGGCTTTGCGCGTTCGTAGAGCAACCTGCCGGCTTCCGTCATGCGCAGATGGCGGGTGCTGCGTTCCAGCAAGCGGACGCCCAGCCTGCGCTCCAGCGAGGCGACGTGGCGACTGACGTTGGACGAGGGCAGGGCCAGCAGGCGCGCCGCGCCGGCGAAGCTCTGTTCGTCGACGACCGCCGCGTAGACGCGGACGGTATTCAGGTCGAGTGAGTCACGCATGACTATCCCGTTTGGGGTATGAAAGCATCCCATTTTCACATGCTAGTTCCCAGGATTGGCGGAATCTAAGATGCCGTCTCGTCCGATGGACCGCCGCCGGCGGCTCGTCAGGACGGCCTGGACAGGAGAGATTCAACGTGGAAATCGGAATACTTGGCGGCGGCGTTGCGGGCCTCAGCGTGGCACTTGCCTTGCGCAAGCGGGGGTACCGTCCCCGCGTATATGAGCGCAGGGCAGGGCCGGCGTCCATGGGCGCTGGCGTGACACTCTGGCCCAATGCCGGCTTTGTGCTGGAGGAACTGGGGCTGCTGCAAGACATCGCGGCAGCGGGAGGGCGGCCGGTGGCGATGCGCCGCCAGGATGCCGCGGGCAACGCACTGGGGGGCCTCGATATTGCGCTGCTGGACCAGCTGATGGGATATCCGACCCATACGATCCTGCGCCGCGACCTGCAGGCTGTGCTGCTGGACCATGCGGCGCGGGCCGGGATCCCGGTGGCATACGGACATCGGACGGTGGCGATCGACCTGGATGCCGTCGGCAAGGCCGTGGCACGGTTCGAGAACGGGGTGAGCATCCGTCCGGACCTGCTCATCGGCGCCGACGGCCGCATGGATTCGGTGGCGCGCGGCTTCGTCGCGGGCCACAACACGCCGGTCTACCAGGGCTTCGTGAACTGGATAGGCGTGGCGCAGGGGCGGGGCGCGCTGGTGGACGATATCGCGATTCAGGACTTCTGGGGCTCGGGCGAGCGCTTTGGTTGCGTGGCGGTCAAGCCGGAGCTGGTCTACTGGGCGGCGGCGCAGGCGCGACCATTGCCTGCTGCGGAGCCCGCAGCGGACATGCGCAAGGAAGTCGAGGATCTGTTCGCGCCATGGCCGGAGCCTGTCGCCCGCATCCTCCGGGCGACGCCGGCGCACGCCATCCGGCTGATTGCCGTGCACGACCTGGAGCCGCTGCATACATGGAGCCGGGCCAATGTGCTGCTGGTGGGTGACGCGGCGCACGCGCCGTTGCCGACGTCGGGGCAGGGCGCTTGCCAGGCGCTGGAAGACGCCTGGCATCTGGCCCGCTGCCTGGACGAGGCGGACGGCGGCCTGGATCAGGCCTTCCTGCGCTTCGCGGAAATCCGCGGGCCGAAGACCGCGCGCCTGACCGAGCAAGGCCGGGTCTTCGCACGCGGGCTGTTCGCCACCGATCCCGAAACCTGCCGACTCCGCAACCAGCGCGCCAAGGCGAGCGATCCCATGCGTGACGTGCAGGCCATCGCCGCAGGATGGGCGCAGGGCTTGCCCATGGCTGGCCGCGTGGACAGCACGCCGGCGGACGGCGCCGGCGCCGGCAGCCTGTACCGCGTCTGAAAGAGTGGGCCAGACTGGGCAGACCCGCCACGTCACGCCGCGACAATGTTGATCTTGCCGGGTCGGCCCATGGTCGCGCTCTGGCTGGGCAAAGAAGGGGCCCACGCCGCCTTGGCAGCGCACAATCATGTTGCTCATGTCCCGTATGCGCGCACGCCTTGATCTCCTGCGCACTGAGGTAGGTAGCCACGATCAGCTATGGCTTTAAGCCTGGTCTTACCCATCGCATCGCGATGCGGCTCGAGCCATCGAGCTGAGTTGCGCCCGATCACTGCCGATATTGGTGACCTGATGAGCGACGATCAGTTAGTGCTTGGCATCGACGGCCATCTGTACGTTGAAGCCCACCATCCCAGAGCCCTTGTCACTTGTCGCCATCGAGCGCGCATCGGGATCCGTCATCGAGTTCTGTCCATCTGGCAGCGTCTTGATTTCTTCCTCTATCTGGTCAAGGCTATACATCTGCTGGCGCAGTGGCGCAAACTACCCGCGCAGTCGGGTTGACTGGAACGCTATCTCCGCTGGCTGCGTGCGATCCGCAGTCTCCAGCGCGCTTAGATACCGCTGGATGCTTTCCTCGATCTGCTGCGGGCGCTTGTCGACCTTGCCAGCAATGAAATTGCAGTCCCGAGTGTTGATTGCCCTGAACTTGCTGCCGTCGATGGCGACCTGGGCCTGTGAGAACAGCTGACGCGCCATGTGCAACGTCGCGGGGCTGCGGTCGCGGCGGCTCACCCTGCGGCGTTCGCGAAGACCGGCCTGATGCCAGTTGTCGCGCTGCGCCTGGACCTGCGCCGCAATGGCCGGCACGTGGCCCGGCCGCTTGTGCTCGACGGTCTCGCCCTGGTCGATCTCGGCCAGCCGGTCATAGGTGGTGCAGGGTAGGGCCGTGCCGTCGGCCCACGGTTCCGCGTGCCCGCCCCGAGAGTCGGCCACTTCGATGTGGCGATGGGCGGCAATGTTCGAGGCGTTCCCCCGGCAGATACATCAGCCGGAAGCTTGCGGCCCCGAATGCGGGCCAGGTGGTGCACGTGAAATTTTTATGACATGCGACAACTCCGGCCGTTGCGGTTCGTCCTGGTAGCACGACACCGCGGAGGCTCGCGGGCGTGCGTTCGCCATGACGAAGCACTGGAGTTTCGATGCATTCCTCTCTTGATCCCCACCCGCGCGCCGCACTTGCCTTCGGCCTGGCCTCGTTCGCGCATGCGGGGGCGCTGCACGCGTGGATCGCCTTCCCGCGGGGCGCGCCCGGTCCTCGTCCCGGCGCTTGATGGGGGCTCGATGACACGGCAATTGGTTTGCGGGTTCCCTGTGCGGTTTTGAAAGATCGCGGCGCCAGTCACAATCAAATATCGGCACAGGCGTGCTTTTTATGCAGAGTTGGATGCTTTGGCGGGGTTTTGGCGGCGGGCCGGAGAGGGACGAGGCCCGCGCAGGGTGGGGCGGTGGCCTCGCGGTGGGCCAAGTCAAGTGTCCGCGCGACGCTCGCGCTTCGTGCAGTGGCGCGGAGCCTCGTGCAGGTGCTTATTGCTCCAGCTGATGCGGGCGTGATGGTGATTGCGCGTTGAAAGAGCCGAGAGGAAAGCCCTCCCTTCAGTCACGTGAGCAGCCTCTGATGTGCTGCGGGCTTTTGCTCTCAGCTCTTTGCAGCACCGCATCGGAAGGGATCCAGTTTTCCTCGGCGGTCTTGATGTGGCGCGTGACATGCCAGATCAGGGTGTCGCCATCTCTGGTTAATATCGCGCGTCCCACCTCTCCGGTGCGTCCGCTGCGAAATTCCACCTCGGCGGTCTTGCCTTGAATGATCCCGTGAATTGATGGCCCTTCACCGGATAGGTACCCATCATCGATACGGTTCCCCATCTGGCCAGTGGCCAGATGGTACCCGCAGAGCGCGCGGCCTTCCTGCGTCAACTTGTACAGGTAAAAACCGTCTCGGATGCCTTGTTGGCAACGCGCGGCGTACACACCTGTTGCATTCTCGCACGAGTAGATCATTGACCAGTCGCCGGTAAAAGGAGCCTTCTCGCCAGGCTCGCTGGCTTGCGCATGTTGCCCAGTGAAGGCGGCCATGACAACGAGGGCGACTAGTGTGTTCATGTCTGATCGTGCCTTTGATGCCCGCGGTCGCGTGATCAGAGAATCTTTTTCATCGACGGTGCAGGGTGCAGCGCGAAATCCCGACTCTCATAGAACGAAACGGCTTCTGGTCTCGCGTCGAGAAACACCGCACTCATGTCGCGTGCGCGTGCGTCAGCTTCGGCGTAATCCATCAGGGCGTGCCCTGCGCCGCTTCCTCGCGCTTCCGCCACGACGACTAAATCATCGACGTGCAGATACGCCCCGCGTGCCAACGTGTGGACCGGCCGCATGCCCAAGACGCCGATAAGTTCGCCGCCTCTGAACGCTCCGACCAGCTCGTAGCCGGAATACGATTGCCTGAGGGTTCGCCTGAGAAACTCAGCCTCGTCCAGCTTGCGCAACTGAGAGATAACAGGGAAGGCTTGCGGCCATTCGACTGGCAAAAGCCGTCGAATGGATATAGCGGCGCGGAGACTCGCATTCATGGATCAGTCGAGTTTGAATAGACGCGTAATTCTTACACATAACCGACCATTTTCGCTCCCGTCAAATGTCCGGTATCGAGTGGCGCGAGAGGGCGCTGTGGGTCGGTAGCCGCCCTTCGGCGTCGGGCGGGCCCGGCATCCGCTATCGTGCAGCCAGCGGCCAATCAGGGCCGGGGCGTGCCCTTGATTGCCCGCTCCGGGTCCAGCCGGTTGATCCGCCGCTGACTCACCAGGCGGTCCTGCAGCGTGCCGTTCATCCGTTCGACGCGACCCTTGGCGTGACCCTTGGCGTGACTGGAGTTTGCACAGAAGATGTCGACATTCAGCTCGCACAATGCGCGCCCGAACTGCGCGGTGGAAGTGTGTCTTTGAAGAGGGCAAACGCATCCTGCAAGAGCCTGTTGAAGCGACTGGCGTCACGTCGCGGTTCCGCCTGCTGACCACCGGGAACCAGTGGCTGCGCGTCAGCTGCTCACAGGTCTGCGCCATACAGACTGTGTATGGTGCGATCTGGATTGCTACGCTGCGAACATTAGCGTAGACCGCCGCTGCATTTTGCACTGCAGCGCTTTTCCGGGAGTTCAGCTTGAAAGGAAAAGGATTCGCACTGGTCACGTTCGACCAATTCACCGAGATGAGATGACCATGTCCGACATCGACGCCCACCCGTTGTCCGGGTGGTGGAAGATCCTATCTTTTCAGGTCGAGTTCGAGGATACAGGCGAGCGCGCGGACACATACGGTGTCGAACCACTCGGCCATATGGTCATCGAACGCGACCGGATGATGTCGATACTCACATCCAGAGAGCGCCCGAATAGCGATCCGGCGGCCCTTTTCGAGACGATGATTGCTTATTCTGGTTTCTGTCGTGTCGAGGATGAGGACAAACTCATCATCAAGGTCGACACGGCTTGGCATCCAGCCTGGATTGGCACCGAGCAGGTTCGGTTCTTCAAGGTAGATCGCGGCGTCCTGGCGATGACAACTGCGTGGCAGATCCATCCATCGTTCCCGGGGCGAACGGCTCGCGGTGTGCTGATGGCACAGAGAAGCCATGTCCAGCGCAGGCTCGCGCTCTACCCAAACCATGGAGAGATTGGTTGATGATCAATGCCCATAAAGCTTATGCGATACCCATGCCATCCGACAGCATCCTGGCGCCGCTTTATCGGGGCGCGGACTTGCTGGATGCGTATGCGGTTCAGTTGCCGGCGGGAGCCAGCGATGATCTCGAAGTGTTGGCGCGCGCTGGATTCGAGCGGCAGGCGTGGTGGATTCGTGCGCTGACGCGGGTACGGGACACGATTATGGCGACAGTCGGCGTCAAATCGTCTCGTGCGGTCGGCGTTGCGGCGGCGGCGCGAGGGCCGGTGATCGGTTTCTTTCCGCTGCGGTCGAAGAGTGCAGGGGAACTGGTGATGGGCGAGGACGATCGCCATCTCGACTTCCGGCTCGCGGTCCAGCTGCGCGCGGATGCGGCAGGCGGCAGGGAACTTGTCCTGGTGACCGTAGTGCATTGCCATAACTGGCTGGGACGGACGTACCTCGCGGTAATCACACCGTTCCATCGTGTCATCGCGCGGGCTAGTCTGGAACAGGCGGCAAGGAAGCAAACTACGGCACGGGCGTGCCCTTGATCGCCCGCTCCCAGGTGCAGCCGGTTGATCAGCCGCGAGCGCTTCACGTACCCCGGCGGGTGCTGCGGCCGCGGCGGCTCGCCCTGCAGCGTGCGCGCGCCCGAACTGCGTGTAGCCGCAGCCTTCGGCATTGGCCTTGGCGCTTACCCGGAACACGCTGAACTTGTCCGAATAGAACGCCTGCGGCTTGCCGTGCCGCTCGAGGTAGGCCCGGGTGGCGATGAAATAGGCGGGATTCGTAAGGATGCGTTCGTTGACGCCAGTGCACTGCCGACCTTTCCGAGAAGCAGCGACGAACCGGCCATCTTGCAGGCGCGCGATGCCTTGTGCCGTGCCATGGCGACCGAGGTAGCTGTCTGCCCTGGCCCAGGGCATATCCGCCTGGAGGTTGATGCAAATCAAATCGCCTCGTCTCCGCAGGGAATGAGCACTAGATCATGAGATTTCCTCAGTCACAAATAGAAATCCTCTTTTACTATTGGCCAGGGATCAAAGGAAGGTCGCATCCCTTTGGCGCCGACCCCCTGCTTACCAACCGTGAGAGGCTGAACAGGTGTTCCCGTGCCATACGATGTTTGACTGTTTGAGCGCTGGAAGGCCTCATCGGGCCGCCAGCGCTGGTGATAAAAATCACGGAAGGCGCAGCCGGATGGTGGTACCTGCCGAACAGATAGGTAATGTGCAGGCTGGCGAGATCCGAGGGATGCGCCGATCAAAACCGCTACCGTCGCAGAACGATGCTGTGCGCAACGAGACCACAGGCTGTTGCGGCAGCCGCCCCTTCCGCCCCTAGGAGATAGATGATGTGTTTCGCCTGCGTAAATCTCTCATTGGTCCCGCTGTTGAACGTCGACCCCGATAGCGAAGCCGAACTCGATGGGCAACCGTTGCAGTTGTCACGACGTCGCGCCATTGCGTTTGGACTAAGTACTGTCGCTGGCACTCTCCTTGGCGTACCGTACCGCGCCAATGCAGCCGACCAGAGTCAAAACGATACGATAACTATCTTCCGCAACGGCAAGATCTATACGGTCGAACAATCGCAACCATGGGCTGAAGCGGTAGTCGTCAAAGGCGAGCACATTGTTTATGTTGGCGACAACCAGGGCGCGACGCAGTTTTCCGGAACGACAGCGACTGTTATCGATCTTGAAGGTCGCATGATGTTGCCTGGGTTCATCGAGTCTCACAGTCATTTGTCGACATTTGGTTTTGCTGCAGGGGCCTGGGTCAACCACGAAGACCCTGAAGAAATATATGCGGCAATACGCGAATATGCGAAAAGCCATCCGGATCAGCAGCTTATATCTGGCTTTGGCTGGATGGCCTCAAATTTTCCCGCCACAGGCCCGAAGAAGGAAGCACTTGATGCCATCGTGGCCGACCGCCCAGTCCTTTTGATCAGCAATGACCTGCATAATTACTGGGCGAATTCAAAGTTTCTCGAAATGGCCGGAATTACCAAGGACACGCCACGTGATGTCGTACCTGGCCAGTCATGGTATGAGAAAGATGACAGAACCGGCGAACCAACTGGCTTTATAAGCGAGGTCCCGGCCCTATTTTCCGCACTAGGAAAACTAAAGCGAGAGCATGGTATTGATTTTCTCCCCACCGAAAGTGTGGCCAGTGCCATCGAGGACTGGCAGCTTCGGCTGGCCAGTGCAGGAATTACCACCGTTTTTGATGCTGGATTCGTCCTCTGGCCAGATAGTCAACATATCGGATACGAAATCTTCCAGAGTATCGAGCGACGGGGAAAACTGCGCCACCGGGTCATCGGTTCGTACTATCACAACAATCCGGATGTCGATCCATTCCCTATCCTGAGGAAACATCGCCAGCGCTATCAAAGTAAGCTTGTGCAGGCCAGCGTGTTAAAGCTACTGGCAGATGGGACAGAACTAACGCGTACCGCTTACTATCTACAACCTTATGCCAATCAACCGGACTGGCGGGGAGAGCCGATATTTCCACAGGCGACCTTAGATCGCCTGATTCGAGAAGCCGATGCCGAGGGAATCGACACGCACATCCATTGCACCGGCGACGCTGCAGTGCGGATGTCGCTGGACGCAATCGAAGCCGCGCAGAATACGCGTACTGGTAAAGGCTCGCGTCATACGATCTGCCATGCTTTCCTCACCGATCCCGCAGATATTCCACGCTTTAAGAAGCTCGGCGTCGTCGCTAACACTCAGATTCAGTGGGGTGTCTACGACCCCTACCAACTAAAGGTGCGCGATATTCTAGGCGAAGAACGCTGGCATCGTATGTATTCTTTTAAGTCATTCTTCAAGGCTGGTGCCACGGTTTCACTCGGCACCGATGCCTTGGCGACAGGCTACAAGGTGGTCTACAAGCCTCTTGAAGTCATCCAATCTGGCATGACTCGGCAAACAGTAGGTCGAGAAGATGGTCCATTTCTACCGCCAGCCACAGAGCGATTGAGCTTGGCTGAATTGATTCATGGCTATACCATCAATGGTGCTTATCAATTGCGACGAGAGCACGAATTGGGTTCGATCAAAGCGGGAAAGCTGGCGGATCTTATTGTGCTGGAGCGTAATCTTTTTGAGGTCTCCACCCAGGAGGTCAGTAAGGTTAAGATCCAATTAACCATGATGAATGGAGGGATTACACACCGTGACGGCGTCTGATCGGGTGGTCTGGAGGCTGGCCATGCACTACAGAGGGCATGATGCGATCGGCTACTACCACGCCTCCGATATGTGGGGCGGTTTCAAGTGCGAAGTGCAACACCCCTCAGTTATTGAACAGGAAGCCGTCCGTGGGATTGACCAGAACCTGCGCGAGGACTTGTAGCGGGGAGTGCCAGTTCAGGGTTTTGCGCGGCCGGCGTTGGGCCGAAGTCGGTGTAGTGCTCCCGAATGAAGTCGAGCGCCGCAGCCTCTCGCTTCACCGGCAGTCGATTGTTGCTGGGCCGCCCGCGTCGGCGAGAAACCAATCCCGACGCGCCTTCCTGCCGGTAGCGATCCAGCAACCGCCGGAATTGCCGATCTGTGATCTCTAACCGCTCAGCGGCCACACTGGGCCGCAATTCGCCGTCTACGACCGCCTGGACGGTCTTGAGCCTGTCTAACTCGCGCATGCTTACCGCAATGACCTCAGATCTAGCCATCGCTTGGCGTCTCCATCGCATCTAACCGGGCAGGCTGGATACCATGAACGACAGGCTAGGCGGACATTTCTACTTAGCCAGATCCGGACATTACAACTTAGCCGCCACAGTTGAATTGCGCATAATGTATATTATGTTAAATCATATTCGTTGCGTCGATGCTCGTGCCGCTCCCGGAGGTGCAACCACACCCCAATGCCAATGGCGCCCAGCAACAGAGCGAGGTCCGTGTTGCCTACCCCGGCAACGAGCCCCTTCAGACAGGCCACTACCAGTGCGTCGTTACTCGATGCCTTCCCGGTCAAGTTGTTGTCGACGACTAGCCAGGTTCCGACGATCAGAAACGGGCCGTTCGACATCCGTAGCCATCCTGGCTGCCACCAACGCAACAGGCCACCAGTCACAATCGCGATCATTCCCGGCACAATCGGCCGATCGGCGTTCTTCTTGAACACCACCTAGGCGATCATGGCCGTGAAGATGCCTTCGGCGTTGAGAAGATCAGCCAAGGCAATTCAGCTGGCGGGATTCCCCTCTGCCCTCCTCCCTCTGCGGCCGCCGCGACCCACTACGGAGAATGGATCGCCAGACATAAGCCGACATAGGCCGGAAACGCCTCAATGCAATGGTTTGATGCGCCGGAAAACGACCAGAATCGCCAGGTCATAGGCAATCTTCAGCACGCCGCAGGCGAGCAGTGGCGCGCTTGCCCATCCCATCGCCAGCAAGGCGCCCGCAAGCGTGGGGCTGATCGCTGCAGCCAGGCTTCGCGGGACGGCGGTCAGGCTCGCCGCGGCGGTGCGCTCGGGTGGCGTCACCACCGCCATCACATAAGCAGTCCGCGTTGGCACGTCCATCTGCGATAGCGCGCTTCTCCCGAGCAACAGCGCCAGCGTTAGCGTCAGCGAGGGGGAGAATGCCGCAGCGATCAGGAAGAGGCTGGAAGGAATATGTGTGAATACCATCGTGTTCAGCAGGCCGATCCTGCGGGACAACGGCACGGCGGCAAGCTGAGAGGCGGTCGTCAGCAGTCCGGCCGCGAAGAAGAACCGGCCGGCCGCGGCGAGCGATAGGCCAAAACGCTGCATCAGCCACAGCGACAGCAGCGAATTGACCACCAGGCCGCCAGCAAACGCATCCACGCTGAACAGCAATGCCAGGCGGACCACGATCGGACGCGACGGCCCCAGCGGGGTTGCTGCCGACGTTGCCTGTGGATGCGGCTCCGGAAGGCGCGAGTAGAGTACCCAGAGCGCGATGCCAGCCAGCGCATAGATGGCGAACATGGCACGCATGGCTGCGAGAAATGGCAAGCCAAGCCGCATCGACAGCCAGCTGGGCAGCGCTGCAGCCAACGCCCCGACGGCGGCAGAGAAGGCGCCGATCAGGCTGTAGCGGGCAAACAGCGCGGTGCGCGCATCGGGCGCCGCGGCCTCCGCCAGGCGTGCCTGCTCGAGCGGCAGAAACAAGCTCACATCGCCTGAACTCGGGTTCAGCGTGCCAACGAAGGCAACGATCAGCAGCGGCCAGAGGGTGGACAGTCCGGCAAAGCTCGCCCCCGTCGCGGCCATCAGGACGGCGGCCAGAATCAGCAGGCGGCGTTGCGGGAAGCGGTTGCCGAGCAATCCGACCAGGATGGTCGCCAGCGCTGAGCCGATCAGGGTGGCGCTGCTGATCAATCCGACGGCCAGTTGGGCAAAGCCGAGGCCGAGCAGATAGGCCGGCAGCAGCACGGCAATGAATCCGTCGCAGATACCACGCAGCGCTCGCCCGAGGAGCAGGAACCGGGCGCTGGCATCGACCCCCGGAGGCAACACCAGGCGGGCGAAACGGCCAGCATTTCCACCCACCGTTGAAGCCTCATGCCGTTGGTACCGCATCTCAGTCCTCGGCGGCGGCGGCGACTCGCCTGCCATCTTCGTCGATCAGAATCGTCGCGCGGCCAGCGCTCGACCCGAGCGTGACTTCATGGCGAGTTCTCCCATTTGCCGTCTGTTTCTCGATCTCGCCAACGGAGCGCGCTCCTGCTTGTCTCTCGATGGCCGCTCGCACCGGCGCCGGAACCTGTGCGATGTCAGCGGCTTCAAGCGTTCGCGGTCCCGACGGATGCCACTTGCAGCCGGCCATGGCAAGGCTCAAGGCGCTGAGAAGAAGCGTGGTAACGAGTCTTGGCGTGCGGGCAGACATGGCAAGCTCCGATCTCAGATGGGGGCATGGACTCCGTGCCTCCTGGCCGTTACCAGGCCGTTACCTGGCCGTTACCTGGCCGTTACCGGGCAGAACTCGACCCGAACGAGAACGCGTCGAAGACCGTTACGCTGTCGGCCTTGGTCCATACGCCAACGGCACCCGCCCCACTGATGTGCTCATCGGTCACGTCGATCCGGCGCGTGCCGTCCAGGGAGACTTGAATGTGGTTTCCCTCGAACTCCACGCGCAATGTGTGCCAGACCTGTGCGGCCACTGGTGTGCTCTGATACCGGATCGTGTGCCGGCGTCCGCCCGTCGTGTAGTACAGGGAGACGTTGTTCTCCAGCGCGTTCGCCCGCGCAACGTAGTAGTCGTTACCGTCTTTCCAGCGCCAGACGACACCACCAGCCTGGTCCTCATGGCCAGCGACTGGCTTGAATTTCACTTCCACATAGCCATCGGCAATCGAAGTCCCCTGTTTCACACACCAGGGGAAATCCCCCGAACCCGACTGCTTGAGGACGTTGCCACCGTTCGGCAGGGTCGGGTCCGGCTCAATGGTCCATTTCGGTGCGCCACGACCGGTGACGCCAGACAGCCATCCAGAAGGCGTTGCTCCCGGCTTCTCATGATTGAACATCAAGGTCTCCCCCGTTGCGGGCATCAGCCTCAAGAGCAGCAGTGGAATCAGCAGGTTCCGTTTCATGGCGCGCGCACCGTTACGCCGTCACCCCGGCATCTTGGGTGGCCACCGATGCGTCTCCGCCTGGCAGTTCTGGCACCAGGCATAGAGCGCGTCGTACATCACCATGCCGTGCTCCAGCATCTCATGGTCATCCGCGAAGATATGCGACAGCCCAAGTGACATGGCATAGAGCCCGCTTGACTGCGGCGTCAGGTCCAGTCGCGAGGTGTCTGCACCGCGCACGATGCTGGCCAGTTGCTGCAGCGCGGCGTCACGACCCAGGTCATATTTGCTGAGAAAGGCGTCGAAGCTGCACAGCTCGCCGACGTGGGACAACTCGACGCCCGGGATGTCGTACGGGATCGCACCGGTCTCGCCGGCAGATCGCAGGACCTCGCCGGCCGGCACGTAGAGAAATTCGGGTCGCTCGTCAATGAACCGTGCGATCAGCCACGGACAGGCAATCCGGTCAATCTTGGGGCGTTCCCGGGTAATCCATTTCATGATGAGCTCCGCGATGGTTTGCTGGCCGTGGGGTGAAGCTCCGCGATCCATGGTTCGATGCCGCCCTTGCGGTACACCGCTGCGATCCCTGCCCCGTCCAGCCTTGCCGCGCAGCAGACCTCGTGCTGGATCATGGAATCCATCGCAATCAGCCCTTCTCGCTTCCGGCCATTGGGAACGAAGACCGGAGCGGCCACCAGGTCCGGCACAGCGATGAGCGCCGTGATCGCGTTCAAGCACTCTGCGGCTCCGCCATCGCTCTTCTCGTCCTCGCTGACGATCAGCTTCTCCGACAAGCCGGACAGCCTCGACGGATCGCATGCGCGCGGCTTCATCGGGTGGATCATGGGCTCACCCCGCTCGATTCAGTGATGCAGCAGCGGATATGCCGCCAGACCAATCAAGGCGGCGCCGACGACGATTACGGGTTCTGACAGCTTCTTGAATTTCAGCAGCAACGCGACAGTGACCAGAGCCAGCAGTACGGTCGGAATATCGACAATGGAGCGCTTGGCCAGCACGATCACCGCGCCGGTGATGGCGCCGACGGCCGCGGCCGTGACCCCGTCGACGAAGGCCAGGATCGCGGGCAGCTTGCCGTACTTCTTGAAGTACGGTGCCGGCAGGATGGTGAACAGGTAGCACGGCAGGAAGGTTCCAGCGGCCGCCACGCAGGCACCCGGCAGGCCGGCGACCAGGTAGCCGATGAATCCGACCGTGATGACCACCGGCCCAGGTGTGATCATGGCGACGGCCACGGCGTCGACGAACTGCTTGTCGTTCAGCCAGTGGTGCTCGGTCACCACGCCGCCGTAGAGAAAAGGAACGATGGCCAGGCCCGAGCCGAACACGAAGGCGCCAGCCTTGGCGAAGAACACACCGATCTGCGACAGCAGCGGCCAGTCGATCGTGCTCAGCACGCCGCTTGCCGCCGGCAGAGGCGTTGCCGCCAGCGCGTTGACCTTGCCCTGGCGCAACCATTTGGGGGGCGCACGCCAGAACCACACCAGGACGCCGCCGGCCAGGAACAGCCACGCCACTTCCGACTCGGTGATCACGGTCACGGCCGCGAGCACGAGGTAGACGGCCCAGAGCAACTTGTCCTTGCCCACGCTCTTCTTGGTGAGCTTGTAGGCGCTGATGGCGATGATGCCGATCACGGCGGCGCCCACGCCATAGAACACCGACTGCATCCAGGTCAGTCCGCCGAAGCGGACATAGGCCCAACCGAGCGCCACCACCATCAAGAACGACGGCAGCACAAAGGCGATGCCGACCAGCGTTGCCCCCAGGATGCGGTAATGCACGTAACCGAGGTAGATGGCCAGTTGCGCGGCCAGCGGACCGGGCGCCAATTGTGCCAGTGCGAGGCCTTCCTTGTAGTCGCCGTCGGTGATCCACCGGCGTGCGTCCACCAGGTCGCGGTGCATGTAGCCGGCCAGCGCCACCGGGCCGCCGAAGCCAAAGGTGCCGAGCCGCAGGAAGTACAGCACGATCTGCCAGAGCGTGTAGTCCGGGGATTCTTGGGTTGAGCCCGGCAAACCCGGTGGGGGATTCTCGATCTGTTGGGACAAGTTCATGGTCTTTTCAATTGCCTTGGCTTGACTTCCGACTACCGGAGAATTGTGCAGAGAAGGGGGCGATGAACCGCCGGATCAGCCAGGTGCAAGCGACGCGGTCGCGGTCGCGATCGCTTCGCCGTTGCTGTCGGCAGGCCGACAACCAGCAGGAACCTGGAGTTGAGCTTGGTAGCCATGACGGCAGCTTAGGCTGCCGTATCAGCCGCTGCAATGCTGTAGCGATCGCTACAATCGACTGGCGGCCCTGCGTTGCTTGGAATGGCGCAGGCGCGTCGGCCCGGGTATGCCGAAGATCGCGGTCACTACGTCCCGATGGCCTTGCCGCGGTCATTTATGCCGAAGACCTTGGGGCAAAAGCCCGAGGTCTGGGTAGAGGACGCGCCGTGACCATGGGCGATCACGGCGGCCACGCGGCTTGCGCGGATGTCCACGGCAGCAGGCGATGCGCCCGGGGCCTCAACTGCGCCAGGGCAAGGGCAGAGGTTCGCCATCGGGCCGTCGGGTCGGCACGGGCGACTGGCCGAACATTCCCAGTACTTCCAAGGGCTCCGTGCCGATGTTGAAGATCTGGTGCACACGGCCTCGCGGCAGGACGAGGATGCTGCGGGCCCCGAAGCGTTGCTGTCTCCCTTCGGTGTGGAGCTCGCCTTCGCCACCCAGGCAGATCACTGCCTCGTCGCAGTCGTGCAGATGCGGCGGCGTTCCGGCCCCAGGTGCCAGCGACTGCCGCCACACGGACAGTTGCGCCAGGCCGTGGGCCTCACCTGCCCAGGTGGCGTGGGCAATACCCGCAATGGCGGTGGGTTCGGGCTGGCATTGTTCGATTACAGATGTCACATTGTCCTCGCATGGTCAAGAATGATCGAAGAAACCAGGTTCCGCGGCCACGGAGGAAGCAGTCTGACACCTTGTCGTCGATTCCGGAATGATCGGAATTGCCTTAACATTGCCGACAAAACTTCCTCAATCCTCGCCGCCATGACCGGACTGCAACAGCTGCTTGCGTTCTCCCGTACCGCCAGGCTCGGCAGCTTCGCCGCCGCGGCGCGCGAACTGGGATGTGCGCCATCCACCCTGGCCAAGAGCGTGGCGCGCCTGGAGGGTGCCCTGGGCGTCAAGCTGTTTCACCGCACCACGCGGCAGGTGAGCCTGACACCGGACGGAGAACATCTCTTTCACCGCTGCGAGCGCGTGCTGGCCGAAGTCGACGAACTCCAGGCCGAAGCTGCAGGCAGCCGCGGCACCGTGAGCGGCACGCTGCGGCTCGATGCCCCCCTTACCTATGGCCGGCGCGTACTCATGCCGCTGCTGGCCCGGCTGCTGCAGGCGCATCCTGGCCTGCAGCTGGATCTGCGGCTGCGCGACAGCTACGCCGATCTGGCGCGCGAAGGCCTGGACGCCGCGATCCGGGTGGGCGAGCTGCGGGATTCCTCTCTCGTGGCTCGGCGCTTCGACTGGCAGCACCAGGTGCTCGTGGCCAGCCCTGGCTACCTTGCCTCTCGCGGCAGACCGACGCACACCGATGCGCTCCGTGCGCACGCGGCAATCGTCTTCCGGCAGCCCGACACCGGACGCGGGCGGGCATGGCAGCTATCGGGACCGCACGGCGATCTGGCGTGGTCGCCGTCCCCGCAGGTGCAGGTGAACGACGGAGAAGGCATGGTGGCGGCGGCCGTGGCCGGCCTGGGGGTCGCGCAAGTGCCGGACAATATGGTGGTGGGAGAACTGGAGAGCGGCGCCCTGGTCGAGCTTCTCCCGGAGTGCCGACCGCCGGCTATGCCCATCAGCATCGTGATGCCTTCGGCGCGGCTGCAACCACCACGGGTGCGCGCGCTGGTCGCGTTGCTGGAAACCCTGCATGGCCATTGATGGCGCCTCGCCGCCCAAGGTTGCGCCAAGGCTTAGCCAGGTCGAAGGCTGCCGGGACGTCGCTGGCGTTGCTGGTACGAGGGGTTCGGTCTACGCTGGCGCGATGGACGGAGCAAAGACCCTCTTTGGGGCGGCCACCGCTTTCCGGTGGCCGTCATCCGTGTCATCAGCGCGGCAGTGCGCTGGTACTTCCGCTGAAATGCCCGAGCGGGCCATCGGCCGGGCGAACGGACTTCAGGTGGGTTCAGCGATCGCTGCCGGTCCTGCACCAGCGTCAGGCTGGCGGAGCCCGCCGGCGTCGCGGGGATGACGCTCGGGCACAGGACCAGATGGGTGAACGGAGAGCGCAAGAGATGATCCCGATCGAAAACAGCGAAGACCATTACGGCGTTGTCGCGATCCTGCTCCACTGGTCGATGGCCCTCCTTCTGGTCGGGCTTGCGGGACTGGGGCTTTACATGGTCTCGCTACCGGATGTCGGCTTCAACACCAGAAAAATCACGCTGATTCTCTACCACAAGCAATTCGGAGTGCTGGCTTTCGTTCTGTTCGCTTTGCGTTTGTGCTGGCGTGTCACCCAGGTACTGCCAAAACCGGTCGGACATCTGCCGGATTGGCAAATGATCGCCGCCCGCTTTGTTCATCTTTGCTTCTATGGCCTGATGTTCGCCTTGCCCATGACGGGCTGGCTCATGTCGTCCGCCGCCGCCATTCCGGTATCGTTTCTCGGCCTCTTTACGCTGCCCGACTTCATTCATCGCAGCGACCATTTGTTTTCCCTGCTCATCGGCGTCCACAAGTGGCTGGGATACGCGCTTATTCTCTTGTTCGCCATCCACATGGGTGCCGCCCTGCGCCATCACTTCGTCTTCAGGGATGACACCTTGCGCAGAATGTTGCCCTAGAGTCCGGCAATGGACTTCTAATGGGCATTCTCGATCACGAACCTGGAGAGTTCCTGCAACACTCGCCCAGCGGCCACGTTGGCTGCTACAACTCCCGCGTAAGGATTCCTTTCGCCGAGTCGCTCCTGTACCGAGATCTCCCTCTCCGCGATCGACCGGTCCGTCGTAGCCAGCCTGAGATCGACATGTACCTTGAACCGCACTACAGCCTGATCCGACGTGAAATCCTGCTGCAGTTCGATGAGTTCGGTGCGAAGCGAGAATGTCTGCCGACCAAAGTAGGGAGGCGCGAGAACCGCGCTGAAATAGTGCGTGCGCCGCAATGTTTCTACGATCAGCGGCAGCATCATCTGCGCGGGTGTGTCAATCCATTCGTTCTGACTGAAGTAGTCGATCTGATACTTCCGGGCCGTATAAGCCATGCGCGGCGTGGCGTAGGCCGGCGCACTCACCGGAACCAGAACCAACAGTGTCGCCGCATGTGTCCTTGCGGTAGGAATCTCGGTCGGGATCGTAGTCAGCGCATATTTCTTCGTCTCGACCTCGACCGGTGCCATCAATGTGCAGCCTGTAAGTGAAACAATACCAATGCACAACGCGCCGATTCTCATGGCGACCATCATGGCTTCTCCCCCGGTCCGCGCTGTGTTGCGGTGCCGCGGATCAGAACTGATGGGTCCCGGTTGATCTTGTTCGCGACGGCAGTGAGGGAAGTCGACAGGTTATCAAGGTCGGCCAGCACCCTGTAGGATTCGGGGAGCACCTGGGTCTGAAGTGCCCTCAGCGATTCGTCGGTCGATTCCATGAGTGGCGCAAACCGCTGACTGGCGCGCTCCGTATTGGCCACGATGGTATCCAGCTTTCTTGTGTCTTCCGCCATGGCCTGAGTGATTTTCTGCAGGCTTTCGGCGGATTGCTTCAGCGACGCGACGGTCGGTTTGTCGAGAATCGAGGTGAGCAAGGCGGTAACGGCCTGGAAATTGTCGTTGACCTGACTGATGGCCGTGTCGAGCGTCACGAGTTTCGAAGGCGCCGCCGGAATCGCGGGATAGCGGTCACCGGGCCGTGGGGCCAACTGCCCGGAATCGATACCAATGTTCTCGAGTGCAATAAAAACGTAGCCGGTGAATCCCCGTGTTGCCAGCCCGCGGGAAGTAATCGTAGCTACCGTAGCCCCATTCACCGGAGCGGTCTTGTCAATGCTCAGCAGGATGTCCACCATCTGCGCGTTGACGAGGCGTACGCTTTTGACCTTGCCCACTTCGATGCCGTGGAACTCGACCGGTGCCTGAGCCATGAGCCCCGAGACCGGCTCTCGCGTATAGACGTGGTAGGTCGCGTATTGATCGAGAGACAGCGAGTACCAGATTGCCCCGGCGATCGTCGAAGCAAGCAGGCAGGCCGCGAACAGGAGCCTTGCCTTTGTGTCGATGCCGATTGTCATTGCGAAGTCCTCCGGGCTTGCCCAGGCCGAAAGCGGAGCCGGGCGTCGGGTCGACCTGCATCGCCGCGATGAAACCCCATCGGGCGAGAACTCGATGATTTCGCTCGGATGCTGCGAACTCGGGGGGATCGCGTCGCCGCTCGCCGTCACCAGATCGCCATTGGGTGCAAGCGCCAGCCCCAGCAACCCGCGAAGGCAATCATTGTCTTGATTAATCTTAGGTTATGGCGCTATCCGATGGGTCTGCGGAGCGCTCGAGGGGAACGCGCAGACCAAGGACCACGTTTCTGCGCCGCACACCTGCACAGACATCCGGCTGAGTTCGAATCCCCGCCTGCGGGACGTGCAATGGCTGCTGGACTTCCGGCTTGCCCTGCCATCCGACGTTTCCTCTTGGCCCAAGGCGCATCCCCCTTCGGACCGCTCAAGAATCCCGCAGTGCCACCGATATCCACGTGCAACGACGGCGTCGTGGGTGATCAGCCGCTTCGCGCCCGTGAGAGCGCTGCGCGAGCCAGAACGGAGCAAGGAAACGGAGGCAGCAGTGAGCATCGATAGCATCATGTCGAAAAGAGTCGTCACCATCGGATTCGACGACACCCTGGCGACGGTCAAGCATATTTTCGACGAGGCGAAGTTCCACCACCTGCTGGTCGTCGAGGGCGACCGCCTGCATGGCGTGGTGTCGGACCGCGACCTGCTGCGGGCCATGAGCCCGTTTATCGGCAGTACGGTCGAATCGGCGCGGGATCTCAATACGCTCAACAAGCGCGTGCACCAGATCATGTCGCGCCAGCCGGTGACCTTGCGGCCGGAAGCCGGAATTGCGGATGCCATCGCCTTGTTCCTGACGCACCAGATCTCATGCATTCCCATCGTGGACGAGTTGTTCCGCCCGGTCGGCATCGTCAGCTGGCGGGACGTCCTGCGGGCGCTGGCGGCCGAGAACGATGCCAGGACGGCCGGCGGCGACCGGCAGGAGGCGGCACAGCGATGATGCCGGTCCTTCGGACGACGGTCGCCAGGGACGGGATGGGGCGGGCCGGGCAATTCGGGCACCCCATTTGGGGATTCCGGTGCTCTAGGTAAATTCTTGGACAGGGCTAAGACGCAACTGTTATATTGCCTCCACTTAGCCAGATCCCGTGGCAGGAAGGCGAGCGATCCATGATCCATCCCGGCCGGCATCCTGCGCCTTCGGCGCGCCAAGTGAACGTCTCCTTCAGGCTTGCTGCCGCGGCCCCGGCCCCTGGCGGCCGCGCGGTGCGCGTGCCGACGGCGATGCGACGCCACCATGCCGGCGGACGCCCGCCCCCTCCTCCCTGCTCATCGCCCCCCACCCCAGCCTGACCCCGATCGTCAGCCGTTCCACCGCGGCCGCGCCCGGCCGGCGGTCGTTTCGCCAGGGAGCCGCGACATGTCAGATAGACCGATTCCGCGTTCCGCAGTCAGGGTGGTAACCCTGTCCCTGCCGGGACTGCTGCTGCCTGGCTGCGCCTTGCGCGGCGCGCCCGCCTTCGAGTTGTTCGGCGCCTATTTCCCGCTCTGGCTGTTGAGCGCCCTGGTCGGCATCGCCGGCGCCGTGCTGGCCTACCGCCTGTCGGTGCGTACCGGCTTCGCAGCGGCGGTGCCGTTCCCACTGCTGGTGAATACCTCGGTCGGCGTCATCGTGGCGCTGGTGGTCTGGATGCTCGGGACAGGACAGATCCTATGAAGATGGCCGGCATGCGCAAGCCTTCGCTAGGCGGAAAGTGGGTGGCGGTGATCATCGTCGCGCTGGCCGCCTTGCTGGCGGCCTTCGTTTATTTCCGGGCGCAGCGCTACCCTGCCTCCGATGATGCGACGATCGATGCGGACGTGGTGCATGTGGCGTCGCCGGTGGGCGGGCGCATCGCACGGATCTGGGTAGGCGAGAACAAGCAGGTGGCAGCGGGCGATCCGCTGTTCGAGATCGACCCCGTGCCCTACCGGCTGGCGCTGGCGCAAGCGCGCGCCGACCTGGAACTGGCGCAGGCGGCGCTGGGCACGCGGCGGCGCACCATCACCAGCGAACGGGCTTCGGCTTCGGTGGCGTCGCAACAGGCGAGCCGGGCGGCACAGAACTATGCCTTGACGGCGCGCACGGTGGAGCGCCTGCGGCCGTTGGCGGCGGACGGCTATGTCCCCACCCAGCAGCTCGACCAGGCACAGGTGGCGCAGCGCGACGCGGCAATCTCCCTCAAGCAGGCCACCGTCCAGCAGGCTGCCACGGCCCAGGCGGTGGGCGACGAAGCCGGCGCCATCGCCACGGTCCATGCGCGCGAAGCGGCGCTGGCCATCGCGCAGCGGGCGCTGGACGACACCCTGGTGCGCGCGCCGCATGCCGGCCGCGTCACCGGCCTGGCCGTGCTGACCGGCGAGGTGGTCGCGCCCAACCAGTCGCTGTTCCTGCTGGTGCATACCGGCGAATGGTTCGCGGTGGCGAACATCCGCGAGACCGCGCTCGCCGACATCCATGCAGGCGATTGCGCAACGGTCTACTCGATGATCGATCGCGGCCGGGCACTGCGCGGTACCGTGACCGGCATCGGCGCGGGCGTGCTCGATACCGACCGCGTGAGCCTGCCGCGTTCCCTGCCCTATGTGCAGCCGTCGGTGAACTGGGTCCGCGTGGCCAAGCGTTTCCCTGTCCGCATCAAGCTGGAGGCACCGCCGGAACCGCTGGTGCGGGTCGGCGCCAGCGCAACGGTCGAGATCCGGCATGGCGCGGCCTGCCGCTGAACCGGCGGCACCGGTTGATCCGGCGGGCCCCGCCGGCCCCGGCGCGGCGGGCATCCTGCGCCTGCTCGGCCCCCTGCCGGGCCGGCTGGAGCTCACCACGCGCGTGGCCGCGGCCGCTGCGCTGACCGTGCTGGTGACGTCCCTGTACGGAACCCCCGAGGCGGCAATCTCCGCCTACCTCGTGTTCTTCCTCAACCGGGCCGACCGCACCAGCAGCGTGGTGATGAGCATCGGGGCGCTGGTGCTGATTTCGCTGGTGATCGGGCTGGTGCTGCTGGTTGCCATGGCCAGCATCGACTGGCCGTTGTGGCGGGTGATGTGGATGACCGTGCTGTCGGCCGGCCTGCTGTTCCTGACCTCGGCCAGCAAGTTGCGGCCGGTCGGCGCGATCCTGGCCATGATCGTCGGCTTCGGGCTCGATCAACTCGGCCTGGCGCCGGTCGGCGAAGCGGCCACGCGGGCGCTGCTCTATGCCTGGCTGATGGTCGCCATCCCGATCGGCGCCAATGTCGCGATCAATCTGCTGATGGCGCCCTCCCCGCGTCGCCTGGCCGGCCGGCGGCTGGCGGCGGGCCTGCGCCTGGCGGCGGACGAGCTTCGTGCGCCGGCGTCCACGGCGCCGGCGCTGCAGGCCTGCCTGCGGGAAGGACTCGAACCGGTGGCCGGCTGGTTGAAACTGGCCAGGCTGGAGGGCAGCGTCACGCCGGCTGACGCAGCCGCGCTGCACCAGGTCCTGGCCTCGACCACGACCATCCTGCTGGCCGCGCAACTGGCCGGCCGCGAGCCGGCGGCACGCCTTCCCGCAGCCATTGCCGCTGCGCTTGCCGATAGCCTCGAAGCCATGGCCGCGATGCTCCATGCCGGCGGCTATCCGGTGGAGATCGAGCCGCCGCTGGCGCCCGCGGCGGTCGCCGGCCTGCCGCCGCTGGCACGTGCCGTGGCGGTCGAACTGCAGCAGGCCATGGTCGGTTTCGCCGCGCCGGCACCGATGCCCGTGCCCACCACTGCGGCTGAGGGAGGCAGCAAGGCCGGCGCCGGTTCCGCCAGGAAGGGAGGCTTCCTGCTGCCGGACGCCTTCACCAATCCCGTGCACGTGCGTTACGCGCTGAAGACGACCGCCGCCGCCATGTTCTGCTACCTGCTGTACGCGCAGCTCGACTGGCCGGGCATCCACACCTGCTTCATCACCTGCTACGTGGTGTCGCTCGGCACCACCGCCGAGACCGTGGAGAAGCTGACGCTGCGCATTGCCGGCTGCGCCGTCGGCGCGGTGTTCGGCACCGCCGCCCTGGTCTTCGTCACCCCGGCGCTGACTTCCATCGGCGGGCTCATCGCCCTGGTCTTCGCCGGCGCCTGGCTGTCGGCCTGGGTGGCGGAGGGCTCGCCGCGCATCGCCTACGCAGGCTTCCAGATCGCCTTCGCCTTCTTCCTGTGCGTGCTGCAGGGCGCCGCGCCCGGCTTCGACCTCACCATCGCGCGCGACCGCGTCATCGGGATACTGGTGGGCAACCTCGCCGTCTACCTGGTGTTCACCCGTCTCTGGCCGGTCAGCATCGCGGCCTCCATCGACGCTGCGCTGGATGAACTGTGGCGGCAGTGGGAACGCCTGCTTGGCGGCGCCGGACCGGAGCCGCGCGGCGCCGTCGTGGCGGGCCTGCTGGCCCGGCAAGGCCAGCTCGGCGAGCACATCGCGCTGGCGCGCTACGAGCCGGCGGGGATCCGCCCGGCATCCGCCTGGCTTGCCGAGCGCCGCCTCGCCCTGGCACGGGCCGAGGCCGTGGCCGGGCCGCTGGCCTTGCTGGCAGTACGCTGGCCGGGCGATGCCGGCGCCGTCGAGCGACTGCGGCGCGCGGCCGGACACAGCCGCGGTGCGCCGCCGTTGGAAGCCGGCGCCACGACGATGGCCTCCGGCGCGCGGTCCGACGATGGCCTCCGTGCGAGCCTGCTGGCCTTGATCGATCAACGACTGACGGCGGTCGCGCCTGCGCCCGCACCGGATGACCCGAGGGAATCGCCGATTCATGCGCCGACTTAGCTTTTCCGCGGCCTCGCTGGCCTTCGCCGTCGCCAGCGCCGGCGCGTGCCTGGGCGGGTGCGCGACCACCGCGCTGGAACTGGCGCCGCCGCGGCCCGACCGTCCATGGGAGCCCGAAACGACCGCCGCGGGCGAGATCGTCGCTGGCGCGCCGGGGCGGGCTCCGGAACGGCCTGAAGCAGGCATGGGCGAGGCGACCAGGCTGCCTGCCGCGGCACCCTATACATTGCCTGCCAATACCGCGCTGGCCAATGTGCCGCCGGCGGCAGCGCTGGACCCGGGGCACGCCTACACCCTGCCCGAGCTGATCGACCTGGCGGAATCGAGCCATCCGTCGACGCGGATCGCCTGGAACGATGCGCGCAACGCGGCCCTGGCCGCCGGCATCGCCAAGAGCGCCTACCTGCCGCAGATCTCGGCCAGTGCCCTGGGGGGCTACCAGTCGGGGCATGGCACCGTCTCCACCGCGCTCGGGCCGCTGTCGTCCGGTACCTCGACGCATGGCGCCGTCTCGGTGCTGTCGCTGCAATGGCTGCTGTTCGATTTCGGCGAGCGCGGCGGCCTGGTCGAAGCCGCCGAGCAGGCATCGGTGGCAAGCAATATCGCGTTCACCGCGGCCCACCAGCGCATCATCCACGAGGTCAGCCTGGCCTTCTATGCCTACCAGGCCGCCCGTGTGCGTGCCAGTACCGCGCAGCAGGCCTGGCAGAATGCCGACGCCGTGCTGGACGCCGCGCAGGCGCGCTACCGCCAGGGCATCGGCACCGTGCTCGAGGTCGCGCAGGCGACCCAGAACCGCGCCCAGGCCAGGCTCGCGCAGGTCCAGGCGGAAGGCGCGCAGAGCGATACCTACCTGGGACTGGTATCGGCGATCGGCATCTCGCCCTTGTCCCGGCCGAAGATCGCGCAGCTTCCCGCGCGGCCGCTGCCACCGTCCCTGCGCCGCTCGGTGGAGCAGGTGGTGGAGAACGCCATGGCCAGCCGGCCGGACGTGCTGGGCGCCTACGCGCTGGAAAGGGCGAGCCAGGCCAAGGTGAAAGCGGCCGAGGCCGAGTTCCTGCCCAAGGTGTTTCTCTCCGCCAACACCTCCTACGCTTCGGGCGGCGCGGCCATCACGGCGATCCCGTCGGTCGGGCAGCAGGCGCCGACCGTCAACCTGAACGGCAGCCGCTACGGCGGCAGCGTCTTCCTCGGCGTCACCATTCCCCTCTACGACGGCGGCCTGCGCGCGGCCGTGCTGGCGCGGGCGCGCAACGATGCCGAGAGCGCGTCGGACCGGCTCACGCAAGCCAGGCAGGAAGCGGTACGCCAGATCGTGGTCAGCCAGAACGCGCTGGAAAGCAGCCTGGCTGCGCAGGAAGCCGCCACGGCACTAGCGGCGGCGGCCCAGACCACCTACGAGGCCGCCTTCGCTGCCTACCGGCGCGGCGTCGGTACCATCACGGACGCGCTGCTGGCCCAGAACCAGTTGCTGCTGGCCAGGAACGCGGCCGCCGACGCGTACAGCGGCGCGCTGGCGGCCGCGGCCACACTGGCCCTGGCGACGGGTTCCCTCGGCGGCGGCAACGGCACCGAGCGGTAGACGCGGCGGATGGAACCGCGGCTGGAAGAAAAGCTGGAAGAGAAGCTGGAAGAGAAGACGGACGATGGTGCGCGAATGCGCAGCGAAGACGAAGGTTGAATCGTAAAGCGCCGATTCACTTGTGCTACCGGTGCCCGGAAGCAGTGCAAAGGCCATCAAAGCATACCTTGAGCATCGATTCGACAATGGCGTCCGTATCCATCTTGCTGTAGAGCTGCAGGTACTCCACAGCCGGATCGCAGCTGCGCGCGTAGTAGCTGAACAGGATGACATCGGTGGGCAGGTCGGCATTGAACTCGCCGTTGCGGCGTGCCTCGTCCACCAGTCCCTCCAACTGCTTGTTGAGCTTGAGCACGCGCGTCACATAGCGCAGGTTGCGCGTCAGCATGGCGCGCACATGCGGGCTGGTCGATGGCAGGAAGGGCAGCCCGCCACCCAGGCGCACGCGCAGCGCCCACTCCAGAAGCGCACGCAGACGGCCAGCCGGTGTCAGGCCGGCCGGCTGCGCCTCGAGTTGCTCCAAGGCGCCGTCCACCAGCCTCACCATCACCTCGCCCACCAGATCCTCTTTGGACTTGAAGTGCTTGTAGAGGCTGGGCTTGGAGATGCCGACCTCGGCCGCCACGTCGTCCATCGTCATCAGGTCGAAGCCCTTGGCCGCCAAGGTGCGCGTGGCGGCATCGAGAATGGCGTCCTCGCGGAGCTTGAAAGCTTGATCCTTGAAGCTGAGCCTGCCAAAAATACTCATTAGTAAATCTCGCTACTATGTAGTAATCTTTCTTCCAAAGCGGTAGTTTTATCTTAGCACTCAATCCGGCGAGACCATGAGAAGAACTGTAAAAGTTACGCCCAAGCTTCGTGGCATACCAGGAACGAGCGCCTGGGGCTACCGATGAGTGGCGCACCTGGCACGTATCCGCGCGGGCGGCGTATCGCGGTGGTGGGTGCCGGCATCGCCGGCCTCGCCAGCGCCTACCTGCTGGCGCGCCGCCATGCCGTCACACTGTTCGAGGCAGGCGACTACCTGGGTGGCCATGCCAACACCGCCGATATCACACTGGACGGCCGCACGCATCCCGTCGATACCGGCTTCCTGGTCTTCAACGAGCGCACCTATCCCAACCTGCTCGCACTGTTCGCCGAACTGGGCGTGCAGACGCACCCGAGCGACATGTCCTTCTCCGTATCGCTCGACCAGGGCCGCCTGGAGTGGGCAGGCAGCAACCTGAATACCGTATTCGCCCAGCGCAGCAATGCCTTCTCGCCCAGATTCCTCGGCATGCTGCGCGATATCCTGCGCTTCAACCGTGCTGCCGAGCAGCACTTGAAGGTGAGTCTGCGCGACGGCTGCTCGGTCGAGCAACTGCTGGTGGCCGGCAACTACGGACAGCCCTTCCGGCAGCACTACCTGCTGCCGATGGCGGCAGCTATCTGGTCGAGCGCGCCGGCGGACATCCTGCGCTTTCCCGCCGCCACCTTCCTGCGTTTCTGCCTCAACCATGCCCTGCTGCAGGTCAACGGCCGGCCGCAATGGCAGACCGTGGCCGGCGGCTCCCGCGAGTACGTGCGCCGCATTGCCGCCACACTGGACGATGTGCGCCTGCGCACGCCGGTGCGGACCGTGCGACGTGACGCCGACGGTGTCGACCTCTGCACGGATGCCGGCATGGAGCGCTTCGATGCCGTGGTGCTGGCCACGCACGCCCCGATCAGCGCCGCGCTGCTGCAGGACGCCGACGGCGCCGAGCGCGAAGTGCTTGACGCCGTGCGCTACCAGCGCAACATCGCCGTGTTGCATACCGATGCCGCGCTGCTGCCGCGCCGGCGCCGCGCCTGGTCCGCGTGGAACTACGTCGGCGGCCGGGACGACGCCGGGCAGCGGCCGGTCTGCGTCAGCTACCTGCTCAACCAGCTCCAGCGCCTGCCCTTCCGCCAGCCGGTGGTGGTGACCTTGAACCCGATCGTGGCGCCGGCGCCCGGCAGCGAGTTGCGCCGCTTCGTCTATGAGCATCCACTCTTAGACCTGACCGCGGTGGCAGCGCAGGCCCGCCTGCCAGCGCTGCAGGGACGGCGGCGTACCTGGTTCGCGGGCGCCTGGACCGGCTACGGCTTCCACGAGGATGGCCTGCGCTCGGCGCTGCGCGTGGCGACCGACTTCGACGTCCTGCCGGCCTGGGGCAAGCCATGAGCCACATGCCGGGCGCGGGCGGCAGCGATGCGCAACTCTTGCGCGCCGACGTGATGCACGAGCGCCTGCGCCCAGTGCGCCATCGCTTTGTCTACCCGGTGTTCTGCCTGCGCCTGAACCTCGATGCCCTGCCGCACCTGCGGCGCTGGTGGTTCGGCGTCGACCGTCTTCGCCTGCTGAGCCTGCGGAGGCGCGACTACGGCCCGCGCGACGGCAGCGAACTGGCGCCCTGGATGCGCGCCCGCCTGCGCGAGGCCGGCCTGGCCGCCGACGGCGAGATCTGGCTGCAGACCTTCCCGCGCGTACTCGGGTATGCCTTCAATCCCGTCAGTTTCTGGCTATGCCACGACCGCTCCGGCGACCTGCGTGCCCTGCTGGCCGAGGTCAACAACACCTTCGGCGAGCACCACGCCTACCTGCTGGCGGCGCCCGACGGCGGCCCCATCGAGCCCGCCACCGTCCTCCATTGCCGCAAAGTGCTGCACGTATCGCCCTTCTGCCGCGTCGAGGGTGGCTACCAGTTCCGCGTGCGCACCACGCCCGATACCGCTTTCGTAGGCATCACTTACCACGACGCCGACGGCCCGCTGATCCGCACCGCCATCGGCGGCCGCCTGCTCCCCTTCACCGCTGGCCCGGTGTTGGGCGCGCTGTGTCGCCAACCATGGATGGCGCTCGCGGTGATCGTGCGCATCCACTGGCAGGCCTTGCGGCTGTGGCGGCGCAAGGTGCCGTTCTACGGCAGCCGCCCGCCGGAGGCGGCTGTAGCGACCGCCGGCGGCACGACGCAGGCGAACGCAGCATCTCATGCCGCCTCTCGTGAACCGCCTTCGACCTGAGCATCGTGGCTTGCGCAGTGGATTGAGCAGTGGATTGAAAATAGCGATCGCGAACGCCTCCACCTGCCCCCGCAACAGCCCTTACCAGGCAGACGCCACATGCGGAACTCCTTCATCGGCCGCCGAGCAAGCGCTCCCGCAAGCTGCCGGCCCGGGTCGCGGGAGACAGCCAGATATCGAAGAAAGCCCGCGCGAAGACGGGGTCATCAATTTCCGCGCTGGCGCTACCGTTGACGTAGAAGCGTACGCCCCGGCCAGGCAGATAGACGCCGCAGATGGCGTCGCCCGGCCGCGTGTCGATGAAAGCCGGCATCATGGCCGCACGCCAGCGTTCGAGGGTGACCTCCGGCGGCGGTGGATCGCTGAGGCGCCGGATCTCGTCGAGCGCGGTATCGATCATGCGCGCGCGAGGAATACTGCGTCGGTAGACGATGTCGAGCGCGAACGGCGCTTCATAGCTGAATCCGGGTCGAGCGGTCCACAGGCGAGCGTCGTACAGGCAGAATCCCAGAAGGCAGAGTTGCCCCTCACCGTGCAGGCGCAGCGGTGGCGGGCCGTCCTCGCAACGGCCCCAGGCCGACCCTAACCACAGCGCCGCCAGTCCGATGACAAGCCATCGCATCCCGCTTCCCCTTTGTCAGTGGCGTTGCGCGACCCGACGCGACGCCATTGCGCACTCACTCCTTGTCGCCCGGCGACTGGAAGCCCGGCTGGCCCAGCTGCGACGGGAATTGCGGAACGCGACGGAAGCGCGAGGTATCGTAGCCCATCTCGTCAAGCCGCCGCAGCAGCGCCTGATACGTACCGTCGTCCATGTCCGGCCGGCGCGCAAACACCCAGCCCAGGCTCTTGCCTGGATAGCCGAGCAGCGTGACCTGGTAGTCTGGATCCACGTAGAGGGTGAGCTGCTGCACGGTCACCGGCCAGAACAGCCGCACGCGCCATTCGCCACCGCCCGAGCCGGGCACTGGCGTATCGAGAAAGGTCATGCGTTTGGTCGGCGCATCGAAGCTGCCGGGCCGGTAGACATAGTGGTCATCGATACGGCCGTCATCGCGCAGCACCCACTCGGCATAGCTGGCGACATTGCCGCGCTCGCCGAAGTAAGGGATGTTGGCGATGACATACCACTTGCCCATATAGCGTGGCAGGTCGACCGGCACCGTCTTCAGCGGCAGTTCCGCACGCGGGTTCTGGTTGGGTGGGGATGCACCGCAGGCGGCGACGAGCGCCAGCGTCATCGCCACGGCGCCAAGTCGGATTGCCCGTCTCCAGCGGGCTGACCGGGAATCAGCATGCGTCACACCACCTCTCGCCGGCTTGCCTACGCCCTGCTCGGCCAGGCCGGCTGGTTCGCCGCGGTGCTCGGCGCCGCGCACGGTGCGGCGTGGCTGGGCCCGGCCTTCACGCTCACGGTTCTGGCACTCCACCTGTGGCAGGTGCCTCGGCCGGGCCGCGAGGCGTGCCTGCTCGCCGGCGTAGCGCTGGGCGGCGCATTCTGGGAAACGACTCTCGTCCGTCTGGGGCTCGTCCAATACGCACACGTCATCACGCTGCCGGGCGGCGCGCCGCTCTGGCTGGTCGGCTTGTGGATATTGCTCGCGTTGCAATTGAATGTCCTCTTTTCCTGGCTGCGTGGCCGGCCATGGCTGGCGGCCCTGCTCGGCGCCGTGGCCGGGCCGCTGTCGTTCCGTGCCGGCGTCGCGCTGGGCGCCGCCACGTTTCCCGATCCCGTGCACGCGCTGGCGGTGCTGGCCGCTGGCTGGGCCCTGGCCCTGCCGCTGCTGGTCCATGCGGCTGCCCGCTGCGACGGCACCGGCACACCGGAAGATCAGTGCACCCGCCTCAGCGCTTGACGAAGCGATAGTGGACCACCCCCCACTCGTTGCCGCCGCCATAGCCGAACAACTCGGCCACGGCCATGTAGAACATGCGCCAGCGCTGAAACCAGAGCGGTGCCCCGGCCTCGCCGTAGGCCTGCGCCAGGATTGGCATCAGTTGGCCGCGCGCCGCGTCAAGGCCGGCCAGCCAGTGCCCGGCGGTGCGTGCGTAATGCTCGCCGCTCAGCCACCATTGGCGCTCCACACGCAGGTCGTCCTGAAAATGCAGCAGGAGCGCTTCCGACGGCATGGTACCGCCGGTGAAGAAATGGCGGCTCATCCAGTCCGTCGCGTCGCGTACCTCGAAGTGATAAGCCAGCGTGCGGTGGGCGAACATGTGCACGAACAACATCGCATCCGCCTTCATCCAGCGCGCCACCTTGGCCAGCAGGCTGCCGTAGCTCTTCATGTGCTCGAACATTTCGATCGAGACCACCCGGTCGAAACGCCCGCCCGACGGCATGTCAGGGAAATCAAATTCCACGATGTCGCCGGTATGCACGGTCAGGTTGCCCAAGCCCAGTTCGGCCGCGCGCGCTTCGATCCATTGCCGCTGGCCGTGCGAGTTCGACAGCGCGACAATGGTCGCACGCGGATAGCGCTTGGCCATCCACAGCGACAGCGAACCCCAGCCGCAGCCCAGGTCAAGGATGGTCTGTCGATCTGCCAGCTTGGCGCGCTCCGCATAGCATTGGAACATCGCCTCCTCTGCGACCTGCAAGGACTCGGCTCCAGACGGGTAGAGACAGCAGGAATACTTCAGGTTTGGCCCCAGATGCGCGGCAAAGAAGGCCGGCGGCAACTCGTAGTGCTGCTGGTTGGCCATCTCGGTGGCAATCGCGATCGGACCCTGGCGCAGCTCGTCGAGCAGTCGACGCGTACGATCCGAGCGGAATTCGCCGTCGTCCTGCCCCTCTTCGATCAAGCGCTGCCGCATCAGTTGGCGCATTCCAAAACGGATCAGCCAATCCGGTAACCAGCCCCGCTCGGAGGCCTTGACCAGCCAGTGCTCTCCAGGTTCCGGTGCGACACGGGGGGACAAGGTCGGGGTCAGGATGCTCATGCTTTCCTCTCTTGCGTTGGGTGGCGCGGTGGCCAGGGAACCAGGGCGCTGGTGGTGCGCATGTAGTCGGCATAGCCCGAGCGGGTTGCCAGCAGGTGTGCTTCCAGCAGCGGAATGCCGGACACGTACCAGAGCAGCGCGCCCATCAGCACAGGGGCCAGCGCTGTCAGCCACCCCCACGGCGTGCCCAGCGCGAGCGGCACATAGGCCACCCAGTGCAGGCATTCGAAGAAGTAATTAGGGTGGCGCGACCATTGCCAGAGGCCGACGCGGCAGACTTCTCCACGGTTCTCCGGCTGCGACGCGAAGCGCCGCAACTGGCTATCGGCCACGCTCTCCCCGATGACGGCAATCAGCCATAAAACGATAAACGCCAGCACGGTCGCTGCCCCGGGCGAATGGTCGCGCAAGCACGGAAAAAGGAACGCAACAGATAAGGCCAGGGAGATGATGCCTTGAAGAAGAAACAGCCCCAGCAACTTCGGCTGAACGCTGTCTCCCCAGTCCTCGCGCAGCTTGCGGTAGCGCGCGTCCTCCGGTTTGCCGGCATTGCGCCGCCACAAGTGCAAGCCGAGCCTTAAGCCCCACAAACCACCACCAATGGCAACCAGCAACCGGGATAGCGGCGCGCCGCCGGCCAACGCCGCATACAGCGGCGCGAGCGCCCCCAGCGACAGGGCCCAGAGCGGATCGACCATGCCGGCATTGCCGGTGCGCAATTGCCACAGCCAAGCCCCGAGGAACACCAAGGCAAGCCCTTCGGCTGCCAGCATTAGCAAGTCTGCCGGCGCCATGGTCAGCTGCGCTCCAGCAGGAATTGCGACACCCCGATGCGACCCTCGTCGAAGCCGGCTTCGCAGTAGCACAGGTAGAGACGCCAGATACGCAGGAAGGCCTCGTCGAAGCCCTGCGCCAGCACCTGTTCCTGCGCAGCCTCGAACCTGGCGCGCCAGCGGCGCAGCGTCTCGGCGTAGTCGCGCCCGAAATCGTGGCGCTCGACGACGCGCAGTCCATGCCGCTGCGCGGCGGTGGCGAATCGTTCGCGGCTCGGCAGCATTCCGCCCGGGAAGATGAACTGCTGGATGAAGTCAGAACCGGCGCGGTAGCGCTCGAACTGCGCCTCATCGATGGTGATCGACTGCACCATTGCGCGCCCGCCGAGGCGCAGGCAGCGCTGCAGCGTGCCGAAATAGGCCGGCCAATAGGCCTCGCCGACTGCTTCGAACATTTCGATCGAGACGATGGCATCGTACTCGCCCGACACCTCGCGATAGTCGCGCAGCGCCACCTCGGCCCCGGCCCATGCCGCCAGGCGCTCGCGCGCGAAGTCGTGCTGCTGCCCGGAGAGCGTGATGCCGAGCACCGAGGCACCTTCATTGGCGGCCAATTCCATGAAGCCCCCCCAGCCGCAACCGATCTCCAGCACATGCATGCCGGCGCGCCCGCCCACCCGTTCCCAGATGCGGCGGTACTTGGCTTGCTGGGCGAGATCGAGGGACAGGCTGAAGTCACCGTCGAACAGCGCGCTGGAATAGGTCATCCCCGCGTCCAGCCAGAGCCGGTAAAAAGCGTTGCCGAGATCGTAGTGGGCCTGGATATTGCGCCGGCTGCCGGCCCGGCTGTTGCGTCGCAGCAGGTGACGCAGGCGCAGCCACAGTCGCGCCAGCCCGCTGCCGAAGATGGCCGGATCCAGGGCGGCACGGTTGACCAGGGCCAGCCGCAGCAAGCTGGTCAGGTCGTGGCAGTCGACCCAACGCTCCCGCAGCGCCTCGGCGAACCCCACATCGCCACTGGCGAGAATACGCGCGCAGGCACGCCAGTCGTGGATATGCAGTTCGGCACTTGGCAAGGCCCCAGGCTCACCGAGACGAATACTCTCGCCATGAGGGGTCACCAGCACAAGGCTGCCAGCGACGATGCGTCGCAGTAGGTTCAGCAGCAACCGTCCAGCCGAGGGCACTTGACGGAGATCCAAGGGAAGCGGGGTGGCCAGTGTCATAGCTACAGGAAGGTGACGATTTCGGTTACTCGCTTGCGACTCGCATGGATTTCTGTGCACTTCTGCCATCGTGACCGACCTGCAAAGCGCGTGGTCGTGGCACTTGAGGCCCAATGACCGGTTGCCTGAATACTATCTCGGAAGTAAAGTTACTACACAGTAGCAATATTTACCAGATAGTTTTCACCCACCCAAAGCAGATCGTCCGAGGAGAAGCACGATGCGCTGGTCCACGCTTTGATGGTCGGAGCGCTTGCAGCACCATTGCGCGCCTTGGCACCAGTGCTCGATGACGTGGACGCCTTCATGCGCCGGACCTCGCAAGAACGACGCTCGTCGTGGCGCATGAGCGCCGGCGTGCGCCCGATGCTTCAGCTGGGTCGGCCGGGCCATGAGACCGACCACGTCCGCACGGAGGGGCCGCGCCGGTTCGCCCCCGCGTCTGACGCGGACGCTTATCGCGTGTTGTGCAAGCCGACCCTCCTGGGTAACCACGACTTGATCAGACTATGACCGCTTATTCGATTGCCCCAGGTGCGCGGGCCGCATGCGATGCGGGAACCGCTGCGCAGCGCTTCCTCGTCACCGGCGGCAGCGGCTTTATCGGGCGCGCACTGGTATCCCGCCTGCTGATGGGAGGCCACGCCGTCACCGTGTTGTCGCGTCAACCCGCCGGCGCGGCGCGGCGATTGCCTGCGGGCGCGCGTCTTACGGCCAGCCTGCAGGCGCTGCCGGCGGACGCTGTCTTCGACGTGGTGATCAACCTGGCCGGAGCCCCCATCCTGGGCCCGCGCTGGACGGCGGGCCGCAAGCGCGTGCTGGAAGACAGCCGCATCGGCCTGACACAGCAACTGGTGGCCTGGCTGGCGACACGACAGCAGCGCCCTCGGCTGATGGTGAGTGCTTCCGCAATCGGCTACTATGGCGCCGCCGCGCCGGGTCGTCTCGACGAGACCAGCGCGCCGGGCAGCGACTACGCTGCCCGGCTGTGCCAGCAGTGGGAAGTGGCAGCGCGTGCGGCCTGCGCGCTGGGCGTCGACACGGTCTGCATGAGACTTGGCATTGTTCTGGGCCACGGCGGCGCATTGCCGGCCTTGCGTCGGGCCTTGCAGGTGGGACTGGGGGCGGTGATCGGGAACGGGACGCAGATGCAGAGTTGGGTGCACATCGCCGATGTGCTCGGTGCGCTCGAGTGGATCGCGTGCCGCCATGGTGGCCGGGGCGGCGAGGCGTCGGTCTATAACCTGACCGCACCCAGCGCCTGCAGCCAGGCCGAGTTCGTGCGGACGGCAGCATGCGTGCTGCGACGGCCGGTCCTCCTACGCTTGCCCGCCGCGTTGTTCCACCTGGCGCTTGGCGAACAGTCGGCCTTGTTGCTAGGCAGCACGGAGGTCATCCCGACACTGCTGTTGCAGAACGGCTACCAGTTCCGATTTTGCGAATTGCGAAACGCGCTTACATCGCTTTGGCAATAGAAAAGCAATAGAAAAGCAATAGAAAGACACCCCCCTTCGCCTTGCCCTGCCTCGACGTCTCATTCGAGCAAAACAATGACCAGTTGTGCAGGCTGCAATATCGCTCAGCAAGGCCATGTGACGAAAACATGGCCTCGCAACTCAAGATGACTCAGCTGCCGGTTGTCTCGCGAGCCCTGCCGCCTGTTGCCGCTCGTGCCGAGCATCGGCTGTGCTCGTGGGCCGGATCCTGAACCAGATGGCGTACATCGCCGGCAGGAATCCCAGGGTCAGGATCGTTCCGGCAAACGTCCCGCCGATGAGCGTGTAAGCCAGCGCCCCCCAGAACACCGAATGCGTCAGCGGAATGAAGGCCAGGATGGCGGCCAACGCCGTCAGTATCACCGGCCGCGCACGCTGAACTGTGGCTTCCACCACTGCCCTGAACGGGTCCAACCCTTCGTCTTTGTTGTGCTGGATCTGCCCGATCAGGATCAACGTGTTGCGCATCAAGATGCCCGACAACGCAATCAAACCCACCAGGGCGTTAATGCCGAACGGTTGCCCGAACAGAATGAGCATTGGCACCACGCCAATCAAGCCGAGGGGGCTGGTCAGGAACACCATCACCATCGCCGGAATGGAACGCACCTGGAAGATTAGGATCAGCAACGTGACGGCCAGCATGATCGGGAAAAGCGGCAGCATGGCCTTTGTCGCCTTCCCCGATTCTTCGATAGAGCCCGCCTGTTCGATGCGGTAGCCGCTGGGCAGTTTCTCGATGATCGGCTGAAGCTGCTTGCTGATGGCCGCCGACACATCGGGCGGCTGCAGGTCCTCTGCAATGTCGCCGCGGACTGTGATCGTCGGCATGCGGTCGCGCCGGCGGACGATCGGCTCTTCCATGCGCACCTCGATCTTGCCCACCTGCGAGAGTGGAATGCGCTGCCCGTTGGCACCAGCCAGCGTCAGGTCGCCAATCCTGGCCGGATCCAGTCGGACGTCTCCGGCCGCGCGCGCGATCACCTGGACGGTGCGGATGTCCTCGCGCACCGCCGTCACCGGAATGCCGTTGAGCAGAAACTGCAATTGTTGTGCAACGGCGCTGGAGGTCAGCCCAACGGCCTGTAGGCGGTCCTGCTGCAAGGTGAAGTGCAGCGTGGGGACGCGCATCCCCCAGTCAGTGTTGACCGTGCGCATCATCGGGCTGGCGTCCATCACCTGCCGGACATCCGCCGCGATGCGGCGCAAGGTCTCTACGTCCGGGCCGGTCACGCGGTAAGCGACCGGGAACGGCGAATACGGGCCAAACACCAGTTGCGTGACACGCACGCGCGCCTCGGGGGTAAGACCATCGGCAACGGCCTGGCGCAGGCGCTGCTTCAATGCGTCGCGCTCTTCCTGGCTATTCGTGCGGATCACGATCTTGGCGAACGACGGATCGGGCAGTTCCGGCCCCATCGCGAGATAGAAACGGGGCGCACCCTGGCCAACATAAGCCGTCACGATCTTGGCTTCCTTCTGTTTGGCGAGCCAGGCTTCCAGCTTTGCGGCGGCCATGCTGGTCTGGTGGATCGACGTGCCGTACGGCATCTGCACCTCGACCAGGACTTCAGGTCGATCCGAAATCGGGAAAAACTGTTTCTTGACCACCGCCATGCCCGCGATGGCCAAGGCGAACAGGCCCACCACCGAACCCGCGACCAACCATTTGCGTGCAATCACGCGTCCGAGCAATCGACGGAAGCGGTTGTAGCGGGGCGTGTCGTAAATCGCATCATGGCCGCCTTCGACCTTCCTGAATTCGGGCAGCATCTTCACTCCCAGGTAAGGCGTGAACACCACCGCGACCACCCAGGATGCGATCAACGCAATGCCGACGATCCAGAACATGTTGCTGGTGTATTCACCGGCGGTGGATCGCGCAAAGCCATTGGGCATGAAGCCGACGGCGGTCACCAGCGAGCCCGATAGCATGGGCGCCGCAGTATGGCTCCACGCATAGGCCGAAGCGGCGACACGGCTGTAGCCCTCTTCCATCTTCACCACCATCATTTCAATGGCGATGATGGCGTCATCGACCAGCAGGCCCAGCGCCAGGATCAAGGATCCGAGCGTGATGCGGTCGAAGTTCCTGCCGGTGGCGGCCATCACCACGAAGACGACCGCCAGTGTCAGCGGCACAGCCGCAGCCACCACCAGGCCTGCACGCCAGCCCATGCTGACGAAACTCACCAGCATCACCACCAGTAGCGCGGCGAAGAACTTGAGCATGAACTCATCGACCGCAGCACTGATGTTGACCGCCTGGTCCGTCACCTTGGTCAGGCTCATGCCGAGCGGCATACCTGCGTTGATGGCGCCGACCTCCTTGTCAAGCGTCTTGCCCAGGTCCAACCCGTTCCAGCCTTCGCGCATGACGATGCCCAGCAGCAAGGCCGGTTGACCGCCATTGCGCACCATGAACGTGGCCGGATCTTCATAACCGCGCTTGACTGTGGCGATGTCCGACAGCTTCAACGTGCGGCCTTGCGATACAACCGGCGTATCGCGGATCTTCTGCAGTTCGTCGAACGCGCCATCCAGGCGAACGAATACCTGCGGCCCTTTCGTCTCGACCGAACCGGCTGCCGTGAGGGCATTCTGGTTGTTGAGCGCGGCAAACACCTCTTGCGGACTCACGCCCAGCGTCGCCAGCCGGTCATGCGAAAACTCGACGTAGATGCGCTCCGACTGCTCGCCGATGATGTTGACCTTCTTCACGCCGGGCACATGCAGCAAGCGCTGGCGCAGCGTCTCCGCGTCGCGGACAAGAGCGCGTTGCGGCTCACCCTGCGCCTTCAGCGCAAACAGCGCAAACGTCACGTCCGCATATTCGTCGTTGACCATCGGCCCGATCACGCCGGGCGGCAGGTTGGCCACCTCGTCGCTGACTTTCTTGCGCGCTTGATAGAACTCCTCCTGAACCTCCGATGGCGGCGTGCTGTCGAGCAGGGTCAGCGTGGTGAATGCCAGGCCCGGCCGTGTGTACGTTTCCGTACGGTCGTACCAGCGCAATTCTTGCATGCGCTTTTCAAGCTTCTCGGCCACCTGGTCCTGCATCTCCTGCGCGGTAGCGCCCGGCCACGCGGTGATGATCGTCATCACCTTGACCGTGAACGCCGGGTCCTCCGCGCGCCCCAGCTTGAAGAAGGAAATGAGCCCCGCCAGAGAGATCAGGCAGATAAGGAATAATGTGACGGCGCGCTCGCGCACCGCGAGCGCGGAGAGGTTGAAGCGGCTGAAGCGGCCTTGGTTCACGGACGCACCCCCGCGATGGCAGTGCCGGCGTCCTGGCCCGCCAGGCGGACTTGCTGGCCCTCACGCAGCAGCTGCGCACCAAGCGCGACGATCCGGTCCCCCTGCTTGACCTGGCCTGCCACCCGGGCACCTTCATCGCCCAGGCGGACGATGGTGACGGATCGCCACGTCACCTTGGCGGGATCCCCCTGGATCACCCACACGCCCGAACCCTTGCCTGCATCGAACAGCGCACCCAACGGCACCTGCAGATTGCCTTGGGCGGTGGTGAGTGCATCGGCAACCTGGATCGTCACCGTGGCGCCCAGCGGCGCATTGGCCAGTTCCCCGCTCAGCACATAGCGCGCTTCGAAGGTGCGGGTAAGCCGATCTGCAGCGTCCGACAACTGCCGCAGTTGCGCCGGCACGCTGGTGCCGTCTTTTCCGAATATTGCGGCTTGTGCGACAGAGCCGATCGCCGGCCGCAATGTTTCCGGCAACTGAATGACCGCCTCGCGACGGCCCGCGTGGGCCAGGCGCACAACAGTCTGCCCCGCGTTCACGACCTGGCCGGGCTCGGCCAGCGTTTCCACCACGACGCCGTCGCCATCCGCGACCAGCTCTGCATAGCGGCTGGCGTTACGCGCCACATCGGCCTGCGCTTGCGCCGCGCTCAACTGGGCTTTGGCCGCGTCCGCCGCGGCCTTTGCCTGGTCATAGGCGGAAGCGGAGATGGCGCCGGTTCCGCGCAAATCGCGGTAACGGGCCTCGTCCTCCGCCGTCTGTTGCGCACGCGCTCGTGCAGCGCTCACGGCTTCTTGCTGCGCATGCGCGGCGAGCTTCAGATCGACCGGATCGATACGCATGAGCGGCTGCCCGCGCTTAACGGTTTGTCCCGCATCGACAAGGCGTTCCAGCACCTTGCCAGAAACACGGAAGCCGAGGTCGCTCTGCACCCGGGCAGCGACGACGCCCGTGAATGAACGCGAGACGGATCCCGCTGCCTGGACGACCGTGGCACGCACCAGCGGTGCCTCGGTGCGCGGGTCCGCAGGGGCCTTTGCGCCGCAAGCGCTCAGTGCGAGCGGTAACGCAAGAACAACGGCAAGAACAACGGCAAGAACAGCGGTAGAGGTAACGAAGCGACGCGACAGCATGAAAGCCCCATCGACGAGATGATCGTGGCTTTCATTTTGGTTCTAGTGACTGTTTTAGTCAATGGTCACTTAGAAAGAAAACGCCTCAAGGGGAAAGACTTCGAAGCACGAGGCTGGAAAGCAGTCCGGGCGCACTTTCCGTGTAATCAAAGCTGTGCTGCAAGAGCAAAGGATTCATGTACGGGCGCATGACCAGGTAGATCGCCTTGGTCGCCTCGTCCAACGGTGTCTTGCGCTCGAAGTCTCCGCTCTCCCGGCCCTCCTGCAGCACATCGCGCAGCAACGTCTGGATGCGCTCTTCATAGGCGAGCACGGCCTGCCAGCGCTCGGTTGCTGCCGAGGCTGCGATCTCGTACAGCTTGCGGTCGTGGGAAAACAGCCGAAGGCTGGCCTCGGTCATGGCTTTGAACAGACGCCGCAGCCTCTCTGGCGGAGAGTCGGCCTCCGCCATGGCGGCCTTCACGTCGGCCTCGATCTCGCGCAGGCAGTTGGCGCAGATCATCTCGCCAATGGCCTGCTTGGACTCGAAGAACTTATAGATGTACGCCTTCGAAAAACCGATGGCCTTGGCCAGATCGGACACGGCGGTCTTCTCGTAGCCGTAGCGGCGGAAGTGCTCGGTGGCGGCCGCGACGATCTGGTCTCGCACGTCGTGGTCCGCCGGGCCGCGGGCGGAAACGGGGTAAGGGGTGGTCTTCATGGGCTCCAGCTTACGCGAGTCGCGATTATTGGACAACGAGTGACCAATTTGTACTATAGTCACAGAAATTTCGATGGAAGACGCCCTCATGTCGCCAAAGCTTTCCCTTGCCGCCCTCTGCGTTGCTAGCCTGGCATCCGGGTGCGCCGTCGGCCCGGACTATGTGAAACCCGATATGCCGCTTCCCGAGCGATTCCAGGGCCAGGCGGCGGTCGAGCAGCGGGTGGCCAACACCGCAGCCGACCTGCCCGCATGGTGGGCCGGCTTCAGTGACCCACTGCTCACGCGGTTCGTACAACTCGCACTGGAGCAGAACCTGGACCTTGCACAGGCCTTCGCCCGCGTCACGCAAGCCCGAGCGGGCCTTGGCGCTGCCAATGCCGCATTGCTGCCCTCCGGCAATGTCGCAGGCCAGGCCGCGCGCGCGCACCAGTCCGTTGAAACCCCTTTGGGGCGCGTCTTGAATGCTCGGCCGGGCTTCGACCGTTACGGCAATGCTTTTGAGGCCGATCTCAATGCAAGCTGGGAGTTGGATGTATTCGGCGGCCTGCGTCGTGGCCGCGAGGCGGCGCTTGCCGACTACCAGGCCTCACAGGCGGGTGCAGTTGCCACACGGCTGGCCGTGGCCGCACAGACCGCCGATATCTACATCACCATCCGCGGCTTACAGACGCGCTTGAAGGTGGCCCGCCACCAGGTGCAGACGCAAGAGGAGTTGCTCTCCACCATCAACCGGCTGTATGGCAAGGGACTCGCGGCCGAGCTTCAAGTCCGGCAGGCCGAAGGCGCGCTCGCTCAGGTTCGCGCTTCCATCCCACCGATCGAGGTCGGGCTCGATGCAGCGATGAACGCGCTGGATGTGATGCTCGGCTCGCTGCCGGGCACCCACCGGGAGGAGCTTGCACAAGGCGGCGACATCCCGGCTGCTCCTCGCATTGCGATCGGCGCATCGCCCGGCGAATTGCTGAGGCGACGCCCTGACCTCATCGTTGCCGAGCGACGCCTGGCGGCTTCCAACGCGCGCATCGGTGTCGCCATTGCGGAGTACTACCCGAAATTCTCGTTCAGTGGCCTGCTGGGCAGCGCCACATCGGTGGGCGCCGGCAGTCTGTTCGGCGGCGGGGCCAGTCAATTCGTCGGCGCCCTCGGCCTGCGCTGGCGCCTGTTCGACTTCGGCCGTATCGACGCACAAATCGCTCAGGCCAAAGGACAAGAAGCGGAAATGCTCGCCGCGTACCGGCTCGCCGTGCTACGCGCCACGGAAGACGTGGAGGACGCCTTCTCGGCTTTGGTCAAGCGCGAGGAGCAGGCGGTCACGCTCGCGCAAGGCGTGGATTCGTTCGGCCGCGCGCGAAACGCTTCGTTCGCCGCCTACCAGAAAGGCGTCGTCAGCTTGATCGAAGTCCTGCAAGCGGATGACAGCCTGTTGCGCGCGTCCGACGCGCAAGCTCAGGCCCAAACGGAATCGGCGCGGGCCGCCGTCGCGGCATTCAAGGCGCTAGGCGGTGGCTGGCAGCCCGATGAATCGACCGCTGTTGCAGGCAGATAGCGCTCCCACACGATTCATGCCGCGACAAATAAGAGCGAGCTGTTCAACGACTTCGCGCAGCGGTTGATGTTCGGTGGCGACGGGCCCCTCCACTGGACCTTGTAGAGGATGGCCTTATTCGCATCCAAGAGGTTGCATCGGATCACCTTGCGCTGCTCATGCCGCAGGTTCTCGGCGATATCACGCAAGCTCAAAGGCGATGCAGCCCCTCTGGCGGCATCAACGGGCGCCGCCGGCGCGGGAAGGCGCCGCGCTCCGCGCAGGCGCGCCCTCCCCGGCGACAGCCTCAGTTCAGGCTGCCAGGATCCTTCCGCTTGGCCTGCTCCTTGGTTTGCAGCGCCCACCACTGGCCGATCTGGCGCCGGGTGACGTAGCCACGCTTCTTGCGGTCGATCTGGTCGAAATGCTCGTAGACATCCGGCATGCCGGCCTGGGCCTCTTCCCGCGTCAGCTTGCCGTCGTGATTGGCATCGGCAGCCTTGAAACGTTCGGCGAACTTTGCCTTGGCTTCCTTTGCCGTCATCGGTTGCTGGGGCGGCGGTGGAGCGCCGGCACCAGGCGCGGGCGCCGCGGGTGCGGCCGGCTGTTGCGCGCCCGCATTGGCACAGGCCAATGCCGCGGCCAGTACCAGGCCGGCAATGGGCAGTTGTCGCAGGATCATGTCGATCTCCTCTTGGCTTTTCCGTGATGGCGCCATCCACCCTGATGCCAGCCCTGGCGGATTGGCGGGCAGCCGGCCGCACCAGGCCCGGCCGTGCGGAAGCGCCGGCGGCCCCAAGGGCTGCCTGGCACATCCGTGCGCCATTCTGCTACGGCGCCACCGCCCCCCGTATTGAATTTTCCTTTGTTGTCATTTGCACCGCTTCAACCGGCCAGGCGCAAGAGCAAGACAATGCAGCGATGCTGCAGCGGAGGGGCGTGCCCGCAGGCATCGCCCCAAACGTTCAGCGCGCCGCCCGACGGGCCAGCAGCGGTTCGCTCACCCCTTCCACGCCGACCAGGGACAACACGGTGGTCAGGGCGACCTGCGCGCCTTCCCAGGCCCGGGCCGGGTCGAACCACTCGTCGCGCGAATGCGCGCCACCGCTCTTGCCGCCGCTACCGAGGATGATGGCAGGGATGCCGAGCGACATCGGCACGTTGGCATCGGTGCTGCCGCCGCGCAGGGTCGGCTCGAACTTTCCGCTGCCCTGGATGGCACGCACCGCCGCCTGCACGATGACGGCGTCCGCGGGCGTGTGCCCGGCCGGGCGGTCGCCGATCAGGCGCGTCTGGACGGTGATCCGGTCCGAGGCCTTGCCGGGTTGCCAGCGCTGGTTCTCGTCGGCCACGCCGGCCGCGATGGCGGCCATGATCTGCTTCTCGGTCTCGAGCAGCGCGTTCATGCCGTTCGAGCGGATATCGATGCGCATCTGGGCGTCGCCGGCGATGGCGTTGACCGAGGTGCCGCCGCCGACCGTGCCGACCGTGAAGGTGGTCTTGGGATCCTCGGGCGGCCGCACGTCATCGATGCGGGCGATGGCGCGGCCCATCGCGTGGATGGCGCTGGGCAGGCCGAAGGCACCGAAGCTGTGCCCGCCCGGGCCGCGGAAGGTGACCTCGTAGCGGTGGCTGCCGGTGCCCAGCGTCAGCACGCGGCCGCCCTCGCCCGGCTCGAGACCGACCATGCCATCCAGGTCGCGGTAGTCGCGGAAGACCGCTTTCATGCCGCGCAGGTTGCCCAGCTCTTCTTCGCCGACGTTGCCGACGAAGACCAGGTCTCCCACCGTGCGGACATGGTTGTCGTTGAGCACCTTGAGCCAGGACAGCAGCACGGCCAGGCCGCGCGTGTCATCCGAGATGCCGGGCGCATAGAGCCTGCCGTCGCGCGGCTTGACGGTGACGTCCGTGCCGGCGGGAAAGACCGTGTCGAGATGGGCCGAGATCAGCAGCCTGGGGCCGTTGCCGACGCCCTTGCGCACCCCGATCACATTGCCTTCGGCGTCGATGCGGGCATCGGCCAGCCCGAGTGCCTTCAGGCGCGACAGGAAATACTCGGCACGCGCGTGCTCCTTGAACGGTGGCGCCGGGATCTCGGTCAGGGTGGTCAATTCGCGCAACGTGCGCGCGTCGTCCGCCTTGACGTCCGCCAGCACCTGCTTGAGCAGCGGCGCCGCGCTCAGGGTGGTGTAGGTCTTCTCCACGGCCGGCGAGACCGGCGCCAGCGGGATGTTCTGCGCCTGCGCCGCGGGCACGAGCACGGCAAGCATGGCGAGCGCGGCGAGGGCCGGCGCGCGGCGGGAAGTGGCTGGGGCGATGCGGGGGCAGGCAGGCATGGTGGGCGGCGGCTCCAGGGTGGGGAATGGCGACGACACGCCGGCGAACCCTGGTGGCGGGCCCTGCCGGTACCCGCCTATTCTGCCGCAGCCAGCCGCTTCGGCGCGGCGCCGGCGCCACACCGTTGCGCCGACGGTACAGGCCCTGACAAGTCCGTACCGCCCCCCTAAGTCGCCTCAGCGCGCCTCAGTGCGCCGCGCGCGGCAGCGCAGGCTTCACCAGTTGCCGGTAGCGCGTCAGCGCCCACAGCGGGAAGTAGGCGGTGTAGCCGTGGTACTTCAGGTAGTAGATGCGCGGGAAGCCCGGCGCGTTGTGCGAGGGGTGCCACCACAGCCCGCCCTTCTGCTGGCAGCCGAGCAGGTAATCGATGCCGCGCCGCGCGGCCGGCGCATGCGCCTCGCCCACGGCGAACAGGGCCAGCAGCGCCCAGGCCGTGCAATTAGGCGTGCTCTCGCCGCCGTTGGTCCCCGCCAGATGCGGGGCGAAGTAGGTGTCGTTGGTCTCGCCCCAGCCGCCGTCGGCGTTCTGCACGCGCAACAGCCAGTCCACGGCCTTGCGGATATAGGGCTGGCGCACGTCCTCGCCAACCAGGGCCAGGCCCGCCAGCACGCTCCAGGTGCCATACAGGTAGTTGGTGCCCCAGCGGCCCCACCAGGATCCGTCGGCGCGCTGGGTCCGGCGCAGGTAGTCGACGCAGCGCGCCACCGCGTCGGCATGGCGGGCGCGCTCCCCGCTCAGGCCGAGGGCCAGCAGCACGCGGCCGGACACGTCCTCGGTGGGCGGGTCCAGCAAGGCACCGTGGTCGGCGAAGGGAATGCGGTTCAGGTACTCCCGGTCGCAGTTGGCGTCGAAGGCGCCGAAGCCACCGTTGCGCGACTGCAGGCCGACCATCCACTCCACCGCGCGCTCGACCTGTTGCGCATAGCGCTCGGGCTGGCCCAGGCGCCGGCCGTGCACCGCCAGCATGGCGGCGACCACCGCGCTGTCGTCGATGTCCGGGTAGTACGGGTTGGCGTACTGGAAGGCCCAGCCGCCCGGCTGCACCGTGGCCGGGACGTGGTCGGCCCAGTCGCCGCGCAGGTCCTGCACCTGCCGTTGCGCCAGCCAGTCGTAGGCGCGCTGGATGGCATCGCGGGTACGCTCGCCGCCGCCGGCGTGCTGCAGGGCCATGATGCTCCACGCGGTATCCCATACCGGCGACAGGCAAGGCTGGCAATAGGCCATGCCGTCGGGGCGGTGCACCACCAGCTTGCGGATGGCCGCCAGGCAGGTGGCGCGCCGCGGGTCCGACTTCGGGATGCCGAGCAGCACCATCATCTCGTACCAGTACACCATGGGCGGGAAAATGCCGCCGAGGCCGTCCTCGCCGTTCATGCGCTCGACGCACCAGGCCTGCGCGCGCTCGATGGCGCGCCGCCGCAGCCCGGCGGGGATCATCGGCTCGATGCAGCGGGCCAGCCGGTCGACCACGAGGAAAGCCTTGCGCACCAGCCCCTGGGTCGAAAAATAGCGGCGCTCCTCCTCCGGCGGCGTGACGAACAGCTCGCGGATGCTGACACGGTGCGGATTGGCGGCCTTGGCCCGCATGGAGCACAGCACCGTCAGCGGCACCAGGGTCGAGCGCGCCCAGTAGGCCATCTTGTCGAGGTGCACGGGCATCCAGCGGGGGAACAGGATCAGCTCGACCGGCACGAAGGGAGTGGCGCGCCAGGGCACCTGCTCGAAGGTGGCCAGCAGGATGCGCGTGAAGACGTTGGCGCGCGCCGCCCCGCCGGCGGCGAGGATCGCCTCGCGCGCCTGCACCATGTGCGGCGCGTCGGCGGCATCGCCGGCCGCCTTCAAGGCGAAATAGGCCTTGACGCTGCACGAAATGTCGAGCGCGCCATCGTGGTACTGGTCCCAGCCGCCGTGGCGGTCACGGCGCTGGATGGCGCGCAGGTAGACCGCCATGCGTGCCTGCAGGTCGGTGTCGATTTCATCGGCGAAGTGCATCATCAGGATGTACTCGGCCGTGATGGTGGCATCGGATTCCAGTTCGAAACACCAGTGTCCGTCGTCTTGCTGATGGCCCAGCAGGGCTTCGCGCCCGGCGTCGATGGCCGCGTCCAGGCGGGCTTCGGCGCGCGCCTCGCCGCCATGGCCTGCGCTCGCCGGCCCGCGCACCGGCTCACGCGCCAGTTCCAGGGTCGCGCTCATTGCTGCCCTCCCCGCGTCATCCCGTCGAGCTGGCGCAGCACTTCGGCGCGCAGCGATGGCGGCATCGACTGGTTGCCGAGCAGGTCCGACAGCCACAGCCCGTCTGCCGCCAGCCGGCAGATCATCAGCTGCGCCGCCTGGGCGTCCGGCAAGGGATCGGGGCGCGTGATCTCGGCGATGCGCGGCAGCCAGCGCTCGCGGGTGTCGGCGTCGGTCAGCATCAGCGCCAGCAGCAGGTGCAGATAGCTGGCCGTGGCGGCCTGCGCCGCGTCATGCAGGGTGGCGTGGATATAGGCCCGAGCGGCTCGGCCGGCGGGCTCGGCATCGGCCTCGCTGGCGGTGGCCACATCCTGGCTGAAGGTGTCGACGGCCTCGTCGAAGAGCGCGTCCAACAGGGCCTGCTTGCTGGGGAAATGGTGCTGCAAGCCACCCTTGCTGACACCGGCGCGGGAGGCGACGGCATCCAGGGTGACGGCGCGCAGGCCGGCTTCCAGGGCCAGTTGCGCGGCCGACTGCAGCAACTGCGGGCGCAGCACGTCCGGCTGCTTCTTTCTGCGGTGGGCTTCGGTCATAGCGCGCGATCATACCATCCGGACGGATTGTTTCACCATTGCGGACGAAGCGATGACATGCGCCGGTGCGGCCGCACCGGAACACGCGCCAGGATCAAGCGGCCGTCACCGGATCCTTGCGGCGGAAGGAAGCCTGGGCGGTGGCGATCAGCGTGCCCTGCCCGTCCGTCAGTTCCGCATTGGAGAAGAAGACCCGCCGCCCGCCGCCCACGCGCCGTCCCACCACCTGCATGGGCTCGAGCCGGGCCGAGGCGACGTAGTTGACGTTCAGCGAGATCGTGGTCGCCGCGCGCCGCTGTCCGTTCTCCGGGAACAGGCCGGCATAGCCGGCGGCCGCATCGAGCAGCGTGGCCAGGATGCCGCCCTGCACCACGCCGGTATTGTTGAGATGGCTCGCCTGCGGGGTGAAGGACAGGCGGACGAGGTCAGGCTGCCAGTCGACAATCGCGACTGCCAGGGACTCGAGATAGGGATTCTCCAGGGCGTAGGGGATGCTGGGGGCGTGTGAATCGGACATGAGTCTGCACTGCGGAACGTAGGAAACGGGCCCGACCGGGCACCGGGAGCCCGTATCTTAGCCGCCCTCGCCCGTTCGAGGCGCGCCGTCGCGCACGGGGATGGGCGGCATGGAGCATTCCGGCCGCTGCAAAGACAAAACCCCTCGCAGCGTTTGCTGTCGAGGGGTTTTGCGGGAGGGAGAGCCTGGCGATGACCTACTTTCACACGGGTAGTCCGCACTATCATCGGCGCAAAGTCGTTTCACGGTCCTGTTCGGGATGGGAAGGGGTGGTTCCGACTCGCTATGGTCACCAGGCATAAGGGGTTGCTGCGCCGGGGTTGAGCCGTCGCAGCGAATAGGGATGTAGTCTTGGTTGTGAGGTATCGGCACCGTCCTGGGCACACGCGATACGTCAACCAGTGAAACACACTGGTTATAGGATCAAGCCTTACGGGCAATTAGTACTGGTTAGCTTAACGCATTACTGCGCTTCCACACCCAGCCTATCAACGTCCTGGTCTCGAACGACCCTTCAAGGAGGTCAAGCCTCCAGGGAATCCTCATCTTCAGGCGAGTTTCCCGCTTAGATGCTTTCAGCGGTTATCTCTTCCGTACATAGCTACCCTGCGATGCCTCTGGCGAGACAACAGGTACACCAGCGGTACGTCCACTCCGGTCCTCTCGTACTAGGAGCAGCCCCCGTCAAGATTCCAACGCCCACGGCAGATAGGGACCAAACTGTCTCACGACGTTTTAAACCCAGCTCACGTACCTCTTTAAATGGCGAACAGCCATACCCTTGGGACCGGCTACAGCCCCAGGATGAGATGAGCCGACATCGAGGTGCCAAACACCGCCGTCGATATGAACTCTTGGGCGGTATCAGCCTGTTATCCCCAGAGTACCTTTTATCCGTTGAGCGATGGCCCTTCCATACAGAACCACCGGATCACTATGTCCTGCTTTCGCACCTGCTCGACTTGTCGGTCTCGCAGTTAAGCACGCTTTTGCCATTGCACTTTAGGTACGATGTCCGACCGTACCAAGCGTACCTTCGAACTCCTCCGTTACACTTTGGGAGGAGACCGCCCCAGTCAAACTGCCTACCATGCACTGTCCCCGACCCGGATTCACGGGCCAAGGTTAGAACCTCAAACAAACCAGGGTGGTATTTCAAGGACGGCTCCACCGGAACTAGCGTCCCGGTTTCAAAGCCTCCCACCTATCCTACACAGATCGGTTCAAAGTCCAATGCAAAGCTACAGTAAAGGTTCATGGGGTCTTTCCGTCTAGCCGCGGGGAGATTGCATCATCACAAACACTTCAACTTCGCTGAGTCTCGGGAGGAGACAGTGTGGCCATCGTTACGCCATTCGTGCAGGTCGGAACTTACCCGACAAGGAATTTCGCTACCTTAGGACCGTTATAGTTACGGCCGCCGTTTACCGGGACTTCAATCAAGAGCTTGCACCCCATCATTTAATCTTCCGGCACCGGGCAGGCGTCACACCCTATACGTCCACTTTCGTGTTTGCAGAGTGCTGTGTTTTTATTAAACAGTCGCAGCCACCAGTTTATTGCAACCCCTTCACCCTTCTGGCGCAGGCCAGTCAAGCTACCAGGGCGTACCTTATCCCGAAGTTACGGTACCAATTTGCCGAGTTCCTTCTCCCGAGTTCTCTCAAGCGCCTTAGAATACTCATCTCGCCCACCTGTGTCGGTTTGCGGTACGGTCTCGTATGACTGAAGCTTAGAGGCTTTTCTTGGAACCACTTCCGATTGCTTCGCGACACATGGTCGCTCGCCCCACAGCCTTGAATCCCGCGCCCGGATTTGCCTAAGCGCCTTCTCCACTGCAGGGACCGGGACTTCCAACACCCGGACAACCTTCCGCGATCCGTCCCCCCATCGCATC